>JBCCGK010000183.1:0-12853 GCA_039029315.1 Bacteroidota bacterium | reverse complement strand
TAAAAAGTGTACAGTTGTGAATAAATTTTCAATGAGAATTAATCAACATCACCCAAAAACAGCGAAGTTCATTAATTAAAAAAGACGATTTCCAGAGCATATGGGAGGATTTTTCTCCTGTAAAAAATCGACAAAGTCAAACTTAGAGACTAATGATTATCACGAATGGTTTTGTAGAGAAAAATTATGTGCAATTAGAGGCAAAAGAGTTGATATCGAATTCCTCTCAAATTCATTCGTGATAATGTCTACTGTTTGGAAATCTATTACTTATTTTTTGTATGCGTATTTTTTCCTCATTCTGCGGCTTTTTTTGTTCCCATAGCACCGCTATGAGAACAAAAAAGGGCCTTGGCTGAGAAAAAAACACCCCATAAAAATTCTCAGCACAGATTCCAAAACAGTCTCTTATACCGGCAATCTTATTCCCTCACCCATCCTTAGTCTTCACTCAGTCATATGGGACACTCACACTTTTTTTCTTTTGAATTTGAAGCTGCTTTGAGACTTTCTTCTAACGTCTCTTTACAGCTAGCATGATATTGCTCATTCCCTATGATCTCGGTATTTTGAATCTGACTACTATAGTTGCTTGCTTGTTGGTCCTTTCTTGTAGCTTATTGTTGTTTTTCTTTGTTAGAAACAGACAGCGTAGGCGAGAATTACTCCACAAGACCCGGGAAAATAAAGTCCTCCTCTCGGAAGTACATCATCGGGTGAGAAATAACCTGCAATTGATGTACAGTCTTCTTCGGCTACAGTCTGCACATGTAGAGAATCTCGAAGCCCGACAAATTCTGAAGGGAGGAGAATATCGGCTTAGATCGATGGCCTTGATTCATGAACATCAGCTTCGCAGAGGTCGGGTTACAGGCGTAGACATGAAGGCCTTCTTCCAACATTTGCTTGCCAGCATATTCGATCTCAGCAGACAAAATTCCAGCTCTGTCAAGATGAGCCCTGTGTTTCTGGATTTGGACACAGCGATTCCATTGGGTTTACTCATCAATGAACTGCTCCAGCTATCTGTCAATCACATGCAGTCTGTTCCTACTCCTCTTTCCATAGAGATAAGCCTGAATATTGCTTCTGCAAAAGCGCTTGATTGTTCGATTCAGCTCAGTCCTTTCCCCCTTCAATCTAGCTGGCCGGAAGTAAGCAGGCAGTTGATTGACTTATTGTTGATTCAGCTAGAAGCCAGGATGAAGATTGAGTGGAATGATCCCAGACGGATCTATCTCAGCATCCACGAATTCGCCCTCCTTCACTCAATAGAATGATATCTTTTTGTATGTTGTGTTTTCAAAATACTCTGAAAAATGGGAATACACAGAAAATGGGTCTTGTTCATTGGATGCTTGTTGAGTTGGGCCATCCCTCATACACTCAAAGCACAGACAGAGCAGATTGATTCCCTGTTGACCCAGGCACAGGGATATAATGATACCGATTTATCTGTTGCCCTGGAATTATGCAAACAAGCCCTGGATCTGGCAGTCCAATTTGGCTCTACCGAACACATTGGGTACGCACAATTGGTCATCGGCAGAACCTTTGCCAATCTGGGAGAACTGGATTCGGCTTTGGTCCACTTTCAACTTGCACGAGGAATTTATATAGGAGTAAATGATTCCCTTCATCTGGCTGAAACTTATGCGAAGCTCCATTATGCCCATCTGTATTTAGGCAATGCCGATAGTTCGCTCTTTCATGCCCTTGAATGTCTTCGCCTATACGAAGGTCTGAACCAGAAAAGGGGCATGGCAGTCGCTCTTTCGAAAGCAGCAGAGAGTCTGAATACCCAAAACAAATTTGAAGAAGCTCTTGAATATGCACTTCAGGGAGTCAAACATGCCGAAGAAAGTCAGGATTCTATTGTCCTTGCTGATGTATTGACCACAACGGCGGCGAATTACACACGTCTTGAGCAATTTGAAAAAGCTTTACAATTTCAGAACAAGGCGATTGGAATTTTTGAACAAGTTGGCAATAGCCTGGACATTGCCATCAATCTGAATTCCCGAGGAAATATTTATAAGCTGGCAGGTGATTTTGAGCTTGCCTACCTTGATTATACCACAGGACTGGAGCTGGGCAAACCATATGGCTATTCTGGTCTGGATCGGGCACTGATGGCCAATGTCGGCGATGTCCTGGTCAGAACAGATCGGTTTGAGGAGGCACTAAGTGTCTTAAAAGAAGTTGCGGCACTGGATCGAAGTTTTAGTAATAAACGGGATGCTCCTGAACCACTGCTACGAATATCGGAGGCATATGAAGGGCTGGGACAGTTTGATTCAGCCTATCTCTATCGGATTGCCTATGAGGAATTGAGTGACAGTCTGTTCAATGCCGATGCCGATCAACGGATGTCAGACATTCGCACCAAATATGAAACAGAGAAAGTCGAAGCACAAAACGAATTTTTGGAACAGCGACAACAGCAGCAACAAATATTGCTGTGGGTCGCAATGGCGGGTATTCTAGCTATTGGGATCATTGCGCTTCTTTTGTTTCAAAATAATCGAAGGAAAAGACGCACCAATGTCCTTCTGGCAAGCCAAAACAATCAAATCGAACAAAAAAATCAGCAAAACGAAACCCTGCTCAAAGAAATTCACCACCGAGTCAAAAATAATCTTCAGGTAATCTCCAGTTTGCTTCGCCTCCAAAGCTCCCACATCGAAGACGATGCTGTCCGAAAAGTTGTCGCAGCGGGTGAGCATCGCGTCAAATCTATGGCGATGATTCACCAAAAACTGTATCAGCGAGAGAATTTGTCCGGTGTAGAAATGAAAGACTATCTTACAACTTTGGGCAAAAGCCTGATCGATACATTGGGAGACCGAGAGACAAGCATCCAACTGATTGTAGACATGCCTGAATTGGAGCTAGACGTCGATACAGCTGTGCCTCTCGGCCTCATCGCCAATGAACTCATCACCAATTCCCTCAAATATGCCTTCACGCATCGAGAAAGTGGTGAAATCCGCTTATCACTGGAGCTGAATGATCGCAACACGCTGGAGCTTATGGTAGCAGATGATGGAGTGGGCTCAGGAGGGATTTCAGTAATTGGAGGAAAAACATCCTTTGGATCGCGTCTGATCCATCTACTTTGCATGCAATTGGATGGAGAGCTGCGGGTGGAGACTGATGCAGGAAGAAGGACGAAGGTTGCCATTCGAGATTTTTCAGTCCTTGCTTCCCCCAAATAGAGGGATTCCGCGATTCTCTTCACTCAATATCTATTGGGATTCGCTCATCCAGGAGAGGGCTTGACTCATTTATCGCAGAAATCCTCAAAAAAGATTGGCTATTTATCCCTGAACACAAACCAAAAGCTCTTATTATGACTTCAGGGAATACCAACAAATCCTACATGACGACCCTACTCAACAACAGTTTGCTGTGTATGTTGGCCTTGCTTCTCAAAATTTTTTCTATCCAAACAGGCACTGCAGCTTCTCTTATAAGGTATTTGTTCTGTTTTGGTGCATCGGCCATGCAATTTGGCCTCCCAATTCCTCTTACTATATAACACCAACAGTGTATCAAAAGGGAAAAGCATATTTCTTTTGATGTAGTAGCAGCTGCGAAACCTCGTAGCTGCTCATTTTTTGTTATCCCTATTATTGCCTTCCACATCTACCAGGGAAAATCGAGCAAGATAATGCCATATCCCACAAGCGTTTTTCTTTACTCATAGATTCCCTCCCTTCACTCATGCAGAAGGGGTATTTAGACTTTTTTCCTATCAAAAGAGATCAGCAGGCTGTTCTTTTGAATCAACACAGGCACACACAAGCAAAACATCAAGTAAACCTCACCTGCATAAAAGAAAAACAACCAAAGGTGTTTAGGGCGTCTGCAAGCTTCGGGCTTGCAGGCGTTTTTTATGATTAATCCATAAAGTTTGCCCATCCATGATCCTTGAGTAATTGATACTGAGTTGGACTCAACAAGACATAACATGGATAGCTGCTTCCCCCCAGAGGATAGTAAGGATCGATTTTGTAAAAACGCGCATCCAACTCCCGGCTAGCCATGAGAGAATTGATCCAGTCCGCCAAAAAATTTGCGTCTTCCAGGTCCGATCTGCTGATTTGATGATCAGATGATTCATTTCTCCATTGAATGCGCAGCTCTATGGTATCCTGATCTACCCATTCAAGAGAGGAGGTATCCATGATTTGGAATAAGTCGTAAGATTTGTCGCTGAACTCCATCAGCTTCTCCTGGATGGATAACTCAAACCCATCCTCATGTCCAGTAACAATCAAGCTTTCAAACTCCCATAAAGATTGCGTAGAATAGACAAAATTTTGCTGCCAGTATCGTCTGGATGAAGCAAGCTCATCTGGCGTGAATGTTCGATAAAATCCAGCCGCCTCCAGCATCTCTGATCTGTCCTGGATCTCTTTTTTGGATAAAATATCAAAAACCTTTTCGTAAGCTGATACCTTGATCTTGTACCACTGGTGATCCCAGAATTCCAATAAATAAGGAAAGGAAGAGGGGGCCTTCAGAAACTCCCATTCGTCTTTTGTCACCAACAAGAGCGGGTAAACCCCACTGAAATAGGACAGCTTTGGCATATCAGCCCCTCCATCAGTCAAAAAGACCAAGCGATAAGGGATGTCGTTCTCTACCAGAATTCTGTTGAAGATTTGGTAGAAAGAACTTCCCAGCATCGGTGCAAGGGTAGAATCATAGGTATTAGCCAAACTGTTCAAATATCGATATCTGGTGTTCGCACAGGTGAAAGAGATCTGTGCCAGGTCAATGGTCCCTCCCTCACTTTCTCTTTGAACAATCTCAAAAGAAAAATCCGTAAAACTCAGTCTGGGATCTAGTTTGGCAACTTGCTCCATGCCATACCGATACGCATTGGCCAAGTTCTCTTTGAGGGTATCTGCACGAACCAGTATTGCCCGATCTATCTGATTCAGCACCTGAATCCGAGACCAATGCTTGTCATGAGCAAAGGTGAGATCTGAAGAAGCTGGTAACAGGCCCAATTGACGCAGACTATCCAAATAGGCCATTGGAACTTCAGCCAACATCCTTTGCCGATATCGCTGATATTCATATAGATACTTGAAGACCTCAACATCTTCATAGAGAGGCGCGTTGCCTGAGTCTCTGACACGTAGGTCCAGGGTTCTGTTGGTCATGTCCTCAATGATGGAGTCAGGGACAAAATGGGCTTTTCTGGCACAATCAATCACCGTAAGAGTTCGCTTGTGTGCCCCATGAACCTTCAAAGAAGGTTTCACTTTCACATATTGGTGTATGCTGTCTCGCCAATGATAATGTCGATACAGGCGCCAAAGAACTTCCTCATCATCAGGATGATCAGAGGTGATGGTTTCATATTCCTTTGTGAACAGATATCGGGCCTTTCGCAATTCTGTAAGAAAAGCAGAAGTCTCAGGTGAATATTGTCCAACCACTGAGGTAGCAAGGCCTAGCAGAAGAAAAAAGTAAAAAAGTCGCATTTGATTGGTGTGCTGAAAAGGATGAAACAAACTATACGATATACGGCAAATTAACGGATCTGTTTCTATACAAGAAAGTGATTGAAGGTTGAGAAAAGCTAAGTCGATCCTGATAACCAATCCATCCATTTGACATCTATTCGTACATTGTTAGCCAAGAATGTAAATAGGCGCCTGCGAGTTAATCTTGCAGGCGTTTTTGCGACTTTGTCCTGATTTCCTACATATGAATGGAGTCAACCGCACAGGACTCTCTCAAACAGTTCCCATTGGATTTTGAACTTTTCGCAACTTTGGCTTGAACTTCATGCCGTTTTCTCTTGTCTTTCGACATGAACTAACACGACTTCTTCCATGCTTCGCAACTACCTCACTACTGCCATTCGAAATTTGGCCAAACGGCCTGCTTTCACCATGATCAATGTTCTGGGGCTGGCCATCGGTATGGCTGCCTGCATTATCATCACACTCTATGTGCGCTATGAGTTGAGCTTTGATCGCTTTCACGAACAATCTGATCGAATCTATCGGGTTTCCCGCCAATGGTTCAATCAGGCCGGTGAAAGCACGCTACACCTTGGACACGTGGCTCCCCCTTTCGGCCCTTTGCTCAAAAATGACTTCCCTCACATTATAGAACATTCTGTCCGTCTCTTGCAGGACGGACGAAGTCCCCTCATCTCGCTGGGAGAGCGAAGTTTTTCAGAATCCAATTTTTTCTTTGCCGATGAAGATTTCTTCAAGCTGTTCACGTTTCAGACAATAGAAGGAGACCTCAGTACGGCTTTGACTGAGCCCAATGCAGTAGTCTTGACAGAGAGTACGGCCCTAAAATATTTTCAGAAGACAGATGTGGTAGGAGAAGTGCTGAATTATCAGAACATGATGGACATCAAAATTACCGCCGTGGTTGAGGATGTCCCCCCCAATGCTCACTACCATTTTGATTTTCTCTGCTCCTTCGAAACTGTAGAAAATTTCTTTGGCAGAGAGAACCTGATGCAGAATTTTGGCAGCAACAATTATGCAACCTATCTCTTGTTGCCTGAAGGCTATGATCCAGCAGATCTCTCCGCTCAGCTGCCAGGATTTCTTGACAAGCACATGGGAGAACGAAATGGTGTAGCTGTTTCAGTTTTCAACAAACTCCATCTCTGGCCGCTCACCAGTATTCACCTACATTCCAATTTGGATTCTGAAATCGAAGCCAATGGAGACATCACCACGGTCTATGTTTTTGGCTTCATCGCCGCACTCATCCTCCTGATTGCCTGTATCAATTTCATCAATCTATCGACCGCTCAATCCAGCAAGCGAGCCAAGGAAGTCGGCCTGAGAAAGGTAGTTGGTGCGCAACGGCTGAGCATCATCCGGCAGTTTTTGCTGGAATCAGTCGTCCTGGCATTGATCGCCTTGGTTCTGGCAGTGGGAATGGTGGTCGCCGGACTCCAGATCTTCAATCCCCTCTTTGATCTGCATTTGTCTCTGAATCCCTTCAAGGATGGGGGCATGTTATTGCTTCTGGTGGGCATCGCTGTCTTTGCTGGATTGATTGCTGGCAGTTATCCAGCCTTGTACTTATCCGGTTTTCAGCCAGTGAGTATTCTCCGTGGACCGTTCAACCCTGCCAACAGAGGCCGCATGAGAGCCGCTTTGGTGATTGTGCAATTTACCATCTCTATCGCTCTGATCATTGGGGTCGGCATTGTTCAGGAGCAATTGGCATTTATGAAAAATAAGCCTCTGGGCTTCGATAAGGAGAGCATTGTGGTTCTGCCTTCAAATGATGAGATGTATGGTCAATATGAGTCTATCAAAGCGCGTTTGATGGCCCAACCCGGTATTTCTGATGTGAGTATTTCCAGCAGGGTCCCTTCAGGTCGCTTATTGGACTCACAAGGTGGAAGAGCGGAGGTTAAGGGAAAATTTGATCCTATCACAACACGTGTCGCAGATATCCATGTTGATCATGAATTCCTGACTACTTTCCGCACAGAGATCGTAGCTGGCAGAAACTTTGATGTCAAACTCGCTTCTGATTCTACCGAAGCCTTTATCCTCAATGAAGCCGCTGTTGCAGCCATTGGGTGGGACAATCCGCAGGAGGCCATCGACAAGAAATTTGCTTATGGCAGACGTCAGGGAAGAGTCATTGGCGTGGTCAGGGATTTCCATTTTGAATCCCTCCACCAGACCATCGCTCCCATTGTTTTCTTGATCACGCAAGGGCGAGCCAATGTGATTTCTGTTCGCATGCATGCCTCAAAACGCACCGAAACCCTTGACTATCTCCGCAATGAATGGGAGCATCTCCGAACCGGTTTTCCTTTCACCTACTATTTTGTAGATGAACAATTCGAAGGGCAATATCAGGATGAGGAACGTCAAAGTACATTGGTCGGTTATTTCTCCATTCTAGCAGTCATCATTGCTGCGCTTGGTTTGCTGGGATTGGCCTCTTTCACTGCCCAACAACGCTATCGGGAGATTGGCATTCGTAAGGTATTGGGTGCCAGCACACAACAGATTGTCTATATGTTGACGCAGGGATTCACGCGATTGGTGGTCATTGCCATCGTTCTCGCAATGCCTTTGGCTTATCTGTTGATGAATCGCTTGTGGTTGAAACAATTTGCCTATCAGGCGAACTTTGCCATTTGGCCCTATTTGCTGGCAGGAGGTCTTGCCTTGATCGTGGCATGGCTGACCATCGGCTATCAGTCCTTCCGTGCTGCACAATCTGATCCTGTAGAGGCGATTCGGGCTGAGTAGGGAAATGAATGTGAAGGTGGGAAGGAAAGAATACCATAACAAAACTTAAAGGCGCTTTTCGCTACGCACCAGACTATCTGATCGGATGGTCTGGTGCGCTGCTGATCGGCAAAAAACGCCAAGGAATCCAGACAAGGTGCCAATCGTATGAGATTTTCTTTTAACTTGAGCCATCCCTTGGTAACCTGATCCTCTAAAATCGGGCAACTCTGTCTTCTTTGTTCAGATGGCGGGTATTGCTTATCCAATCATACCCCACAATTTTCCTTACCAATGATTCAAATCCTCAAAAACCTTCTGGTCTATGCTGTATTGGGAGTGACCATGTCTATCAGTATCGGGCAAACAACTCTTCTACAAGAAAGCTTCGAAACTGATGGTGAAACCCTTCGCTATACCTCCAATTCAGGTGATGATGCGACCTTGTCTGATATCTGGGATCGCACAGATCAGAATCCGCATCCTTATCATGCTGTTGGCATCACAAGCGGAACCTTGGATGGCTCCTGGTATTGGATTGGGGAAGATGTGTTCTCTCTCCTAGCTGGTGCAGATGCCTTTGTCTCCCTCAATGCACTCAATGTTTCAGGTCAATCCAATTTGGATGTACAAATCGCCATCGGTATGAGTCGATTTGGACAGAATCGATGGGAGAATGATGACTATTTCCTCATTGAGTACAACATGGATGGAGCAGGGTGGAACATCATTGGTTTATTTACTGGAGACAATCCTGGAGCGGCATTAGGTGGAGCCTTAAAACTTGATACAGATAACAATCCTGCCACATTCGGGCCATTCAGCACAACAGAGGTGACAGGGACCTTTGTCGATCACACCTTCTCCATTCCTGCAACAGGCAATAGTCTGGAAGTCCGTGTCCGTACCAATTGCAATGGCTCCGAGGAGATTGGTTTTGACAACATTCGCATCAGAGGGATCATGTCTACCAATTCGGCACCTGTGTTAGCGAACATTGAACCGAATCCCATTGCCTATGCTGAGGGTGATCCGGCGGTTCAGGTAACGAATACCTTGACGATTTCCGATGCCGATGATGTGAACCTCGATAGTATCGCTGTCGGAATTGTGAGCGGATATGATCCTACAGAAGATGTGCTGAGCGCTTCTCCCGTTGGCGGAATTGTTGCCACCTTCAATTCTACATTTGGCTTGTTGCTCCTCAAAGGTTCTGCCTCTTTGGCTGATTATGAGACAAGTATCCGATCAGTGATGTACCAAAATACAGATGCCATCGATGCCTCTACTGAAACAAGGACACTCATCATTCAGGCGCATGATGGCATAGATTTCAGCAATATGCAAAGTCGGGACATCGATGTATCTGCCAGTTTGGATACAACACCATTGGTCCTACCCTTCTGCGAAAGCTTTGAAGATGATGGACAAGGTCTTCGATATGAGTCAAACCATTTCGACAGCCGTCCTACTACGTGTAATTTTGCTGAGAGAGAAGTGGAAGGAACGGATGCAGGAGGATGTTATGCAGAGGTCCTTACCGGAGCAGACGGTTCTTTTGTCTTTAACACAGAGGATACCGATGCCAATGGCGGATTCACATTGACTTCTCAGGACTTCGATATCAGCACCTTTGGGCTTGCGGACATAACGATTGATCTTCTGCTTGGGGTCAGCCGTGATGATGAAGCCCGATGGGAAAATGATGATCAGCTCCGTGTAGAGTATAGCATCGATGGGGGGGGGTATACGATCGTTGGTCTGTTTACCGGAGACAATGCTGCGCCTGGAATCGGAGGAAATTTATTTGAAGACACAGACCAGGATACCGCGACCTTTGGGCCTTTTTCTGCCAATCCGGTTCCGGATGTATTCACCAATTATAGCTTTAGCTTCCAGGGTTCCGGGAATACGATGACTTATCGAATTGTGGTGCTTTCCAATGGGACAGAGGAACTTGCCTTTGACAACATCTGTCTATCAGCTCAAAGTCTTTGCACCAATGATACCACAAATCTAAGCGCAACGACCTGCGACTCCAGCATGGTAGGCGTGATGCAAAGCATGTTCACCAATCAGGGCGGTTGTGATAGTCTGGTGATCACCACGACAACGCTTGATCCTCCAACAGATGCGGGTCTGGATGCCATGATTAGCCTGACAGAAGGAGATAGTGTGGATTTGGATACACTTGTTAGTATTTCGGGGGGGAGTTATCATGTGAATGACAGCAGCATCGGGAATATCTTCCAAACTGCCGGACTCGGAGATACAACCATTGTCATCAGCTATATCGTGGCCAGTACCACTACTTGTCCAGACGATACAGCCACTATCACCCTCACAATTAAGGCTGATCCGATGTCTATCGAATCCCTCCTGATCAATGGGCAGGAGATCCATTACATCCTCTTTCCTAATCCAACTGCTGGCGTATTATATCTGGAAAGTTCGGATCATGTTCAGCAGTCGATCAGCTTTGATATCAGAAATGTGTTGGGACAAGTTCTTCAACAGGGCGATATAGCAGTTGGGCAACTCAGGCACCAACTGTCTGTTTCTCACCTACCTACAGGTCTATACTATCTGAGATTCCTTCATCCGGAGGGCCAGGATGCCATTCTGCGTTTTGAGAAAATAGAGTAAGGGGAAAAGACCTTTTTCCTCCAGGCGAATGCTTCTTTCACAACAAGAGGCATTCGTCTTCATTTTCCCTCTCCTCCCTTCTCTCATCAAACAGGATTATTTATTTTTTGTCCATGGAAATTTGACCAATCATTGAATTTTCTGTACCTTTCACGTGCAAACATTCCTTATTTACATAAGAAGCTCAATTTTAATACTGCTTACCTCCTTTTGAGGTTCTTGTGCTCGTTCTACTTGTCTAGCTTTTTTCTTAAACACAATTAGGAAAAGGTAGTGAAATGCAATATCCAGCAAATGATTAGGATAAAGTAGGCTTGTTAGAATGATTGATTTTTTTTATAACCCCTACTTTTTCCATTTCATTAGCTTATTCACTCCCTAATGAAATTCATGAACTAAAGCAAAACAGCACTACTACCTTCCGCGTTTACCTTCCTTACTCTTTAGCAATACTGCTATTTCCTTATTAGAGATTCATTTTCAAGGCTTCAGTGCTTTGAAATGACAGATTCTGGCTTACAGCAGCTTTTCAATGATTGTTTCCCGGACTGACAGATTCGGGGGATACATATGTCATTTATCACCTATAGCGTCTATATATTCTTCAAATCCACAAATCTTTACGTCTCTTTATGAAAACAATGAAACGCTCTCTGGGATTACTCCTTCTCCTTCTCTTAGGAGTGTCCTTCAGTCCTGGACAGGTGACCCTGCTTCAGGAAAGCTTTGAAACGGATGGTGAGACCTCTCGTTATACCTCCAATTCTTTCAATAATCCCGCCCTTTCAGATGTCTGGGAGCGCACCAACCAAAACCCGCATCCCTTCCATTCTACCGGGATTACAGCTGGCACGATGGATGGTAGCTTTTACTGGGCAGGCGAAGACGTCTTTTCTGGACTCTCAGGCACAGATGCCTTTGTAACCCTCAATGCTTTCAATGTCTCTGGCTTCTCCAGCCTCGATGTGCAGATCGCGCTGGGGATCAGTCGTTTTGGACAAGGTAGATGGGAAAATGATGATTTTATCATCGTCGAGTATAATATGGACGCTGCCGGCTGGAATATCATCGGTTTGTTCAGGGGGAACAATCCTACGAATGGTCTTGGCGGAGCATTGTTTCAGGATACTGATAATAGTCTCGTCTCTTTTGGACCCTTTGGCACCGAAGTAACAGGCACCTTTGCAGATTTCACTCTTCCTATTCCTGTTACAGGGACCAGCATTCAAATCCGGGTTCGAACCAATTGTAATGGATCTGAAGAGCCAGGTTTTGACAATATCCGGCTTCGAGGCATTGCTTCTGCCAATGATGCCCCTGTTCTGGCAAGCATTGAAGGAGCTGCCATCAATTATAACGAAGGAGATCCTGCGACTCAGCTGAGCAATACGATCACTGTCTCTGACAATGATGATATCAATCTTGAGAGCGCCACTGTCAGCATCACTGGCAATTTCGACGCAACTGAAGATGTGCTGGCCTTTACTGGCTCAGGAGGAATTACAGGTTCTTACAATCCTGCAACTGGCATTTTGTCTCTCTCTGGCACCTCTTCTCTGGCCAATTATCAGACAGTGCTGCGATCGGTTACTTATCAAAATACAGATGCTGCTGATGCCAGTGATGCCACCCGAACCATCACCTTCCAGGTCAACGATGGCACAGACAATAGCAATCTTCAAACCAGAGACATCAATATCTCTACCAGCATCAATACCACACCCGTTGCATTACCTTTCTGCGAAAGCTTCGAAACCAATGGAGAAGGGGTTCGTTATGAATCCAACAACTTCACATCTGGATGTTCTTTTGCCGAAAGAGGCGTTGCGGGCACCAATGGATTTGGCTGCTTTGGGGAGATTATCGGTGGTGCTGATGGAGGATTTAATTTCTTTACAGAAAATACAGACTTTCAGCCAGGTGGCTTTACGATGACTTCTCAACCCTACATCATT
>JBCCGK010000182.1:0-12975 GCA_039029315.1 Bacteroidota bacterium | reverse complement strand
CAGAGCTTTCAGCAATTGGAACGCGCCATGGGTGCAATCAAATCGCATCGTCCCTTTCAGCAGTATCGCTACAGTCGCAACAGTGTGGAGGCAGTATTGGTGGGAGAAATGGGACGAAAATGTGCGATTGATGGGGAAAGAAATGTCAAATTTTACCAGACTAGCCAAACGGAGGGCAATCCCATGAACGTATTGCGAAGAAAACTTCATCTTCTCCCGGATGAGGTATGTCTGGACCCAGATATCCCCCGTCGTTACCTGCAAGCAGGAGAAGGCTTGAGTGCTGTGAGCTTTGTCAAACGATGTGTGCATGGCAAGCACATACAACAGGCATTTCCTGATGCGCAGCAAGCTTTCCTCCCTCCCGGGATTGGCACAGAGGTCTTTGATGCCTTTCCTTCCACAGCAGCCATTGCTTTGCAGGATGTATTGGATCGAATTCAACAGGCGACAAGCACCGATGCGCAAGCCTTGCTAGACTTTCGCCGCCATCTGAAACATCTGCCTGGTACTGCAGGGGATGAGCAGCTTTTTTATCCAGAAAATCATACCGACGCCTATTTTCGCAAACAGCAGCTGTTTCGAACGCAGAATAGCAGCCAACGCCAGCAGCAATTGGCAGCATTTGAATCAGCCTATGCGCCACTGAATCGATCTTTGCAAGGATTGGGGCTTCATTGTCCTTCTTATTACGCCATGATCCGCTTTGATGGAGACAGTATGGGAAAATGGTTGAATGGAGATCCTGCTTTCTTTCAGGATAGCAGTCGGATGGAGACCTTCCATCAACTGCTCTCTGAGCATCTGGGGCGATTTGCAGCATGGGCCTTTGATTTCCTGAATCTCCCGGCAGGAAAAGCCATTTTTGCGGGAGGAGATGATTTTCTGGGATTTGTCAATCTGGACCATCTCTTCCCCGTGCTGGAGCAGCTGCGGGAAGGCTTTGATCGCATGGTCAACCAGACACTGAAAAAAGGTCTGGCCGCAGATGGTAGCTCCGTCGGGGATGTGGGGATTCGGCCAGAACGGAACCTGAGTTTCAGCGCAGGCCTGGTCGTCGCGCATTACAAAACCCCACTCAGCATCGTTTTGCAAGGTGTACAGCAAGCCGAACACCAGGCCAAGCAATTTCAAAACAGCAAGAAGGACAGCTTGCATCTAATGATTCTCAAAAAATCCGGAGAATCGCTCTCTGCCAGCTGCCCCTGGTATATAAACCAGCAACTCCTTTCCCGGAATCTTCAGGAGATCATTGAGACATTGAGAAAACCAGATGGATTCTCATCAAGTTTTCTGCGCACATGGTATCAACATCTGCGTCCAATGATTGATGACAGGGGGAAAGCCCTACCGGATCTCTCAGAGGAGATGATCCTCATCGAAGGGAAACGTCTGCTAAAACGTGCCTGGATGGGCACTTCCCAGGAACAGGAGCTGGCAAGTCAGACATTCATGGATCTTCTTCAGCCGCTCCTTTTCTATCCTGCTGAAATCCGAAACTTTTTTCAACTCCTGTTCATCTGTGATTTTATCCAACGCAATACAAACGGTCCCCGATTATGACAGAATTACAACTAGATGCCCTGGACACACTCTTTTTTCGAGACGGAAAACCATTCTCCCTAGGGGAAGAAAGCTGGGCTGATGGATTATTTCCCCCCTCCCCAAGTGTCCTCTATGGAGCCATTCGGTCTACCTATGCTTTGCTTCAGGGCATTCCATTTGAGCAAATCGAATCCGAGACAGCAGCTCTGAACATCTGCTCGATGTATTTGCGCTTTGAAGGCCAGCGCAATGGCAATTACCTGCCCCTTCCCAGAGAATATGGAGAATACAAACAAAAATCAGAAGGGCAAAGGCATAGCGAGCAGGTTGGTGAGTACACGGATCTGGTCAAATTGATTCCGCAAAAGGATCTTATCACACAATTTCAAACAGGGACAGCCGCCTCTAGTCTCCAAACAGGTCCAGGATGGCTGTTGGGAGCACCTCATGCAGGTCGGCCGATTGATACGCCGGCAGATGCCTGGATGGGAGAGGAAGACTTCAGCGATTATCTGTTTGGAGAGGCCCAGGATACACTCAAAGGCAAAAGGCTTCAACCATTGGTGCCTGAAGAACCCAAAATTGGCATTGCCAGAGACCGCTATACCCGAAGTTCTGCTGAAGGGAGATTGTACCGGGTCGGTATGCGAAGAGTCTCCCGATTGCATATACGGGTCCGCTTTCAGGGATTAGATTTTTCATCTATATCTTCTGGCATGATGAAACTTGGCGGGGAGGGAAAAACGGTACATTTCCGAAATCTCTCTCACTTCCCGGATCTGAAGCCCTGGCAGTGGGAATTCCCGGAGAAAGCGGTGTCCAGATTCAAAGTCTATCTATCTACCCCAGCCATGCTGGAACACTCGATTCCAGATCTTCAGAGGCACTTAGGCATAGCGGCGCGTTTCCTGGGAGCCTGTTCTGGAAAAGCTGTGCATATCGGGGGATTTGACATGAAACGCCGACGCCCCAAACCGATGCGACTCGCTGCTCCAGCCGGAAGTGTGTATCTGTTCGAATCTGATACTCCGGTTCAACTCGCCCCTTTACAGGGCCTGTCTCTCTCAGACTTTCTCCCTGAACAGGGATTTGGGATCAGTTATTTCGCACATATGTAGAACACAGAAACAAGATGTTGATGCTTTTCTTTCGAGTGGGCGGAAAAACCTTCTTTTAGCATCTCTTCATTCACCATATCATTCATGAAATATACCATCATTACAACGGTAGGGACTTCATTGTTGACCAATTATCAGAATTCTTTTCTAAGCAAAGAAAGAGACATTCGTCCTGAATTGGAAGCCTTACAACAACTCACTGCCCGACAGTACAAAGCACATGATCGTCGGGTACGCCGACTCAAGGCTCATCTCAGCCAATCATGGTTTGCAGGCATCCGCAAAAAGGGTCCTCATTGGGAGCCTATGGACAATGCCGCTTATCAGAACACCAATGCCTCTGCCGAGATTTCCAGTTTGATAGCCATGCATTGGGAGCTGATGCGGCAGGATGAACAGGCAGAGATTGATATCCAACTGCTTGCGACAGATACGGGCAGCTCTGTGTTGGCTGCTGAGCTGATTCAACAATGGTTCAATCAACCTGCCATTCAGGATCGATACGGGATGTTTGGGCCGGTGCAGTTTGATCCTTCTCAGGATTTTGTGCCCTTACTTCGCATTGAGCAGCCAGATAGCTGGGACAGTGACAAGCAGGGAGAGTTTTATGATCGGGGACTCCAGAATCTGGTGAACCGCATCATGGGAAAGGATGGCTATGTGACAACTTCCCGGTCTGAGATAAAAAAAGGGAGACGGCGATTTTTGCTCAATTTCTCTGGCGGGTATAAGGCCATGATCCCGATATTGACCATTTTGGGGCAAATTGAGGAGATTCCACTTTATTATATCTACGATGATTCAGACTACCTCATGGAGTTTGGAAATTTGCCTGTACAATTTGATCATCGGGTGATCGAGCAATTTTATCCTTACTACCTGAGTCGTTCATCATTTTCTTTCAAAAAAATCGACAAACAGGAGCAAAAGGATCTGGAGCGCCTCTGCAAAACATACAAACTCTTTTCAAAAAGAGACACCCATTATCAACGCAGCTTTCTCGGGGATTTTTTCTTTGACTATATCGAACGGCATCATCCCCACTCCAAGAACGTACTGGGCTACTTCATGGAATACAAATTCTACGAATACCGCTTGACCCATCCATACAAGGACTTCACAGAGGTTGAGCACAGTGTTGAGATGGGAGGCAGAGAATTTGACCTCATCCTCCGCAATCCGGAGGGCAAAACCGTGATCATCGAAATCAAGTCCGCTTCTGCTATTCTCAATGCCTATCATCTCTATCCAGGTCAACGCAAAAATCTCTCCATGCAGGTAGAAGAGCAACTCCTTAAGCTCATAGAGATGGATCGTCTGCCAGACGAATACCATCTCTATTTTTATTTCTATGAGCAGCGACCACACAACATGAACAAATACACAAAACATCTACAACAACTCAGGCAACGAATCCATGAACTGACAGCAGGCAAAACACAAGTAGGCGCCACCTATGCTGAGTTACATCTTTCACTCAACAAGGCCTCCAAAGCCTTCAATCCTTACCAAAAACTCAGCAATAAGTTCACGCCCAAACAAGTGAAAGAACTGGTATGGCAGGACTCTAATCCCACCACTGGTTCCCAATCATGATTCTATCAAAGCCATCATCTCCATCATTTATTACAGCGGAACATAAGTTTCTTATGGTTGTTCATGAACCCCCCTTTTCGCTCCCGATAAATCGGGATCACCCCTCAAGAGGTGGGACAGGCGATAATCTTCCTGCTTTTCAGCAGAAAAGGCCTGTGAGAAGCCCCAGCGGGCAAGTGCGAGGGGGTTCCAAAAGGCAAGTGCGAGGGACTTCCACAATCTGTGCCCCCACAATCTCTCATGGACGCTCCAACAAGAAACAGAGAGCTTACGATACCCCTCCTTTTCAAAGAAAAGGCCTTGTGCGAAGCCCCATTTCAAGGGGGCAGGCAAGTGCGAGGGGGTTCCAAAAGGCAAGTGCGAGGGAATTCCACAATCTGTGCCCCCACAATCTCTCATGGACGCTCCAACAACAAACAGAGGGCTTACGATACCCCTCCTTTTCAGCAGAAAAGGCCTGTGAGAAGCCCCAGCGGGCAAGTGCGAGGGGGTTCCAAAAGGCAAGTGCGAGGGACTTCCGCAATCTGTGCCCCACACTCTCTCATGGACACTCCAACAACAAACAGAGGGCTTACGATACCCCTCCTTTTCAAAGAAAAGGCCTGTGAGAAGCCCCATTTCAAGGGGGCGGGCAAGTGCGAGGGGGTTCCAAAAGGCAAGTGCGAGGGACTTCCACAATCTGTGCCCCCACAATCTCTCATGGACGCTCCAACAAGAAACAGAGGGATTACGATACCCCTCCTTTTCAAAGAAAAGGCCTGTGAGAAGCCCCATTTCAAGGGGGCGGGCTGGTGCGAGGGGGTTCCAAATGGCAAGTGCGAGGGGCTTCCAGCAGCAAGTGCAAAAGGCTTCCAACAAATATTCACGCTATAAGCAATCAACAAATATGTTTACCATCGCAAATCCTTTATTCATGATCAATGAGACCCCCCTCCATGCAGGAAGCGGAGAGGGACTGGGCATCGTCGATCTACCCATCCAGCGGGAACGTCATAGCCTGTTCCCCAAAGTCGAATCCTCCAGCCTGAAAGGCGCCTTACGAGAGGTCTTCGAACAAAGCACGCCAGGAGCAAAAGTCGAATTGGCATTTGGCCCGGAAGAAGCAGGCAAGCATGCACATGCGGGCGCCCTGGGCTTCTCAGATGCGAGGCTCTTGCTTTTTCCAGTTAAGTCGATGCGCGGAGTTTTTGCCTGGATTAGCTGCAAAAAGGTCCTGGAAACATTTGAGAGGCACATGCAAGTCTGTGATTCAGCATTCTCTTTGAAGCTTCCTCCGGGAGAACCGGGAGAAAACGAATGCTGGGCCCTGGCCAGTAACACCCTCGAAGTGGACGGACAGATTCTCCTGGAAGAATATAGCTTTAGCAGAAAATCAGAGATCGATTCTCCTGTCATGCTTGGCGAACACCCTCTGGGACAATGGCTGCTTCAACAAGGCATCTCGCATCCAGACAGTTTTTGGGGACAAAAACTCCAACATGACATTGTCCTCCTCAACAACACAGATTTTGCGGATTTTGTCAATCTCTCCTGCGAAGTCATCACCCGGATCAAAATTGACAATCAAACAGGCACTGTAGCGAAAGGCGCACTGTTTACAGAAGAATATCTTCCTTGTGAAAGCCTTCTGTATAGTTTGGTTATGGCCAGCAGGGTCTTTCTCCCCAAACTCAAACTGGAACAAGCACCTCTGAGGACTGATCAAGAGGTCATGCAATATTTTCAGGAAGGCTTGCCTCAGTTGGTTCAGCTTGGAGGCAATGCCACTCTCGGCAAAGGCTTGATGCAGATGCGATCTCCCACGTGCAAGAAAGTCAAAGCGTCCTGATCCCTAAAAACAAGGTCGAAACAGGAGACCTATATGTTAGCATTCTGTTTGCAATAGTAAAATCAACAATCCAATGACAACAATCCGACATCTTGAAGGGGGGCGTGCAGCATGCGCCTACGAATATGCCCTGGCTGCCAACCAACTAGATTCCAGCATCGCCAAGGCCTACAAATCCTATGTCAAAAAAATTCCCATGCTCATCAAAACCAATGGCCTGGGAGCGACTTTTGCCTTTGTCTTATCCAAAAGCAATGAGAATCCGAAGAAAAAAGACTATGCCTATACCCTCATCCATCAACAAACATGGGATTGGCTTCAGCAGGGACACAAACGCTATCTGTTAGATAACAAAAAAGGTGCAGACCTTCCGTCTGTCCTGATCCAGTTGCACAGTGCCAACTATCGGGCTGTGACGGTTGAGGTCCTGTCACTGTTTAGCTGGTTGCGACGATTTGCAGAAGGACTCATTGAAGGCGAAGCGGAGGAATAGGAGGAGATTTTTTCTTTCAGGCGGGGATTATTGAATCTATTTACCTGATAGGCAGCTTGTTTAGAGGTATAGGGCATGTGGTAGAAGGCCTTGTTTTGAGCATTTTCCCTCTTCTTCAACATCTGGCCATATACCCTATACCTTATACCTCCTATCCCCTTCTTCGACTCCAGATTGTACCTGCTCGCCCATATTCTAAGAGACTGTTTAGGAATCTGTGCTGAGAATTTTCATCGTGTATTTTTTTCTCAGGTAAGGCTCTTTTTTGTTCTCATAGTGGTGCTATGAGAACAAAAAAAGCCGCAGAATGAGGAAAAAAGACGCATACAAAAAATAAGTGACAGATTTTCAAACAGTCTCTTAGTCTGATTTCTACCAAGAATCACAAAAATCAATCTCACTATGCCAACAGGAATTCTTCTGATACAAAAAACAAAAAAAGGCTTCAGAGCCCTGCTTGATCGCCAAAACGATCGACCTCCCATGCCACTTTCCTTCCTTCGTGTCAGCGATGATCGCCATCATGGGAGCAACTGTGAATACCGCATGGACAAAGGCAAAATCACCTCGCTCAAGATCCTGCCAGATGGTCCTGTCCTGCATCCCAGACAAGGGGTTGTAGCTCGCCATCCGCGACAAAAACGCGATAGACAGCAAGCTAACAGTCGGCTGGGAAGCAATCAATACAGGATCTCAGCCGAGACCTGTTATCTACCAGCAGATAGCCTTCGTCATATTCGGGCCTCAGAGATAGACAATTGCCATCTCAAACTGAATAAGACTGTCAACTTCCGGCAGGAAAGAAACAGAAAAAAGCCTGTTCTGTTCCAAAAACAGGACAGAAAAGGAAACAGTTTCTCTATAATGCTTGATTTTCGTCGGACAGAACCCCTGCTGCAAGAACTGCACACACGACAAGCAAAACAGTTGACCCACCTCTCTTCTTCCCATGTGAGCAAAGACTTTCAGGCAGATTGGCGGACGGTAGCAGGGATAGGAGGAGAAAGTGTGTATGAAACCAGTTTGTGTCTCCATCCGCTCTATGGAATTCCCTACTTGCCATCTTCTGCTATTAAAGGGCTGATTCGAAGCAGCATTCTGTTGACTTGTTTTCGGGATGAAGAGAACATCCAGGAACATCTGGCCATGAGACATCCTTTATTTGCCGCATTATTTGGCTGTGATGGCTCTGGACTCGACAAAAGAGCCCGGCAGGGGAGTGTCCGCTTCCTGGATGCCCTTCCGCTCAGTGCTCCCCGGATTGAAGCAGATCTGATCAATCCGCATTATCCTGCCTATCAAAATGGCAACTCGCCTCCAGCTGGCTGGCAAGACCCTATACCTGTTCCTTTTTTGACCTTGTCTCCCCAGGATGCACATGGCCATCCACTTCGGTTTCGGTTCTGCATGTATGTCCATTCAGATGAAGCGATCGGTCGCTTTGAGGGATATGAGCACCTCTGCCTCATAGACGGCCATTGGCGCGAAGGATTAAGTCCGCAATCAAGCCTCCTGGATGTATGCGTATACTGGTTGGGATATGGCCTTCAGATGTACGGGATTGGAGCCAAAACAGCTGTGGGATATGGGTATTTGTCGTCTTGATCTTATTTTTGAACCATCTAATAGCTGCTTTCGCCAAACACTCACTGTCACCTTCCATACACTCCATTCTTATGCCCAACATGTTTTTGCTATTCTCTCATCAACTCACTCCACAACAAAAGGAGGACGCTCAAGGACGTTGGGGGATCAAGGAATTCATCTGCCTCCCCAAAGAATACCAGCTTCTTTGGAGCCAAGTGCCAGCAGATCTGCCTCATACTGATCTTAACTCCTATGCGCAACCGATCCTTCAATGGGTCAAAGAGGAAGCCCAGGTCGGGGACATCGTTTTGATACAGGGAGATTACGGGATGGTTGTTGTCAGTGTGCTGGCTGTCTGCCAAATCGGCTTAATCCCGGTCTATGCCACCACAGAACGCATCAGCAAAGAGTTGCACTTAGCAGATGGTTCTGTACATTTGCAGAAGATCTTTCAACATGTACAATTTCGCATGTATACCTGTACCTGGCTTATGAATGATTCAGCATGAAACAGCAATATCCCTTGCCCCTCGAACACTTGACCTGGCGAACGATCAAGCTGACCTATCAACTGACACGAGCGGGTAGATTACCGCATTTTAAGAGTGCATTGTGGCGCGGAATTTTGGGGCATGTCTTGTTGGAAAAATCTCCCTTGCTCTATGAGCAAATCTTTGAATGCAAGCTCCCCCCCGATCATCCCTACAGTCGGCGTTTTCAGCATGCCCCCAGCCCATATCTGGTTTCCATTCACGACAATGAGCCAAGAACTGTTCAGTCAGGTGAAGAATTGATCGTCTATCTGACATTGATCGGCAAGGCCATCGATCACTTCTCAGAGCTGATCCCCTTGCTGCAGGACATGGATCGAAGAGCCATTGGTCCAGACTGGATTCCCTTACAGATGGTAGATCTGTCCTTGCTTGAAACGGAGGAAGCGCAGATTTGGCTCCCTCCCAAACCGCCTGCTGATTTGATCAACCTCCGTTTTCAAAGTCCCTTGCATGTGAAGGGAGTAGACCGCAATTATCTCTTGCTTCCTTTGTCTTTGCTCATTCATCGACTAGCTGAGCGCATGTCATTGCTGGCCTATTTTCATTGCGATGCCCCATTTGTTTCTGATTTTTCTGACCTGAAAGAAAAAGCTGCTACTGCTCGTATCTTAAGCAAACATGTCCAATGGCGAGAATGGCCTCGATTTTCCAGTCGGAAGTATGAGAAGTTTCAGAAAGGCGGGCTCATGGGGTCAATCAGCTATGGGGAGGTCCATCCACACCTATTGCCACTTCTTCGTCTGGGGACGCATCTCCATGTGGGCAAAGGCACTGCCTGGGGCATGGGGCGGATGAGTCTGGAGGAGTGAGGGGATGGGTAGTAGGGAATAAGGGAAATAGAGGAGATAAGGGTTTGGTTTTCAGGAGAAAGAGAGGACAATCCGGCACATAAAATCCTGCGAAAGTAGAATTTTAAGGTTAAAAACTTCATATTCAGCAATTTACCTCAAATCGATCCATTTTCGGGTCGATTTTTTTATGCCTTCTATGTTCGCACATGCGATTTTTGACCCTTCTCCGGAGCACTTTTGCGAAAGTAGGCCATTTTTGCCTCTCCTAAGTCCTTGATAATCAGTTCCCATTTTTTACTCAAGTTCGCAACAAGTCAACTTTCGAATTTTTTTCAGAGATGTTGCGAAAGTCCAATTGCCAATAACTTACTAACAATCAACCCATTAACTTTTTCAAGGCTCCCGTCACGGCAGTTTGGCATTATGCATTCCAGACTTGTTGCGAAGGTAGAGGCATAAGTTTGTGAATCTCAGGGGCTTTGTGTAGATTTAGGGCATCTGACAGGGTAGTGCAGACACCTTAAAATACTGAGGATGAATGCCTTGTCGGGACCGACAGCCCTGCGGGGTATTAAGACAAACACGTGATTGGTAATCGTCTGTTGGGAAAATAAACTTGTCGGGACCGACAGCCCTGCGGGGTATTAAGACAATGTTTCCATTGACTTACTTTGTTGGTGTTCTAAAACTTGTCGGGACCGACAGCCCTGCGGGGTATTAAGACCATACTTTGTAGGGTCTGTCATAGTCTCCAGGTAGAACCTTGTCGGGACCGACAGCCCTGCGGGGTATTAAGACTTAGTCCTTATGGAGTGAAAAAAATTCAGGTTTTGATCAGACTTGTCGGGACCGGCAGCCCTGCGGGGTATTAAGACTCAATCTTTGTGTTTGTTTGCGACGTTTACTTCTTCATCCTTGTCGGGACCGGCAGCCCTGCGGGGTATTAAGACTACCTCATAGCCAAGTCTAAATCTAGCCATTCTAGTCCTTGTCGGGACCGGCAGCCCTGCGGGGTATTAAGACGTTTGATACGTGCGTCCCAAAGCGAAGCTTTTACTGAATCTGTCTTGTCGGGACCGGCAGCCCTGCGGGGTATTAAGACGTTGTTGTAACTCGAGAACACTTTGTAGGTAGCTGCTTCCTTGTCGGGACCGACAGCCCTGCGGGGTATTAAGACTTTGACCGATTCTCCTTTCAATTTCGTCAGCATAGTGCAATCTTGTCGGGACCGACAGCCCTGCGGGGTATTAAGACTTTCTACGTCTACTCCTGTAGATACTACGCTTCTGTCTTGCTGGGACCAGCAGCCCTGCGGGGTATTAAGACGGAATCGGACGGAAGTGAGTAAGCACTTCGGTCAATTTCTTGTCGGGACCGACAGCCCTGCGGGGTATTAAGACAGCCTTCTTTTGCTTGATGAATACCAATACCGGGAGTTCTTGTCGGGACCGACAGCCCTGCGGGGTATTAAGACGATAATCGCGAGTTGCCGCCAGTTGCTGTGCCTCACTTGTCGGGACCGACAGCCCTGCGGGGTATTAAGACGAAACTCTCAGATATGAAGAAAGTGTGTTCATTCCCAACTTGTCGGGACCGACAGCCCTGCGGGGTATTAAGACCAAACAGTCGTTCAACAAGCCATGAAAACATAAAGGCAACACTTGTCGGGACCGACAGCCCTGCGGGGTATAAAGACGCGAACCCGCATGCGAGTGCATACAACTGCTCACCCATACTTAGCGGGACTGACAGCTTTCGATGGACCTTGACCTGACATATTTTTTTACCGAACAGGCATGGAGCACTCTTTTCATCTGAGGATTTCTGAAAGAATGTCCGCTTAGGTGCATCCTTCAGATTTGAAAAAATAGATGTACCTTTCGCCAATGAAAGAGCTGCCTCTCAGCATACAAACCTTTGAGAATATCATCTCCCGAGGGATGGTGTATGTGGATAAGACAGCTTATATACATTCCTTACTCAGAAAAGGCAAATACTATTTCCTGTCCAGGCCAAGGCGATTTGGCAAGTCTTTATTATTGACAACTCTGAAAGCTTTTTTTCAAGGAAAAAAAGAGCTCTTTGAAGGGCTGTATCTGTATGACAAAGTAGACAATTGGGATGAACATCCAGTGATTCACCTGGATTATTCTTTGGTTGATTATCGATCAGGGCTTCAAACCTTTAAAGAATCGCTTCGCAATCATCTTGTCCAACAGGCAAGCACATACCAGATAGCGCTCAACACACATTCTCCCTCAGATGTCCTGGTGGAACTGGTTCTGAAACTTCATCAACAAACACAGCGAAGCGTTGTCATTTTGGTAGATGAGTATGACAAGCCCCTGGTCGATATGCTTGGCAAAGAATCGCAGTTTTTCGACAACAGAGAAGTTCTCAGAGGTCTCTATGGTGCCATGAAAGGACTGGACGATCAACTTCGATTTGTCATGCTCACTGGAGTCAGCCGGTTTGCCAAAGTTGGGGTTTTTTCGGGAATGAACAATTTGGATGACATTTCCATGAACAAAGCGTATGCTGGTCTGGCAGGATTTAGTCAAACAGAATTAGAGACCTATTTTGCTGATCATCTTCAACATCTGGCAGAGACCTTCTCTCAGCAGCTGGATGTACTGATGACACATGTCCGTGAGTGGTACAATGGGTTTTCTTTTGATGGAGAAACAAGACTGTATAATCCTTACTCTATTCTGAAATTGTTCACAGAATGGACCTTCCGGAATTACTGGTTTTCTAGCGGCACGCCCAGCTTCCTGATGGATCTTATCGTGAATCAAAAGCAACTGCCTGAAACATTTGAGTCTCTCAAGGTCAGCGACCTTACAGGCAGTTCCATGCAACTCAGACAAATTCCGTTGGTTCCCTTATTGTTTCAGACAGGCTATCTGACCATCGAGCGAACCGAACTTGATGGTGTGCGCCCCTATTATTTCCTGAATTATCCCAATGAAGAAGTTCGACACTCTTTCCTGACCTTCATTGCAGCAGCCTTCAAACAAAAAGACCAATTTGAGATCCAACCAGAAGCACTCGCCCTGAGAGATAGCCTGCTAGAAGAGAACGTGCAAGGATTTGTCGCGCATTTCGAAAGTTTTTTGTCTGATATTCCTTCCCGACTCCACCTTCCCAGAGAGGCTTATTATCATTCTTTGGTTTATCTCATGTTGCGCATTGTAGGAGCCAAAGCCTTGCTCGAAAAAGAAACAAGTAAAGGACGAATTGATGCTGTTCTCGAATTCCCCGACAAGATCTATATCATCGAGTTCAAATTTGCCCGGCAACAGCAAGTCAAAAGTCCTGAAGTCCTCTCTCAAAAAGCCTTAAAACAGATCAAAGACAATGGCTATGTGCAGCCCTATCTTGGTCAGAAGAAACGGATTTTACTCCTGGGATTGGGCTTCCTCGATCAGCAATTACATGGGCGGCTTGAAGAATGGAGCAT
>JBCCGK010000181.1:0-13182 GCA_039029315.1 Bacteroidota bacterium | reverse complement strand
TTGCAACTTTTTGGCGGCAAAAAGTTGCGTAAAAACCGCCAAAATTCTAAGCCCAACTCACAAATCCACCCCAGTTTACCGAATTTTGGGGGCCAGCTCGCCTAAACTGGTAAAAGTGTATGGTAAAGAAATTTGAATCCCCATTTTGGCCAAAGTCAAACTAAGGAGATTGTTTACCCACCAACATTATCCTTTTTCACTCAGCTCTTTCACCTTTTGTGCCCAGTGGAGCAAAGCATCTTTTTGCCTGTCAAAGTCGTCTCCAAATGGCCCACAGACGAGTATCAATTCAGAGGTCTTGCTTTGTGGATCTTCTGAGATAAGGAATTTCTCAGTGTAGCCTAAACGGTTATAATCATTTTGAACATAATAATTGCCAAAAATTTTGTCCGCGAAGTCACTGGTTAACATCCCGGAGTTGGCGTAGTGATAGTTGATGTTGGAGTTGGATCTCCAGTATTTGGTTAGTGAATTGTCCTGATTGAATACAGGCTCAAGATCCTGGACATGTTCAGATTGAGTCATGATGTCCCAGATTGCATCTTCAGAGGCCTTGATGCGTATGGAATGGGCAACAAATCGGGAATTGGGCTTGATGTCTACATCCTCATCCGTCAAAAACTGGACCTCATCTAATCTAGCACTGCCATTCCCACCGTTCAAATATCTGAAGCCAACAATGGAGTCATTGTCAACATTGACGGCCTGTATAACAATGATCAGCTCATCTCTTCTCGTATTGCGATTATAGATACTTGCCAATTTGGGCATGGTCAGATCCAGTGGCTTTGCATCAGGATATTGGTCTGAATCGACAAAAATCAATGAAGTTCCATTTTGGGTTTCTTCTTTGGTCGGCATCCGTCCATTGACAACGGGTACGGTATGCCAGTTGGCGATATCCACCGCGGGAAAGCCACCCAGATTATCCGGGCAATACCAGCCCCCATATCTGTGTGCTTCTTTCTCTGTTGTTTTTGTTTCTTGATTGGATACTTTT
Source organism: Bacteroidota bacterium (assembly GCA_039029315.1). Classification (GTDB taxonomy): domain Bacteria; phylum Bacteroidota; class Bacteroidia; order J057; family J057; genus JBCCCJ01. The sequence goes on along the minus strand of JBCCGK010000181.1, from coordinate 12,182 downwards.
AGGTCTTCACTCTTCACAGAATTGTAGTTCTGCGAGCAGGAGATCAGTGAAAACAGGGATACCAGAATCAGTGCTTGAAAGACTATTTTGTTCATGATACATACTTTTTAATTGCTCCGATAAAAGTATGTTGGAATCAATGAGAATTGAATGAACAGATGTAAATTAATGTAAATCGGAATGTAATTTAGTCTAAACTGGGAGGTTCAAGCGACCTTACTGCAATCGATGAGGGTGGGAATAATGTCCATTGAGGTTTGGGACCAGCCGTACGAGCGAAGCGAAGTATGGCGCGGTGTGCGAATGTTCATTGCGGCCTGCTCCATTCTTCATATTGCGTATGACCACCTTAGGGCCATCCACTCAAAAAGAAGCCGCTACAAAATCAAGAAACCAATCTGAATACAATTGAAATTCTTTTTCGTTCCTGAACCAAATGGCTGTTAAACTCTCCATACAAAAGAGGATACTTTTTGATGGGTGCAGCAGAAAAAGTTTCCCTTCTAATGTTGTAGGAACGCGATGATGCTCTTGTTTATCTAATATGGCAAGGGTTTCTTCTTTGTCTATAGCAAGAAACCAATAAAATAATTCTTCAGAAAATCCGTACGTACGCAATCGCGGAATCAAATAATCAGCATTTGCCTTGGAAGTAATCAAAAGGCCAGAGTCGAAATTCGATGGAATGAGTGTTAATTGAGCCTTCGTCGAGAGGAGTGCTTTTACCCCATGATTTGGCAATTCTTGTTTAATTGGAGGGCCAAAGAGTTGTTGTAAAGCATCAATCTGATTGGTGTGGATCTTCCAGGTTTTGATATCATTTGGAAAGATAAAAGGTCGTAAACCGATACTTTTAAATAGACTGAGATATGATTCAGGTTTGATCATGAATGAAAGATAGGAATTAATAATTGGATTCAATAGCCAATAATTTCAAGTCCCGTATCTGGATCAATGATTTTTCGGGACCATCGCATTTCGATAGGAAGGGGAGGGAAGGGATGACCATGAAAATGGAAAGACCGACTACCTAGAGCCTCCAAAGAACCTAATTTGACTATAGTCTCATCGACAGGATTACAAAGATCTCAGCCTTTCATAACCCAAGCATTCTCCACTCAATAGTTCATGACTACCTTTCATCCAGCAAGAGGAATTGCTCACGTAATGCCACTTGATCCTTCAATACATAATCAGTTTCATGTCAGACAGGACAATCTGTCACCTAAAACAACCTTATGATGAACATACGAAACTGTTTGTGTCTACTCGTCGGACTGTTTTCTAATTTTTTGTTTGCTCAGGATATTGAAGAAAAGAGTTCGCATGGCTTTTCCTTTCTCGACACGGAAGTCTCCTCCGATATGAAGGCTCAGGAAGAGAGCATGTCAAAGATATTGGAAGCTTCTGCGGTCTGGCCTATTGAATTAGACAGGGCTGATTTGCAGTACCGCACGACCCTTTCCATTCAACTCCCTGACTTTGGGGAAGAACCCTTGGTTTTTGAACGGGAACATCCCGGTTTCCAGATGAGAAGAAAACATTTTACCTGGTCTGGTTATACAATGGGACAGGAGTATGGACGGATATCTATCTCCTTCAATGCCTTGGGATGGGGAGGATATATTACCATGGGAGCTCGGCGCTATTCATTGGTATCTCATGATGAGCGTCTGGGTTTTTTGGTACGGACAGCGGAAAAATCGGATGCTGACTCCCATGAGGCAGAACATCAAACCAACTCTATCCAAGAGGACCATGAATCGGATTTGTCTCAAGGATCTATAGAAGCGATGAGTTGTCAGCATAATACTACCGCAACCTATTGTACACAATCAGGAACGTGTCCCACTGAGTGTGATGTCATCCATGTATTGTTCTTCATTGCTCCTGATGCCAGCACATATTTTAGTGGTATTGGGGCAGCAGAGGAAGCCAGTCGCATCCAAAGTGCAGTCAATGGGTTGCAAGTATCACTGCTCAACAGTGGAATTACCAATAAATATATTACGTATTCTGTTTACCAGGACGATAGTCCTCCTCCCCAAACCAGCACACTTGAAATTGCGTGTGAGGTCGCAACTGATCCATGGTATCAGGCCAGGAGAAATGAATTTCAGGCAGATGTTTTGCTGTATCTGGTTGATGGGACCTCCGGACATGCTGCCGCCATTGGCCCCAACACACAGGCAGCTGCCGCTGCGATGGGTACCCTTGTGTTTGGAGATGGGAGTTTGATCTTTGCGCATGAATTCGGTCATCTGCTGGGCGGCCGACATACGACAGATCATCCAAATTATGGTCCTTGCCAGTATGGAAAGGAATTTTCGGTCGCTGGTTCAACCTATGTAACCGTCATGGGCCGTACCTTATCTCAGGCCCCTAATGGCGCTGGTAATAAGGACGCTCCCAAAACTCGAATTCCTTACTTTTCCAACCCAAACATAAATTTTATGGGTGTGTCAACCGGATCTGCATCCAGAAACAATGCTTTATGGATGAGCGGTGCTTTTTGTGAGGTAGCAGGCTTTCAGTCGGAGAACCTGATCACATTTCAACAGGGTCTAGGCGACACGGAAGATGCGCTTGTTTATAGAGTAGCTCCCTTCTTGGGAATTCCATCTCCCACGGAGACCACAAACTATGGAGACAGTGAAAGTCTCAATGCAACAGGAATTATGATTCCAGGAGCTTTCGGGCTTTTATTCTATTCTCAACAAAGAAGTTTCCTTGATTTTGATTGGAGCCGGATTCCAGAAGATGCAGTCATCACAGAAGCAAAACTTTCCCTTTACTATAATCCCGATTATGCCTATCCCGCCACACATGTTGGCAACAATAGTTTTTTTGTCGAGCGGGCTGCTGGATTATGGGAAGAAATGACCGTCACCTGGGCAAACCAGGTTGGGAGTCTCGCTGCAGATAGAACCAAAGTTATTTCGACAGGATTTCCTATCCAGGACTATACCAGTATTGACGTTACTACGATGGTATCAGATATGCATGCCAATCCAAGCAGTACCTATGGCTTTAAAATCAGATTATTGAGCGAGGCGATTAGTCGAGCATTGATTTTAAGTTCTAGCGAACATTCAGATATCGATCATCGTCCCAAGCTTGTAGTAAAATATTCACTGCCAAATACTTGTGTGGTGCAAAGACTGGGTCAAATCCCTCATAAAGAACCTCAGGCAGAACTGTCCGTTAACATATTTCCCAATCCAAGCCAGGGAAATCTCAGATTGCAATTTGCAGAAGCATATGAGGGACAACTAACAATCAGCGATACCTATGGCAGAGTTGTGCAAACACAAGCTCTCAGTTCTCAAGCGGACATCAAGATGAATCTCTCTGACTTGGCAAAGGGAATATACTTCGTACGGATAAAAGCTGGTTCACACGTGCATACAGAAAAAATTATTCTTGAATAGGAAGAACTATGGTTCTCCGACAAACATAGCGTGCCTGGGTGGAAATGACTGGATAAAACATCGCCGCGTGCCTTCCTATATCTCGGGAAAGCCTCTTTCGAGAGGCTTTCCTCCATGCTTTTGGCTTTGTGTGAAGTCTGTGGGGATCAGTCTCTAAGGCTCAGGATAAGAAATGTGCCCGCAAGGAATGCGCATACACCCATCAGTAAACACAAGTTTAAGTCCCAGGGCGATCTTCGAATTTGATATTGACTTCTCTCCTATGAGCCAATCGCAAGCGGAAGAAGTTCCTTCATTGTTCTGTTCGAACAGTGCATGCGGAAGGACGCCGGAATCTTCCGGTGGCTTGGGGTATATGGTAGCGATTCCAATAACAAGTGTTTCTCCAGGTTCAACAGTTGTTTGAAGAATAGGACGGTCTATATAGTTCTGTATTTCACTATAAGCCGATGCTTGTGGTAATGGAATGATGTTAAATGTTTTATCACGATAAGCAGCCGGGTAATCATATTCCTGAGCGAACACTATCTCTAGGTAAATCGGAATTGTACTATCATTGGTGATCGTAACAGGGATATCCCGCAGGTAGTAGCTGCTTCCTTCTGAGTCTGTGAAGCTGTATCCACGCCTGAACCCATTGTCAATTAACAACCCGCTTCTCGATAGTTCCTGGGCGGTGAACACTCCCGGAGCTAGAAAAACAAGCAGGAACAGTAGGATTCTGCTCATTTTACCTGCTTGAATTCGCTGTTATCAGGAGTGGTCAGAAATATTGCGTCAGGATTTCTGGTGTCAAACACAACGTGTATTCCCCTGCCAAGATAAACGAACTCATTGTTGCCAATAGGAACAAGTCTAGTCGAGTAGTCCTGATACTTCCGCACCAACTCCCCTTTCTCAACTGCATAAACAATTTTCTTTTGGGGATCTGAAGTCGCTATGTATTCGCCCTCGAGAATCTTCAGTTGCTCGATTGGAATTTTCATGATCAGATCATCTATAGCTATCCCCAACCCCTTCAATATGGTCTTGCCGTTTTCATTTTCAGGATTCAATCGAATGGACTGCTTGTAATTCTCGATGGCATCTTCCCTGGCTCCTTGCACCAAGAGCGCTTCCCCATAGCTATCGTAGGCATTCCAGGCATATGGAAACGCATCGATATTCAACTTGAAGACGGCGATTGCTTTCTCGTACTCCTCCCTCGCCAGGTAATGATAGCCTAGATTGTTCAATTGACTTTCGGAGAAATCATATACATCGGCTTGTTCCTGCTTGAAGGTCATATAGCTTGCCTTCAGATCCGCTACTCCCTTTGCATCAATGAGCTGTTTCAATTTGCTGCTGATGGGCGGCCTGATGTGGCAATCATTCCAGGGGGATTCCCTGTTTTTCCAATTGATACATTCGCAAAATACCAGATTGGCAAGATTCCACCCAGCACGTCCATTCGTGAATACAATAAACCCGTCATTGGATGCAGGATCTATCCAGAACAATGCTTGCCAGCCTGCATTGGAACCACTATGACCACCTAAGCCTTTTTCCGTTTCGCGCGTTTTTAATTCATAGCCTAGGCCATATTCTCCCTTTGTTGCGGGTGCAGGCTCCATCATCTGTTGGACAACCTTAGCAGATAGGACCGGATTCATTGTTGTCTGGTCTTTGCTTCGATACAGACTTGCCAGTGCGAAACGCGTAAAGTCTTCAATCGTCGTATGTAAGCCTGCCGCAGCTTGAGCAGTAAATCGTTCAAAGTCAATTTTTCCCCCTAAATTATCGTATTCAGAGGCCGATGCTGCCATGATCTTGTCGTCTATGGCAAAGCTGCTGTTGTGCATGCCTAGGGGATTCAAGACCTCAGCCTGCATATACTCCTCGAACGTCTGCCCGCTCACCTCTTCAATGATCAGTTGAAGAATGCTGTATCCTCCCCCGGAGTACTGGTATCTTGTTCCAGGCTCTATCATTATTTCGACTCGTCCCGGTCCATTGTTTTTTCCATTCAGGGATTCCTCAATGGTGGGCAATGTATCTTTTGGTCCCCATCCAGGATAGCCATGCAAAGACAAGCCTGCAGTGTGGCTCAACAATCTCCTGATGGTGACTTCCTCTGAATCAAAAGCTGATTCGGGCAGTTGCCATCTGCTCAGGTACTTTTCGGCAGGCGCATCCAGGTCGATTTTTTCATCTTCTACCAATTTCATGATTCCCCAGGCGGTAATCGTTTTTGAGATCGAAGCGATGTTAAAACCTGTTTTCTTCGTTACGCTGATTCCTTTTTCAACATCGGCAAAGCCATATCCCTTTTGGAGAACAATGTCGCCATTTTCAATGATCGCAATGGCGGCCCCCGGAATAGAAAAGTCCATAAGAAATGGAGAGATTTTTTGGTCTACTTCCTTTACAAATTGCTCTATGCTTTTCGGGCTTTCCTGGGCGCTGAGCAATATGGGAGTCAGAAAAACGAGTAGGAACAGGATCTTTTTGCGCATTGCATTGGCTTTGAGTAGGTAATGGCTAGCCACCGTTAGTAGGTGATGTGTGATGACCGACCTTCTACTCAAAACTATGAGGCAGGGGTATGAATGCGAATTCTCAAGTGTAAAAAAGAAGTAAAAAAATGTTAATGAGATGTAAATGCTTTACCATGCTATTGCTACAGCATTCATTCTCGCTAACCTTACTGTACATGCAGCATGGGGCGAAAGTGAGAGATTGACCTACAGATCGCTGTGTCTGGCTTTTTGGTCCAATACCTTCTTGAGCTTTTTTGCTCTGTTAGCCATATACGTATCGGTCAACCACATCCCAAGTTTCATTTTATTTAAATGAATAATGACGTTCGCTTTTTTGTACGTTTCTGCATCAGGAAAAAATGGAACGCCATTACATATCCAGGTAAAAATTCGTAACCATTTTGCGAGTCTGGGAAACCAAGTTTTGTGTAATTCGATGGATTGCAAATCATGATAAGCATAAAAGCCGGAATTTCGCTCTGTTTGTGTATCGATTAATTGAAATCCATGTTCAAGGAGTTGGAATTCAATTTTTGGATTTTTTTTCAGAATGATTTTCTCGCTCATCACGTTTATAATTTAAACCCCAGTTATTCCTTTAATCTACTAATTACCGTAGTTGTATCAAAACCGTCAAATGAGGAATCTTCCTGTTTCATTCGTTGTTTGCGGGAGAGTATTGTCAATGTACTCTCCTGCTTCTCTGCTGAACATTCATAACTGCTTGATATCTTTCACCTCCGCCCAACTTCCTGTTTCCTTCGATTCTTCTGAAGCGAGTCCAATTAGATGCAAATTGGCGACGACATGAGCGTTTGCAAAACTCGGCACGCCACTTTCCACTGCATCTAAAAATGCAGAGATTGATTCATGCATGCCTGGCCAATCTGCATAAGGCTGAATAGCAGGTAAACACTCAACCGCCCATTCGCGATTTTCTTTAGTCCTTGTCTTCAACTCTCCGGTCAACACATCAATTTGAATATCTCCTTCATCCCCAACGACTTCTATATTTATTGTCAAATATTCCGCACTATCAATGTTTACTTTCAGTTCTCCCCAGACTCCATGATAATCGAAATATCCAGTACTCTGACTTTGTCTGCGCCCTTCTGTTCCATACCCATCCATGATCAACACGCGTTTCGGTCTTGAATCAAGGAGTACATTTAGAACATGTGTATACCAAACTGATAATCTATGAATATTATTGATGTCTTGATGTGGGTCAGGTCCCCAGTTAGACTGCAAGCGAATACTTGCTGTTTGGACATTGCCAATGAGATGTCTTTGTATCAATTGGGAAGCTTTGACAACGGCAGGGACCAGCGCCAACTCAAGATCTGCATGTGTGATTTGGGGAGCAGCAAGCAGTTTCTTGATTATGTCAGGAATTAAATCTCTTGTATGGGCAATTGGAGGTTCATAAAATACGGCTTTGCCGGATGCCAGGGCAGCTGTAATTGCTTCGGCATGAACCGAATCCGGGACGGCAATCATTACCGCATCTATGGTGGGGGAGGCTAATAAATCTGTGTAGCCTTGATATACATCCACACGATCTCCAAACTTCTTCTTAATCGATTGGATTGTAGCCTCACTTCTGGCCGAAATGGCTACAATATCTGCCCGTTCATCCTTTTGTAATGCAGGAATGTAGGCATCCTTCACCCAAGCGCCGTAACCAATAATGCCTATCTTTATCTTTGCCATTATTTGTCAAAGGTTCTGGTTTTCCTATGTGTTTGATCGCCATTCGCAAGCTAGCATTTTTTCATCATTCTGCGAGATCGACTTGCATGTCATCCTTTACCATTAAAACAAGCTTTCCTTTAATCCCGCCTTTATCCAGAAGTTCATGCGCTCTTTTGGCTTCTGTCAATGGGATTCTTTTTTCAATTACAGGCTTGAGTTTTCCTTCTGACAGCAAGCTGAAAAGTTCTGACAAATCTTCTGCAAACCAATCTCTTTTCTCTCTTCGTAATCTGGCAATCGAATAAAGCTCTGTCACGCGCTTAGTTGAAAATACATTCCAGAATTTGAATCGAATAAGTTGCATATCTATAAGGGCTCGAAGTCCTTGCAACATGGTTTTGGTAGCGGCGAATCCATAAGGAACCAGGATTCCCCCTTTTTTCAAGCATTTACGAGAAAGACGGAAACTTTTACCTCCAACACCCTCAAAGGCTGCATCAACACCGGAGCCAGTCAGTTCCTTGATACGGTCAAAAATGTTTTCATTTTTATAATCAATTGGAATACCTCCCAAAGATTTGATCAAATCGTGTTTTGCTGTTGAGTCAGTTCCATACATTTCCAGCTCAAAATGTTTGCCAATTTGAAGCAAGGCTGTACCAACTGCACCACCTGCTCCTGTGATAAGAATCCTTTGGCCTTTTTTTATGTGGGCGAATCTACATAACATTTGGTAAGCAGTAAGGTAGGATAGGATCATACAAACAGCTTCTGCGGCATCTAGTCCATCAGGTACTGGAACAAGCATATCTTCCCTTAGACAAATATATTCGGAATAGGCTCCGAGTACAGGTAAGTCCGCAACCCTTTGACCTACTTTGAATGTATTTACTCCTTCTCCAAGCTTATCAATGACTCCAATCATATCATACCCTAAGGAAAAGGGCGGCTTTTTCCCTCGCAAATCCGGGTAAAATCCTTTTCGAATGATGGTATCCGTGAAGCAAGCACTCGTTGACAGGACTTTTATTCTTACTTCATTGGCCTTGGGTTCTGGTAGTTTTGGCTCTTCGACAACTGTAAGCACTTCGGGACCACCGTATTTGGTAATTATTACTCGTTTATAACGCATCATGAACCTTTGAACTTGAATTAAGGATTCAAAGGTAAGGGGCCAATAGGCTTATTTTCGATGACTTAAGTTAAGAAAAACGATTAGATGCAAGCCTGTTTTTTATTCGACTCAAGCTTTCAGGTTGAATGCCCAATATATGTGCGATATACCGCTGTGGAACTCTCTGAAAAATTTCGGGTTGTTGTTTGAGCAAGTTCTTATAGCGCTCTTCTGGTGGGTATGAAGCTAAGGACACGCATAATTCTATTGTTAATTTTGCTAGTCTTTCATTCATGATTCGCGCAAGAGATTCAAATTTTGGACACTTTTTGTAAAGTTCGTAGAGTGTATTGCGCTCAATGGTATACAAAGTAGTTGCCTCCAGGGTTTGATAATTATTGTGAGATTTGGTCCCCTCTGAAAAACTGAGGGTATCTGTCACCCAATTATTTTCAAATGATACATAACAGGTCCTTTCGACACCGTCGTGAACATGATAATGTCGGATACATCCTTTTGCAATAAATCCAATAAAGTTACAGACCTCTCCCTCCTTCAATAAAAACTCTCTTTTTTTGAATTTTTTTTCTTGAAAGGAGGGAAGAATTAGCTTGAGTTCATCTTCATCAAATGTTACAAACTGATTCATGTTTTCTGCCAGCCTGTTTATCATTATTATTAATTATTGGTAAGTAGATGGACAATATTAGGTTTGATTTTGGGTATAAAGGAAATAGGGGATATAATGGCTTGATTGGTAAGATTTCTCCCTTTTTTCCCTTATGCCCCCTATATCCCTCACACATAAATGTGTCCCCCTACTTACTGCCAATCTATCCTTGGATCGAGTTGATCAGACTCAACCCAGTGGCCAAGTGATGTTCTCGGTATGTACAAGGTAGTATTTTTCCCTCATTCTGCGAGGCATGGTCCACACTTTTTGACTCGCGTGCTGCATCCGCATATAGAGAAAGGCACATCGATGTTGTTTGTCCTCGCGGGCCTGGTTCCGAGCTTGTCAACAAACTGACCTTCTCTTACCTTTAGCTTCCTGGGTCGCTATGTCTACGATCGCCTTCCTCCGCTACGAAATCCTCTAGATGCTAGCCCCTATTCAGCTAGAGCTTATGTGTTGCCCTATCTCCTGCTGTTGTCAGTACTGCTGACTGATGTCTTTGAGTTTTTTGATGATTCCGTCCAATTTGTCCTGTTGCTTTCGGACGATCCTTGGTCTGAGGTAAAACCAATTGAAGCCAATCCAGATGATGGTTGCCGAATAAGCAATCATGGACCAGGGAAATGGCATGAGCGATACATACTCGTATAAGTACAGACAGATTCCTATGCTTAGAGCAGCGAAGTACATCTGCAACATGCTGGTTTGTAAAAATTTTTGGCGCTCTTTCAGTGTTATGACCGCAGTTAAGAACTCGCTATTACTCTGATTCTCATTGATGTTCCTCAAATGCGGAATAAGCTGATTGTAAACGAATAGGTAAACAATGATTCCTAAAAGCGTGATCACAATTCCGATTTTTGTTGTCATGAACCGGGGTTCAAAATATAGCCAGATAAACAGGATGAAGGCAATGGTCCCAAGCATCAACGCATTGGCAACGATTAATTTTGTTAGATTTTTTCTTTTGATTTTAGAAAAAGTTGACAGCAGCTCCTCTATTTGTGGTGGCTTGCTGCTTTGTTTAGACCACAATTCGGTCAAGTCAGTATCATTGTCCATATTCTCTAAATTTTGTTTTTAATTTTTCCTTAATTCTGTGAATCCTCACTCGAACATTGGTGCTTGAAAGGCCTACGATATGGGCAATGTCTTTTTGTTTGATATTTTCTAGTTCGAGTGAAATAATGATTCTGTCAGTTTCGGCTAGTTCCGATATGCATTTGTACAACAACTTAATTTTGGGTTCAATGTCAGAGGCATTTTTTTCAGAAAGATTGTTGGGTAATTTGTCTTTTTGAAAACGCTTTTGACGTTCGATTTGGCGTAAGCAAATATTCGATGCAATTCGAAAAATCCAGGTTCCTATTTTCGCCTCTTCCCTGAATTCCGGAAGTTTTTTCAAGACAACAATAAATGTTTCTTGGGTTAAATCCTTTGCCAGGTCTTCGTCATTTACATAGCCCATACACAGGCGAAAGATTCTTTGCCAATACTGTTTGTAAATTTCTTCGAACACACTTAATAACGGTTTAGCTGTTGGGAGTTGAAAGAGGAAGCACAGGTTTTGAGTTTTGACAAGTTGCCTTTTGCAAGGAATTTCGATCTATTCTCTGTTTCTTTCTTCTAGGAGATCATGTCAAAATAGACGTCCTAATCTTGGGCTAAAAAATTTTCTAGTTGGTCAAAATACCATGCCTGGTCATCGTACATGATAAAATGAAGCCCTTTATTGGCATATTGTAAATTTGCGAATTCGAGCTTTTGGTATTGTTCTTCGATGGCAGGCTGAAAATTCTTGAAGTTGGATTCCAACAAAACTAAGGTAGGGCATATGATATCCTTAATTTTTTCTCTTAAATCTGTGTTTGAGAAATCGCAATACATTTCTGCAAATGTCCTTCTATCAGATTGCACGCTCCAATTGACCACGCGTTCTCTCATTTCTGTATTCTGGATGAGTTGTGTTGCTGTCATGGTTTGCATCTGATAAAATTGGTCTTGAGATAAAGTTGTAAGGCGATTTATGATAGCCGAACAATCGATGTTTTCCTGCTGCTTAACATGTGGATTTGTTAAGGCTGCTAGACAAGGTAAGGCATCTACCACAATTATTTTTCCAACAAGTTCAGGATAATCGGCTGCTATTGCCATGGCCAAGCCTCCCCCCATACTGTGTCCAATCAGGATTGGCTTTTCAATGTTCTTGTCCTTGATGAAATCTGCAATTCCTATTTTCCAATTCTCAAAACTTGAATTTGGGCTAGGTTCAGCGCCTGCAAATCCAGCCATTGTAAGGGTATAGCAGGCAAATTGTTTTTCATAAATGGCTTTGGTTTCATCCCATACTTCGCCAGAACACGCAAATCCTGGGATGAACACAATTGTCTGATCTCCATTCCCGCTTTTCTCGACTTCAAAAGGATAAGGGGAAACCATTTGGCCGAAGAGTGGGGAGGCGATAAGGAGGAGAGTGCCAAAGAAAAGGAAGTTTTTCATCTTGTAATTTTTTTATGGTTTGCCGTTTAGATACGAGCAACCACAAAATGTTACAAAGCTCCTTGAATTTTTCTTTTGGGTGGGATATCCCGGGCTAATGCAGCCCCCTCATACAAAAGGAGATTATTATTGATAGCCATCTCAACAGACGCGAGATGTTTTCTCTCCTGTTAGATCGTTTGCAATTGCAAATACCCCCAATAGCCCTTACCTTCCATTCTACTTGAACGAATCCCAAACCTATGAAC
>JBCCGK010000180.1:0-13368 GCA_039029315.1 Bacteroidota bacterium | reverse complement strand
AGAGACTGTTTGAATTTGTTCCGGTAGTTTTGTTATGGCTCTTTTTTCGCCTTTGTTCGTTGCACAAATCCTCATTTAGCTCGGCTAAATTCTGGTTTGCGCGCCTCAATAGTCAAAAAAATAACCTATAACAATTCCTGCATAACAAACCCAAACAGTCTCTGATTCTTTCTCTTCCTTAAGCCTTTATCGATTCAAATTTTCAAATTATATAATAATTGGCGTATTTAGATAGGTCGTTGGACAGAATGAATGTTACGTATTCATTGGTTCTCAATTGCATTGAACCATTCAAACAATATCTCATTGCCATTGATCTTTCCATTGAAATTGAATTTTGTCTTGACACGTAGTTGACCTATGTCAGCCACCCTTTCACCTTGATTGAAGATCTTTCCCTATTCATTTGTAGCCTGATTTTTTCATTTCTTCATATTTGAAACAGGTATGAATATCCCCCATGAACTGACATTCGGTCGAATCAAACAAATAAATGGGGCTAGAAGATTTCAAAAAACCATCCATATATAATTTTCATATTGTAACCCTGATCCTATGATCGACACCATCAAGACTCTCATCTCTCAAAACAAAGTAGAACAGACGCTCAAAAGGGCTTCCACTGACAAATCATCGATAATCTCGCTACAGACAGCGCTTTATGAATTGGGCTATGGCGAAGAACTGAATTGGGACAAATTCAAGGCTGATGGAGACTATGGAGGGAGCACAGCCAATGCAGTAAAGGCCTTCGCTGCCAATAATGAAATGGGAACCCTCTCTGGAAATGAAGTCAGCAAGACAATGGCGGAGAAAATAGTCGAAAAATACGACACCATTTCTGATCTCCGAGCACTCAAAAAAGCGGTAGATGCCAAGCTTCTTGCCGAGTTGAAAAAAAGCAATAGTAAGAACCCTCTGGCTGCCTCTCTCCAACATCTACTGAACGCTGCTTCCGGGGCCTCCCTGAAAGTGGATGGATTCTTCGGTGGAGGAACAGTGACTGCAGTCAAAAACTTCGCTTCCAAAGTAGGAATCAATACGAATGGAGACGCGATTGATGCTTCTCTTGCGGATAAGCTCATCGATAAATTCATTCCTGGCTTGGGAAAAGGATGGTTCAATGCCAAGCGGAACAGTGGGGTGGGCAAATACTATGATCTTTTTCCTGAATCCAATAAGGGCAAGTTCTCCAAGGTAGAGAAATTGAGAAACAAGTCTGGCCTGGAACTCTATAAGGATCTGGCCAAGATGAAGGCAGGAGAAAGCAGTTCGGTAGACAAGATTCTTCCATTGAAAGACAGAAATGGGAATAAAATCAAGGATCAGGTATATCGACCCTATCGCTATGAATTCAAGGAAGCTGTGCACAAAATCCCTGGGGAAGAGTTGGAAATGGATTATGTGGAAGTGACAAAGTTTCGGGATGGAAAATCCGACCCTGTCAGCAGTTTTTGTTTTCAGGAGACCTCTCCCAAAACACAAATCGTCCTGCACCATACCATCGGATTGGCAGCGGGAGATCTCCGAACGCTGAGCAAAGAAGATTATCACGTCTCTACGGCCTATGTTCTTGGTCGGGACGGTACCATCTACCAAATGTTTTCTCCACATCAATGGTCCTATCATTTGGGAAAAAATGAAGTAGTGGGCAATAAGACAGGAAGCAAGAGAGCTGTGGGGATTGAGATTTGTAACTATGGTTGGTTGAAAGAGGGAACGGGAAAAAATGCAGGCAAACTACTCACTTTGTACAACCAGGTGTATTGTAGCAAAGAGGACACCGATGCCTATGTCGAACTGCCTCAGCCCTACCGCTTCCACAAGTACTATGCAACCTTTACGGAGGAGCAATATGAGTCGGTCATTGTCATGCTGCGATATTTGACCAAGGAATTTAAGGTTCCCAAAACCTTTCCAGGACTTGATCTTGCAAAGCATGATGCCGGAGCCTGGGACCAGATCCCGCTATACAATCAGTTTGCCAATGATGCCAAGGCGCAAGAAGCCGGTATCTGTTCTCATGTCAACTATCGTCTGGCGATCAGTTCCAACGCTGGTAAATGGGACCTTGGGCCAGCATTCGAATGGAAAAAAGTGATGGATGGGCTTCAAGCACCCACCTTCGAACGAAAACAAACCCTACTTGGTCGTGCCATCGGTGGACTCTTCGGTGGGCCAGAAATTCGGACACAGGATGAGGTCATTGCGTCTCGTTCGGCCTTTGACTACGGCAATGAAGATCCCGATCAATACGGCCCTGATGGTCCAGAGGTCCACATTTGATCCCGCAAAAGAAGCCGAGATTCAGGAGGAATCCCCGCTGATAGTCTCCTGATTACTTGATATTGAATAGTATGTGAAGCCTGTTCTTTTCTTACGAGAAGAACAGGCTTCAGTATGTCCGCCTCTGACCAATTCTCCCAATATGCTGCCGCCTACCACCTCAAAGCTGCCCAATACCCTGAGCATGTTTCATGAATGGAGGAGTGTCCCTTTCTTGAGTCCAATTGGCTTTTGTCTCATTATCTCATGCGAAATAGAGTCTCATGCGAAATAGAAAAATACCATCCACTGATAACCATTTTACATTCAGGGGATGTATTACAGACTTTCGGATGGGAAATAGGCTGTTACGGGAAAGTCCATCCATATCTGTTACACTCAATTAACCCTGAAAAAATGATCGATAGAATCAAAACCCTCATCCAACAAAACGAAGTTGAAAAAAAACTCAGAAAAGGCTCTAAAGACAAGGACTCGATTCGGTCTCTTCAGACTGCCCTGTATGAATTGGGATATGGAGAAGATATGAATTGGGCTGAATTTAAGGCAGATGGCGCTTATTTCGGTGGCACAACAGGAGCCGTAATTGCTTTTGCTGCAAACAATGAGATAGACAGTGATGGAGAAGTCGTCAGTAAGCAAATGGCTGAAAAAATTGTTGAGAAATACGAAGTCGTGGCGGATTTGCGTGTATTGCAACTTGCCATAGAAAGAAATCGACTCAACCGACTGAAAAAAAGCAAGCTGAAAAACCCGCTTGCTGCTTCTTTCCAACATCTGCTGAATGTAGCAGACAAGGATGCACAATTAGTAGTCGATGGGGAATTTGGAGATGGAACCGCTACCGCAGTACGCAATTTTGCAGCAAAGGTGGGCGTACAAACCAATGGAGAAGAAGTCCCTGAATCATTGATCCAGAAGATCATGGATACATTCAGAGCTGGTTTTGGCAGCGGATGGAAAAATGCTGTTCGCAGTAGCGGCATAGGGAAATTTGGGGAGCGATATCCCATCAAAAACGAAGGGAAATTTAAAAAGGTCAAAAACCTCCGACAAAAATCCAGATTAGAAGTATATAAGGACGTCGCCAAAATGAAGCCAGGAGAAGAAACACCTTTTGACGAAATTCTCCCATTGAAAGATAAAAAGGGCAACAAAATCAAGGATCAGGTCTGGCGAAGATACAAGTATGAATTCCGGGAAGACATGTATAAAATCAAAGGCGAAGAACTGGAAATGGATTATGTTTCCGTTACCAAATTCCGAAAAGGGAAAGACAAGCCAATCAGTAGTTTTTGTTATCCTGAAGGACATAAGGATAACAAACCCAAAACACAGATCGTGCTTCACCACACAGTTGGGGTAGCCGAGGGGGATTTGAGAACCCTGTCCAAGGAAAATTATCATGTGTCTACAGCCTATGTCCTGGGACGTGATGGAACCATTTATCAACTGTTTGCCCCGCAAGAATGGTCCAATCATTTGGGAGCCAATGAGGTGGTCAATCCTAAACTTGGGAGTGCGCGATCCATCGGAATTGAGGTTTCGAATTTTGGGTGGCTCAGGGAAGGAAAAGGTGAGCATGCAGGAAAACTCATGACCCTCTATAATCAGGTGTATTGCAGCATGGAAGACAAAGACGCTTATGTCGAACTTCCCAAACCCTATCGTTTCCATAAGTACTACGCCTCTTTTACAGAAGAGCAATATGAATCCATCATTGTGATGCTCCGCTACCTGACAAATGAATTCAATATCCCCAAAACCTTTGTTCCTGGAGATCCTGACAAGGAAGCCCAAGGCCAATGGGACCAGATTCCTCGCTATACCCAATTCCCCAATGATGCCGAAGCTGTGACGTTTGGGATTTGCTCCCATGTCAATTACCGCCTTGCACCAGGACCAGAATCAGGTAAATGGGATCTTGGACCTGCTTTCGATTGGGACAGAGTTATTGAAGGTGTACAAGCACCTGCATTTGAGAGAAAGCATACGATCGGAGCAAGAAGCTTGTTTGGCGGGCCACAGATCAGAACCAAGGAAGAAATTCAGGCTGAAAGAGCCGCATTTGAATATGGCAACCAGGATGCTGACCAATATGGTCCTGACGGTCCAGAGGTAGATATTTAATCTGAAGCATTCACGGACAGGACGGACAGGCAATTGTATGGGCCTTCCTCTTGATCTAACCATCGATATCCATAGAGAAGGAGGGTGGCGGATAAAGCGTCAACCTCCCTCGAACTGATGAGAGTCTCGCGAATCCCTTCATGCTAAGAGGGGAGTGGAAGGTGAAAGAGGAGTTTCAAGAAAAACATTGATTTATATAGTTTTTTTGCGTCTAATGGGTAACTTTCACCATTCCTCTAAGCCCCCATGTCATGAGCAAATCGCCCAACACGCAGCCTGTATCTCCATCCTCCTCAGAGGAGTCCAGCGGGCATCCTTCGACTGTGGACCAATTGCTGCCAGACACGGCAAGAGACCAATCGAATTCGAAACATGTACGTCTGTTTGCCTTATTGATTGGGATCAACTACTATGAAGGCAAAGTCAGAAATCTGAAGGGATGTGTCAAGGATGTCAATACCATCGTGGAATATTTGTCAGTGCATCCCCATTTTGGCAAGGGAATACCCAAAGGTGACAATCTGATCCCAATTCGGAATTCAGAGTCTGTGAATAAATCCTATGAAGGCGAATTCCTCAAACTAAAAATCCTGACCAATGCCGAAGCTTCCTATGAGAACATCATGGAAGCATTTGGGCAACATATGCTAAACCAGAACGCCAATAGTGGAGATTCTTTCTGGTTACATTTCAGTGGACATGGAACCGAACAACATACTGCTGAAGCCTTTATTCGCCCGAAAGACCCAGAGGGAAATCCCCTTCCTTCTTTGGTTCCGGATGGAAAGGACCAGACACTCTTGTGCTATAATCCAGCAGGAACTCTGAAAGGCGTGCTATTGGCTGACAAGGAGCTAGCAGCGATGATCTCAGAGATCCATGCCACAGTTCCCCGCAAGGGAATTGACCACCCCCATATATTGGTTACACTTGATTGTTGTCATTCTGGTTCAGGAACCCGGAATCTCAAAGAATCTGAGCTGACCACAAGAAGTCATGACTGGATCGGGAGCATGACCAGAGAGGATGCGGCGCAGTTCGGTAAAGTCAGGAGTCTGAATTCCTATTACCGCAAGAATGGAGAAAGCAAAGGATACTACCAGCGACTCCATGAGCAGGGAAAACTAGATATTCCTACTTCCAAACATCTCCTCATCTCAGCTTGTACCAATCTGGAAGAAGCAGGCGACTTGTCCCATGGTGGCATTTTTACCCAAAGCATAATTTCCCGTCTAACAGCAGGAATGAATGCCGGACAGTGTATGAATTATTTGGACCTTTTTCGGCAAGCCCGTGTTCAGTCAATTGCTGAGGCAAAGATCAGAAGACATATCCAAACCCCTCAATTTGAGACAATCGGGGGATTCAATGCCTATTCTGCCGTATTAGAAGGCTGGGCTTTGGGAAAACCAGGTCGATATGAACTGCTCAAGAAAGGCAGACTCTGGTATGTGAGATGCGGGGCGATACATGGCTTGCCGATACGTTCTGCGGAGAAAGTGGCCATTCGAATCTTCAAAGTGAAAGGAAATGAACATGTCGGTGATGCGGTCATTCGCAAAGTTGGCATGCAGGACAGCCGATTGGACTTGTCTATCCTGTGGCGCAAGAATGTCAATGGCAAAGACGAAAGCGAGGAAGCATACGTGGGAGAAATTGTCAGCCTGCCAGCGGAGCCGAAGTATATATGGATTCATAGGGATGAAGAAGCAGCGACTGATTCGACTGCGGTGAATAAAAGCATCATAGACCTGACAGATGGCTGGCAAAAAAAGTTGGATGCTGATGATCTCGAATTGGAAAACCTGAGTATCTATCTAACCACTGAGAAAGACAAAGAAGAAACCCCTGAAGTAGAGATTTTTGTGGATGAAAAAGGAACGTTTATCCTGAAGGATTTCATGGAACAACAAGCCTGGATCAGCATTCCACATATCGGAGACGCCAGCTTGATGGTTGTAAAAGCCAATATTGAGAAAATTATCCGTTGGAAACGACTGTTTGCCTTAAACAACAAACGATCCAAACTCAGATCTAGCTGTCGGATGGATGTGATGACGATGGATTATTTGCAGTGGGAAAAGGCCGATTGTCCCGATATATTCGAGGAGAAAGAAAAGGTCATACAAGGCATGAAGGTGCATGATTCCAAGGAGATTCATCTGTTTGTTAATGAAGAGAATCTGATCAGGCATGGCAATGACATGGACTTGAATACCAACGAAAAAGATGCGGTATTGAGTTATATACGGCTACACTGCAACCAAAAAAATGTATATGTCTATTTGTACGATTTTAACAGTGATTGTTCTATCGTACCCATCACAGATTTCCGATTGGAAAATCCTACTAAGAAGGAAGGCGTGCAACTTCGAACGCTAAGTCCACTTCTGCTGGAGATAGACGAATACAAAAAAATCTTCCGCTATAAATTGCTCATTGCCAAAGAAGAGATAGACAAGGATGTCTTGACTCAGGATGGAATCAAATCAACCAGATATTCGCGGGAAAGTACAGGTGTAAAGCGAGCTTCGGCTACAGATGATTGGTATTGTATCAATGTGACCATTACCTTGGAAAGGAAAAAATAGGACACTTCATACTCCCAATCCATATGCCAGAGGAAACCAATAAACAGAGCCAAGCAGTAGGAGTACAGAGAGCTTCACATTCTCACGACTCCTATAATCCCAAGACCTATTTGTTGGCGATCGCCATCAATGAGTATGAACATATTAGTCCATTGTTCAATTGTGTGAATGATGCCTGGGAAGTCATTCAATTGCTAACCAGAGAATATGAAGTAGAAGCAGAGAATACCAGATTCATCTGTGGGGGACGAAATGGGAGGAATTGGAAAGATGTAGAGGAATTGAAGCGTATACTTGTCCCCCCCAGCTCAGAAGAAGAATGGGAATCGGTGGAGAAGGAAGTCTTAGCCCTGAAAAAAACTCTGAATGCCAGGAAAGACACTGTTTCTGCTGAGAGTTGGGCCATCTTCCACAAACTTCAAGCCCTGATCCCAGAAGATTCTTCCCGGCCAGATGTAAGCCTGGCAGAAACCAAAGAGAAACTCTTGCAACAGCTTGACCAACTTGCTGCAAGTTTGGGAGAAGAGGCAGGAACATTGGGCATAGATCTGGACCTTCTCAAAGAAAAGATCGAACTCCCCAGAGCAATGGCTTCCCGGGAAGTGATCTTTCGCGAATTCAGACGCCTGGCAGCAGACATTCAAGCAGATATCTCCCAGACAGAAGAGGAAGGAGGCAAACGCCACATAAATCTGATTATTTATTATTCCGGTCATGGATGGTACGATAAGAAAATGATGAAGCAGGGGTATTGGCTTCCTATCAATGCGAAAAAGGGAGATTATTCTCAATTTATATCCTTCCGAACCATCAGAGATTTTCTGGAAATCATACCCACCCATCATACTGTCCTGTTTTCTGATTCCTGTTTTTCTGGTTCTTTGTTTGAGCAAACAACAACCAGAGGAGAATCTCTTGACAATGAGGCTGATAATGAGCTGGAATTGCGGCCTTCGAGGTGGGGACTCACTGCCGGGAGATCAGATGAAGAGGTATTGGATGCCATTCCTGAGAAAGCAAAAAAAGGTGATCAAGGGGATGACAATAGCCCCTTTGCAGGCTGTTTGCTGGATATCCTTGAAAGGGAGGAACAGATCAACTTCCAAGCTCTGGTCAGTAAAGTTCGTAGCGAGGTGAAAAAAAAGGGACTTGACCAGATGCCCGTTGGTGAACCTTTGGGAGTTGCTGGGCACGACAGTGCAGGAATGTTTGTGTTTCGCAAAAAGAACAAAGCCCGAAGATTTTTCGAAGCAGGGAAATTGCTGATGGAACTGGCCACTCACCGCCCGGAATATGAAAGATATCATGCAGCGTCCAAACAGTTCAGGCTGGCCAGGGACAAACACAAGAAGCTGGATGATAACTATCATTTATACGCGCTTTGGGAAGCCAAGGCACTCTGTTTGGCGGGAGACTTTCAGGAGGCAGAAAAGGTGTTGAAAAGATCCCTGAGACGAAGAAAGCGCTCAGCCTTGATTCGAGAGCTGTTGTTTCAGGCAATTCTGATCAATTGTTTGAGAGTTGAGAAGCTATCCGTGAAGGAATTTGATCAAACGCGCAAGTATGTACACGAACTCAGGGAGACAATGAAGGAGAATCCTGTTCCAGCCTTTGTGTCGATGACCAATCTAATTGACACCTATCTGGACTCCGTCATGGGAAAAGTATATCTGCTGTCAATTGGAATCAATAGGTACCAATCACAATCACTTAGCAATTTGGGAAGCTGCGTAAATGATATAAAATCATTACGATCAACCCTTGACAAGTACATTCGGAAGCAAGATCTGAGAAGTAGCAGCTTGATCAATGAGGAAGCTACCCGGATGAATATACTGGAATCTCTTCATGAGATGAGAGGGAAACTCTCCGAATCAGACAGCTTTGTTTTTCATTTTTGTGGCCATAGCCTCGATTCTGAATCGATCACAAAACTCGGCTGGGAAAAAGAGGGAACCCCCTTTCTGGTGCCTGTAGATGCAGATAGACCATTTGAGGAACTCATTACATGTGAGGAGTTGCATCAAGCCCTCCTTGCGATACCAGCCCGCCAAAAAACGGTCATCCTGGATGTGCATGAGAGCAAACCGTTTTTTGCACTTGCTGAAACAGGGGATTACAGCCTCTTGTTTGGAGCAGAAGATACCTTGGCCTGGGAACATGCAGGACAAGGCCTGTTTAGTGGTGCATTGAATTCTGTCATGGACAATCCGCCTGCCTCAGTAGCCGATTGGAAGGAGGAAATCATTCAGGAGATGAAACGAATCCAACCAAAGAGTAAAAGAGAAGCAGGAGGGAATTATGAACAAGGCTGGGGCAGACAGCGGCCAAAATTGTATCGGGAGGAAGAATTCTTTTCGAGTCTGCTGATTCCAATGATCGGCAAAGCAATCATTCCTGGCTTATTTGGTCCACAGAATCCTTTGAGTTTGCAGGCATGCAAGAGAACTTATGAATTGCTACTGGCACAAGATATATCTGTGTCTCCCGATATATGGATGAGATTAGCAGAAAGGCTTGAAAAACAAGGCAATTGGCAAGCCTCAAATGATGCCTATCATCGTGTTTTGAAAGCACAGGAAAACCTAGCTGAATCATCAAATAGCTTGCTCCAGACAGACATCAAGACCTGGAAAGTCTATGTGGGAATGGCTCAAACCTATTTGGCACTGGGGGCTGTGGAAGACGCCAGCCAATCCTTGGAGGCGTGTCAGGCACTCTTTCGAACCGAAGATATCCGCAGGCCCGTCAGACATGCCGTTGCTCGCCTGAGCAAACGGCTGCAGCAAGTCATCAACAAGTCAAGCTATGCCTTATTGATCGGGATTGACACCTACTCAGGCGCTAACAAAAGGGCAATCGGCGCTAGCAAGGATGTGGATGAATGGAAAAAAATGCTTGCTGAAATGGGATATAGGGAAGAAAATATGACAATTCTGAAAAATGAAGAAGCCGTGAGCGACAAAATTCTACAAGCCTTTGAGCAACTGTGTGAGCAGGCCATTGATCACGCTGTATTTTTCTTTTTTGCGGGTTTGGGCGCAGTAGATGAGGAAGGGACACATAGAGCCTTGGTGCCTTATGATGGGCTGCTTTCCAAAGAGAAAGAAACTGTTCTCTCTTTTGCTGAACTGGCACAAAGAAGCAAAAGAACCAAACATCTGACTGTAGTACTGGATGCAGGCTTTGGAAATGGAGCCCTTGCTAGTGGAGGGCGCTTTCTCAGGTATTCTCCGGCTGATCAGCAAGCTGAGCCTGTGGACTCGTTTGGAAATACCTGTATCATCCCGGGACTCTATTCTGAGGAGAAAGATCGAGTTGAATTGGGCTGGGTGAATTCACGACAGGGACGGCTGACTCCCAAAATGATTGAATATCTTAAGCGCAATCCCTCTGCCACCTCCACAAATATGATACACGCTATTCGGGAAGCAAAGCATCTCGTGTAGAAAGCCGGAAAGCAAACAATAGGCAATCAAGAATACGTTCATTATGATTTGACGATTATGGCTGGATTCACGAGAGAAAGAATAAATAGAAAAGCTACACTCCATCCTATCCTGACTACTACTAGCGAAGGAAAGTTTGCTGGTTACCATCAGTTGATCCTACAAGAGGGAGTCGATTTGGCAGCTGAGATTCTGGAAGATTTGCAAGTGGAGCTGATACAGATGATGAAAGCTGGCAATGAAGATTTGAGAGTGGATGTAGGGGTTCTTCATGATCTGATGGGAAACAGGAAAAATGCCAAGCAGGAATTGGAATTGGCTGCGGCACAATCGGATGAGGATGCGCATTATCCGCTAGGGCGTATCTATGTTGAAGAAAAAACAAGAAATCAGGCTGCTCAAGAAGTAAGCTTGGAGAATGAAAAATCAGAAGAAGAAATTTCCTGGAATGCCGTCGTGAATCATTTGAAAAAAGCAACCGATATCAATTCAGGAAATTCAGCAGCCTTCTTTTTTCTTGGAAAAGCCCTCGAGAAGTTGGTTGAAACAGAAAGCCTCAAACATGCAGCTGATGCCTACACCCACTATATCAATGCCGAGGCACCCATTGGATTCCTCGATGAAGCAACCGCCTTTATCCAGAAACAAGACCCTGAGAGAAAGAAAAAGGCTCTGATGGAACAGGGAACACTTGCTTTGGAAAAGGGAGAAACAGAGGAGAGTATCCAGGCATTCCAGGAAGCGATTCAATTAGGGGTTGGGATAGAGGCCTTTATGAACCTGGCCAAAGCATATGAACAGGGACACAACCTTCCAAGGACTGTGGATACCTATCTTGAAGCAATGAAATCCTCGGAAAATAAAGAGGAATTATCCCTGTTGTTGGGGAAATCTATTCATGCGCTGTTTGGGGATTTGGACCTGGCAAAAAAGGGCATAGAGATGTTGCCCGATTCAGATGTGGGGGAAGTTACAGGAGAATCCCCACCTGCGCTCAAAGAAGAGTTGCAGAAGACCATAAACGTCATTGGAGCGGTGCGTAACAAATGGGTAAGGGTGAGGAGTTGGGAAGGAAATGCGCCTTATAGCTCGGCGACATTCGCTCCGGATGGCCAAACAATTCTTTCAGCAGATCACAACACAGCAAGACTTTGGCGAGTGACAGGAGAAGAATTGGTGCAATACAATGGCCATTCTGATGTGATCCAATCTATCGCTTTTGCTCCTGACGGTCAAAAAATATTGACAGCTAGCAAAGACACCACCGCCATTATCTGGAACCTGAATGGAGAGAAGATTGAAACATTTCCAAGCCAACAGGAACCTATCCATTCAGCCACCTATTCAGCTGATGAACAATTTGTTTTGTTCGTTGTAGGAGCGGATAAGGTCAGGCGATTCCATTTGGAAAGTGGAACCATTACGGACCGATTCGATATCCAAAAAGGAGAGACCCAATCTCCCGTGACCTATGCGGCCTTTCATCCAAATGCACAACAGATTCTTAGTTGTGGGAAGGATGGAACTGCAATTGTCTGGGATGAATCGGAGGATCAAGCAAAGGAGACAATGTGGAGGAAAGTACAAGCATTTGCAGGCCATCAATCTGGCCTCACCCATGCCTGCTTTTCCCCTGATGGCGATTTGCTCCTTACAAGTAGTGAGGACGGATCTGCGAAATTATGGAAGTCTACAGGCATAGAACACCAATCCTTCAATGGCCATACAGAGACCGTGACTACGGTAGATTTTGCCCCGAATCATAGCAGAATTCTCACTGGCAGCCGAGATAGAAGTGTGAGGTTCTGGAATTTGGACGGACAGACGCTGCAACAAATTCAGCTGGCATCTGAGGTATTGTCTGCGAACTACTCTCCTGATGGGAAATATATCCTGATCACCACTCCCGAATCAGTTCAGTTGTGGGAAAACCCGGACTCTCTTTGGGAAAAGTTGTTAGCAGAGCGAAACAACTCCTGACGCATCATGCATCCACCTCTTGCCGTAGCTTGCTGCAAAATAAAGCCAGAATAGAAAATATTGACTGTCATACCAAACAGGGAAAATATGTATCCCTCCCATTCATTGCTTTACCGTTCCAAATTACATATTACACTAACTCCCTCCCCAAATATCGCCCAATAACCAATACCCCAATAACCAACACCCCATCGCCGAGCTATCCGCCGAATCGAGTCGAACAGGCTCGATCTGGTGGATAGCTGATGTTGTGCCTTCCTCCAATTTCTTCGCGTTGGCCATTTAAGCGTTGGATTTATATTTTATTCTTTATTGGGTATTCAATCAGTATTCCCAACTTCTCCATCGTAATCAATTTTTCTGTATCAAAATTGATTACCAGATCAATTATTTCTCCTTTTTCAATTTTCTCAATAATTCTCTTTGATTCTAAAATGCCTTTTCCTGTTAATTTTTTCAGCTCTTTTATTGCTTCTATTGATTTTATTCCTTGATTAGTTGCCTTTCGTAAACGGAATTTCTTCCTATTATTGAATTCAAAACTAGCTGATGGATCTCCAAATTTTTCGAAAGCTGCAATTAATTCTTCTACACTTTTTCCAGAACCAGTCTGAAATATTGTTTGATCTATTTTTGAAATAATGAGTGGACCATATCCAATAGATAGATCCTTCAATTTTTTAGATTGTAAATATTTTTTCGATTGATGAAAAACCGCAAAACACTTCTTTGACTCTAGTGTAGAGTCTGGAATTATTCCATATTCAGGAAGAGTTGCTTTAACATATTCTTTAATGTTTATCCGGCACTATACACCGGTTTCCAATACAGAGTAGCTGCAGCTATTAGCAGTCTATCAAATAATCGTTCATTGAAGTAGCGTCGGTTTTGTTTGTAGCAGAATTCATTGAGGTAATTCTGCAAATATTTCT
>JBCCGK010000179.1:0-13830 GCA_039029315.1 Bacteroidota bacterium | reverse complement strand
CACAAGGCCAGAAATCAACGATTTCCCCCTTTGAAGGGGGTTGGGAGAGGAGCAAGATCCTGCAATTTAATTGTGTCTCCTTACTTAGGGACTGTTTGGGAATCTGTGCTGAGAATTTTTATGATGTATTTTTTTCTCAGCCAAGGCTCTTTTTTGTTCTCATAGTTGTGCTATGGGAACAAAAAAAGCCACCGGATGAGGAAAAAAGACGCATACAAAAAAATAGTGATAGATTTTCAAACAGTCTCTTAGGGAAATAATGATGAAAAATGTCCGTATTTCCAATTTAAGCTATACCTGTCTTCATTCTTAAGGTGCATAGATCACTACAGTGAAAATATGCATAACATAAAACCCTTGAACGCCTGACCAATCGCCTCCAGAGTTCCTGCCTCCGACTCTGTATTCTCTGTCTCTGGGTCTGACATGTTTCTTCTCTCAAAAATGTGCCGAGCCAGGTATTGCTTCTCTTGCTTATCTGATGGATGTGCACAAAGATGGGAGTAAAGTCCAGTTCCTATCAAGCCCTTGATCAAGCTCTGTCGATGAGCAAAAGCACTTGATTTGGCTCCCTGACTTACCATTCAGAACATTTTCCCTACCATTCAGAACATTCTCCCTCAAAAATTCCACTTTTTTGGAACACTTCCCGTTTCTTGGAAGCACACACCAAGGCAATCATCTAAAACTCTATTAACCCCATAATCAAATTATAGTAATGACAAACTTTCAATTCATTCTGACACGCTTGTTCGTACTCGTTTTCGTCCTGTTAATGACTTCTTGTAGCTTATTCGACCCATGCGCTGATGTTGTCTGTGAAAATGGCGGCATGTGCAATGAGGGAGATTGTGCGTGTGCTGAAGGCTATGAAGGCGAATCCTGTGCCACTTATATCCCTGTCCAGAAGCGGCTCGACAATGGTTCAAGACCTCTTGAACTGGTCCAAAAGGGAGTGCCTTTGGATAGTCTTTATGGCAAAACATATGAAGGAGGCCTCATTTTCTTTGTCAACTCAGAGCCTGCCCAGTATCCCAAGTTCAGTGGAGAGGGATTGGTTACTACCTCAACCGATTATGGCAATTTCCATCAGTGGGGATGTCGGGGAGTAGAGACTGGAGCTAGCGGACGGGAAGTGGGAGAGGGAAAAGCGAATACAGACAAGGTGATCGCTGCCAATTGTACAGACGAGGCAAGATCATTCAAGCTTGTGGATGAACTCATCCTGAACGGTTTTGATGACTGGTTTATGCCATCTATTGATGAAGTACAACTGATATATGACAATCTACATGCAAAAGGGCATAGCAACTTCCTGGGCAATATCCGACGTTATCAATCTTCTACAGAAATTGATTCTTTTCATTTTGCGCTCAAGCCCTTTTACAAAGACACTGTGTATACAATGGTTAAGTTTAGTGGGGATGATATCCGACCTGTTCGGGAATTTTAAGTTGATCCAAAAATCTGTCTAGGAGGTTGGACAGGATGTAAATCGACAAATTTGCTATTCGGCTCTAACAGGAGTTTGAATAGCAAATTGTTTTGGTAGGCGACCTACAGCTTGATAAATCAACTGTTGAGATTCCCTCTCCGATTGGCTGAGAGAAGGATTGCCTATGTTATTCTGTATGAATGCTCACTGTGATGGAACATCCAATCGGACAAAGCGATATCCGCTTGCCCTCAGACTATCAATGATAAGATCTACTGATTGAATGAATGCTTCAGGGTCTCTATGTATCCCATCATGGAGGTAGATCACTGATCCTGGCTGCACATTCTCCATCACTTCTTGGGCAACTTGCTGGCCATCATAGGGAGATTTGTATTCAGAAGGTGGATCATAGGTACCTGTAACCAGAATTTTGTTCATGGATCTCAGCAGGATCGGAAGAATGATATACTTGGATGAGTATGGTGGACGAAAGTAGCGCACCTCCTTTTGCCCCAGGCGCTGGATCAGGCGATCAGTCCGTACAATTTGATCTCTGGTGAAAGCAACAGATCTTAGAATTAATCTTGGATGATCATAGCTGTGATTCCCAATCAGATGCCCCTCCTCGAACACCTTCCGGGCAATCGAATCATGTTTTTCAATGTTTTCTCCCAGCATAAAGAAGGTGGCCTTGACCTCTTTTTCCTGAAGAAGCCTGAGTAAGGGAAGGGTACGTTGTGGAGAAGGCCCATCATCAAATGTCAAAGCGACCAGTTTGTCCTCCGTCTGAATTCGGAAATACGGCTCAATAAAGAGTGCCCGTTCCCAGGAGCGACTGTAAAACAATCCAAGGACCAGCAAGAGCAGTATGATCAGGATCCCATAGACTGTAAATCTTGTTGCTTGTTTCATGCTTTGTGGATGGAGAGAATCATCATTGAGTGTTTAGAATAGGGGAAAAATGACAAAACATACGCTTATCTACTTCCCTAATGAGGATTCGTCTTCTGTCCTTGAGTATTTGCTCGGGCTTGCCTTTTTTCAGTGTTGGGAGGAAGACGATCGTTTCACCATGTGAATGGCAGTATGCATCTTGCCTTCTACACGAATGGCATTTTTTTCCAATCCATATGGGACAAAGCCGACTTTTTTGTACAGAGCTATGGCAGATTTTCGGTCTTCATTGACGACAAGATTGATTTGATGAATGTCCTCGATGAGGAAGGCCTTCTCCAGGGCATGTTGCAGGAGGGCATACCCAATCCCTTGTCCCTGGTAAGCTGCAGAGACAATCATGGCTGTCAACTCTCCTTTATGGCTGATTTTTTTTCGACTCAACTGCATAAAGCCCACCATGCCCACTAGCATTTCTCCCACAAATGCACCAAGAATAAAATTAACTCGATGAGAAACGAGAGAGTTGAACTTGTGTTTTCGATCTGCCTGTTCCTCCTCATTGGCCGCACTGAAAGAAGCGGGGTATTCTTTCAGTGCGTATTCCCTCAAGGCAACAAATTGAGCATAATCTGTATGGGTTAATTCTCGAAGGTGCATGCGGATAGGTCTTAGGAAGTGTGGGCGCTAATATACATCTCCAATCCTTATACACAGAATATCCTGCTGGTCAGGCAATAGGTTTCCTATGGCTTCTCAACAAGCTCTCTGATCAGGCGATTGAGTCTATCTGCATGTTGCATAGGAATAAAATGGCCAGAATCCTTCCAAAGAATCAATCGATGCCCGGGTGCAATCTGGCCAAGCCAATCGATATATTCTTCTGTCCAGAAAGGGCTATCAGCATGAACGATGGTCAGCGGGCAATCGATCTGAAGCTCTTGCCAGCTGGCATCATCTGTAATCAGGTCAAATTCAGCCATTCTAACTCCTTTGGGAGTTTGTCTGGCATCCTGTTTAAGAATGACGACATCCGCTTCACTCAAGCCCTGGACAGGCATGTGTCGGATCTGATCAGCCATGAAGGTCTCATAATCACTACGTTCCAGGGTTGATTTCATCCAATTCAGGCTTTGAGGCGGAATCATGGGTTTGAGCATACCGTCCAACAGCAGCATTCTGGAGACCTTGTGGGGAAATGCGCGATAAAATTCTTTGGCGAACAGGACGCCATTGCTATGAGCAACGATACAGATCTCTTCCAGCTGTTCTTGCTTCAGCAGCTGGTTCAGGCCCTCTATCCAATTGGCCAGTCCATAGCCGCCATCAGGTTTGTCGCTCCCTCCATAGCCCAGCAGATTGACAAAAATATTCTTGTAGCCTGTCAGAGACAAAGAATATTGATGATGCCAAATCCGATGGCTGGAATTGGCTCCATGAATAAAGAGGATGGCCTTGGAGCCATGATTGCTCACTGCATATCGCCAGGTTCCCTGGGATGTAATCAGTTCTTTTTGCTGCATATCTGTCAAAGAGAGACTTGCATCTTTGTCATAGGCAGTCAGTGGAAGTAGGATGAATAGGTAGCAAGTCATCAATATCGATGTTTTCATTGTAGAAGAATTAGGATCATACATTCAAATAAGCGTCTCTCCAATCTTTCGATTGAGCACAGTGGCAGGCAAGATGATGTCGTTGAGGAGAGACAGGGAGTGATGGGCGGAAGTGTCCTCATGTGGAAAAGGACACTTCCTTCAGCTTTCAGTCGGGTCTATTCGCAGGAATCACTTCAAGCGGGTGTCAGCAAAATGCTTCATGGCTCGTTGCAGAAAAGCGGCAAATTCAGGTTGCGTCTGTCCATCGACGGTCGTATAGCGCACATCTTGCACATATAATTGTCCCAAGCCAGCATAAGCATCTGCCTGCTTATCTTGCTTGTTCGCAGTTCCCCAAAATTGACGAATAACTGCATAATGTCGTTCGATGAGCGTCTGGACAGCTTCAGCATCTGCAGCCTGATCTTTTTGGGCAAACAATGCCCGATTGACTTGCTCCATCTCTTCTTTCAACTGCTTGAAGCCATCTTTGCCAAGCCCGAGTAGGGCTTTTTCAGAACGATCGATTGCTTTTTGACCATATTCTTCTATGGCTGCATCTCTGTAAGTTGTTCCCATTTCTTTGGGCAATCCTTCGTATAGGTCTTCGGGTTTTGACATACTCTTTCCTTTTTTTAGGTGATGAATGGTGTTGTCAATGGTCTGAAGCAAATGATCAATTCGTTCTTGTCTGGCCTGCAAGGCTGAACGATGGGTTTCGAGTGCATGGATCAGGTCGAACTCAGGGTCCTCCAATAGTTCCAGAATCTCTTTTAGTGGAAAATCCAGTTCCTTATAAAACAAAATTTGCTGGAGTCGAAGGAGTTCTGCTTCTCCATAGTGTCGATAGCCCGCCTCTGTTCGCAAGCAAGGGGGTAGCAGACCAATCTGATCATAATAGTGAAGTGTGCGCACACTTACTCCCGATATGCTTGACACTTCCTTGACGCCAAATGTCTTCATTGTTCTTTGCTTCTGTCGTACCATAATACAAAGGTAGTCTATGACGTAAGGGGAGAGTCAAGCTTTTTTTTACTTTTTTTTGTTTTAGGTCCTTTGGCAATGATCATCCTGCCTGAAGGGAAGTTTTTTTTCGTTTTATCTAGCTCCACAAACTGCTCTCTCCCCATCCACATGCTTCTGAGGAAACACAATAAGAATAGCCAAAGGATTCAGGCTCTCTTAAGAGGATATTCCTTCTGGTCCCATTCTTTCCACTGATCAATTTGCACACCTCCACCGCCTACATCCTCCTTCACCCAACCGGTGGCACACCTGCTACAGCTGAAAATGTCAATGTCATCCCCTGACCACTCTTGCGAAACCCCTATTTTTTCCAGGTATGCGCCAATAGGTGGAAGATGGTGAGACATGCGAAGCTGACAATGGCATGCATCTTCAGGGGTTCCAATTGCACAAATGTCCTGTTCATACTTCACAAGGTTCAATTTTTCTGCAAACAATGACAAGATGTACAAGGGATTCAAGCGCTTGGGACTTATGTGTTCATGATTCTGCCGCCGGAGGTTCATTTCCTGCCCTATTCGTTTGGCCATTTCTTCGACCTCAAGGGGACCACCTGCTCGTATGTGAGTAATCCATTGGGTTTGAAGCATATCGAATCTGTTACTATAATCATTGAGCCGTGCCATCAGTTCTTCAAAGGTCAATCCAGCATTGCGTTCTTGTCTCAATTGTTCTAGAAGTAGGGATAGATCGTCCATGGTTGGAGAATTGGGGTGAAAGAAGGTGAATATTGTCGTACACCCAAAAACAGAGGAAATACACTTGTTTCATTTTTTTTTTTACGGGGTGTAATGATCCGTGGGCTTAGGCCACTAAAGAGAAAAAGCAAATATGAGTAGTGATTTTTATACCACCTCTATTGATCCTTATGCAGCTATCATCATCAAAATCTGCAGAGCATATACCCATACACAAGAAGATTTTGAGGATTACTATCAGGAGGTCTGTTTACAACTATTCAGAAGTAAAGAAAATTTTCGAAAGGAAGCCAATTGGGCGACTTGGGTCTACAGAGTTGCGCTCAATGTATGCATGACGTTGTTCAAAAAGAAAAAGAGCAGCAGCAAGCCCCTAAACCCTGATCAATTGCCATCTGATCATTCTGAACACAATCAGGCATTCGAAGATGAACCCTTGGAACTTTTGTACACAGCCATTCGTCAATTGTCTGAAGTAGACAGAGCCGTGATTCTCCTGTACTTGGAAGAAAAATCCTATCAGGAAATCGCCGAAATCATGGGAACCAATCCCAATAATATTGGTGTGCGTATCAACCGAATCAAAGAACGATTAAAAAAAATACTCCATGCAACAGTCTATTGAAAACATCTGGAAAGAAGGCTTTCTGAAAGAAGATGCCCTCATCGCTCCAAAACTTAACAATCTATTCGACCAAAAATCCATTCATGTGGTCGATACCTTCAAGCGAAGATTTCGCATCAACATCATTCTTGTCGCCATCGGATCTCTGGCTATTGGAGGAGGATTTGCCCTTGCCGGGGTTCCTGTCCTGGCCACTTGTATGTGTCTGATGCTTGCTATGATTGCCTTCATTGGCAGAAAAGAACTAGACAAACTTGAAGATCTGGAATTGGGGGTCAGCAGCTACGAATACCTACAGGCCTTCAATACCTGGCTGAAAGACATGATTTCTCTCTTTGGAACTGTCTATCGTTTCTGGTATCCATGCTTCATACTGATCTTTGGTTTGGCCATGTTTGTGGCGAATACGGACAATGGATGGTATGACCTCATGAATCGGGACTCCCTGGCCGTGATGCTACCCATGGGCTTGCTTGCTGTCGTCATGAGTCTCTTCAGCAAACAGGTCTTTGAATGGGATTTGAAGACCATCTATGGCGGCCTGATAACAAAACTGGAGGAACTTCTGGCTGATTTTGAAGAATTACAGGCATAATTCTCCCACACACAAAACTTCCCCTTCATATGTTCCTTTTGATCTACCTCGGACATCCACAAAGCAGGTATGCCGGTCGCGATTCGCACCCACAAGCTGCCAACAAAAAAACCTTACCCACACGCCCCTCCCTGTCTGATTACTCCGACAAAAAAAGATTCCCGCCATCCAGATGCCTTCCAGGTCTGACTCAAGCAGTCCAATCCAATACTTCCTGAACAAAGGCGTCCTTTTGGGAACTGTACAACTGCTTGTTCCAGTTGGCTTTCTCAGCCCACTCCAACTTCAGTTGTGCATAGCGATCTCTCAATGCAGGGAAATTGATCAATTGTTGGACAAACTCCAGATGTCGGTCTAAGCCTGCTGACCCTTCCAGCCAGGCATGCACATGAAATAAGCGAAGCTTGTCCCGATCCAGGACAAAATACCAATGATTGGGCTCCTCATGTGTTCCTCTAAAGGTGTATCCGATCTTCTTGAGGCCATCGGCAAGCATCCATAGTTGGTTTGCATCCCGAAACACAACCGCAATGTCAATGATTGGCTTGGCCAACAAGGCAGGAACGGCTGTACTACCAATATGGAAAAAGAGGAGGTCCTGAACTTCAATACTGGCTTGAATTCGACTTACTTCATTCTGGTAGATTCTGGCCCATATCGATTGGTGATCAACCAACAACAATTGTCCCTTGGGTTGACCATGAATACCGACTTCCTCTTTTTCCGTCATCCATCTTGCTTTATTTTTTAATTACTGAATCACAATTGGCTCCTCTTCAATGAACTGTTCATAGCCCGGTGTCAATTGCACGCCCCATCCTGGCTCATCTGGCACGAACCATTGCCCCTGATCAAATTCATATCCCGGCGACATCATGACATGTTCCAAATAGCGGGAGTCCTCCACAAACGGAATATTGGGCTGAATTTTGGCGATATGTGCACTCATCAGCAAGCCCATATGACTTTGCCAGACATGGGGAATCAGCTTCACATGCGGATACGACTCAGCCATCCGTGCTACTCGAAGAATGTTGGTAAATCCACAGGTTGGCATATCTGGCTGGATAAAGCTGTATACGCCCGCCTCGCAATAGGAAGTAAAGACCTCAAACATGTCCGTATTCCAGATACTTTCGCCATCTGCAATTGGGATATATAGATTCTCCTTCAACAAGGCCTCTCGGATCTTGAGATATTGCGCAGTATCATCGGGGATCAATTCCTCCATGAAGTACATATTATAGGGGGCACAAGCCTTCAGGAAGCGAATCGCCCAATCAAGTTTGTTTTTGTAGCCATTGTTGGCGTCGGTCATGATGTTAAAATTGGTACCAACAGCTTCGCGCAAGGCAATAAATGCCTCGATATCTCGCTCAACCCCAGCTTCTCCTGGCAGCCATTTGTCTGGACGCCCTACTTTGAGTTTGACAGCTCGATAGCCATCTCGTTTGATGCGTTTGCCGATTTGGGCTATGATTTGCACATCTGAATTGCCTACCATATCGGCAAAATACAGGGTTCCATCATAGGGATCGATTCCTTCCTTGACACTCCTGCCAAATAGTTTCCAGACAGGCTTTTGTTTCAGATGACCGATCGCATCCAGAATTGCGCTTTCGGTCCAGGAATAATCAGAATCATAAAAATATGGCTCTATGTCGGGATGCACCGATTTAATTTGGTCTCCTTTCCAGCCATATAAGGAAAAAATATCCTTCCCAATCAGGTTTTTCGCTTTGGCCAATACCTGCTCTGTCAACGGGCGATAGCCGATGGTCCCTACCCCTCGCGTCCCATCGGACAGCTCTACGATTAGCGTCTTTCGGGGATGTCCATGAATCCCCTTCGGTGCGTTGTCATAGGAATTGGGACCAATAAAGCGATAGAAGGAACCACTCGCTGGAAAAATCGTGAAGGAACGAATGAGAGGTCCCTTATCTGGATGAGCAGTGACATCTTCTCTTTCTTTGGCAAAAAGACTTCCGCTTGTAGCAGTTGCCAGGCTTGCCAGACCGGTTGTTTTGACAAAATCGCGGCGATTAAGCATATGATTGTAGTAATAGTTGCAGTGACAGATGTATCAAAGAGAGGAACGAGTTGTCTCATCATGAGATAGGCTGATATAGCCAAAAAGACCAATTCCAACGGAAATCATCGCAGGCAGTGTATGACTTTCACATAAGGCCAATCCTACACCCACACAAATGGTGCTCAGAATTCCCGTAAGCAGGCGTCTTTCCTTTTTTGCCTGTCTCATCTGGGCAATTCCCAGAATCAGGTTAAGCATCCCTATCCCTCCCCATATGAGGGCCGCACCCATGACGGTGGCAGCTACCTCCTTGTCCAATGTTTGTCCAAACATAGCAGTGGATAAGAACAAGCTTCCTCCAAGTAAGTATATGGTCTTCATAATTGTTGCAATGATTCAGTGGGCAAAAGATATATATTTCTCTCCAAACTATTTCCAAAAAGAAAGGACAAAGGATCTATCTCCTTCGTAGAACCTTTACAATCCCCCTCCCAGTAGCATTCTAGTCTCTTTTTTTCTCCTCCTATCGCTCATCCAATAAAATATTCACCAAAAAATGCTTTGCCCTGATCTTTCCTACAAAACTTGTTTCAGGATGATAGGCAAGAGGAAAACGGCATGGCAGAACACAACATTTGTCCTTTCCCTTTCAAATCCCAAAGAGACTGTTTGGAAATCTGTGCTGAGAATTTTTATGGCGTATTTTTTTCTCAGACAAGGCTCTTTTTTGTTCTCATAGTGGTGCTATGGGAACAAAAAAGCCGCCGGATGAGGAAAAAAGACGCATACAAACAATAAGTGATAGATGTTCAAACAGTCTCTAAATGTAAACAGGTTTTAAGTTTTATGTATACCTTCGTCTCATCACTCTCATACCCTTCCTCCAATGAAACGAATATTCCTCCTCTCTCTAGCCAGTGTATTCTCTCTCCAATTAGTTAGTCAACAAAAAAGTGCCACCAACATCCGACATGCCTTTGTAATCAGTGGTCCCAAAACGATGGAGATCAATGAAGCGGATGAGGTGGTTTGGGAATATGATGGCGACTCCAAAGACATCACCAAGTTAGCCAATGGGAATTATCTCATTACCTACAAAACCAAAGTGGTCGAAGTAACACGGGCCAAGCAAGTCCTCTGGTCATATGAAACCACCATCAATCCCGAATTGATGAGTGCCCAGCGGCTCAACAGTGGACAAACTCTCATCACAGAGTTGGGCGAACAGCCTAGACTGGTAGAGGTTGATGCTGCTGGAGAGATCACACGCAGCATTCCGATTCAACCTGAGACAGACAATGTGCATATGCAATCGCGCATGGGACGGAAGCTGGCGAATGGAAAATATTTGGTTCCCCATCGACTCAAGCCTTTCGCCAAGGAATACAACAAACGAGGAAAGGTAGTAAGAACCTTCAGAGTAGATATTCCTGAGATGGGAGGTCCCGAGGCCAAGAATGGGACATTCGCCGCTGTCAGGCTCAAAGGCGGCTCAACAGTGCTTACTTGTGCATCAGGAAATCGCATGGTTGTCTTCGACAAAAAAGGCCAGATCGAATGGCAATTGACTACAGAAGAAATTGGTGGACAGCTCCAGGATGTTTGTGGGTTGCAAGTGCTGAACAATGGCAATTTTCTTGTCTCATGTTATGGAAATCAGACTGAAGATGGAGTGAAGATGATGGAGATAACCAGAGACAAACAAATCGTCTGGACGTATCAGAATCCAGATGTCCGATATGTGCATACCTTACAAGTCCTCAGTTCCAATGGAGTAGCCGAATAATCAAAGAACCTGTAAACATAAGATCACTTTACATTGCCATGAAACAATTTCTTTTCTTTAGCTTCAGCTTTCTTCTTTTTCTGCCCCTTCACTCTCAGGAATACCGCAAAGACTTTGACTATTTTGGACAAGGGAGCGATTCCACCTATTGTTTTAGATTTGAGGATTCCAGCCAAACCTGGCGAAACGAATTCATCAATTATACCTACTGGAATGAAAGTCTATCCCTGGATTCTATTCGTGGAATCTTTTGGAACACAAGCACCCTGGAATATGATCCTTGGTATTACAATCGCTATACATACGATTCGATCACAGGAAAGGAGCTCTCAAAAGTCTTAACAACCTGGAAGGCCAACAGCATGCAATGGGAGGATATTCAAAGAATTCAGACAAGCTATACCAACAGTGGGCTGGTCGACGAAATCCTCACAGAGGACCAGATAGCCAATAGTGGGTGGTTCATACGAAATAAACAGACCCATCAATACGACCAACAGGATCAGCTTCAAGAAACATTTACCCTGGACTGGGATACGACTCAAACAAGCTGGACGCCCAGACAACATAGGGTTTACCAATATGATAGTCTGGATCAGCTGATATTTATTCTAACTGAAAGGTGGAAATCCAGCTCACAAATCTGGGTCTTGAATAGTGATCTAAGCATCCAAAGAGACCCTACTGGTAAAGCGAGTGAAGAACTCCATAGAATATTTGTAGATAGCGCCTTGAAGACACAGAGGAGATTTGTCCCTCAATACGATTCTCTGGATAGATTGGTGGAATCTCTGTCTAATTCCTGGCTGGATACGGACCCAAGTTGGAAGCCAGCATCCCGATTTTATTATGAGTTGGATTCTGTGGGGAGAATGACGCGCTATGGTCTGGACGAATGGTCTGTCAGTCAGGGAGTCTGGAAACAGATCAGCTATTGTGATGTGTACGGCGGTTTTTTACCCCCCAACACCACCAGTGTAGAAGAAGAGTTGCTATCCTCAGCCATCCTATGCAGCTTTCCCAACCCTTATACAATTGGAAGTCCTATTGCCTGTGATCAATTGCTTGCAGGAGGGCAGTATACGCTCAGGTTATGGGACCAACAGGGACGATTGGTCCAGCGAGGGATTATCCGCAAAGATCAGCCTCCTGTTTTGAAAAAAACCATCAGTCCTGGTCTTTATTTTTTGAGCATTTGGGAAAAAGGGAGAATTCTTCAGCAGCAGAAAATTCTGATTCAGGATTGATCAGATCACTCCTGGACTTGCGCACAGAGCTTGGAGGAATCGCCAACACATAGGCCATCAAATTCTCCGAGTTCGTCCATCTCTTACTCCATCGAAATGGTCTTGGGCCAACCTGTAAATTGTTGCGCATCCGCTTGAGTCACGTCCACTGTGCGGGGCCAACATTCGAAGGTTATTTCCTTGATGGCTTTATTGAAGCGAATCAATCCGTAGCCTGCCCCATTGGAATGACTATCAGGATTGACATAGGCATGCATGGTGATCTTGTTGTGGAATCCATCCAGGAATCTACCATTCCAGGGGAGAATGCCATTGCTATTTTCGCCTGCTTGCTCATCTTCCGGCCACCACCATCGACTATAGTAATTGTTCACAATGGCTGGGACAACGAAGGCATACGGTCCATCTTCATATTCCTCTGTTCCGTGATGGATAATGGTGGCTAAATGCTGATCTCCCGCAATATGTACTGCATTCGCTTGTTTGATCGCCTTGACAGCTTTATTCCGGCCTGTTTGGGGCCACCCATTCGAGTCCATGTCTGCATGAAGCCGATTTTCTTTTTTGCCATGCAGGTGTGCTCCTCCGCAAAAGCCCGTTTGAGACAGGACAGCTTTCATCGGACTGCCTGATTTTCCCCATGCTTCCAGAAAGTCGAGCTGACGCTGGCCAAGCAGTTCCAGGCCTTCGACATCTACAGAAGAAGGATCATACTCAGGGTTTCGGATGTGATCGGGCCGTGGGCCTTGCTGAGGAATTTTGCCTTCCGGGCCTGATTTGAATTTTCGATCTTCGATAATGGCGAAATCTACGCCCCCCACCAGAAGATTGGTATAGTATACGCCAATTCCCTGCTCAATAGGTGTCGGGTCGAACGGATCAGGCAAATGAGAGGTCTGACAGCGCTCGACCATCTTAACATATTCATGGTGATAAAAATAGCCGCCATCAGGGCCGGCAGGGCTTGAAGCTTTTTTGCCATACTCTCCCCATATATTGCCCTGACCAATATCATGATCGTCTGGAATGGTAATGCAGGGTCTGTCCCGAAAAATGTCCCGAAACTGTAGGCCGAACTTCAACCATGCGGCAGTATGTTCCTTGTGGTCATAGGATTGATCTCCTGCAAAAAACAAGAGATCTGGATTATGGTGGCGAACATTGCGGACATAATTGGCACGATCTCCTCGGTCCTTGTTGCTGTTGCAAGAAAAGGCTGCCAATACAATCTCTTCCTTGCCTTTGGGATCTTTGCGAACCACTCCTTCGAAAGACGCTTCCTTTCCATGC
The DNA here is from genome assembly GCA_039029315.1 of Bacteroidota bacterium. GTDB lineage: Bacteria > Bacteroidota > Bacteroidia > J057 > J057 > JBCCCJ01. The sequence goes on along the minus strand of JBCCGK010000179.1, from coordinate 604 downwards.
AAGATCCGGTAGGGGGTGTCTTTGCTATCATCCCAATTGTCTATTCGAAAAAGGGCTGACCAGCCAATGTCATTGATTTGCTGAGTCTGGATCTCTTTCCAGCTCTCATTTTCCTGAATTTCCAATCGAACAGTTCGCGTTTCGTCTGGATAGAGAGGAAAAACCTGGGCGGTCATTTTCAGGGTATTGTTCGAGACGGTATACATCCCGAAAGCGACCACATCCTTGCGATCCACCTTCATGTCAATGATTTTGCTGGGACCGCGATTCCACCAGTCATTGGTTGCCAGGGTATCGAGTTTCTCAAAGGGTGCCAGGACTGGCGGCTGGAGATTGGCTTGATCTTTCAAGCCAGAACATGCCATGATCAGGCAGATAGTCAGGGTGAGAATAAGTACTTTGTTCATGCCACTTGAATAATATGCCTGAAAACTACATTATTTTTCGGATTAGGGAAATACTTTCATCAGGGATATGGATTCCCTATCCACGAGAATCGCCCAAGAGGGGTGTACGTCAGATTTCCCAATCAAAGAGATTGCCTTGTTTCAAAACCTCTTCCGCACTGCCCCGTTTCTCCTCAAAAAGAGAAACGACCCCACAT
>JBCCGK010000178.1:0-13841 GCA_039029315.1 Bacteroidota bacterium | reverse complement strand
GGCGGCAAAAAGTTGCGTAAAAACCGCCAAAATTCTAAGCCCAACTCACAAATCCACCCCAGTTTACCGATCGGTTGGTCTGGTGCGCTGCCGAATTTTGGGGGCCAGCTCGCCTAAACTGGTAAAAGTGTACGGTAAAGAAATTTGAATTTCCATTTTGGCCAAAGTCAAACTTATGTAAAAAGATTTCATGAAAACAAGTCAACTAAGTATGTGTGCTCGATGTAATTCTCGATATGAACGAGTCTGTAGGCAGGATGTGCTTGAGCAGGCAGATCAGGCTCAAGTCAGCACGGAGACTCATACATATCTCGAAGCAACAAATTATGACCACTTATGTCCTAATTGTCTTCTTGAGTTAAATCAATTGATAGCAACAGTTACGGAACACGAACATTCAGGAAAGGATAAGAAATTGGAAGAAAAAGTCCATTATTATCTCGAAAATGGACTATGGGTATTCACAGAATTCTATCACCTCCAGCGAGGGTACTGCTGCCAAAGTGGGTGTAGGCATTGTGCATATGGCTATAAAAAATGAACCAGGGAAGGCTTATGATTTTACACACCCTCCGCAGCATGCCTGCCAGCAGTCAAACAATCCCCTACGGAGACGCCATTTCTGAAATTCCCTGCCAGATGAAGCCCCGGATGTCTATTTTCTATTTCTGCCAATTGGTGTCGGATCTTCATATGAGTCAACCCATATTGAGGAATGGCATTTGTCCACAAATGAACGCGACGCAACACCGCTGGGGCTTCAATTTCCATCAATTGTTCGAACATCTGTTGGGCCTCCCGGAGTGTTTGCTCTATTTCCAGCTCCGTCCGCATGTCTTTTCTCCCTCCCCCCACGAATAAGGTAAATAATTCCTGCCCGGCAGGGGCTCGATTGGGGAAAATGCTACTGTTCCAGATGGCTCCCAGCAGGCTTTCACTCTCCAGTTTGGGCACCAAAAAACCAAAGCCGTCTCTGGGGCGAGCCATGTCTTCTTGCCGATAGCCCAGATGTAACATGGCCATGGGGACATAGGGAATCTTTGCCAGCAGCTTGCTCAACTCAGGGTCTATGGCATGAAGAAGATGCCCTTGATAGGCAGGCAATGTCCAGATCAACTGAGAAGTCATCACCGAATGTTCCTGCTGATCTTGCTGATAGACAATGCGATAGCCACCGGAGTCTTTTTGGATAGCGCTTACAGTGGCATTCGTTTGAAGTGCCTTGCCAAGAGATGTCCCGATTGCAAGAGGAAGTTCTTGCATGCCCTGATTGAATGAACAGATGCGCCTTCCTGGACTCCCATTGGCTTTGGCTTCCTTTCGGGCGGCCATCATGCCCTTGAAGAGAGAGCCGTGTTCGGCTTCCCACGCTTGCATTCGTGGCATCACTGCTTGCATGCTCATCTGATGCGGATCCCCAGCGTATATACCTCCAAGAACGGGTTCTATCATATATTCATAGGCTTCCTTTCCCAGCCTTCTGGCAAAAAAGTCCGCAACACTTTCTTCTTTTGTCTCGGCTTTGGATCGCCAGGGTTCGCGAAGCAGCTGCCACTTGCCTTTGCGACTCAGAAGCTGGGTGCCTAAAAGAAATTTTGGGGAGGGAAAGACCTTGTGCAGCTTCTTATCCCGACAGAGATAGCGGGTATTCGAGATTTGCTCCGCAAACCTCAGGCTCTGTTGCAGGCCAAGTTCTTCCACCAGCTGCTGGATGTCAGGGGTGTATGCTGCCGTATTTGCTCCCAGATCTAGCAGATATTCTGATTGATCTACCGTCTGAATAATACCGCCCGCCTGCTTCCGTTTTTCCAGAACCAGAACTTGTTTGCCTGATTGTTGCAGATGATAGGCGGCACTTAATCCTGTCAGACCCGCCCCGAGAATCACAAACTCGGCAGTCATCTCAGACATTGGCCAGCTGTTTTTTGCTTTGCTGAATATATCCTGCCAACACATTCACCCAGGAATCATCCTCATTAAGACAGGAAATCATGTGAAATTCCTCTCCTCCTGCTTCCAGAAATTCCTCTTTGCCTTCCATCCCAATCTCTTCCAATGTTTCCAGACAATCGGATACGAAAGCAGGACAGACAATGGCCAGTTTCTTGACACCTTTGGATGGAAATTCTTCCAGCATATGATCTGTGAAAGGCTGTAGCCAGGGATCAGGACCAAGACGAGATTGAAAGGAGACGCTGTATCGATCCCTGGAGAGACCCAGCTTTTCGGCGACCAATTCCGATGTGCGAAAAACCTGATGTCGATAACACATCGATTGGCAAGGATGATGAACCGAGCAACAATCTTCTACCTGAAGACAATGAGATTTGCTGCTGTCTCCCTTCTTGATGTGTCTTTCTGGCACCCCATGATAACTGAATAGCAGCTGGTCAAATGCCTCTGGCAATTGAGAACGAATGGAGGCAGCCAAACTGTCAATATAGGCTTCCTCCTCATAAAAGGCAGGCTGTACCTCCATCTTCAATTGAGGAAAATGTTGGGCAACTACCTCTCGCGCCTTCACAACCACAGTCTCGAAGGAGGACATGGCATAATGTGGATAGAGGGGAATCAGAAAAACCTCTTCCAGTTGGGGCTCTTGCTTGTACAGCGCTTCAATCGCTGCTTTGATGGAGGGATTGCCATAGCGCATGCCCAATGCTATCGGTTCATTGATTTTTTCTTTGAGTTTTTCCAATACCCGCTGGCTGATAACAATGAGGGGCGATCCTTCCTCCCACCAGATTTTTTTGTAGGCAGCTGCAGACTTTTTGGGTCTGGTGTTCAAAACGATCCCTTCGATCAAGAATTTCCTCAAGAGGAAGGGAACATCAATGACACGCTCATCCATCAGGAACTCTTTCAGATATCGTTTGACATCCTTGGTTTCTGTGGAATCAGGAGATCCTAAATTGACAATGAGAATGCCTCTTTTTTTACTGGACATAGACTTAAATTTAGTAGGCACGGCTAGTGGTGGATGGTCAAGCTGATTTTTTTCTATGAATCAATGCTGCCAGATGGAAGTTTTCCTTGTTTTGTCAGCCATCCAATGCCATTACATATTTTTTTGGCGTGATGCCGTATTTACGTTTGAATGCAGCAATGAAGTGGCTGGGATTGCTATAGCCTACTTTATCACTGACCTCATTGACTTTATGCGTCTGTCGATCAAGCAGTTTTCGGGCAAACTCCATTTTGGAGTCTGTGAGATATTGAAAGATGGTTTTGCCATAGATGTTTTTGAAGCCACTTTTGAGTTGACTTTCATTCAGGCCCACTTCTCTGGACAAAACCTTGATTCCGGGCGGTTCAATCATGTGTTCCAGTAGAATTTTTTTGGCCTGTCTGATCTTTAGGACATTGTTTTCATCGAGGAGAAAGGGGCAGTTTTCTTCTACCTGATCTGCTTCCCGATTAAAATACAAACTCAACAATTCCAACACCTTCCCCATGAAATACAGTCTCCGATTTGCTGGTAAGGTTTTGGTATGAAACATTTGGTCAAGCACCAATTTGAGTGCAGGTTTCAAGGGTCGTTCTGCATAGAATTTTTTGTTGACGTTCTCTTCGGTCAAAAAAGGCAGTTCTGAGAGATCCTGTACAAATAACTGATGAAGGTAAGGAACCGTAGAGTACAAACAGAGCGCCTGCGTGCCTGGTTGCACGCTAAGAATTTGGTCCAAATTACCTAGCGGATTGTAAAAGAGAAAGGAAGACCCTTGCTTCAACTGTTGGCGATATCTTCCGCCATAAAATGCAAACGTCATTTCTCCACTTTGGCAGAAGTACAACTGAATTAGACGTTTGTCAATCCCTCCCTGAAAAGAAAGAGGTGTTTCTGCCTGATGTTCAATGAGATTACAAGAGAGGTCAGGACCAAGAGGGAAGTAGTCAAAATGACTTTTTGCGGCATTTTTTACTTCACCGATTGGAGAAAGTGGAGAATTTGCAAGCATCAGATTACATTTTACTTCGCAAAAGTAACAAAATAAAAAGGGCAACTGTTTAGTTTTTTTTCACGTTTCGCAAGAAAGTAACGGATTTTAAAAAAACAAATAGCGGATTCTGAAATCTTTTCATCCATGGAGTTATTAATATTTCCTTTTGCGTTATTTTTTCAGTGATAATCCATTTACTTTGCAGCAGCAACCAATAATTTAATGTATTCAGGAGAGGGTAAACAGTTTAATGCTATAGGAATCAGCTACCAACAGGCCGATCTCGGTTTGAGAGAAAAATTCAGTCTTTCTGCTCAACAGATCGATCAACTCCTCACAACCTCTCAAGCACTTCCTCTCTACGGAATTCTCCCCATATCTACCTGCAATCGCACAGAGCTCTATGCCTGGTCTCCCAGTCCAGAGGTACTCCAACAATTATTATTGGACCATTGTGATGCGAGCAAAAAAGATTGGCATAAGGTAGGGTGGGTTCGCACGGGTCAAGCGGCCATGACGCACTTGTTCAGAGTAGGATGTGGTCTGGAATCCAATATCCTGGGAGACTTTCAGATTATTGGTCAAATCAGACGGGCATATGAAGTCAGCAAAACACGCAAGACTTCTCACTCCTATCTCGAACGCTTGATCAACACCACGATTCGAATCAGCAAGCGCGTCAAAGGCGAGACAAATCTTAGCAAAGGATCTGCCTCTATATCATTTGCTGCTTCCAGCTTTATCAAAATATGGCTTAATGGAGAGGAGTCGAAGAAGATCTTGTTGTTGGGAGCAGGCGAAATCGGAAAGGCAACTTGTTCCAATTTACTGAAGCACATACATCCTTCTCAACTGACCTTGATCAACCGTTCGCATGCAAAAGCAGAAGAACTCTCCCTCAAGTATCAAACCAATATCAAGCCTTGGGAAGAATTGCATGCGCAAGTTCAGGCCTCGGATGTGATCATCGTTGCTACAGGTGCCCAACAGGCAATCCTGACAGCAGATATGGTGAACCCTGATAAGAAACAACTGTTGCTGGATCTATCTATGCCTCGCAACATTGAGACTGAGATTGGAGATCTGTCGGGCAAGACGCTCCTGGATCTAGATCAATTGGTGCTTCAAACCCGGGAAGTTGTTGCCAACAGGCAGCAGGACATTCCTTTGGCAGAAAAGATTATTGAAACAGAAGGAGCTGATTTTTTCTATTGGTTGGAGACGCGTCGATTTGCTCCAATTCTGAAGGGGATTAAGGAGGAGTTGCTTGAAATTCACAGGCAGGAACTGAAAGCATACAGCAAAAAACATCCTGAAGCAGATGAGCGTCAACTGGCAGATATCAGTCAGCTTCTGATCCATAAAACCACGGGACATCTGGCAAAGTTTTTTCACCAGCAAGCCAGTGAAAAGTAAATATTTGTTGTTGACTCTGAGGGAATTCCCAACACATGAATAAAATCTTGCGCATCGGTACAAGAGACAGTCAATTAGCGGTTTGGCAATCCGAGCAGGTAAAAGTGAGACTGGAGCGCACAGGCATTGACTGCGAACTTCTACCTCAGAAATCCGAAGGGGATTTGAGGTTGGACCAACCCTTGTATGAGTTAGGCATTACTGGAATTTTTACCAGAACTCTGGATATTGCTTTGCTGGAAGAAAGGATAGACATCGCTGTTCATTCTCTCAAAGATGTCCCAACCCGATTGCCCAACGGACTCGTTCTGGCTGCCGTGTTGGAGCGAGGGCCCAGTGCTGACATTGTGGTCTGGAAAGATCCCAATGGCCTTGCATCAGCTGAAACAACTGCCCATATCGCAACCGGAAGTTTGAGACGAAGAGCACAGTGGTTACACAAATATCCAGGTCATCAGATGGAAGATCTCAGGGGAAATGTGCAGACTCGCTTGCACAAGCTCGCCAACAACCCCTGGCAGGGAGCAATCTTCGCTGAAGCTGGACTTGCAAGAATGAAGCTGCTCAAAGACTTAAACTGGAAACGGCTCGATTGGATGCTTCCTGCCCCGGCACAAGGGATCGTCGGGATCATCTGTCGGGAAGATGATTCGATCAGTCGCGAATGCCTTGCATCGATCAATGATCAGACCACCCATCAGATTGCCTTAATGGAAAGGAGCTTTATGCGAACCCTTGAAGGTGGATGTACTGCTCCTATTGGTGCATATGGATCGGTCAGTGGAGAATCTTATCATCTCAAGGGATGTGTACTCAGCCTGGATGGTCAACAATGTCTGACCGACTCCTGGCAGCAGACGGGTGGTGATCCCACGCAGATGGGCGAGCGTTGTGCTCAAGAGTTATTGGAGATGGGCGCCTCGACCATATTACAAGAAGTCCGAGTTAACGAACCAAAAAATAGCAATTCACCTCAAATCTAATCGTGCAGTGAGTCAATTCATTCATCCTACCCTAGAAACACTTCCTTATGCCAAGGAAACACAACAGAGTCTATTTCTGAAAACCTTACGTGGAGAAGAAGTCCCTCGGCCACCCGTTTGGATGATGCGACAGGCAGGAAGGTATTTGCCTGACTATATGAAGCTGCGTGCCAAATACAGTTTTTTTGAAAGAGTAGAAACCCCCGAACTCGCCACTGAAATCACAGTGATGCCAGTAGATCAGGTCGGAGTGGATGCTGCCATTATTTTCTCTGATATTCTCGTTATTCCCCAGGCATTGGGAATGGAAGTTCAGCTTGTACCTGGCACTGGTCCTCTCCTTCCCTCTCCCATTACTCATCCGGTTCAGATCGATGCACTGGACAGTCCAGATGTAGCAGATCGGCTTCACTATGTGATGGATGCACTCACACTCACCCGAAAAACCCTGGCTGGGCGAGTTCCCCTGATTGGATTTGCGGGATCTCCCTGGACCTTGATGTGTTATATGATTGAAGGAAAAGGTTCAAAGACTTTTGCAAAAGCCAAAGAGTTCGCCTTTAAATATCCGAGAGCGACCGACAAATTGTTGAGCCTGATCACTGAAACAAGTATTCAATATTTACAGGCCCAGGTCCGGGCTGGGGCTGATGTCGTACAGGTATTTGATTCATGGGGAGGACTCTTGGGACCTGCTGACTTTGCACAATATTCCTACCCCTATCTTCGCCGGATTACGAAAGGGGTCTCAGGAGTTCCGGTAATTCTCTACGCCAAAGGGTGTGGGTTTGCCTTGCCAGAACTAGCCAAGACGGGTACATCTGGCCTGGGAATTGATTGGCAAACGAGTCCGACACAGGCGAGGCGTCTGGCAGGAAGTGGCATCACCCTCCAAGGGAATCTCGATCCAAGTCGTCTGTTGTCTCCTATCAAGGAAATTGAGCGATTGACAAAAACAATGATCACCGAATTTGGGACCCAGCGATATATCGCGAATCTGGGGCATGGCATCCTTCCGAATATTCCCGTAGATCATGCCCGAGCCTTCGTGGACACTGTAAAAACTTTTGGATAAATGGAGAGTCGGAGCCGATTTCAAGCCTATATCAGACAGCTACAGAACGACATTTGTCAAGCCCTGGAACAAATGGATGGCAAAGCCCGATTTGAAGAAGATCTATGGGAGAGATCCGGTGGGGGGGGGGGACAAACCAGAATTATTCGGCACGGGAATGTGTTCGAAAAAGGAGGTGTAAATATATCCTCTGTTCATGGACAATTGCCAGATGTCCTCAAGCAGCAATTGGGAGTAGATCAGGCCGATTTTTTTGCTTGTGGTTTGTCATTGGTCTTGCATCCGCTGAGTCCTATGATCCCGACTGTCCATGCCAACTTTCGCTATTTTGAGATGTATGATGGGAATGGAGAACGGGTAGATTGCTGGTTTGGTGGGGGAATGGATCTGACGCCTTATTACCTCTGGCCGGAAGATGCTGTGCATTTTCATCAGACAATCAAGGCTGCCTCAGATCCCTTTGGAGAGCATTTGTATCCAGATTTTAAGGAAGCCTGTGATCGCTATTTTTTTAATAAACATCGTAATGAAGCCAGAGGAATCGGCGGCGTGTTCTTTGATTATCTGAAACCGGGAAAACTTGGTTTGTCAGAAAAGGAGTGGTATCAATTCACCACCAACATGGGAGATGCTTTTCTTCCAGCCTATCTCCCCATTCTTAAAAAAAGGAAGTCAGAACCCTATGGAGAGGCAGAAATGAATTGGCAACAGATTCGTCGTGGCAGATATGTGGAGTTCAATCTGATTCATGACAAAGGAACAGCCTTTGGCTTGCGATCCAATGGAAGGACAGAGTCTATCTTGATGAGCCTCCCTGCGACCGTAAGATGGGAGTACAATCATCAGCCTGAAGCGGGGAGCCGGGAAGCAGAACTTTTGAGATGGTTGGAACCAAGGGATTGGGCAAATGGAGTGCCGACAATTGCGCGTTGATCGAAGAAATGTTAAATGTAAATTGGAAAATATTGAATGTAGAAGGTTGAAAAGTTGTTTCATAGTTTTTATGAGAACCCCTTCACACTGGCCCGTCCCCTTTTCGATAAATCGGAATCTTCGACACGGGGACTTCCCGCAAGGCATTTTCTGTTGAAAAAACAGTCTCTTATATTACATTCAATCTTGTACATTTTGATCTAGAATATATTTGTCCATGTCCTATCCCCGCCAACGCCCCAGACGCCTTCGCCAATCAGCTGCCATCCGAGACATGGCACGCGAAACACATCTACATGCAGAGGATTTTCTCGTTCCGCTCTTCATTGTAGAGGGAGACAATGTACAGCAGGAAATTCCTTCCATGCCAGACTATTATCGTCATTCTCTGGACAAATGCCTGGAGGAAGTTGGTCAATTACAGGAGATTGGGGTACGATCTGTTTTGTTATTTGTCAAGGCGCTTGATGAGGTCAAGGACAACAAAGGCACGGAAGCTCTCAATCCAGAAGGCCTGATGCAAAGAAGCATTCGAGCCATCAAATCCCAGTATCCGGATATGCTGGTGATGACCGATGTGGCCCTTGATCCCTATTCTTCCTATGGGCATGATGGGATTGTTGTAGATGGGAAAATCGTGAATGATCCTACGGTGGACGTTCTTGCAAAGATGGCGGTGAGTCATGCAGAAGCAGGGGTAGACATGGTGGCTCCTTCAGATATGATGGATGGCCGAATTGGAGCTATGAGAACAGCGCTGGATGCAGCAGAATTTCAGGATACGGGCATCATGGCCTACAGTGCCAAATATGCCTCTGGTTTTTATGGCCCTTTTCGGGACGCGCTGGATTCTGCACCGGGCTTTGGCGACAAAAAGACCTACCAGATGGACCCTGCCAATGCACAGGAAGCAGTCAAGGAGGTATTGTTGGATGTAGAAGAAGGAGCCGACATCGTGATGGTCAAGCCTGCCCTCCCCTATTTGGATATTATTCATCGGGTCAAAGCCGAAGTGAGAATTCCTGTATCTGCTTATCAGGTGTCTGGTGAATATGCCATGATCAAAGCCGCCTGTGCCAATGGCTGGCTCAATGAGCGGGATGCCATTCTGGAATCTCTTACCGGAATCAAACGTGCTGGAGCTGACCTGATTGCTACTTATTTTGCCAAACAAGCGATTTCTTATTTATGACAACTAATACTTCTTCCCGAATTCGAAGCCAAGACCTATTCGAACAAGCCGTGAAGGTGATGCCCGGCGGGGTCAATTCTCCCGTGCGTGCGTTCAAATCTGTTGGGGGTAGTCCAGTTTTTATCAAATCTGCCAAAGGAGCCATTCTGACTGATGAGGATGGCCATACCTACATAGATTATATCAATTCCTGGGGCCCGACCATTCTTGGTCATGCCTATCCGCCAGTTGTGCAAGCCATTCAAGAACAGATTGAATCTTCCTCCTCTTTTGGTGCGCCAACTGAACTGGAAATTCACATGGCCCAACTCATCATCGATATGGTGCCAGGGGTAGATCGTGTCCGAATGGTGAATTCTGGAACGGAAGCTTGTATGAGTGCCATTCGTTTGGCAAGAGGATATACCGGCAAGGACAAAATCATCAAGTTTGCCGGGAATTATCACGGTCATGGAGATACCTTTTTGATTCAGGCAGGCAGTGGGGCAGTAACTTTGGGGGTGCCTAGTAGTCCTGGTGTCACCAAAGGTACCTCTGCCGACACGGTCTCTGCCCGATTCAATGATTTGGACAATGTGGAGCAATTAATCCATGCCTATCCAGATGAGATCGCAGCGATCATTGTGGAGCCGGTTGCTGGCAATATGGGCTGTATTCCTCCCAAAGCAGGTTTTTTGGAAGGACTTCGTAGCTTGTGTGATCAACATGGGATCGTCTTGATTTTTGATGAGGTGATGACCGGATTCCGATTGGCAGCAGGAGGGGCGCAGGAGCGATTCGGAGTTACTGCGGATCTGCTATGTATGGGAAAAATCATCGGAGGGGGAATGCCCGTCGGTGCCTATGCCGGAAAAGCAGAGATCATGGATCATATCGCTCCGGTTGGTCCGGTCTATCAGGCAGGCACCTTGTCCGGGAATCCCATCGCTATGATCAGCGGTTATACCCAACTCAAAGCCTTACAAGATGAACCTGCCATCTATGACCGCCTGGAAGCCAGAGGAAAACAGCTCGCCAATGGATTGACTGATATCTTGCAGCAATCTGGTCTGCCCTTCCAACTGAATCAATTGGGCTCAATGATCAGTGTGCATTTTTGTGAGGAGCCTGTGGTGGACTTCGAGAGTGCTGCCAAAGGCAACAATCCGATGTTCAAACAGTTTTTCCACGGCATGCTCAATCGGGGCATTTATCTTCCCCCCTCTGCATTTGAGACCTGGTTCTTGTGTGATGCGCTGACAGATGCACATCTGCAAGAGACATTGAATGCGGCTGAGGCGGTGATTCAGGAGATACGGTGATTATACAAATTTGCTACTGACTAATCCGAAAATCATGTACAACAATGTCTTCATTCTATTTGTATCTGCCCTGATCCCTATGGCACTGGGTTTCATCTATTATCATCCCAATGTCCTTGGGAGACATCTGATGAATTTAAATGGTCAAGAGGCAGGATTTCTTCAGGGGAGAAATAAGATAGTCATGGTCCTAATTATCTATATACTATCCCTGGTACTCAGTTCATTCCTCGCCAATATCACCATTCATCAAACTGCTTTTGTTTCATTATTGGGACCGGAATCCTTGCAAGAAGGACATGCTGTGCAAACAGAGTATAAGGAACTGATGAATAATTATGGAGACCGCTTCCGTACATTTGGCCATGGGGCTGTTCACGGAATCTTTTATGCCCTGTTTTTTGTCCTTCCGCTATTGGGGGGAATGACATATCTGGAAAGAAGAGGATGGAAGTATCTCCTGATTCATCTGGGATTCTGGACAGCGAGTCTTGTCCTGATGAGTGGCGTCCTTTGTCAATGGCTGTGATGGTCAGTCCTTACTTTTGATGTGCCTTTCCCCAATCCCGCATACTCTCAATGATGGGGAAGAGTGTCCAGCCATAGTCCGTTATGGTATATTCTACTCTAGGTGGAATTTCTGCAAAAATGGTCCTACTCAGAATGCCATCTTCTTCCAAACTTCTCAACTGTTGCGTGAGCATTTGTTTGCTGATCCCTCCTATGCCACGATGAAGTAAGCCAAATCGATTTGCTCCCTTCGTAATCAAAAACAGAATGATAGGTTTCCATTTCCCACCGATCTTGCTCATACAATAGGTCACAGGGCAAGTATCGGGTTCGACGGATAAAGTAGTTGCCATAAACACTCTTGCTAATTTGCTGATTTGCAACAATGGTATGAAAAAATGACTAATTCCCCAAACAGAACATTTTCACCTTTCTCTCCTTGACAGCCAGAGCAGGCCTTCTCCATTCACATTCCTGAGAAAACAATATCGCTATCTGCTTGATCGTCAACAATGGTCACATATACGTGACCATGTCTACATAACCTGACTATAAAAGGAATGCGTACCAATGGACAAACAACAAATCTCTCCTAACATGAAAGCGATCAACAGTCATTGTGATGAAGAAGGAGGCAAACTGATTCCTGTTATCAACCTCAACAGTTGCGGGGGAGAAACAGATTGTGTTCCAGCATGTCCGTATGACGTTCTGGAAATGCGTCCCATTTCTCCTGATGACAAATCAAGCTTGAATCTAAAGGGGAAAATCAAAACGTTTTTTAACAAACAAAAAGCGTATATCGTCGACCCGGAACGCTGTCATGCCTGTGGTATATGTGTGCAGGTATGTCCGGAACGGGCCATTAAACTCAGTAAATTTATTTCAAATGATCACAGCAAATAAACACAGGATCACAGATCCACAGATTCAACAAACACTGAATCGTATGCATAAGGAAGCCTCTTCGCAGGGACTCACCTTGATGAAGGGTCTGTCAAAGGGAATCTTCCGGAAACTCCAACCGGAAGATATGAAGGATGCCTATATCGCCATCTCTCAGCAGCAGGGGGAATTCCTCTATGATTTGTTGATCCAGCGAGCGGCCAAACACATCGTAGAATTCGGAACGTCATTCGGGATTTCTACCCTCTATTTGGGGGCAGCTGCCAAAGAGACTGGTGGCCACGTCATCACCAGTGAATTGTTGGCAGGGAAATGTCGGGTAGCAGAAGACAATTTTCAGGAGGCAGGGCTTCAGGACTGGATCGAATTGCGAGAAGGAGATGCTTTGGAAACCTTGAAAGATGTCAAAGATGGAATCGATTTTCTCCTGCTTGATGGCTGGAATGATTTATATCTTCCATTGGTACAGATATTGGCACCCAAATTCAAAAAAGGAACACTGATCTATACCGACAATGCTTCCTTTCCCAGTGCCAAACCACTCCTTCATTATTTTGCATCCCATCCTGAGCGGTATATATCTCGCAGGCTCCAGGATGAGAAGGGAGGCTCAGAACTGACGGAAGTGATTGGTAATTAATGGTAAGAGGGCCAGGTGGAAAGATCAACATGATCCCATTTGTTCAGAGACTTGGGAAAAAAATCGTATCCGACATTAACGTCTTGACATCTGGCCCGACCCATAAGAGGGATTAACAACTTTTGTAACCTCTTAACGAATCACTCTTATGAAGTCTTTTTTGACGCATGGCCAAATCTGGCTATCAGGGATCATGTTTCTCCTCAGTTTCTCAGCATGTAGCAATGAAGCCCCAACTGTAGATCCATCGGAACGATATCTGGGCAATTTCCGGGTTCGGGAAGAATGTGGACAATACATCGATGAATACACACTCGTTATTTCCAGGACAGGCAACAACAATCTGAAGATCACCAACCTCTACAATACAGGTGCAGTCGGATTTGGGTATGTAGATACTTACGGAGACTTGAAGCTCCATGATATCCGTGTAGAAACCTCTAATCCCTGGAATTGTGAATATTATGCCAAGAAGGGAGAAGGACAATTGAGCGGGAATGAACTGACCATTACCTTTCTCTATGGGCTGGGTGGCCTTGCCTTTTCTGCCTGTGATGACATCTCCTTTCGGTGCATAGTTACGGGCTATCGCTAGTTTTTTCAGATGAATGCAAGCTTGGTAAGAGACTGTTTGAACATCTGTCACTTATTTTTTGTATGCGTCTTTTTTCCCCATCCTTCCATATGCTCTGGAAATCGTCTTTTTGAATGAATGAACTTCGCTGTTTTTGGGTGATGTTGATTAATTCTCATTGAAAATTTATTCACAACTGTACACTTTTTCCTTTCCTTTGTTTTTAGATTTCTTTGCAACTTTTTGGCGGCAAAAAGTGAATGCGCTCAACTTCTTGGGGTAAATCAAGAAATGCTTCTCTCGAACAGTTCATTTCCGTATACATTAAGCCTTTTGGTTTGGGTTAAGCTGTTCGGTTCCCCCAACTTTT
>JBCCGK010000177.1:0-14018 GCA_039029315.1 Bacteroidota bacterium | reverse complement strand
TACATGCCAGAAACCAAACCCAAGTGATCCAGCCGTTTGCTTTCGTAGCCATTTTGGCTACCTTGTTTGTGAACTACCATACTTTCGAAGTCTTAAGGCTCGAAAATACAACTTCTCAGTTTCTTGAGTGGGAAAGTGGGTAACAACATGACAACTAACACCTGGTGGAAAGAAGCCATCATCTATCAAATTTATCCCAGAAGTTTTAAGGACTCAACAGGAAATGGGATTGGAGATTTGAAAGGGATTCTGGAAAAAGCAGATTATCTCGCAGACCTGGGCGTGGATATCATCTGGCTATGTCCGGTCTATGATTCCCCCAATGATGACAATGGCTATGATATTCGAGACTATTACAAGATTCACCCTGAGTTTGGGACAATGGAGGACCTGGATCGTCTGCTGGAGGCCCTGCATAAGCAAGGCATGCGACTGATCATGGATCTGGTTGTCAATCACACCTCTGATGAGCATGTCTGGTTTCAGGAATCCCGCAAGTCTGAGGACAATCCCTATCGCGATTTTTATTTCTGGAAAAAAGGAAAAGAAGATGGTCCTCCGAACAATTGGAGATCTTTCTTTAGTGAAAGTGCCTGGGAATATGATGCTCCTACGGACTCTTATTACCTACACTTGTTTACCAAAAAGCAACCAGACCTCAACTGGGAAAATCCCCGCGTGAGAGAGGAAGTCTGTAAGATCATGAAATTTTGGTTGGATAAAGGGGTTGATGGCTTTCGGTTAGATGTGATTCCACTCATCTCCAAGCAATTGGATTTTGCAGATACTGATCTCTCATCCTTCACAGAGATCGTGGAACAAGTCTATTCCAATGGTCCCAAAGTTCATGAATACATTGCGGAGACAGTTGAGAAAGTCATCTCCAACTATGATGTCATGACAGTGGGAGAAGGTCCAGGCATCACTTCAGAAGTAGGGCTGAAATATGTTGGGCATGACCGTGGCGAATTGAGTATGATATTTCACCTGGATCATATGTTTCTGGGGTTTGGTCCCAATGGCAAGTATGACCCTGTGCCTTATGATCTTCAGGATGTGGTTCGCATTTTCAATATCTGGGACAAGGCCATGGGAGAATCTGGCTGGATCAGTATTTTTCTGGATAATCATGATTTCATCCGTATGGTCTCTCGATTCGGGAATGACAAGGAATATCGTGTTGAAAGCGCAAAACTCCTTATAAATCTGATCCTTACCCTCAGAGGAACCCCCAGCATTTATCAAGGATCAGAGATAGGCATGACCAATGTTTGGTATGAGGATCTGGAGGATTTCGACGATGTAGAGGTGAGAAACTTCATCAAAGAAGCCTTGGCAGCAGGCAAGAATAAGGATGAAATTCTGGACATTGCCAATCGCCTGGGTCGAGACAATGCCCGTACACCCATGCAATGGGATGATTCTCCTGGAGCAGGGTTCACAACAGCTACTCCCTGGCTCAAGATCAACCCCAATCATCGGTCCATCCATGTAGCTTCGGATCAAAACACGCCTGAAAGTATCCTCAATTACTACAAACAATTGATCGCTTTCAGGAAACAACATTCGGTATTTGTTTACGGAAAATATGAGCCGATTGAAGTGGATAATCCGAATATATTTGCTTACAAAAGAGTGGATGAAACTCAGACATTTTTGATCATTCATAATTTTTCTGATGATCTGCAGACTGTTCCTGTAGGATTAGACGACTATGAATTGGTGATGAATAATTATATTGAACGGAATGAGTCGTTGCAACTTCGGCCCTGGGAATCCAGCATATTTGTCCAAACCCCTACAAGCTCTATATGACTTTTGTACTATCTACTACCGACGCTGTTATCATTGTTCTCTATCTTATTTTTGTGATCGCGCTGGGCTTTTATTTTAGCACGAAACACAAGGGAGCAGAAGATTATTTTCTTGCCGGAAGGAATTTGACCTGGCCGATTATCGGCTTTTCTCTATTTGCCTCCAATATGTCCAGCAACAGCCTGGTTGGATTGGCAGGAGCGGGCTACAAGGATGGCTTCTCGGTCTACAGTTATGAATGGATGGCTGTGGTCATTTTGATCGTTTTTGCGGTTTTCTTCCTGCCGTTTTATCTAAAAAACAAGATCTTCACCATTCCTGAATACCTGGAAAAACGATACAGCTATGTCATCAGAGCCTATGCTTCCGGGATTGCGATCATTCTTAATATTCTGGTAGACATTGCTGCGACACTCTATGCTGGTGGATTGGTGATCAACTTGATCTTTCCGGGTTTTGAACTGTGGCAAATCATTGTGGGCTTGGCAATCATTGCCGGAGTCTATACCGTCACAGGAGGCTTGAGTTCTGTGATGTATACTGATGCCGTTCAGGCAGTCATTTTGATTGTAGGCTCAACTCTCATCACGATTTTTGCTTACAATGCAGCAGGAGGATGGGAGGCGGTAGAGGCGATCACCCAACCCTCGCACTTCGATGTTTTGAAGCCTGTCGATGATCCAGTCCTTCCCTGGCCGTCCGTGTCTACAGGGGTGCTGTTGATTGGGTTTTATTTTTGGGGCACCAACCAATACATCACCCAAAGAACCCTGGCAGCCCGAAATGTGCGACAAGGACAATGGGGAGCCATGTTTGCCGGATTTCTCAAACTGTCCATTCTCTTTATTATGATTTTCCCTGGAGCCTTTGCCCGAGTCCTGTATCCCGAAATGGTCAACATGGACATGATCTATCCGACGATGTTGTTTGACTTGCTACCAACAGGGCTGTTGGGACTTGTGTTGGCAGGCTTGATTGCGGCTATGATGTCCAGCCTGGACTCTGGTCTCAACTCAGTATCGACCTTGTTCACGATGGATTTTGTCCAAAAATTCAGACCTAATGCAGATTCCAAATCCCTCATGCGGACAGGACAGATCGTTACTTTCCTCGTGATGATTATTGCCATCCTTTGGGCCCCCCAAATCGGCAACTTTGAGAAACTCTGGGACTATCTGCAAAATACGCTGGCATGGTTCTGTCCGCCTATTGTAGCCCTTTTTGTCATGGGGCTTTTCTCCAAAAAAAGCAATGATACTGGAGCCATTGCATCAGTAGGACTCGGATTTGCTATTACTCTCTTATTGATTCTCAATGAAGTATTTAGTTTCCTGCCGGATTTGCCCAATTTTTTATACGTAGCAAGCATTCATTTCCTGATTTGCTGCGGAGCAATCTTCCTCTTTAGTCGCTTTGGACAGACCAAGCCAGAAGCAGAACTGGCCAAACTTGTCTGGACCAAACAAGAATTCGATGCCGAAACGGTTGAATTGAAACAACATGCCTGGTGGCAAAACTATCGCTATCATGGAATCGCTTTGTTGATCCTGGTGACGATCATTCTGTTGATGTACTGATTGTATGTATCCGCTCACTCTCTCACCCACAACCATGAATTCTACCCATAACTTTCAAGTGGAAATGGACCACTTCAAGCAACTCATCGGTCAGATTGCCGATGGACATTCCTCATCCGTCATCAGTTATTTCTCTTTATCCGAAGGGATGTACAACATGAGAGAAGCGATGGATACAGATGAACACCATCGTGCTTCCTTTGATGATTTGCATCATGTTTCTTCCTTTGTCAGAGGAAATCGCGAGGAGATCGATCACGATCAACTTATTCGGAGAGTTCGACACAAACTAAGAGAAGTTTTTGACTTCAATCTGATGTTTTCGGGCATGAAAGAGAAGGCTGAGGAAATTCGTGAAGAAGTAGAAAGCCAAATCGAAACCTTGTGCGAGATGATGACACATGCCTTTGCTGTGGTGGATCACATCGAATACATGTACTACGATGAAGGAGGTTATGACATTACCCGTATTGACATCAAGCAAGGAAAGAGGTATCAAATATTCCAGTTCATTCGATTTATAGACTAGTGGACTTTCAATAAAAAATGACTGGATTCATGTTTGATATTTTGTTCTCATCCTTCCCTCTGGACGCCAATAATGCCTTGTCTGAGAAAAAATCTCTGCGCAGCAAACAGAACCTTTTTCATGTAAAAGCCACAAGCTGTTGATCTCCATTACAGAAATAACGGCAGAGGAGACTTATGACTTGCGACAACGAGTCATGTGGCCAGATCGACCACTATCCTATATTCAATTGAAAGATGACAAGACAGGCATTCACTATGGTTTGTGGGAGAATGATCGCCTCCTTTCCGTGATCTCGCTTTTTATTCATGGAGAGGAAGCGCAATTCAGAAAATTCGCCACTGAAAAATCTGAGCAGGGGAAAGGATATGGAACGCGTTTGCTTTCGCATCTGATGGAAGAGGTCTCCAGGAAACATCTAACAAGAATCTGGTGCAATGCCAGGGCTGACAAGACAGGCTTCTATCGAAAGTTTGGTATGCAAGAAACCCCAACCACCTTTCAGAAAGGAGGCATTGCATATCGAATCATGGAGAGACGGATGAGCTAATCCTATTTTGTGCCCAATGATAATGTTTATTAATAAAAGCATTATTATATTTTATGCTTGCAAATAGAAACATTAAAAACAAAATTTTACTTGCAAAAACATACCATCCCATTTGTAGAACAAGAGATCATGAAACCAGCTTTTCTCTTTACTCCTGAATCAACTCCCAACGGCTTCAATCGATGTAACGGAAGAGTCCAGCTTTGGAAGGAGCTGAAGTTGAAAAATAAATAATCATAATGTTTCTATATGAAAACAATTATGATTATTTTGTTTACAAACACAAGAGTTATGAAATCAAGAAAAGCAATTTTACTACCCAAAGAAGAGAAAGTGTTGGCTCAATTGGGGGAGAATATAAAACTGGCTCGATTAAGGAGAAAGATAACAATGGAGCAAGTGGCTGAGCGAGCCAATATCGCTCGTTCGACTTTGTGGTATATCGAAAAAGGAGAAGCGAGGATAGGAATTGGGATGTATTTGCGGGTATTATCTGTTTTGGGCTTGGCAAAAGATCTATTGCTTGTTGCGGGAGATGATCTGCTTGGAAGAAAATTGCAGGACGCGAAACTTCTTAGTAAGAAGCGAGCCCCTAAAAGAAAAAAGACCTCCGGATGAAAGAAATCCTTGTATTCGCGGATTGGCATGGACTGCCTCAAATTCAATTGATGGGGAGATTGAGGATAGAAATGGTGAAAGGGGAAGAAATTTTTTCATTTGAATATGATAAAATCTGGTTGGAAAGTGGGCTAGCTCAGGAATTAGATCCAGAGTTAACATTGTATGCAGGACCACAATATATCCATGATGACAAGCCCAATTTTGGACTGTTTCTGGATTCTGCGCCAGATAGATGGGGAAGAATGCTGATGGATAGGCGGGAGGCATTGAAGATGAGAGTTGAGGGAAAAGCAGGAAAAAAACTTCTTGAATCTGATTACTTATTAGGCGTGGACGATGAGACCAGAATGGGGGCATTGCGATTCAAATTGCAAGAGAATCAAGCCTTCCTGGCAAATGAACAAATCAAGATTCCTCCAATAACTCGCCTCAGGGAATTGGAACAAGCCAGTTTGAGAATAGAGGCTGATGATTTTTTTCAGAATCCAGAAGATATTGACACTCTTTCTTTACTGATCGCGCCAGGTTCTTCCCTGGGAGGAGCAAGACCAAAGTCAAATGTAAGGGATCTGGAGGGGAATCTTTGGATAGCCAAATTTCCAAGCAGGAATGATGACATCAATAGCGGAGCCTGGGAGTTTGTTGCAAACCAACTAGCCCGAGAGGTCGGTATTGATGTTGCAGAAGCTGATGCCCAGAAATTCTCTCAAAAACAACATACTTACTTGACTAGACGCTTTGACAGAATCCATACTAGCAAAAGAATCCATTTTGCTTCTGCCATGACCTTATTGGGATACAAGGATGGATACAATCATCGTGAAGGAGGAAGCTATCTGGAAATTCTTGAATTTATTGAGCAATACGGTGCCCAGCCTGATACAGACATCAAGGAGTTATGGAAAAGAATTGTCTTTTCAGTAGCGATTTCTAATACAGATGATCATTTGCGGAATCATGGATTTTTGCTGACACCGATGGGCTGGAAATTATCTCCTGCTTATGACATCAACCCAAATCCAAGAGGGAATGGGCTGAGTATCAATATCTCAGATGAGGATAATGCCTTGGATTTTGACCTTTGTTTAGATGTGGCTGACTTTTTTAGATGGCCCCGACCTCAAGCAACAGCTTTTATCCAAACGACGCAGGCCTGTGTCAAAAGGTGGAGAAGTATTGCGAAATCCATGAACATCCCATTTGTAGAACAAGAGATCATGAAACCAGCTTTTCTCTCCACTCCTTAATCAACTCCCAATGGCTTTAATGGCCTTCACAAAAGCATCTAAATCCTGAATGCTCGTATACAGATGGGGCGTTACCCGGACTCCTTTCACTGATTTGCGGTTAATCGCTACTGTGAAGATGCGGTGTTTCTCATAAAAATAGGTAGATAGTTCGTTTGGACTCATTCCATCTACTGCAATATTCGCAATGGCACAATGACGTTGTTCCTCTTTGGGGGTGTTGATCTGAACTGCAGGGAGATCACGAACCTGATCGACCCAGTAATTTTGAAGATTTGTCTGATTTTTATGAGGCGGATACGTAGCAATTTGAGAGCAACAGTCAGTGTTTGTCCTGAAAATTTCGGAGATTGACCTTATTGTCCTTACATCCATTTCCCACACTACCTTAACAAACTGAATAATGAAGAAATTATACGGAAGTCTATTGTTGATATTGTTTGCTGGCGTAAACGGCTATGGTCAGGACAGTACATTGGTTGCGCATCTTCAGGACCAATTGTATTACCTGTATATCGAAGATGATGCACTGGCAGGTGATGCGGCCAAGTTATTAGGGGCTGCTATTCGAGGACATCAGTTTATCTTGATTGGAGAGCAACACGGAATTGTAGAGGTTGGACAATTCACCAGAGCCCTCTTCAAGGAAGCAGCTGCGAATGGATTTGGCTATCTGGCTATCGAGACGGATCCATTTATTGCACAAAAACTGGAGTCTCTGGTCGATGAAGATATAGACAAACTCAAAAACTTCAATCAGGAACTCCCCTACTCTATTCCATTTTACCTCAATGAAGAGGATTTTGCTTTTCTCCACACGGCCAAGACCAAGAGCAAAGCAAAAGAGCAGGTATTTTGGGGATTGGACCATGTAGGGGGAGCTGCACCACGTTACCTCATGACGCAGTTGGCTGCCAATGCGCCCAATGAAGAAGCACGTCTATTGGCTGAGTCATACCTGGAAACAGGCAAAACCGGCATCCTTGAATTTGTCCAAAAAATGAACTTTCAGGCGGCCTTAATGTGGCAACTGACAGATGAGGACTATCAGAAGCTATATGATGCTTTTGGAACCGATCCGGCCAGTGAAGCCTATCAGATGATCTCTGGGATTCGAAAGGCAAAGGAAATTTATTCACACTGGTTCGAGGGGCGAGGCTATGACAACAATTATGTCCGATCCCAACTGATGAAGGAAAACTTCACCAATTACTATCGAGCAGCCTATGAACGAGATGGCAAAGAACCCCAAGTCGTCTTCAAGTTTGGGGCCTATCATATGTATCGGGGCTTGACTCCTACGCGGATCTACGACATTGGCAATACAGTCTCTGAGTGGGCCAATGTCAATGGCAAGCAATCGCTTCATATCTATGTTCAGGGAATCAAGGGAGTTGCTAACAGTTTCCTCGGAGGCAATCAAGCCTTTGACAATACAGATGACATAGACCCATCCATCCTGGCAGCCCTGGGAGATCGGGTCACAGGATCCAAGCTGACGCTGATCGACTTTCGTCCCCTTCGCAAACTCAGACTAAAAGGCCTAAACCCGGAATTCAAGAACCTGATGTTTGCCTTTGATATGATGATCCTGGTATCGGAAGCGAAGGCAGTGACGGTCTTTGAATAGAGACACAATCCTTGTGAGTGCACGTGTGATTGCCGGCAACTCCCTCGACCTATCAGGGACAAAGGGGAGAAATTTGTTTGATAGTGCCATACATATGAAGGCTGGATTACACGAAAATGGCGAGAGAGGCGATCGTGTTGGCTTTGGCTAGTTCATGCGTGCGTTTTTCCTGCTTTTTGGGCAAAAAAAGTAAATGTATTGAACATAGCTGTTAGTATTTTTGGCTAAAATGAGACTAAGCATATATAGGAATGATACATTTGCCTGAACAATATGTCTCACTATTTAGCTCAAATTTCCATGAAACCAGCGTATTACCTTTTTCTCTCTGTCTTCCTCTTTCTTTTTTTTCCATCCTTATTTGCTCAAGACCAGCCATTTTCAACATTTGAGTACAAAAAAGGAAAATTTGCAACTGTCTATGCTCTGGAAAATGACGATCCGGGAGAGGCCCTGATTCTTGTATATCAGTACAAATACTCAATAGAGGTTATATTTCTGGATGAAGACTTACAGTTTGCCCGGAAGATTTCTCCCAAATATCTCCCAAGTCCTATGGTGGAGCTAGATGTGGAGGGAATCATGAACCACAATTCTTATATATATGTCTTTCTGGATGCTGGGCCTTATGGAAGCACAACGGAAGGCAATATTTTACAAATCAACAAAGCAGACGGAAGTTTTCATCTCATCCCTTTGCCCCTGAATCCTGCCATGGCAGAAGAGTTGTCCGAAGGCAAGGTGAAGCTCCTTAAAGTATTCCAGTTTCAGGACCGCTTTTACAAGCTTTGGATTGATACCAAAAGTTCCGAGCTCTATGTGTTTTATTTCGAATTAGGCAGCAATGATGTGGGACTGGAGCAATACCAATTAAGTCAGGATAATATTGGAAAACGACTGGGGCGGCGACAGGTATTTCCTACACCATTGATCACAAGTTATCACGACGCTTCGCTGGTGAGCAATGCCAAGTTGGAGAAGATCTATATGTTTCAGGATGAGATGATCATCAGCATGGAGAATCAGGCCACAGGGGCTACAGAGTTGATCAGCATCAATACCCAAACCTGGGAGCAGGTCGATGAAGTGTATCCTGTGCCAGCCTATATTGCCTTTGGAGAGGGGCAATTATTCAATTCCTTTTTGTTCGATGGCTTTCTTTATCAGCTCCTTAAGAATACAGATGGCCTCACCTTAAGCAAGGTCGATTTTGAGACAAAAGAAACTGTAGCCCAGCAAAAATGGGTATCAAAAGAGGCATTCAATGAAGATTTTTCCTTTCAAAAAATGCGCAAGCACAATGGGTCCAAACTGACAGTAAAAGATGATCCGGAAATATGGAAACATCTGAATGAATCCCTCGCAGTGGTTCTATTCCCCGAAGGCGATCAGGATCGAGTGATGATCGGGTCGCATTTGTATACAGATCAGGCCACAAGAGATGTCTTGACGGTTGTCAGTATTGCGGCCTCTGCAGCAAGTTTTGCGAGTGGATATACTACTCTATGGGGAGGGGGAGGAGTTTCCGTATCTGTCAACCCATTTGAATCGATTAATTATGCTGTCGATGCCATATTGTATTTTGGACAAGGGCGGATGTTCCAGGCAGATGCCCTGCTCGATCATGACAGCATGCTGCCTTCTGCCGAGGTCAATGAAGCCTATAAGTGGGACAAAATCATGGAAATCATGGATGTGAAGGAGCGGGAAATAAAAATGAGAAGCATTTGTTTGTTTCAATATAGAGAAGATGTTTTCCTCGGGTATTGGAAAAAAAAGCAATACTTTCTGCTCAAACTTTAGAGACTGTTTTGGAATCTGTGCTGAGAAAAAAATACGCATGCAAAAAATAAGTAACAGATTTCCAAACAGTCTCTTGGTAACACTCAAAAAATAAGTTTTCGTTTTGCTTGATCTTTTGCCAAGTCCTGCGTCAGAAAAAACCTCATATACCCCGGCACATTCGGTTTTTCTTCCCTGGTCTGGTACAAAATCTCTACCCAAAACTCGAAAGCTTATTTTTCTCGTATTAAGGGGACACAAATAAATTGTAGGATCTTGTTCCTCCCCCAACCCTCCAAAGGGGGAAATCGTTGATTTCTGGCCTTGTGGGTTGATGTCTCCCGCTCGGGAGATCGAGAGGGTGGAAGATGATTGTCAACTATAAATTTGTCCCTTTTCTTACTTAAAATCCAGTCTCCTGAAAAATCTGTATCTTACAGTGAGATAATTATCAACCCCATAAAGGAAACAGCATGATTCGGGTTTTGATCGCAGATGATCATCAGGTATTGATAGATGGCATTCGGGCTATGCTGGAGCGACAAGAAGACATGGATCTCATAGATCAGGCATTGACTGGGACATCTGTATTTGAGATCCTTCAGGAGAAGATTGCGGATGTATTGATTCTGGATTTGGATCTTCCTGAAATGGATGGGATTGAAGTATGCAAGAAAATGCAAAGCAGTCATCCCAAAACGAACATCCTGATTCTGTCCATGCATGGAGACAGCCATCATGTCAAAACCGTCCTCAATCATGGTGCGACAGGATATGTATTGAAAAATACAGGAGAAGAAGAACTCTTGCTTGCCATCAGAAAAGTCTATGCAGGAGAAAGATATATCAGCCAATCTCTTCAACAATTGATGCTGGAAAGTATGCTTCATGGCAAAAAAGCAGAGTCTTCCTCCCTCCTATTACCCAGGTTGACCAGAAGAGAAAAACAGGTGCTTGGTTTGATTGTGGAAGGGCATACCAATGCAGAAATTGCAGATATACTTCACATCAGCATCAAGACCGTCGAATCTCACAGGACCAATCTGTTGGACAAACTTAATGCGCGAAATACAGCATCTTTGGTTCGAATCAGTATGGAAAGAGGATTGGTGTAAGATCAAAATCCAAGAATGATGAGACAGTTTCTTTCAGTCATATACTTTTTTTTGACTGTACCATCTATGCAGGCAGGCTTTGTTGACAGTTTGCTCAATGTTTATGCTGGAGAGAATGCACAAATACAGATAGATCGCTTGTTAGACGCTGCTGACAGTCTGGAGGTGCTTCACCCTGCTTTGGCGCTTTCGAGTGCCTTGACTGCTCGGAATATGTCTCGTGCAGCAGAAGATGAGGGAAGAGTGATCCAAAGTGAATACATATTAGCCCAAATCTATTTTTTTGGTGGCACATATGATTCTGCTGATTTGCTACTTCGGAAGTGTCTTCCATTGGCCAGTCGTGCGACCCCACCGATTGATCCCAGCAAAATTTATGTCTTCCAGGCAAGACTATTGGGAAACCTTGGGCTATATGATTCTGCCGAAAGTGTATTTCAGCAAGCGATACAAGCTGCCAAGACAGAAGATAATCAGGAGACCTACGCAGTGAGTATGTATCGACTGGGAGTTATGGAAGACAATCGAGGAAACCATGCAAAAGCTACAGAATATATCATGCAGGCCCTGGAGGTATTCGAGCAGGATAACAATCTGAGAGGGGCCGCTTTCTGCTACAACAGTCTGGGAACCATCCAAAACTATGTCAAGAAACAAAAAGAAGCTGCCCGGAATTATGAGCGTGCTTATGCGTTGTTTGATTCAGTGGGAGACCAGGTGAACATGTTTCACTGCTTGAATAATATTGGCTCCATCTATCTATATGACCAACCTGAAAAAGCCAGGATCTATATTGAGAGAGCGCTGGAATTGAGTATGGCCACAGAAGATGGGCTTGGCAAGGCTGCGATCTATACCAATCTGGCTGCTCTGGCCTGGAAGGACCGCAAAATGGAAGAAGCCCTGGAATATGACATACAAGTGCTCAACATCTATCGGCAATATGGCAATAAGTCCAGAGAAGCAGATGCGCTGAACAATATTGCATACTGCTATCGGGAAATGAAACGCTACGAGGAAGCTGAAGCCGCTGCTCTTCAAGCCCTCGAGCTTGCACGTAAACTCAATGCAAGAAGAATGGTGCGTCAGGCCATGATCAATCTGGCGTCTATTTATCATTTGAGAGGGATGCATAAGCAAGCATATGCCTATTCCCGACAGTACATTCAACTGAATGACAGCTTGACGCATGAGTCGAATCGCAAACAAATCAGTGAGTTGCAGGTGAAGTATGAGACAGAAAAGAAAGAACAGGAAATCGCTTTGCTGACCCAGCAAAAGCAGTTGCAGGAAGTCCAGCTTCAGCAGAGAAATCTATTGCTCGGGATTTTGATCCTGCTTGCAGGTCTGATTGTTGTTATCGCCTTATTTTTCTACCAACGACAAAAAATCGCTCGTCAGGCACATGATCTGGCCGAACAAAAAATATCAGTCCTTGAACAAGAACGACAATTGACCGCCATGTCAGCCATGATTGAAGGACAGGAAAGTGAACGTAGCCGGATTGCAAGAGACCTTCATGATGGACTTGGAGGCCTTCTGTCTTCTGTCAAGCTTCGCCTGTCCAATCTGGCTAGTAATCCAAATGAACCGAATTTTTACACTCAAACAGATCAACTGATAGATGAAGCGGCTCAAGAGGTCAGACGAATTGCACATAACATGGTGCCTGGTGTATTGATTCGGTTTGGACTTGCTGCAGCGATCAATACTTTGTGTGAAACCATTCGGCAGTCGGGCCGTTTGGATATTGACTTTCAGGGCCTTAGGCTGCAAGAAGAGTTGCCCCTGAAAGCAGCAGAGGAAGCCATGATTTATCGGATTGTGCAGGAGTTGGTTCAAAATATCATGAAGCATGCCCAGGCAACCGAAGCATTGGTCCAACTTGCACGACATGACGATATGCTGGAAATCACCATCGAGGATGATGGTATTGGCTTTGACCCGGCCCAATCTTCTGGAGGACTTGGCATACAAAGTATTAAGGCCCGAGTCAGCTTCCTGGATGGAACCTTATCCATCAGTTCTGAAAAAGGGCAAGGAACGTCTTTTCTGATTTATGTGCCACTTTCACAGTGATGAGCCCCTCAGAGGATTTGTTCGATGGTGTGTTGGCGATTCCTCTAGGGGGTGAGTGTAGGCAAAATATCCCTCCAGAAAACCTAGGGTTTTCCCCCATTTTTTCTTTGCAGGTGTTCACCTGATGTATAAGGATGAGTTCTCATGGATCTTTGACTCAAAGATTTCTGGTGAATGAATATCCGACTTCCCTTTCCGCTCAACACCCCCAAAAAACTGTTGTTCCTTTTGTTGGTCTCTGTGCCATTCATCATTCAGGGACGTTGGATATCCACACCTCACCAGTCCAGCTTACATGCAAGCGCTGTTGCTACCAGCGCCCAAGGCGACAGCCCTTCTGAACTGCCTCGCCTCCGGGCAGCTGGGTCTAATCCCATCGACCTCCAGCAATTTGAATGGACATCTTTTGATGTTGTTGTTGAGTAAAAACTGGCCACCTCGACCCAAAATTCGAGGGATTGTTGTATGTTAGTGATCATTATTTGATTGCCAATATCGACCTTATGCCAGCTTACCTGATTGCCATGGTGAAAGTCCATGATGCAGAGACCTATCGAAAATATACCGCCAAGACTCCTGATATCATCAAAGCCTATGGCGGGAAATTCCTCACACGAGGAGGAAAAGTTATTACCACGGAAGGAGAAGCCTTCAAGGATCGCTTGGTGTTGCTGGAATTTCCTTCTCAGCAGGCCGCCCTCGACATGCTGAATTCCCCTGAATACAAAGCTGCTGTCAAAGATCGACATGCCTCATCCGAGGGAAGATTTTTGGTGATTGAAGGAGTGGCTGACGGAGCTGCGCCGGATGCAAGTGTGGTGAAGAGTGGGTGAGAAGGTATTTTCTGAGGATAAGCTCCTATTTCCATTAAGAAACTGTTTTGAGATCTGTGCTGAGAATTTTTATCGTGTATTTTTTTCTCAGGCAAGGCTCTTTTTTGTTCTCATAGTGGTGCTATGAGAACAAAAAAAGCTGTAGGATGAGGAAAAAAGACGCATACAAAAAATAAGTAACAGATGTTCAAACAGTCTTTAAGATTTTTCTTTGAATAATTCGCGCCTGGATGCCACATT
>JBCCGK010000176.1:0-14232 GCA_039029315.1 Bacteroidota bacterium | reverse complement strand
TGTAGGATCTTGTTCCTCCCCCAACCCCCTCCAAAGGGGGAAATCGTTGATTCCTGGCCTTGTGGGCTGATGTCTCCCGCTGGCGGGAGAGTGAGAGGGTGGAAGATGATTCCCAAATATACATATGTCCACTTACTTATGCCCAGAGAATCCCATACGTTTTTTTCCCATTTTGACTGCAAGATCAAAGGCCAATCGCATACCTTGAGCATCTGCGATCCCCTTCCCGACAATATCAAAAGCTGTCCCATGTGCTGGAGTAGTAATTGGAATGGGCAAGCCTCCCTGCACAGTGACTCCGCGTTTGAAGCCCATCAATTTCAGCGCCACCTGTCCCTGATCGTGATACATGCTCACAACTCCTACCCCTGATTTAGCCTGAATTTTGAGAAAAATGGTATCTGCGGGAAACGGGCCGCTTGCTCGAATTCCGGCTTTCTGAGCCTGTTGGATCGCAGGAAGGATAAGGGTGGATTCTTCATCTCCGAATAATCCATTTTCTCCTCCATGTGGATTGAGAGCAGAAACCAGAATGTCCGCTTGATGGTGTCCAGCTTGTTTCATTGCATGGTCAGCCATATAAATCGCCTGATAGATGCGATCTCTCGTCAGCAAATCAAAAATGTCTCGAAGTGCAACATGGGAAGTTGCTCTTGTGGTCCAGATATCGTCCATGACATTGATCTCACAAAAGAAATCCGTAACCCCCAGATGATTCGCAAAAAAATGCAACTCATCCTCAAAAGGATTCCCTCCTGCACGCAAGGCTTGCTTGTTGAGCGGCGCAAAACAAAGAGCATGAAGCTGGCGGTTGGAAGTCAGATCCATCGCCAATTTGAAATCTTCCAGCACCATTTTTCCCACATGGGCATTCACCTTTCCTAAGCTAGTTTCAGCAGGATCGATGTGCTGTCGGTCTAGCAAAAGAAGGGGCTGATCTAGTGAGTCAATCTCGGACGGATCTGTAATTCTTGTATAAGCAAAAGGGCATTTGGCAATCCTGCATCCTTCCTGGAACACTCGCTCATCACCAATCAGGACGACTTTAGCTAGATTGAGAACATCTGGCTGAGAGAATAGTTTTGCAATGACTTCCGGGCCGATGCCTGTTGCATCCCCAGACAGCAGACCGATGGTAGGTGTTGACATAGAAGAAAGGATGATTGGTGAATGAAGAATTTAACCATAAAATAGGTAAACCAGAGCGAGTGGGATCATGGGAAAATAGGTAACCAAAATCAACAAAGCGAGCAGCAGGCAGATAAATGGGACATTGGCACGGGTTGTTTCCCAGATATCTACTTTGGCGATGGAACAAGCTGTGATCAACACACTTGCAACCGGGGGCGTCTGTTGACCAATGGCCAGATTCAGGGTCAATACGATCCCGAAATGAAGCGGATCGATGCCCACTTCATGAATAAGGGGCATGAGCATGGGTACCACCAGAATAATGGCTGCGGCACCATGAAGTAGCATACCCAATCCCAACAACAAAAGATTCAAGAGCAAGAGAACCGCATATCTGTTGTGGGTAAGTGTCAAAATGGAGTCTGCCAATTGTTGAGGCAGTTGCGCTTCTGTCAGGTACAGGCCCAATAAGGCAGAGGTAGCGACGAGCAACATCACAATGGCCGTCTGAGTGACACTCATGTGAATGGCTCGCCAGAGTGTTTCCTGGTTCAATTCCCTATAGATCACGCCAGAGATGAATAAGGCTGCTGCTACTGCCAGACCTGCTCCCTCTGTGGCCGTAACAAATCCTCCAAAAATGCCTCCTAGGATGACAAAGGGAAGAATGAGGGTCCAGGCAGCTTCCCGAAGTGCAATCTTTACCCGTGATAACCGAAAGGCGGCTTCCCGCGGCAGATTATATTTTCGGGCAAAATAATAGGCCAATCCCATCATGGCGACACCTCCTATCACTCCCGGCAGAATACCAGCAACAAATAATTTGACCACAGATACATCTGCCAGAGTCGCGTACAAGATCATCGGGATAGAAGGAGGAATAATGATCGCCAGGGAAGCAGAAGAGGAGGTGATCGCCGCGGCAAAAGATGGTTTGTAGTGTTTCTCTTTCATCGCAGGGATCAGGACAGAGCCAATCGCTGCAACATCGGCTACAGCGGAACCAGATATTTCTGCAAAAAAGAGAGATACTCCAATATTGACCATTGCGAGTCCTCCTCTGATAAATCCAAGGATAGCATTGGCCAGATCGATCAATCTTCGGGAAATGCTGGAAGCATTCATCAGATTTCCTGCAAAGACAAAGAGTGGGATGGCCAACAGCGGAAAACTGCTAGCGCCTTCATATAAAGCGAGAGGGGCATTGAACAGTCCATCCAACCCTTGGCTACTCAAAATACCAGCGATTGCAACCATGCCAATGGCGATGGCGATCGGGATGTCCAGGACAATCAGGACCAATAAAGCTATTAGGATGAGTAGCAAGGTCATGAGGCTTGGCGGATTGCCTGTGGAATGCTTAGGATTTCCGACAGAATGAATAAGATCGCCGCGACTGGAATGATGGCCTGACTGACAGTCAAGGGAAACCAGGGAAGGCTGATCAGATGTTCTCCCTGAAGGGCCACCTGAACCCGAATTCCATAAATGGCTATGAGGACAAAAAATCCAATGATAAGGGCTTCTCCAACAAAAAAGATGATCCTGTGAGGCAGAGCAGGAAGCTTCTTGACAAAACCATCGAATCCCAAATGGGACCTTTGGCTGGCTGCGGCTGCACTGCCAATATAGGTCAACCACACCAGCAGAAGAGAGGCCAGTTCATCATACCAGATCAGAGAGTGGCCGAGCTTGCGATACACCACAGCCAGCAAGACGATAAGGACCAGGCCAATCAATAAACTTGCCGAAATCCCCATCAGTATTTTCTCCAGGCCATTCCTCAAACGGCCTATGGTGCGCTTGTCATCTTGCATGCTTGAATCCATGTTTGTCCTGCTGCTACACTTTCTCCAAAAGATTGGTATAAGGTTTCACTTGCCTCCTCAAAGGCATCTCGCTCAATTGCATTGACCTTCATGCCCTTTTCCTGCAACATGTCGATAAGTTCTTTTTCCTGCCTCTCAGCCGTCTGGTATATCCAGGGCTTGATTTCCTGGGCCGCATGAAAGAGGATATTCTGAACCTCGGCAGGCAATGTGTTCCATTTTCTCAGCCCAACCGTGAGATAGGAGGGCATGTAGACATGCGCACTCAGGCTGAGGTATGCCTGGACTTCATGCAGTTTTTCTGCATAGATATTGGTCAGGGGATTCTCTTGTCCATCGATCACACCCGTTTGAAGGGCCACAAACACTTCGGAAAATGCCATAGGAGTTGGATTGCCTCCCCACACTCGGAACATATCCACTCGCCAATTGCTTCTTGGGGTCCGCAATTTGATGCCTTTCAGGTCCGTAGGATGAAGGATTGGCCGCTGGTTATTGGTGATATGCCGAAATCCATTTTCCCACAATCCGATGACTTTGTAGCCTTTTGGCTCCATGCTGGCAGCCATCTCAGGCCAAAAGATCTGTTGTTCGATCTGCTGTAAGTGTGTCCTGTCCCGGATCAAAAAGGGCATTTCAAACAAGCCAAATTCAGGTGCATAGGTCGACATGATGGAAGATGGAAGGGACAAATGCACGGTGCCCAGTTTCAGTTTTTGCATCAAGTCCTTGTCTTTGCCCAATTGTGCAGAGCCATAAAACACGATTTGATAGCCCGGAGGCAATTGTTCATTCACTCGACGCGTGAACTCTTCAGCGGTTTGGTATTGAAGGGACCCTTGGCTGGCGCTGATGGCAAAAATAATTTTCTGTGCTTCCTTCTCTCCTTGATGTGAGGCAGCAGGCCCACATCCCGGCAAGCCCCACATGACGGCGCTAATGAGTAGGAGATAAAAACGATAGATCATTTTTTGCATGACGGCTTCTCAATCTGAGATGAATAGTCAATCTTACTCAAAAAATGACAAGCTTCCTATGTGCAAAGCTGTGAAAGGCTTATCTATCAATAAGTGGCGGGAACAATTCATGTAAAGGAGGCACGGCTTTCAATCGCAATTGTCAGTATCCATTACAATTGAAATGAAAGCTTAGAGACTGTTTTGAAATCTGTCACTTATTTTTTGTATGCGTCTTTTTTCCTCATTCAGCGAGAATCTCCAAATATCATAGCTTCATGATCGGATGTGGTTGTAGTTTTTGTTGGCCAATATGGACTCTCAACATGCTCTTGCGCCATAATCGTTTCAATTTGAGTTACAATCTCTGGATGTTTGGAGGCCACATCTATTTCTTCCCGAATATCTGCATGCAAATCGAATAGGCGAATGTCTTCTTCTGTTCCAAGACGGATGCCTTTCCATTGTCCCATGCGCACAGCCTGCTGAAAAGGGTTGTAAAATTCCCAATACAGATGCTGATGCGGCTCCTGTTGTTTTCCCAACAAAGTAGGAAGAACTGACAGTCCATCAGTATCCAACTCCTTCCTGATTCCAGCCAGATCAGCAAAGGTTGGCATGACATCCCAAAATGCCCAGACAAAATCGCTGACAGTCCCAGCCTGAATCTTCCCTGGCCAACGCACAATCATGGGCACACGAAGTCCGCCTTCCAACACTTGCCGCTTGATTCCACGAAAGGGGTGATTGCTTTGAATGCTTTTGACAAAAGGGGGATTGGGACCATGATCCGAGGTAAAAAAGACAATGGTATTCTCATCGAGTCCAAGTTCTTTCAGCAGGGCAAACATCCGACCAATATCCCGATCCATTCGTGTGATCATCGCTGCATAATTTTTGACACGTTCTGGCCACTGTTGATCCGCATAAGCACTATTGTCCGGGACTTCATATTTGCCATGAGGCGGGGTATAAGGCAAATAGAGGAAAAAAGGCTCTGATTGATGATCCCGGATGAACCTCAAAGCCTCTTCTGCGATAAGATCATGCGAATAGACTTCTCGCTGACCATTTGCATTTTCGGGGATGGGGATGGTATCTGCATTCCGCATCAGAAAATCAGTATAATAGCTATGGGCATGGACCTGATCGAGATAGCCATAGAACAGATCGAATCCCTGTGTATAGGGGGTCCCCGTAGTTCCCGGATTTCCCAAGCCCCATTTGCCAAATCCACCTGTTGCATAGCCTGCTTCCTTGAGCATTTCGGCCATGGTATAATCTTCAGCATTCAGGGGCACCAGTTTTCGCTGCCGAAATGCCAAATCAGGCTGATGGCTGGCACGATTGTCCCTTCTGGTGATGTGTCCACTGTGTTTGCCAGTCATCAGGGAGCATCGCGTGGGTGCACAGACTGGACTTCCTGCATATGCCTGGGTGAATCGCATACCTTCCGCTGCCATTTGATCTAGAAAAGGGGTACGGATATGCGGCCCACCATAACTCCCCAGATCGTATTGGCCCTGATCATCAGACATAATGAAAATAATATTGGGAGAAGATGCGTGCTTCGCATGAGAAGAGGAGGCTGTAGGACGACAAGCAGGAAGACAGAAAATCGCCAATGCCAGAGAGAGGGAGAATGGGAAGTGGGATAAATAATAAATCATCATTCTGTTTTGAGTCTTGCAAGAACAAGAAGCAAGGATCTATGTTTACAAACAAGTCCGCAACCATTGGAATAGAGTCAGCGCGCCCGATTGCCCTACTTAGGAACAGTCAAAAAATACCTTTACCCCTTTGCTGATCCCTTTAATTACGGGATCTTCATTTTGCACCATCTCAGCGTCAGAAAAATCTCGATTGGCCCGCCAAACTGGATTGAGTATATTATCTTAGCTTGTCCATGTCTACAGAAGTGTATCCTCCTTGGCTTTTCAAACAACAATATTCTCCAAAGGCTTGACATATGAGACAACATGCTGATTTCCTGCTAGTGATGTGGTGTACAGTGCTTATGGCTTGTCTGTTTGGTTGTGCAATAGAGACCCAACAAGAAGAGCAGCAGGAAATGGCCAACAAAAAAAATCAATACGCAGGCGGCGAGATGCCCCTCCAGCATGGTATGCAATTATTCAATCAGTATTGTGCGAGCTGTCACAACTTCTCTGAAAACGGAATTGGCCCAAATCTGTCAGGAGTAACTACTGAGGTAGACAAAGAATGGTTGATGAACTTCATCCAGAATCCTGTGGCCGTAATTGAAAGTGGAGATGAAAGGGCTGTCGCCCTCTTTGAGAAGTATAAGCAATATATGCCGCCTTTCCCCATGATTCAGGGGGAAGAATTGGAACATATTCTGGCCTTTATCCACAAGTTCTCTGAGGGAGAAAAGCGAAACAAAAATAATCGTACAGGCGGCCTGATCAATCCAATAGAAGAAAAGATTCCCATCTCCCTATTGACACTGGTTTTGGAAGCCTACCTGATTGTCCCAAGGAGTTCGGAGGTTCCTCCCTTCACCCGGATCAATAAAATGGCCCCCATGTCTAGTAGCCGAACATTCCTGCATGATTTGCGCGGAAAACTCTACGAAATCCATCCCGACCGAAGCCTTTCTATTTATCTCGATTTACCTGAACATCTGCCTGATTTTATTGACAATCCCGGCAAAGGAACCGGTTTTGGCAGTTGGGCCTTTCATCCGGATTTTGAAAAAAATGGGCTATTCTATACGACCCACAATGAAGCGCCAGGTTCAGCAACTGCAGATTTTCCTATTCCGGATAGCGTCCTCATTACGGTACAAGCTGTGCTATCCGAATGGAAGATCTCAGATCCCAATGCGCCTGTATTTTCTGGTAGTCGTCGAGAACTATTACGAGCTGATATGGTCAGTGCTGGACATGGTTTTCAGGAACTCACCTTCAATCCTCTGGCAAAAGCAGGGGAGAAGGAATATGGCATGTTATATCTGGGAATAGGAGATGGTGGGTCCGTTTTGCGGAATTATTCTTTTTTGTCCAACAGCACAGCAACTATTTGGGGCAGTGTCATTCGAATTGATCCTGCCGGAAACGATAGCAACAATGGAAACTATGGGATTCCCATTGATAATCCTTTCGTCAACGAATCAAGCGCCCTTGGGGAAATCTGGGTCCATGGATTCCGTAATCCTCATCGTATCAGCTGGGATGAAACAGGATCAGGAATCATGTTGATCACCAATATCGGCCAGCACAGTGTGGAAGAAGTGAACCTTGGCATAGCCGGGGCAGATTATGGATGGCCTTATCGGGAAGGGACCTTCTTGTATGATGCAAATGCCAATCCGGAGTTGGTCTACCCACTTCCAGCATCAGATACTGGCTATACGTATCCGGTCATTCAGTATGATCATGATGAAGGCAGCGCTGTTTCAGGTGGATTTGTCTATGCGGGGACCAATATTCCCCAACTGAAAGGCAAATATATTTTTGGGGATATCTCTCTTGGAACCCTGTTTTATACAGAAGTTTCCGATATTATCAGCGGTCAACAAGCTCCCATCTATCGGCTGAATGTTTCTTTGAATGGTCAGCTGACAGATATGGCTACTATCACAGATACCAGACGTGTCGATCTTCGCCTCGGAACAGATCAGGAAGGGGAATTATATTTGATGACCAAAGGAAATGGAGGTGTCTACAAAGTCATCGGCTGTCACAGCAAGCGTCCAGGCTAGTGGGAAGGTGCTTGGAAATCTTTCGGCCTGCTCCGCAGAGATTTTTAATTCAGAGACTGTTTAGGAATCTGTGCTGAGAATTTTTATGGAGTATTTTTTTCTCAGGCAAGGCTCTTTTTTGTTCTCATAGTGGTGCTATGAGAACAAAAAAGCCGCAGAATGAGGAAAAAAGACGCATACAAAAAATAAGTGACAGATGTTCAAACAGTCTCTCAATCAAGTGCTGCGACAGATCCTCCTATCCCCTACTCTTTCATTGCTGCTTGCCACCTGCCTAATGCTGCTTCAAGCTCCCGTGCTTTGTCCGCGTTGGAGTCAGAAAGATCGGCTCTTTCCTCTATATCAGATGCAAGGTTCCGAAGCGATTGGCCCAATTCCAACTCGACCATCTCGTATGTTGCACTTCGATCACTTACAGCCTCATGCCATTTCCAATTTCCAACTCTGATGGCACGTTCATGTCCTGTATCCCAATAGAGAGTATCATGAGCCAGTGCAGGATTCGTTCCATCCAGCAAGGGAGATAAATCGAATCCATCTATATTTGTGGGAATTGGAACGCCAGCCAAAGCACAAATGGTCGGGAGCAAATCCATCCCACTCACAACATTGTTCAGGTGAGTATTGGCAGGGAAATGTTTGGGGTAAGAAATCAACAAGGGCACTCTGAGTCCCCCCTCATACAAGAGATATTTTGAGCCGCGAAGAGGAGAATTGTTTGCGTAAATGGGAGTAGATCCTCCATTGTCTCCAATGTAGATGACAACTGTGTTCTCTGCGATTTCCATTTCCTCCAGGGTAGTCATCAATTTACCGATTTCCTGATCGAGATAGTACAGTTGTCCCAAATAATGTGCGCGCCCTTCTGGATTATTGGGATATCGACCTGCCTGATACCATTCATAATAGTCTTCGGTAAGGGGGTCCCAATCATGATAGCCACTCAAATTGTGTTGCTTCAAGTAGGTCTCTGGCAGTTGGTGGGTAAAATTATGTACAGCATTGAAGGAGACTTGAAGAAAGAAAGGGCTGGATGGATGCTGTTGGATAAATTGGCGGGCTTCATTTCCGATCATTTCGGTAGAGAATGCCAAGGTGTCCACCTTTTCTTTGTTTCGCCAAAAGGATTGCTTGCGAAGCGTTTGGCCGGTACGCTTTTGTTCCTCTTTGACAGCAATGAAGGCTTCTTCTTCCTCGTCTTTGTGGATCAAATAATGTTTCCGGGCAGATGTATGACCAAAGAAATAATCAAACCCATGATTGTTGGGGAAATTCCGATGATTCGGGTCAGAATCGAATTTTCCGCTGCCATAATGAACCTTTCCAATATAGGCAGTTGCATACCTCTTCTGTTTCAACAATTCTGGAATGGTCTGATACGCTGGCTTGTGAATCCCCTCTCCTCCGTACCAGTATGTCCCAAAGCGTTGGGAAAAGACAGCTGTCAAAATACTCATGCGCGATGGACTGCAAATGGGAGAGGAGGCATAGGCCTGAGAAAAATACACACTTTTCCTGGCCAGTGCATCCAGATGGGGGGTCTGTACATCGGACAACCTATTCAGGAAACTCATATCCGCAGTCCCATGATCATCTGCCACAATGAGTACAATATTGGGAGGAAGTGGGGATTTTTCTTGTTTCTGCTGACAGCTAACAAGCAGCATCCAACAGAGCGTGAGGAAAAGAAGAGAGGTCAATACAGGGAAATAACGATTCATTGTTCTTGATATTCGGGATTTCTTTCAGTTGGGACAGGCGCATGGGTCTCTGCTCGCCAATCCAGAAGATTTTGATGAAGTTCTTTCGCTTTCTCGGGATGGGTGTTTATCAGATTGTTCTGTTCGCCAAGATCATCTGCAAGATTGTACAATTCCAGATCGCCTTCTTCAAAAAATTCCAGCAATTTCCAGTCTCCTTCTCGAATCACACTCACTGGAGCAGTTCTGAAAAAGGGCTTATCATGGGAGTCCTCAAATGCGCGGCTTTTTTTATACATCTGAAGATAGGCTGGAAAGTGCCAATACAAGGCCCTCTCAGACATTTTCTTGCCACTCAAAAGCGGAAGAATGCTCTGTCCATCAACAGGATGTGCGGCTGGCTCCCCGCCCAACATGTCCACAAAAGTGGGAAACAGATCACTGCCAATGATGGGAGTTTCATTTGTGGTTCCGGCTTGAGTCAATCCCGGCCATTTGATCAAAAAAGGGACTCGTATCCCCCCTTCATAATACATGCCTTTGGCTCCCCGCAGGGGGCGGGAAAGGGTTTGTTGGTCCTGTGCCCCATTATCAGCAGTAAACAGGATGATGGTTTGATCTTCCAGCCCGAGTTCTTTCAGCTGAGCCAATATTTTCCCAACTGCTGCGTCCATAGCCTCTATCATCGCAGCGTATTCCGGTTTGTTGTGATAAATTCCAGCTTGCTTGGCTTGATATTTTGTTGTCAAATCCTCTCTGGCCTGGATGGGCGTATGCACAGAATAAAAGGGAAAGTAGACAAAAAAGGGAGAGTCCTTCTTGCTTTCGATCCACTGACTCACCTCAGTCGATAGTCGATCAGGCAAGTGCTCTCCTTCCGGGCCATCAGACAGCGCAGGATTTTTGTAAGGGGAAAAGTAAGATTTGGGTGCGCCTCTATGATTTCCACCAAAGTTCGTATGGAAGCCATAAGGAAGCGGGTCATTGGATAGATGCCATTTACCAGCCATGCAGGTTTGATACCCATTTTGCTGAAAATATTGTGGCATGGTCAGCAAAGCAGAGTCCAATACTGTGGTATTCTTTGTTGGGATCAATTGGCGGTTGATGCTCTTGCCCCGATCTGAATTGCTGACAGTATAGATCCCATGTCTGGGTGTATACATGCCCGTCATCAGACAGGCACGGGATGGAGCACAATTGGCAGCATTGGCATAGGCCTGGGTGAATCGCACACCTTCTGCCGCCAATTGATCCAAATGTGGCGTTTCATAATAGGGAGACCCTTGTATGCCCAGATCCATCCAACCCAAATCATCTGCATAGAACAGAATCACATTCATAGGTTGTTTCGCAGCGGGAGGGCCACTCGTTTTGGAGGATGTGCAAGCCGAAACACACACACATAAGATCAGGAATGCCCGCAGGGGATAAGGGGATATTGTAGCCATAATTAGTTGTGAAAGCTTTTGGTGAAGCAATTTGTAAAAAAAGCTTTCGAACTAAAAATATTGGTCCACTGACCATGTTAGCCAATTTGAGGCATCTCCAGAGAAGGCCTCCCGATCCCCACAGCTCAAGCTGATATTTCATCCCTCAGTCAGGCAATTCCTCACAGACATATCCACAGCCTTCGATCAGAGAGATGACTTCCTTTTCTACCAAGGTATTTTTCGCTTCAATCCTCAATACGTTGTCGATGTCTTCCAGATCAATGGACCAGTCCGCAATCAGAGGGTGATGATTCATTCTGGGACTCACTTCTTTGACTTTTCTTCTGGAGGTGATGTTTGTTTTGAAAATCAATATGTGCATAGGAATAGGTTAATGTGTGATTTCCTTCCCATGAATGGGTAGGATCAGGAGTAGAAGATGGATATACGCAGAAGAAAGGAGTCCCTATAAAGGGAGGGAGGAGTATTCAACAAAAGGACGAATTTGTAGGCAAAATGTTACAAGAATTGCCAAGATTCTTTCTACCAAACATCAAAGCCTGATGATGAGGTTTCCCTTCTTATGTCCTCCCTCAACATATTGATGGGCCTGAACCATTTTGTCTAATGGTAACTGTTGATCTATCACGACAGAAATGCTTCCTGTCTGGATGAGATCTTTGAGATATTCGAAGTCTTCGACATGAAAACCAGAGAGGGCAAGAATGGCTACTTTGTCTGTCAGCCATGAAGTCAGTTTTCCTCCAACAATGTGTGAGAAGCCTGGATTTCCTAAAATGTAACGGCCTTTGGGGGTCAGAGTTTTCATTTGTCTTAGGATAGACCCTTTCCCCACTATATCAATGATCACATTGTATCGATGATCCTGATTCGTGAAATCATCTTTGGTATAATCGATCACATGATCAGCCCCGGTTTCTCGCATCATCTCCAATTTCTCTCCATTGTCTATGGCTGTCACCATTGCTCCCTTCATCTTGGCCAATTGTATCGCATAGGTGCCAATACTGCCACCAGCCCCAATGATTAGTACTTGTTCTCCAGCTTGAATCTCGGCTTTTCGGACGAAGTGCAAGCCATTCAGACCTCCGGTAGGAATTGTCGCTCCCTGTTCAAAACTCATCTCATCAGGAAGGGGTGAGATAAGATGGGAATCGGGCAAACAGATGTATTCGGCATATGCTCCGAACTGAAACCCGGTGGCTGCCAATACCCGATCTCCAGGCTGGAAATTCTCTACATCTTTCCCCACGACTTCTACCACCCCAGCCAGTTCCTGCCCCAAAATCTTCTTCCGGGGTCTGAAGAGGCCCATCGCCAGCCGAAGCGGAAACCAGAACATGGGATTGATCTGAAACCGCCTGAGTTCACAATCCCCAGCAGTCACTGTGGTTACATGAACCCGAATCAGTACTTCTCTGTCTTTGGGAACTGGTTTGGGTACCTCTTCTAATTGCAGGACTTCAGGCGGACCGTATTTTGTCCAGATTATGGCTTTCATGTCAATCATCTTAAGGAATAAACAGGACATTTCCTCTTTTACGTCCAGTCTCTACATATCGATGTGCGCGCGTAGCTTCTTCCAGTTTGTATTGCCTGTCAATGATAGCTGTCAACAGGCCTTCCTCAATCAACTCTGTGAGAAAATACAAATCCTTTATTTTGGCTGGAATAGGCCGAAGTCCCGTAAAGGCAATCTTGGCTTTCTTCTTGCCAAAGAGAGAGGTCCACCACATTTGCGGGATGATTTCCCAGCTGATGTCTGGATTGAGGTATATGCCTTGCACAGTCAACGATTTTTTACATTCCCCATAAGATCGTTTCCCTACCGTATCAAAAACAATGTCATACAATTCGCCATTCTGCGTGAAATCTTCCCTGGTATAATCAATGACATGATCAGCCCCCAATGATCGCACCAGTTCCATGTTTCTACCACTACAAACGCCCGTCACTTCAGCACCATAGAATTTGGCCAATTGCACTGCGCATGTTCCAATAGAACCTGAAGCACCATTGATCAGCACCTTCATTCCCGCTTGTATATTGCCTGCATCACGCAAGAAAGGCAAGGCAGTCAGTGCACCATATGGAATAGCAGCAGCTTCTTCCATTGTCATATTGGTGGGAATAGGGATCAAGGCTTCTTCTTCCGACAGGCAAATATATTCAGCATGTCCGCCTAATTGAATCGTGGCTCCGAATACTTTGTCTCCAATTTGAAATTTGCTAACCGATTTTCCGACAGCCACAATTTCTCCAGCCAAATCAGAACCAAGTGTGGGTTTTTGGGGGGTGAACAAACCCATAAAGAATCGGATGACAAAGGGTTTGCCCAATCGGTTGAAACAATCTACTGGAGACAAGGAGCTTGCATGGACCCGAATCAAGACTTCATGTGCTTTCGGACTTGGAACAGACAGGTCTTCCAATTGGAGCACCTCAGGCGAGCCATATTGGTGGAAGGTAATTGCTTTCATATGAATTGTTGTTGTTTTGGGTGAATGTGAGAGATTGTTTGTTGTTTTTCGCGATAGAGAATCCATTCTACAACCAATAGATTGAGGAACAAGGATCCCCAAACGACCAGTCCGATCAATTGTTCATTGATATTGCCTGTGATGAAAAACACTGGCAAGACAAAAAGCCGCTGTGTGGCTGGTCCCAAACCGATGGCTACAGCCCGCATCATCCACACTCTGTGTTTGGCTATCTGGCGGTTCAGGATGAAACGCATGGCGAGAAAAAGTGCGATCAGTATTCCGACACTATGTGCCACGATTCCACTATACTTCAACAAGCCCCCATAGGGTGGAAAGATTTCATTCATCCACAATCCTGTGATCCCCACCAATACGCCAGCCAGGACAAGCAAGCGTCCAGACCATCTGTGGAAGCCAGGTCTTCGTGCACGGAAGCCAGTGGCAAATTGAAAAGGTCCCAGCAAATTCAGCACAATTCCTGCCACAATATGCAATACAATCGGAATGGGCGTTTCGTGGTAGTAATCATTGGACAAATCTGCATTGGCGGCATCTCCCTGATAAATATTGCCCAGTTGAAGCGCTCCGAACAGAATATTCAGGGTTCCGAGCGTCAATAGAAGTGCTGGGCCACGCCAGTTGGAAGTTGGTTTGGCAAACATAATGGTATCAACATGTGGTGACGATCAAGCGGAAGCTCAACCGAACAATGAAACAATCAACTATGGCCATGACCTATGACATGGTCAGGCTTTAAATATGTACAGCCTTAACAAATTAAGTACATGTATCGATTCTGAGGATCGGGTTTATGATTTAGAGACTAATGATTATCACGAATGATTGTATATAGGTTGTCTAAAAGTCATTCTAAGGTTGTGGATTGCCGTAGCAATTCTCATGATCTGATCTCTTTTATCGAAGGATTTTAGCCTGATCTTTTCCCTGACAATTT
>JBCCGK010000175.1:0-14618 GCA_039029315.1 Bacteroidota bacterium | reverse complement strand
TTCAATACATAAAAGATCGCGTTGAGGATCAAATTCAACTCATAGTCCCGTTTTCTTTGCCAATCAAAATATTCTTTGATAAGTTCCCATTGAGAAGGAGTCAGATCGCTTGGATAAGTGGTCATGGTAGATAGGATGTTTAGTGAGAAATTCATCTCTAACCTACCAATTCCTTCTCGCTTTTTTCAAATCGTCGTAATTTATCGCTTGTAAATCAAGACAGTTTCTTAGTCTTTAGCTGCTGATTCCTTGAAATCAAATGCCTCTCAAAATCAATAGAATGATGCAAAGAAGATAGCTTTCAGCATGAAGGATGTGCTGACCTTTTGTCAAATAAATATTCTTGAAGTTCTCAGCTAATTTTCTGGAAATAAATTCAAGTTCAAGGCATCACCGCATCCAATTCTTGAATTTTCCCATCTTATCGATGGAGGTATACAAATCCAACCGAGGATCGGCGCTCAAAATCACTTTCAGTTTTGTAGGAGAAACCATGTTGATATAGTGGATCGCCGTTCTCGCAATGATATATTGCCTGTTGATCCTAAAAAACTGATCCGGGTTTAGTTCTTTTTCCAATTGGGAAAG
The DNA here is from genome assembly GCA_039029315.1 of Bacteroidota bacterium. Lineage (GTDB taxonomy): Bacteria > Bacteroidota > Bacteroidia > J057 > J057 > JBCCCJ01. The sequence continues at coordinate 14,030 of JBCCGK010000175.1, read as the reverse complement.
AGAAGCATCAATGGGATAGGATTTGCCCTCTTCGACAGTCAGAAAGGTGATTTTGTTTGCAGAGTGGAAATACAAAACCTGATCTACAGAATAGGGTTTTAATTTTCTGCCAACCTGAACCAGAAATCGCTCTTTATAGGAGCTATCTTCTTTCAATAGATGCTGTAAAGCGGTCAAATCAATGCTGTTCTCCGGATTGGGCAAAAAGTGTGTTTCAAATTTATGGATGGAATCTGCCAATTCTTTTTTGCCAATGGGCTTCAACAAATAATCAATGCTTAGGAATTTGAAGGCTTGTAATACGTATTGATCAAAGGCAGTCGTAAAGATGATGGGTTTTGTGAGTTCGATTGTGTCAAATATTTCAAAGGCATCTCCATCTGTCAAGTGGATATCCATAAAAATCAAATCGAATTCAATCTCAGCTAATCGCTTCTTTGCTTCTTTGACCGATTCAATCCTGGCGACAACCTCACAAAAAGCATTTGCCTCATGGATCATTCTAGAGAGGTTATCCGCAGCAATTTTCTCGTCTTCAATGATCACGACCTTATACATCTTCAGGATTGATTAAGGGTACAACGGCTACAAAGTCCTCTCCTTCTACAGAAAAACGATAATCCTGTATGCTCAACAGCTCCAACCTCTTTTTCAAGTTGCTTAATCCAAGGCCGAGAGATTCGGTAGAGCTTCCTCTCAATTGAAGGTTATTCTTGACAATCAGTTGGTCGTTTTCAACAGAAAAATTCAAATACAATGGCTGCTCCCGATCAAACACATTGTGCTTAATCGCATTTTCAACCAGTAATTCCAGAGTCATGGACGGAATCAACCAATCATTGCGATCAGGCGGGATATGAATGCTAACAGGGATTTTGTTGTCAAATCTGATTTTGAGCAAATACAGATAGGAATCCAAAAATTTGAACTCCTGCTCTATCGTACTCACCAACTCCTCACTTTGCTCCAAGACATATCGATATACCGTTGATAGTTCCTTGATGAATTGCGCAGCTTTGTCTACATCCTGATAAATCAAGCCAGACAATACATTCAGGGTATTGAACATAAAATGTGGGTCGAGCTGCTTTTTGAGAACACTGGCCTTGAGTTGCGCTTGTTCTTTTAAGAGGGTTTGAAGTTCAAGCTTTTTTAGGGATTGGCGGTGTAAATAGCCGAAGGTTTCCTCCACAACAAATATGAGCAGTAAACAGAAAAAACTGACTTCAGCTACACCAATCATAAAATCCGACAATTCCCATTCATCTTTTGGGCGATGTCTCGGTTCTTCCAGGTGATCATCCAGGGCATTGAGCTCAGCTTTTTTATCCAATATATTTTGATAAAATGCAGGAACGCCATATTTGTTGATATAGAGGGAGGAAGGCACATAGAACACAAGAGAAATTGCTGAAGCTCCCAACAAAACCACAGCAAGTTGTATCAAAATCCTTCTTTTTCCTGCCGAAATCCACGGATAGGATTGGTTGAGTCTATCAATGATTCTTGAGATGGGTTTTCGAAAAAGAAGAATCCCTACCAACAAAAATAATAGAGCTGTCCACTCTTCAAATGTAAAGATCAAGCCCTTTGTGGGGTCAAGCATTTTTGGAAGAATGAACGCAAAGAAAAGAACAGAAAAAACTAAACCATAGAGTACATTTTTATTCATACCAACAATGATGAGATAATTACAAGTTGGAACGATTTCCAATCTGTATACATACAAAATATCTTAACAAGCGAATGTTACGATATTTTCGTGAAACATGAATCATTCATATTTTTTGTTCAGATCATCAATTATGACACCATTCCGGGGCCAGTTCGTAAAGTAAGGAAGAACTGAAACCCGGAATGACATCATCTTTTAATGTAGACCCGAAATTCGGGGGTCCAATATTTTCAACGGTAATTCATCATTGACAAGGCTGTGTCCAGGCAATTTTATACAAGGAATGCCCATCATACAGCGGCCCCTGAGAATCGGCCAGATAGATAAACTCATTGTTGCTGTCAATGTAAATCCCATCTGGTCTGGTCATTCCCAATCCATCAGGAATGACAATTTCGCAGGTTTGGGTGCCATCCTTGGTGAAGCGGTATATTGTACTGAAGGTCAAGACGTACAGTGTACCGTCAGGATGAGCAAATAATCCACTTGGTGAACCTGCTACCGTAAATTCATTGACTTTCGTTACTGTTCCACCTTTTTGCAACCGAACTTCAATAACGGTGGCCAGAGCTTGAATCCCCACAAAGAAGGTGCCTGTTGCAGCCGAATAGGTGATCGCTTCTATCCCTTTATCGGTATTGGTAGATACATCAATACTTGCCAAATCCCATTCCTGTTCGATTTGACCAGAGGCCAGATTCATTTGATAAATATAATTGTACTCATCACCGATGTAGAGATAATTGTCTTCTGGTCCAAAGGTCAAGGCCTCCATATCTGTTTCATGTCCATTCAAGCTGGTGAAGGAGTAGGCTTTCACAATCTCGTCGGTCTGTAAAGAAGCCTTCACGACGGATTTTGGATAGTAAGAAGTATAGTCCCCACGGTTAACAGGATGTACACCATTGACTGCGAAGTAGGTATCATCAGACTCATCAATGACAACACCACTATTTCTGAAAGTATTGTCAATCCCTGCACCATCTCCAGCGGCAATCTGGTCTGCTAGGGCATTCCCGAAGGTTTGGACGTTCGAATAAGATAAGGTTGTTGAAATCAGGTTTTCATCAATGATTACGCTGGTACAGCTACTGAGCAATGCTATGACGATAGCGAAAGCAATCAATTGTTGATTCTTCATGTTTAACAATTTTTATGTGTTTGTGAAAAATGAAAGAGGTGTGTGTGTTCAAATCTTTTTTACCTGAATGGCTCAATCAGAAAAAGACATTGAAGCCGATATTCATACCAAAAGCAGAACCCTGATCGTGAGTATCTACGTTCAACCCTTTTGCAAAGCGTAAGCATGTGCCGATGAACAATGTCTTTTTCATAAGGAGTGAAATATGTTGTTTGTTGAATTGTTACGATGCTCCAAATGTATAAGGCAAGTCCTTCGGCTGGAAGTAATTCTAGACGAACGTCTGATTGGATCTACCCAATGACGGGAAATCCCCGATAAGTGATTGAAGGGTTGATCCAAAACAAATCATCTCTCAGATGGTAAGGCCATTCAGTAAAGGGATTGGAATTTGCTCTGATATTCCTACCAAATTCCAATCAATAGAAGGGCTTCTGCTGGGATTCAACAAGTATCCGCAAAAGAAAGAGAAATGGGACATTCTACATCACTACCAATGTCCCCTTCATGATTCGCCAATGTCCAGGAAAGGTGCAAATGTAAGGATAGTTCCCTCTTTTCTTTGGGGCAGTGAATGGTAAGGTATAACGATCTCCCCCTTCTACCAATGGGGTGTAAAACATAATACCCTCCACATCAGGAATAAATTGTCGCTCGTAGGCATCTGCTTCAGTAGCCATCTCATCCGCCAAAGTGCCTACGGTTGATTCGGTTCCACTTTCCACAAATACCACATTGTGAGCCATGTTATCGTTGTTTTCGAACACCAATTCTACCTGAGATCCGGCCTTTAGTCGAAGGGTATCATGGTCGTACAACATCTGGCCAGGTAAGGTCCTGAGGACAATTCGGACTCTCCCATTCTGATCACCCGTTGCAAATGCTTCCTGTCTGTCTTTTCGCTGCCGATGAATATAGCTTGCATAAGCCTTTGAGGTCGCCAGACGCTCCAATATCTCTATGTCAGGCCACCGGTTTCCCTCCAACCGCCAATGGGGATCTTCTTCCAGAAAACCAGGAAACTTCAACAAGGAGGAATCCAACATCGACTGAAAGATGAAATCGGCCTTATCTTCCTTATTGACCAAAAAATCGGGATTTCTCTCAAACATGGATGTCCAAATCGGTTGTAGGTGTACGAATGATTCTGTTAAGGCATAGGTCAGATGTTGGTCAAGCGGCAGGTTCAAAACCTCCAACAGGGCCGATACAGATTCCTCGGATGGAACATGGCTAAGGGCTGCAACCGCTTCTAACCGAACCTTGGGAGAAGGATCTTGCGACAACTGAGTGAGTAGTTCCAGGGATTCGTCCATTTTGTCTGCCCAATGAAGCAAAACTCTGGTGGCCGCAGTTCGAATGTTATCGTCAGCTGAAGACAATAATTCTTGAAGCAGGGATGGTTTTGGTGCATGATGACGTTCATACAACCACAACAATTCCAATCGGTTCTGCTCCTCAGAGGGACCAGACCATGCCGGATTTTCTAACAGTTTGTCCACCTCATCCAAAAGAAGTTGGCGAGGGAAATCCCCAAGGCGAACCCGAATGCGGGCACGCTCTCGCAGTTCTGAAGTTTTCAGTTTTTTCAGTAAGTCGACGACACCCAGAGTACTGAGATCCGGAACAGGGGTCAATTGCCTTCCTTGATAGGTAATTTTCCAGACCCTTCCATGAACGTGATCCCGCAAGGCTTCCCGAAAACCTTGCTCCCCATGCTGAACGATTGGACTGAACCAATCCAGCACGTACAAAGCCCCATCCGGCCCAAACTTCAAATCTACAGGCCGAAAATTCGGATCTTTGGATTGCAGCAGAGGTGGTTTTTCGATCGCCTTGAACCCACTTCCATCCCTGACCAGCGCATGATGTCGAATGCCTTGGAAGCCCACGAAGGTATTCAGCAGAATGTCGCCCTGAAAGTCAGCCGGAAAGTTCTGACTGGAGACAATTTCAATTCCACAGGTTTTTGGGGTGTATTCAGCAGTGAGGAATCCCCTTCTCGAGCTATGTTTCTTGGGGTAGTCAATCGCCACATTCAAGGGTGTAGCGTAATAACATCGCCCTGTGGAAGCGTCAGCAATCAAGTGGTCGCCATATTGGTTAAAGACGTTCCTCCAGGGGTTTGCATAGGGATAGGAAATGTAATTGAACAACTCCATGCTGAGCGGATCGTACTGCCAGGTTGTGCCGTACATGCCACGCATCGGTCCATGAGGAGTCTCTACCTGCGAATGTAAAAATGTCCCCATCTGGAAAATCAACTTGCCATTCGGTGCCCAGGAAAAATTGCCGAGGGAATGATGAGCATCCTCTGTTCCGAAGCCATGCAAAACGGACTGACGTACATCTGCAACATCATCGCCCGTCGTATCTTGAAGGAATAGCAAATCCGGAGCCTGGGTTACATAAGCGCCTTGGTGCCCCAATTCCAATCCGAGAGGAATGTACAGGCTATCTGCGAAAATCGTATGTCTGTCGGGCTTGCCATCCCCATCTTCATCTTCCAGGATGACAATTTTATCATTGGGCACCTGTCCCGGCAAAAAATGCGGATAGGCAGGCATGGTAGTCAACCACATGCGGCCCTTAGCGTCAAAGGTCATGGTGACCGGATTCCCAATCGGAAATTCCCGTTCGGAAGCGTACAGTTCAATGTCAAAGCCTTCCTTCAACACAAAGCTGCTCATGTCAGGCAGGAAGTCATCTTGAGGAGTCATGATTCCTGCGGCTTGTTCCTCGAAATCAACAATTTCATGGAGTGATCTGGTCAATTGTTCCCGCTCGGAATTGCTGAAGGTCCACAACAGCCTGTCGAGACGATCCACGATCCTCCCGATCTCGTCCGTTTCAGCTCTTAATGTCTGTCCTCCCGGCCATGTCCGCCGCCTTCCTACCAGGTATTCGCTGTTGGATGGTCGGTAAGAATAAAAGAAGTATTTGTTCTTTTCTGCAATGAGTTCTCGCAATTCAGCGCTTCTTTCCTCCCTACCATATTTGGTTTTTGGGAACCCGAGTTTTTTAGCCAATAATTCTGCGACCCGGATTCGTCCTGTTTCACTGAGATGAATACCATTGGTTGTCAACTCCTTCTTCTCCTTCTCCAACATATTCTGAAAAGGGTGAAACAGATCCACAAATACGATGTCAAGCTCTTTCGCGACCTTCTTCATGACATCGGTATACATCACTAAGTTGCTGTTGATCCCTTCCGGTTCAGGCATATGTTGATTCACCTGTTCGTATGCCAGTGGAGAGAGTAAGGCAATCTTTGGAGCTGTTTCGCCATTGAATTGCTGGGTTTGGAGACTTACAACAAAATCCAGCAGCTCAGCTTCGAACTTTGCCAACCCTTCACGGCCTTGATAGGATTCATTCAGTCCAAAACACAACAACATTGCATCGGCTTTGCATTCCTTTAGATGGAATTCCAAATCAGGAAAGTTCAATGGTCGTGGCCGTAATCCCACTTCATCTGCACTCCATCCAAGATTGCGGACTCGAATCTGGAGATCCGGATAATTTTGATACAACAGAGTTTCAAAGAAATTATGGCGCATAAAGTCCTCCGCAAAGGTGTTGCCAAGGATCACCAGGTGATCTCCTTCTTCGAGAAACGGCTTATTCGACCTAGAACATGCGGCACATAGCAGCAAAAGAATGATAGCACAAGGTTGAATGATCTTCATAAACGGCCATTTTGTTTACATAGAAGGGTGAATTGCCAGATAAGACCACAGGTAGGTCAATCATTCTTATTCTTGCTCGAAACATGCAAGGCTTCATAGCCATCATGGTTGAAGAACTGTATCGATCGATTTTGGTACTTGAGAAGCACTTCGAATAATGGTAGGTTGTAACTAAAGCCCCCATCATTCCAGCTCATACAGTTCCTCGGACGAGATTGGAAAGGCAACTAGCCTCTGTCCAGCTTTACAATACGTCGAGATCTCAAATTCTCACTTGACTGTAGCGCCACGCAAAACAAGCGGATCCAGGCGATAGGGGGATTCCCCAGCAGCCCAGGCCATCCCTCGGAGCATCAGGATTCGGAAATAGGGATCGTCAAAGGTCCACATATAGTGGCCCAAAATACATCCATACGCTCGTCCTTTGCCATATTCATAAGTCCAGAAGATGGGTTCATCCTTGGTGGGTTCTTCCGGCCATTTTTGTTGAATAGTTCCCATATTGCTGAAATCCAGACTGCCGTCTGGCTTTCGAAGGGCAAAATTCTCCGTACTTTCTTTCGAAGTAGCAATGGTGTTCACACGCGAACGATCTCCATACAAAGGCCAATAGGCTTCATCCATGAAGTATAGCTGTTTGGGAAGTCCCAAACATATAGGGTGATCTTGTTGGGCAATGTCAAGATTCATGGGACCATGGCGCCACCTCGTTGTATCCCAATTCCAGGTCAAGCCGATCATATCCACAACTTCGTCATCAAGATCGACGCCATCCCCGACTACGCAAGCCATATGGATAACCACAAAACCACCTCCCTCAGATAGGAAAGCTTCCAGTTCTACATTCCTTTCCCTGGTCCAGCTTATGGCCGCAAAAGCGACGATCAGATCTGCTTGTTCGAATTGTTGTTCTGTAGGCCAATCCCAGGCTGTGGAGACGGTGACCTTAGCCGCACCAGCGTTCAACTCTTCGCTCTCAACCTTGTTAGCGGCACCATATGTGTTTACCTGACTTGCTTCACTCCTACTTTTCTCACCGCCCAGAAGCAATGACCATCTCTTCTGCCAAAGTGGATAATCATGCTCATTCAATCCATGATCTTTCTTTCCAGCAAGCAGAACAATGTGCAAATCCTCCAGATCATCTTCAGAGATCTGCGGTGCTTTGGCCAGAATGGATTCGATTGTACTCTGCTTGGGGGGATCAGGAGGCTCTGGCGCAACCTGGGCTTGCGATGGGAGGATGGTCAGAAGGATCAGACCAATTAGGCCGATAAGTTGAAAAAGGGGTTTCAATACAGTCATTGTTCTTTTCCGTATGATTGGTTTTAGGAATTATGCCTGAATATCCTTAGTTGTTATCCAAGCCTTTCGCCTAAATATACAATTGCGATTGGATGATACGCAATAATTGCTTGAAGATGAGGAAGCTGACCTTGAGGAACAATCCCAAGAAATTGTATATTGAACAACCCCGACCCTGAAAATGGAACTGACGATTGTCCAACCAAAAGCAGATAAAAAATGAAATTCGAATTCCTTCTGTTTTTTGCCATGCTCATTATGCTTTCATGTTCCACAAAGAATACTGAGCAACATGCCTTGGATCCCAGCATTCAGAGCATTCCATCAGCGGATATTCATGTTCGAGACCCATTCATCCTTGTGGATCAGGAAAGTCGAACCTATTACTTATACGCCTCTATTGACAATCGAACCAAAGAAGAAGGACAAGGGGTAGAAGTCTATACCAGCAAAGACTTACAGCACTGGGCGCAAGCACAGATTGTATTTCGGGCTTCTGATGAGTTTTGGGGACAAAAATATGTTTGGGCACCCGAGGTTCATTCCTACCAGGGCAAATATTATTTGTTCGTTACCTTCACTTCCCCGGACACACTCGAACCTCCTTCACAGATCAGGTCTGTCAAAAGGCCTATCTATAACAAAAGAGGGAGTCAAATCCTGGTTTCAGATGCTCCAACTGGTCCTTTCAAACCCTTTGCAAACAGAGCACATACAAATATCGATTGGATGACAATCGATGGAACATTTTGGGAAGAAAATGGCCAACCTTACATGCTCTATTGCCATGAATGGACACAGGCCTATGATGGCACAATGGATCTCATAGCGCTGGAAGATGATCTTTCGGCAGTAAAAGGAGACAATCAGGTTCTTTTCAAAGGTTCCGAGGCACCTTGGGTTCATCCAATGCCGGATGGGTCCGGCTATATGACAGATGGTTGTTTCCTCTACAAAAGCAAAACCGGTCAGCTCCTGATGATTTGGTCCAGCAGAGGCGAAGAGGACAATGCCATTGGGATAGCCTTATCTGAGAGCGGGGGTATCAAAGGACCATGGAAGCATCATGCAGAACCTCTGATCAAAAAAGGCGGCCTTCATGCAAGTATGTTTACCAGTCTGGAAGGACAATTGGTTCTGGCTGTACATCATCCCAATACCAGCCCGGAGGAACGAATGCAATTGTACAAGCTTAAGGATATGGGGGATCATTTGAAACTGGAAGGGAAATTATTTTGAGACCATTCATCAAGTTTGGGATTAGGGCCCGAAATAAGCATCTCGCCATCTCCGAAAATAGACTCAACTTCCTGGAAATCACACATATGAACATTGAAATGAAAGTCATCATCATGATTGTGCTTGCCCTGCTTTCGAGTGTTAGGGCTTACACACAAAAACCGATCAACATTCTGTTGTTTACAGCCGATGATTTGGATAAAAATTCCCTGGGCTGTTATGGAGGGACTGTGGAGGACATCTCTCCCAATATTGACAAGTTTGCCTCAGAGGGCCTGCGATTCACCCATGCCTATGTCAATAACTCCATCTGTGCGCCTAGTCGGGGAATTCTGGCGACAGGCTTATACGGACACAATAGCGGAATCATGGGCTTTATGAAAATGTCGCCTGAATGCAAAACGCCCATGATCATGGAGCTGCTGCGTGATCATGGATATCAGTTGGGCATCTTGAGCAAGGTTGATCATTCTACGCCCAAAGCGTCCTTTGAATGGGATTATGTCTATAAGAGAAAACAATTGGGGGATGGCAGAAATCCTGATTTATACTATCAGCGGGCAAAAGATTTCTTCCAGACGGCCAAGGATGAGGGGAAACCTTTCTATTTCATGGTGAATTCTGATGATCCTCATCGCCCCTTCTTTGTTCCCGGACAGGAGCTTAAGCATGGAATGAAGGCACCCTCTCGCATCTATAGTCCGGAGGAAATTGTGGTTCCCGGATTTTTGCCGGATTTGCCGGATGTGAGACGAGAGTTGAGCTATTATTACAATTCGACCAGACGGCTGGATGATACCTTCGGCAAAGTGATGCAGGCCCTGGAAGAGAGTGGGAATAAGGACAATACCCTTGTTGTATTCATGTCCGATAATGGGATTGCGCTGCCATTTGCGAAATGTGATAATTATCATGCAAGTAGCAGAACGCCCTGGATTGTACGATGGCCGGGCATCATCGAAGCAGGAACTGTCAATGATGAGCATCTTATTTCAGGTGTTGATTTCTATCCAACCATTCTGGAGGCACTTGGGATATCTTTAGATGCACCGCTTGACGGTCAATCCCGATTGTCCTTGTACAAAGGAGTCGAGCAACAAAAAGATGACTACGTTTTTACCCAAATCGATAACAAACACTCTGGCAAATCCATGCCATTGCGGTCCAATGCCAGTCCTATGCGATCGGTTCAAAGCCGGGACCATATCTATATCTTCAATGCCTGGGCTTATACCAAAGTGGTACACTATACCAATAATGAAGGCATCAGCATGGAAGCGATGGAAGAAGCAGCCAAAACAAATGAAGCAGTCAGAAACAGGGTTCAGGCCTTTCGCAAACGTCCTCCTGAAGAGTTTTATGATATCAAAGAAGATCCGGATTGTTTGAACAACCTCATCTCAGATCCAGCCTATGCAACGGATATTGAGAACATGCGACGCCACATGAAGAATTGGATGGAAGAATACGCTGATCCGCTTTTGTTTGTCTATGAAAACAGGGAGAAAGAAAAAAAAATCAGGAAGCGGCTATTTAAGATTTATCCAGAGTTTGAGAAAACCATTGATCCCTGATGATGAATGTGGGTCCGGAAATCTGATTGGAGCTATTATCTCAGAAAAGAATGAGCCTCGGCAAAGACCATTGTTTGAACCACATACAGATGAGACATTTCATTCAAATGTTAGGGGCATTGATTGGTACATTGTTCACCTGTCAAATACACGCTCAACCGCCCAATATCCTCTTCATCGTATCAGAGGACAATGGCCCTGCTCTGGGCTGTTATGGAGCACCAGTATCTAGCCCGCATCTGGATCGCTTGGCTGAAGAAGGAGTCCGTTTTGCCAATGCCTACGTGCCACAGGCTGGTTGTTCCCCTTCAAGGGCTGCTTTCCTGACTGGGCTATATCCACATCAAAACGGCCAGATCGGTTTGGCTACCTGGAAGTACCATATGTATGAGCATTCTCAGCCGCAAAATTTGGTCAATCACCTCAAACAAGCTGGATACCGAACCGGCATCATTGGCAAATTGCACATCAATCCCACATCAGCTTTTGCTTTTGATGTTGCAGAAATTCCAGGCTCCAATTTCGCCCGGAAAGACCAGCAGCGGTATATCGATCATGCACGCGACTTTTTTGAAGCCTCCGAACAACCCTTTTATTTACAAGTCAACTTTCCGGATGCGCACCGGCCTTTTACTGCTCAGGTGGATGGAATGCCTGATAGTCTGATTCAGCCGGGTGAAGTGCCTCCCTTGCCTTACATCGGCCTGGACAATGCCCGCCTTCGGGAAGAAACCGCCAACTACTACAATTGTATGATGCGCCTCGACCATCTCGTAGGCCAATTGCTGGAGGGCTTGCGTGCTTCCGGCAAATATGACAATACCTTCATCGTGTACATTGGTGATCACGGAGCTGACATCATCCGGGGCAAAAGAACCTGTTATGAAGGCGGACTGAGAATTCCGATGATTATTTCATATCAGGCTGGGGGAGTGCTTAGCAAGGCGGTTGCCAAGAACCTAGTCAATACCATCGATCTGTATCCGACCTTTTTGGACCTTATCGGGGCAAACATACCGAAACAATTGCCAGGAAAATCCTTGATGCCCATTTTGCAAGGAACAGGAGAATTTGAAAGGACTTATTTATTTGCCCAATACCATGTCCACTCAAATCATAATCCCTACCCCCAAAGAGCTGTTCGAGACAAGCGCTACAAATTGATTCATAATTTGGTATTCGAAGAAGAGAATCCGGGGTATCAATTTACCATCAATCATTTCAAGTTTGAGGGAATGGAGGAACTCATTCAATCGGCTGAGGCAGATATTCGCACGGCCTATGCGCGCATGAAGCATCCTCCAGAATTCGAACTCTATGATTTAAAGAAGGACCCCCATGAGTGGAATAATCTGGCAGAGGATCGCCGCTACCGAAAAAAATTGAGACGACTTCAACAAGCACTTCAGGATTGGCAGATAAATACCAGTGACCCTTTGATAGATAAAGCAGTAGCCGAGCGATTGTTTCAGGACATTGTGAATACCAATATTCAACGGATTGAGATTCCCTATGAGGCATATATGAATCCCTCCCAATCGAAAAGGATAAAAAAATGATGTTTTCGAAGATTCTATTCGGACTTGCCTGTTTGCAGATCCTTTGCCTTGGCGGGAGGGCACAGGTAAATCTGAAGCCCGAAAGCCCCAATATTTTGTTCATTGTGGTAGATGATCTGAATGATTGGACGCGCCTGTTTGATGCACAACATCCCATTCGCCTGCCGAACATTCAAGGACTGGCGCAACACGGGGCATTTTTCTCTCATGCATATTCTTCCTCTCCAGCCTGTAATCCCTCTCGTGCATCCGTCATGACCGGGACTCGTCCCCATAAAACCGGGATTTATGGCAACAAATCTGATTGGAGAAAAGCCTTACCGAAGGCAAAAACCCTTCAGCAATTCTTCATGGATCGGGGATACTATGTAGCAGGTGCGGGAAAGATCTTTCACCATCATCGGGATTGGGCCTATCACGATCAGGCCTCCTTCGACGAATTTCTCTTGATGAATCTCAACAAACCTTATCCTCCCCAAAAGCTGAACGGTCTGCCGGAATACGGCAGTCGCAATACCGATTGGGGGCCCTGGCCAGAGCAGCTCGAATCAACTGGGGATTACAAGACAGCACAGTTTGCCATTGACTTCTTAAAGAGAGATCATACACACCCCTTTTTTCTCAATGTAGGCATTTACAAACCACACTCTCCCTTCTTTGCGCCTCGAGCTTATTTTGATGAATATCCAATGGATTCGCTGGAAATGCCCAGGCTGAATGAGGAGGATTGGGTCGATCTGCCGACAGGAGCCGCCCAACTCATGAAAGAGAAAAAATGGTTCTGGACAGGCATGACCACAGCCCTGCAAAAGAAGCCGAAAGCATATCGGGAATTTGTACAGGCCTATCAGGCCTGTGCGTCTTTTGCGGATGACATGGTCGGGAGCGTCATTGAAGCCTTGGATAAAAGTCCATACAAGGACAATACAATCATCGTTCTTTGGTCTGACCACGGCTTCCATCTCGGCGAAAAGGAGCATATTGAAAAATTCGCTCTCTGGGAAAAAGCGACTCATGTCCCGCTGATCATCATTGCTCCAGGACAAATCGCTCCAAAGACGATCATAGAACATCCCGTTGACCTGACTGTGCTCTATCCTACACTTGCAGAATTGTGCGGATTCGAACCACCTGATTTGGATGGGAAAAGCGTTCTTCCTCTGCTTCAAGGGGCCAGTGATCCATTTCCCCCCGCCCTGATGACATATGGTAAAGGAAATCACGCCATCCGAACCAATCGATGGCGATACATTCACTATGCAGATGGTTCGGAAGAGTTATATGATCATGAACAGGACCCCCAGGAGTGGAACAATCTGGCTGACCAAAAAGCCTACAAACTGCTTATAAAGGAATTGCAGCAGTTTCTCCCAACAAGCAATGCCGAGCAGGTCGCTGATCTGAAGTGGTGAAGGCCTGTTGAGGATGTTATTTCCCTAATTTCTTGACGCCACCAGGAGTATGTGGATGGTTGATCCAACAAACCAAAAAGCCCGATGAAACCATCGGACTTTACAAAAACTGCCGTAAATATTGCTAAGAGTTTTGTCTGAGAAAAACACACACCCTAAACATTCTCAGTACATATTGCCAAACAGTCTCTTACTTTGACTTTGGCCAAAATGGAAATTCAAATTTCTTTACCATACACTTTTACCAGTCTAGGCGAGTTGGCCCCCAAAATTCGGTAAACTGGGGTGGATTTGTGAGTTGGGCTTAGAATTTTGGCGGTTTTTACGCAACTTTTTGCGAATGCGCTCAACTTCTTGGGGTAAATCAAGAAATGCTTCTCTCGAACAGTTCATTTCCGTATACATTAAGCCTTTTGGTTTGGGTTAAGCTGTTCGG
>JBCCGK010000174.1:0-14762 GCA_039029315.1 Bacteroidota bacterium | reverse complement strand
TTTTGAAATTTCTGATAATCAGGGAACAGCTCCAGTTGGAAGCCTTGGCGCTGGATCGTATTCCTATGGGTCCTATGCCAACAATACAGCTGTGGAGATCTATGTAACAGACGTGGCACTGGTCGCTTGTGCAGATAGCGCTGGTCCGGTTACTGATTATTGCACCCCGCCACCGCCGCCATGCACCGTCAATATCGACTCTATCAGCGCGCAATGCCTGACTGATTCTACCTTTGAAGTGCTGGTCTATATCAGCGGCAATGGGTCTTCTTTTGAGATCACCGACAATCAGGGAACAACTCCTGTTGGGAATCTGAGTGCTGGAACCTATTCCTATGGGTCCTATGCCAACAATACAGCCGTGGAGATTTATGTAACAGATCTGGCACTGGTCGCTTGTGCAGATAGCGCAGGTCCGGTTACTGCTGATTGCACCCCGCCACCGCCGCCATGCACCGTCAATATTGACTCTATCAGCGCGCAATGCCTGACTGATTCTACCTTTGAAGTGCTGGTCTATATCAGTGGCAATGGGTCTTCTTTTGAGATCACCGACAATCAGGGAACAACTCCTGTTGGAAATCTGAGTGCAGGAACCTATTCCTATGGGTCCTATGCCAACAATACAGCCGTGGAGATCTATGTAACAGATCTGGCACTGGTCGCTTGTGCAGATAGCGCAGGTCCGGTTACTGCTGATTGCACTCCGCCACCGCCGCCATGCACCGTCAATATCGACAGCATTTCAACTCATTGTTCTACAGATTCTACTTTCGAAATTGTCGTAACGTTTACTGGAACAGGTAGTGATTTTGAAATCTCTGATGATCAAGGAACACCAGCAATTGGTAGCCTAAGTTCTGGCACGTATACCTATGGGTCCTATCCCAACAATACACAAGTAGCGATTTTTGTCAACAATACGACCATTGTAGCGTGTGGAGACACTGCTGGTCCAATCATGACTGATTGTTCTCCCCCACCGCCTCCATGTTCTGTCAATCTGGATTCTGTAATCGTTCATTGCGTTTCCGATTCTACCTTTGAATTATTGGTTTATTTCACAGGAGTTGGTTCAAACTTTATTCTAAGTGATGATCAAGGCACGACTCCTATCTTCGGTCTCAGTTCAGGTATCTATGTGATAGGTCCCTACGCCAATAGCACAGACGTAACTGTAACAGTTGCTGACACAAGCGTAAGCGGATGTAGCGATTCATTTGGGCCTGTTACTGGAGATTGCACAGGCGTACCTGTATGTGATCTTGCTGTGGCCCCATTACAGACTACTTGTTTGAGTGATTCCACATTTGGTGTCATTGTTTCCTTTGCTGGTACTGGTGGCACAGCCTATGAAATCTACGACAATCTTGGGACCGATACCTTGTCAAATATTGGCCCTGGAATGTATGTGTATGGGTCCTATCCCAACAATACAGCAGTAACGATCACCGTGAATTTTACCAGTTTATTTACTTGTGAAGAAGTTGTAGGGCCAATAACAGCGGATTGCACCCCGCCACCTCCTCCATGTCAGGTGAATATTGATTCAGCAATCACAGCCTGCTTAACAGACTCTACCTTCCAAATCACAGTCGGGTTCTCTGGAAACGGCAACAATTATAGCCTTTCTGACAATCAGGGCAGTCCAACTCAAACAGGCCTCGTACCAGGAGTATATGTCCTTGGTCCATACGCAAATAATACAGATGTCCAGATCACAGTTGCTGATCCTGATAGCATGAGTTGTACAAGCACATTTGGACCGGTAACAGCAGACTGTTTTGTACCACAACCATGTATTGTGGCCATTGATACTGCCTATCCAGCGTGTCAAACGGATTCAACCTTTGCCTTGATGGTTCAAATCAGCGGAAATGGATCAAATTTGAGTATCTCTGATGATCAAAACACCGCAGCCTTAACAGGGCTTACAAGTGGCTTATATCCATATGGAGAGTATCCCAATGGAACTAGTGTTACTGTATCGGTCAACAATCCTACAGGCAATGGATGTTCTGATTCCTACAGCCCACTTACAGAAGATTGTACACCACAGGTGATTTGTTCAGTAGACATGGACACTGTTTTTGCTGTATGTGTCACAGATTCCACCTTCAATATCGTTGTCAAGTTCACTGGGGTAGGGACGAATTTCCAGCTGGGAGATGATCAAGGCTCTAGCCCTCTGACCAATCTTGCACCAGGAGAACATACGATTGGACCCTATTTCAATAGTACCGATGTAATCATAACAGTAGAGGATACAAGTTTCACCAACTGTTCCTTCAGCTTTGGACCGATCACAGCTGACTGTACACCAGTCCCAATCTGTGATGTAACGGTCGATAGCATCTTTGTGCAATGTCTGTCTGATACAACCTTCAATCTGGCGATCACCATTTCAGGATCCGGGAATGATTATTCTATCATTGACAACCAGGGATTGTATCAAATCAGTAATGTTGGGGTAGGCACCTTTACAATGGGACCTTATGTAGCTGGTAGTTCAGTTGGTGCATTGGTTGTAGACAACCGAGTATTTGGGTGTATCTTGAGCGCTGGACCGATACTGGGAGATTGCTCGCCACCTGCGAACAATGACTGCAACAATGCAAGTCCAATGGTATGCGGAGGCAGCGTAACTGGCACGACCATCAACTCAACAGCAAGTCTGCCTTTGACCTGTGGAACAACACCAACAGGAAATGGCGTCTGGTATACCTTGATTGGCAATGGTCAAACGATCAAATTGAGTACCTGTTCCTCTACCGCTCCTTTTGATTCCGAGATCAATGTATATAAAGGGAATTGCGATCTGATGAAGTGTGTTGCAGGGAACAATGATGGCACTGCTTGTCCAAATGGAAGTTCTGAAGTATCCTTTCAGGGAGACATTGGTACTGTATACTATATCTATGTGAGCAATGGACTGGGAAGCACTGGTGGTAATTTCACCTTGACTGCTTCCTGCACCTCCCAGACAATTGGAATTAGTATTTATCCCAATCCTGGACCTGGCAACTTCACATTGTCTTATCCAAGTACTGTGAAAACCAAAATGAAATGGGTATTGGCAACCCTTGAAGGAGTAACAGTTGAAACAGGAACAGAAATCATTGAACGAGGAACCAATATTATTCCTCTGAATTTCGAGAATTACCCAGAAGGGGTGTATTTCCTCCACCTGATCACTCCCAATAATCCACCTGAGGTTTTGAAGATTATCATAAAGCATTAAAATTTATAGACAGTTACTATCATTACGGGGAACGAGCTGACCAAATAGGCAGCTCGTTTTTTCTTATTCTCAATAAAAATGGCAATTATGTCTGCTTTGTTCTTTCAATCCTGAAAAAATGACAGTAATTTGGTGGAGGAATAATTATTGGGAAGTAGGGCCTGTGGGGCAGAATTGTTTAAAAGAGGGGGTTACTTAATTCATAGCCAATGGCAGAAAATAACAACGAACAACCGAAGAATAGTCCTAAGCCACCTAACAACAATATCTACTGGATATATGTTGTGGTTTTGCTATTCTTTATCGCGGGGACCTATTTGATTAGCAACCCGACAGGGCCAAATCCTATTAATTCCACGAAACTAGACGAACTCATAACTGACAAACATATCAAAGAGGCGGTTGTGGTGAATGGGACAGAGGTCAATATTTATCTGAATGAACAAGGACTTGCAGAGGCTGAAGCCGATGGAAAATTCAAGGCCCCCAAAAACGGGCCTCATTATATTTTCGAAGGAAGCTCTCCCGAATTGATTTCTCAGACACTTGCAGAAAAAGATGTTCCAAGAAGAGGAGAGAAACCTCATGAGTGGGGAAGTTTCATTCAAATATTGATTGCAATTGCTATCCTGGCAGGTTTGTGGTTCTTCCTGATGAGAAGAGTCGGAGCTGGAGGGGCTGGAGGACAGATATTCAATATTGGAAAAAGTCGGGCGAGCCTGTATGATAAGGAAAACAAAGTCAATGTTACTTTTGACGATGTGGCTGGTCTGGAAGAGGCAAAGGAAGAAGTCCAGGAAGTTGTGGAGTTTCTTAAAAACCCCGCAAAGTATACTCGGCTAGGGGGCCATATTCCCAAAGGTGTCTTATTGGTTGGCCCTCCCGGAACAGGGAAAACACTTCTGGCCAAAGCTGTTGCAGGAGAGGCAAAAGTACCCTTCTTCTCTCTGAGTGGATCTGATTTTGTCGAAATGTTTGTAGGGGTTGGGGCAGCAAGGGTAAGGGATCTGTTCAAGCAAGCAAAGGAAAAAGCACCTTGTATTGTCTTTATTGATGAAATAGATGCCGTCGGTCGAAGTAGAGGGCGAATGAATGTGACAGGAGGCAATGACGAGCGCGAAAATACTCTCAACCAATTGTTGGTGGAGATGGACGGATTTGGAAGCGATAGTGGGGTGATCCTCATGGCTGCCACGAACCGCCCAGATGTATTGGACCCAGCACTATTACGTGCAGGACGATTTGATCGACAAATTGGCGTAGATCGTCCAGATTTGATGAGTCGGGAAGCGATATTCAAAGTTCATTTGAAAAAACTTACCCTCGCCGATGAGGTCGATGTAAAAAAACTGGCTTCCCAGACACCTGGATTCGTGGGCGCAGATATCATGAATGTCTGTAATGAAGCCGCCCTGATTGCAGCCCGCAAGGACAAGAAGTCCGTTGGAATGGATGATTTTCAGGATGCAGTGGACAGAGTAATCGGCGGACTTGAAAAGAAAACAAAAATCATTTCTCCAGAAGAGAAAACAATCATTGCCTACCATGAAGCAGGACATGCCATTACAGGTTGGTTCCTGGAGCATGCCCATCCATTGGTAAAAGTATCCATTGTCCCTCGCGGAATGGCGGCATTGGGATACGCCCAATACCTTCCAAAAGAACAATATCTCTCGACCAGAAATCAGATTCTGGACCGTATGTGCATGACACTTGGCGGACGAGCTGCAGAAGAAATCATCTTCGGCAAAGAGAATATCACCACAGGAGCTGTCAGCGATCTTGATCGTGTTACGACCAATGCCTATGGGATGGTCAAACGCTTTGGGATGAATGAGAAAGTTGGCCTTCTCTCCTTTCGAGAAGATAATGAATACAATTTTTCCAAGCCCTTCTCTGAAGCGACGTCCAAAATGATTGATGAAGAAGCTAGAAAAATTGCAGATCAGGCCTATCAAAGAGCAAAACAGCTTCTTCTCAAAAAATCCGAAGAGTTGGAAATCATAGCACAGGAACTACTGGAAAAAGAGGTGCTATTTGAAGATGATTTGATCAGACTTATTGGTCCAAGGCCATTCGGAAACAAGGAAGAAGAAAAAGCAGCGGAGCCTTCCTCCAATGAGCTTCCGAATGCTGTTGTGAGTGATAATGGCTCGCATCCCCAAGTAGAAGTAGATACACCAGTAACCCCTGATCTGGAAACAGAGGACAAAGAAGTTTAATCCATATTGAGACCAGGGACCAACATCTACCTTGTATCTGATTTGCATCTTGGCGCTCCTAACCCTGACATGAGCCTCGAGAGAGAAAAACATTTTGTCAACTGGTTGACTTCCATTTCTGATGACGTGTCAGAGTTATATATCCTTGGGGATCTATTTGATTTTTGGTTCGAATACCGACAAGTAGTTCCCAAAGGATATATTCGCCTATTGGGGAAATTGGCTGAATTGGCTGATCAAGGAGTCATCATTCACATATTCGCTGGCAATCACGATCAATGGTATCAAGACTATTTTCCTAACCAAATCGGCGCACATATTCATTTCGGTCCTGTCACGAAGACATTCTTTGATCGAACCTACTTTCTGGCACATGGAGACGGCCTTGGGCCAGGAGATCATGGATACAAATTCCTCAAAAAGATTGTTACTCACCCATTGAGCAAATGGCTGTATGCCCGACTCCATCCAAATTTGGGAATTGGATTGGCTTTGTGGTTTTCTCGCCAAGGAGGGAATCATCACTACCTCGACCCTGCCCTGGATGAGGTAGAACATTTAGGATTCAAGGAATTTCTGTATCAGTTTGCGCTTGATCATGCCAAAAAACATTCGGAAATTGATACCTATATCTTTGGGCATCGCCATTTGTTGATAGATGATAAGCTAAAAGCTGGGCCACACATCATCATTCTGGGTGATTGGATTCAATATTTTTCCTATCTAAAAATCAGTCCGGTAGGAGAAGAATTGGCCGTCTTTCCCACCAATCAATTGCAAGAGATTCCATCCCCATGAGAGTATTCCTGATATTCAGTTGGCTGATCTGCTGGCAATGCGTGCAACTTTTTGGACAGACAATTCCCCTGTTTGAGCAGGAAGCCTTGCGGAAAGTATCTCTTCCAGAATCTGCTTCACAACTCTTGGTTGATGAAGAAGGGAATTTGCTGATTTTGGATACTGAGAATGCTCGCTTGTCCAAGTATATAGCCAATACCAAGTTCGACTCAACTTTGACCATTGGGGGACAAAGCAATAGGCAGGAGGGATTTCTACATCCTATCAGGATTTCGCAAAAGAATCGATTGAATCTATACCTCCTGGACGACGTACAGCGTAGAATTGTCTTGCTTACGATCAATTTCAAAGTGGTTCAGGAAGTAAACTTCAACTCACTTGTAAGTCGATTGGAAAATCTGGGAGAAGAAAGTGAAATTTTTCCCTTGAGTTTTGACATCAACCCAGCGGGTGAAGTATTCATGCTGAATCAGTTTGACAATAAGGTCCTGAAAATCAATAATTTTGGAGACATAGAAGCTGTGTTTGGCGGGCTGGATTATGGAGAAGGCTCCCTATATGATCCAGTAGAGCTTGCCGTGAGTGATCAAAATTGGGTGTTTGTGAGTGATACAACAGCTCAGGAAATCAAAGTTTTTGACGCATATGGGGTGTTCCGATACACCTTCCAGCCAGCAGCTCCTTTCCGGTGGAAAAAATTCATCCTCTCAGCTTCACGTCTGATTTGTTATGATGAGACTCATTTCCATATAGAACATCTTAGCAGCAAAGAATTCATCTCTTTTTCTTTTCCTTCTCCTAATCGGATTCGGGATCTTGCGCTTAATGGCTCCTTTTTTTATGTATTGCTAGAAAATGGGGTATCTTTGCAAGAAAATTCTGTTCATTTATATCGCTTAACTCCTTGAATATGTTGAATCAACTCGCACAGATTGAACATCGCTTTGAAGAAGTCCAACAAGAAATCATTGATCCGGAGGTCATCAGAGACAGAAAGCGATACAAAGATTTAAATATTGAATACAAGCGCCTGGACACCATTGTCAAAAAGACAAAGGAGTATAGGGCTGTGCTTCAAGGAATTGAAGAAGCCAAAGAAATATTGGATCAAGAAGGAGATGAAGAATTCAAGGAAATGGCGAAGGAAGAATTGAACGAATTGAATCCAAAGGTTGCTGTTCTGGAAGAAGAATTGAAATTTCTCCTTATCCCTCGAGATCCTGAAGATTCCAAAAATGTAGTCATGACCATCAGTGCCGGGACAGGAGGAGATGAAGCCTGTTTATTTGCTGGAGATTTGTTCCGGATGTATCAGCGGTATTGCGATCGCAAGGGACTCCGATTTGAAGTAACCAGCATTCATGAAGGAAGTCAGGGCGGATATAAGGATGCTGTTGGAACCATCTCTGGCGAAGATGCATATGGAATTCTTAAATTCGAAGCAGGCATCCATCGTGTACAAAGGGTTCCCAAAACTGAGTCGCAGGGACGAATCCACACCTCTGCTGCGACTGTGGCTGTTATGCCTGAAGTCGAGGAGTTCGATCTTCAAATTGATGAGAATGATATCATCAAAGAAATCACAAATGCCTCTGGTCCTGGTGGTCAGTCTGTCAATACGACCTATTCAGCGGTAAAACTTACGCACAAACCTACCGGCATCAGGGTGTCCATGCAAGATGAAAAATCCCAACATAAGAACCTTGAAAAGGCCATGAAGATTCTCCGATCACGGGTCTATCAATTGGAAATGCAAAAAAGAAAAGCAGAAGAAGATAGCCTAAGAAGATCCATGGTGGGAAGTGGAGATCGAAGTGAGAAAATTCGAACCTATAATTTTCCTCAGGGGCGTGTCACGGATCATCGAATCAATCTGACATTATATAACCTCTCTGCAATCCTTGATGGCGATATTGAAGGCATCATCGAACAGTTGAGAATTGCTGACAATGCAGAACGCCTCAAAGCAGGTATGAGTGAGGATTAGCGGTTCTGCCTATGATTTGACTCACAATCGAGAAGGGCAGATTCAACTTGCCTGGCAGTAACAGCTTGCCCATTATTCCCCCAATTTTGTTTGAGATAAGAAATCAAACTCGCCAATTCTACAGCAGATAGCTCTGGCTTGGCGGGCATTAGTTGACGATCCCGCCTTGTCGTGGAGAGTACAGGAATTCCCTCCCTGATCATGCAAGCCATCTCTTCCCCATGTGATTGGATATAAAGGGAATTGGCCAGAGGGGGAATCAATTTTCCCAACCCTTCTCCCTCTTCCATATGACAATTGGCACAATGCCGTGCATATATTTTGGCACCTGCACTTGTCTCCTGGCCGGTCAGAAAACGCAATAATAGCAAGCCTGCAATCAACAATATTGGCCAGAGGTATAGCAATACTTTATTCCTGCCACCTTGGGTTGTCATGGAGCAGATTTCTGGGATTGAAGAAGAAGATCAATGTCATTCAGAAGATTGTCAACCTTCTCTGGCTTGGTCCCATCATAATACCCTCTGACTCTTCTTTGGCCATCCAGCAGAATGAAGGCTCCACTGTGAATAAACCCTCCGGGAGCTTCAGGATCTTCCGCGGCGCTAACCATGTATTCAGCTGCAAGTTCATAGATATGATCTCGATCTCCTGTAAGAAGATGCCATTTGCTGGAATTCACCCCCAAGGCATCCGCATACTCTTTCAGCACGGCCACTGTGTCATAATCCGGGTCCACAGTATGGGAGAGTAAAACGACTTGCTCTTCCTCCAAAAAGTGATCGTGCAATCGCAACATTTGCTGAGACATCTTGGGACAAATACTCGGACAGTAGGTAAAGAAGAAATCTGAGACATAAATTTTCCCCGCAACTACTTCCTCCGTAATCAAGCTGCTATCTTGATCCAACAGTCGAAAAGAAGGGATTGTATGGTAGAGGGTGTCTCCCGTATCTGAGACTTTCTTGACGCCAAGCACAGGCAAATCAGTGGTTCGATTCTCACAACTCCAGAACATTGCAAGAATCAACAGGCATCTCCCTATGATTTTGGCAGCTTTCATCAGTTCCCTTTATTTGCACTTAGCTCTTTCAGGAATTTTTCTGCTTCTTCTTTGCTCCCTAACATATCCTGCTTCACCTTCGTTACTTTCTCCTTCTCTCCATTCAAGTATTCCAGAACAACCGCCTGTTCTTGATCAGATTTCGGCGGTTCAAATTCCTTCATCCAGGTCATCATACCTTCATTCGCATCTTCCAGCTTCCGAATGATATCGTGAATCTGTTTTGCATCCGTATCTTCTTCAGTTGTTTCGAGGAATTTCTCCAAATCAGTGGCCAATTTTTGGATCTTTCCCATTTCGGGCATGACTTCATCGTGTATGTTGATGACTTCCTTGAGCAAGGAAGCGACGGCATCAGAATCACGATCAGCTTTGTCTTCAGATCCATCAGACTGGGAGGAATGACAAGCCAGGCCCAACAGGGTGAGCAATAAAAACAATATCAGGAATTTGTCAGCAATTAATCGCATGGAATCAAGTATCAATTTGGACAACAAATTTACAACAGGATAAGCAGAGTTCCGAGTACAGGCCAGGATATCATATCAAATGACCTCCATTCCCATACTCGGAACCCCAACAATCAAGAAAGTCTTACCGACTATTCCTTCATCACTTTATACCTATTAATTCCTTCCTTGGAAGATACCTCCAAAAGATATATTCCGGTAGCATAGGAATCCAGGGAAATCTGTGTTCTTTCTCCCGCGCCCAATCTTGAAAGGGTTCTGGTCTCCAACAATTGTCCATTGGGAGCAAATAAGCGAACCCTTGCCTGCCCCTGCAATGCCTGTTCCCATTCTATGGTTACAGAATGAGAAGTGGGATTTGGATATATCATCAATGACAAAGGCTGAATCAAGGTCTCTATGGCTGTGGTACTTGTGTCTGGTTCAGGTTCCAGAATCAGGGTTGGTCGATCTTGTTCAGCACAATAGATATTTCCTTCAGCGGCCTCTACACAAGCCCGATTGATGGTATTGACCTCCAGTCCAAAAAAGAAATCATCGAGATACCATCCATCTTCAAAAGTATTGTTGTCTGAAACAAATCGGAAGCGAATGGCTGTGGTTAAGCCATCGAAACTTCCCAGGTCAATTTTGGTCTGGATGTATCCATTGCTGTTCCCACCGAATACATCTCTTTCTCCGGCCGGATTGTTGCTACCGACGATATTGTTGTATCCGTTCTGAATCATAAATGGGCCCAAATCATCCCAGTCTCCGATTGCTGGATTAAAAATCTCAACAAATCCTCCATCCCAGGCGGATTCCGTATCGAAAGAATGCCAGAAAGAAAAGATCGTATTTGCATCAATCGTCTGTGCAGGGAGTTGCAATAGCTGGTCATTATCTGCAGGTCTGTTTGGCACATAAAAGGCATGCGTCCCGGATCGAGGATTGATGGTATCCAATCTCCAGGCATCTGTTCCTGTCAGCGAGGTGCTCACATAGGTATTCTGCATACTATCCAGATTGTCCTCAAATACGACCATGGAATAAGCTGAAGAATCATTGATCGTCACCTGAAATGTACAGACATTCACTTGTGCTGGTGCTAGTGTTCCCAATTGTAACTGGAGGATACCAGCAGATTCAATCCCACCACAATTGGCCGATCCAGCCACATAGGAAACATTGTCAGGAAGGGTATCCTTTACCACAACATTCGTGAGCGTACTATCTGTCTCATTGATGATGTTGAGGGTATAAGTGAGTGTATCCCCGGCCTTGGCTTCGGTTTTGTCTACCAGTTTTTCCAATTTAAGGGAATTCAGACAGCTGGAGGGCATATCAAAAGCCTCTGTCCCATCTTCTACATCATTGGGAGATCCTTGATCTGCACTCGCTCCCATACCTCTTCTGGCAAAGACTTCCCAGATCAGACATTCATTGGCTCCTCCATTATTCGTCTGATCTGCCAACAATACTGCATCACGATAATCCAAAAATCCTGCTCCACATGGTTGAAGTTTGAGTCCATCAATCACCAATTGCATGGCGAGATTGTTGCCGCCTGTTCCTGTATACATATCCGAGTCAAATCCATATTCATCCACCAACCGCCAATACAAGTCCCAAATGGTTGCACACATGATCTCTCCGACTCCATGAGGGCTGACAAACTGCCCAAAAGGCGTATTAAAGATTTTGTTTTTGATGTCATCATAGGTTTGAGGATGAATCGACAAATCTGTTGAATAGGGAAAACTTCGAATGCCAGATCCCGAAGGTAGCTGATTCTGTACATGAGTGCCGATTGGTCTCGCTTCTGTTCCTGTTCGAGTGCTATCCGTAGACATCACCAAGCCAAAGAAATCACTGAATCCCTCACCAGCCTGTTCATCATTTTGATAACATCCTGCATTGGAAGGCCCACCTGTCAATCTAGTAGAAATTCCATGCCCATACTCATGCGAAACTACGCCATTGTCAAAGGAACCATCTGTTCCTGCCACCGGCGTTGGGAGAGAAAGTGTCGCATTGACGGTATCACTCAGCTCCGCTTTGATTGTTTGCCCATTTGCCATGCTGATCATGACAGATGGAATCACGACATCATTTGCCGGATCATTGGGAGAAATACCCAAAGGTATAGGAGCCCCACCTACATTGTTCACAACAACAACGGCCACAGCTCCTGCTGCCTGCGCATTTCTGACTTTTTGGACAAAGGGGCAATTTCCCCGATCTACCAGCGCAATTTTCCCATTTAGATCTGTTCCATTGGTCAAGGCAGAACATCCCTCATTGTTGCCAGATCCATCTTGTACGAGTACAATATCTTCCGTGATTGGAGTAGTAGGAAGCCCTGGCCCAAATAATGCCTGAGAGAAACTATAATCGCCCATAATCGTAGAGGGCGAGTTGATGGCCAATCCTCCCGTGAATCCGGGGTTCCACAAAAACATCTCCATTCGAGGATTGGTGCCGTCTGGCGTGATAAAAAATACAGCATTGTCCTCGCCACTTCCATCTCTCCCATCCGCATTCACAAAATCTCCTCCCTGCCCGCCTTTTCCATAATTGTTGTCCTGAAAATTCCCACTTACTTCATCGAATCCATAGCGATACCAGACATCGTGCATGAAGTTATTCCAGACAAACAGATTGACCACTGAAGCATCTCGATAAGAATTGAGTGGCAAGGTAAAATCTACAGGAAAATTAAAATCCAGATTCATACCACCATCAGGGCTGTAACCAGGTCCATTACTTCCACCGAGATCTTCCTTAGCAAATACATTGTTTCCTCGTGTAATGGTATATTCAGCACCTGTCTGTCCGTCAGTATCATGCCAGCCAAATTGTGATGCTACTGGATCGCTCGGATCGGTCAGCAAACTAACACTGCCATGATCTGGACTCTCTATTCCCAATGACAAGGCATTATACTGTGGAGTCATCATCATTCTTGGCGTAGGGACCAAGGGAAACTTCCTCACAGACTGTGGAGCCGTTTTATGCGAATGCGTTGCTTCACAAGCCTCCCCAAAATCACAACGAAGCGCTCTGCTTGTCTTGCTAAGGATTTGGCCATTAACCGCATCAATCCATAGGTCCCACCAGTCTTCTCCACTCACTTCATACACATCAAAACTCCAACTCAGCCGAATCTCCCCGGCATCAGTTGGAAAATACATCAGTTTTGCCACTATCGGATGTTGTGACATCTCAAATGATTTGAACACAGTTGTTTGGTCAAGATCATGAGAAGCCTGACCAACGGGAAAGTTTCCGGCAAGCGAAATTCCAAGCTCCTGCATAGCTGCTTGTACAGCCTGAGAGGCAGAAATAGATGGGGAACTGGTATTCATCCTGCTATGTGCATCCAACTGAAAAGCCTGATGCAGGCTCAATAATCTTCCGTCCCTGTCATAGTTGGCATTACCTACAGCTTTATGAACTCTGAGTCCGCCGACTGCTTGTTGAAAAAAGATATGCTGTACACCATTGTGAACAGAAGAATATTGATCAGTGATCACAGGAGATTGAACATCCTGAGCAGTAAGCCCAAACTGCTTGTGCTGTTTCTGAAGATATTGCAAAAGGTGTAGCTCTGTTTGTTGGCCAAACAGTGCACCTATTCCTATCATCCCGCTGAAAATCAAAAAACGCAAGAAAGTAGAACGCATAAGGATAAAAATATAAGAAGAGTTAAAACAGAATAAGGGTGCTAGTGAAAATGAACATTCCCGCAAATTAACGCTTCTTCTGATAATTTACTATGTCGCATGCCTTACAAATCCTTTTGCTATCTTTGGATGGTATTCAAATAACACCATCATGCTAAAGCGAATTCTGGATTTTTTTGCCCGATTGTTTGGAACGACCGCTTCCCCACCCTCTTCTCAGCCTGAAGGTAGGCCTTCTCCCGCTGAAGAAGAACTGATCGTAGAAGATGCTTCCGATCTCGGAGACGTTCAGATTGTCACCATCCAGGAATCAGATCCAGATGCCCGAATTGCCTCCAGAAGCATTTTTGATAAGGAGAGTTACGACTACACCACAGATGGTCCTATCTCGATGATCAGTCCAAGATATTTGTGGTGTCTGGACAACGGCCATGGCAAGTTGCAGAATGGAAAAAGATCTCCTTTATTTCCAGACGGGACTCAATTTGAGGAATGGGAATTCAATCGAGATGTGGTCAAAAGAATCGCCCAAAAGCTGGATGAAATTGGCATACAGTATTTCAATGTGGTGCCTGAAGTGGAGGTGGGATCTTTTTTGAAGGAAAGAGTAGCCAGAGCCAATGCCAAAGAATCTCCACTGGGATTGCCCAAAATTTATCTTTCCATTCACGCCAATGCCTTCGGAAACAATAATTGGGTCAATGGCACCAAGGGCATAGAAGTGTGGCATTATCCGGGCAACCAAAAGGGAAAACAACTTGCTTCGGCTTTTCAGACCGCGCTGACCCAATACCTTCCAGAGTGGAAAGACAGAGGGCTTAAAAGTCATCAGAAAGGGAGCTCCAGAATATTTTATGTGCTCAGAAAAACCTCCATGCCAGCCGTTTTGACCGAGAATGGCTTTTATACCGATTTTGAGGAAGCCAGCCTGTTGATGCAAGCTTCTATTCGCCAAACCATTGCAGATGCACATGTAGCAGCCATTCTTCGGATAGAACAGGAAGGCCATGAAAATATCCCTATCCATCTTCCGAATATGGTCGTTGGAGGCTAAGTTTGACTTTGTCCATTTTTTACAGGAGAAAAATCCTCCCATATGCTATGGAAATCGTCTTTTTTAATTATTGAACTTCGCTGTTTTTGGGTGATGTTGATTAATTCTCATTGAAAATTTATTCACAACTGTACACTTTTTATTTTCCTTTGTTTTTAGATTTCTTTGCAACTTTTTGGCGGCAAAAAGTGAATGCGCTCAACTTCTTGGGGTAAATCAAGAAATGCTTCTCTCGAACAGTTCATTTCCGTATACATTAAGC
>JBCCGK010000173.1:0-15325 GCA_039029315.1 Bacteroidota bacterium | reverse complement strand
ATTCGGTAAACTGGGGTGGATTTGTGAGTTGGGCTTAGAATTTTGGCGGTTTTTACGCAACTTTTTGCCGCCAAAAAGTTGCAAAGAAATCTAAAAACAAAGGAAAATAAAAAGTGTCAGTTGTGAATAAATTTTCAATGAAAATTGATCAACATCACCTAAAAACAGCGAAGTTCATTAATTCAAAAGAGAGTTTCCAGAGCATATGAGAGGATTTTTCTCTTATAAAAAATGGCCAAAGTTAAACTAAGAGGCGGGACTTCTCGCGAATTTACTTTTTTTCTACTCTGCTTGGCACTCAGGTTGATCTTTGATAAAATCTTAAACAATTCTCTCCAAGAACCTTTCGCTGGGTTTCTTCCGAAAATGATTCCAGATAGGACATGACCAATTGCATGGTCTCGGAATATGTGCCAGATACCAGGCAGACAGGCCAATCACTCCCTATCATAAGTCTATCTTCCCCAAAGGCTTCCCAAACAGTATCGAGATAGGGGCGAAAATCATCTGGCTTCCATTGGTTCCAGGCTGCTTCTGTTACCATTCCAGATAGTTTGCAATGGACATGTGGATAACTGGCAAGGGTCTGTATATCATTTTGCCAGGGGGTGAGAATGCCAGCCTTAATGAATGGTTTGGAAATATGGTCCAGGACGAAGGGCTGGTCGGGGAATTCTTCAACCAATTGGATGGCATTGGGGAGATGCTTGGGAAAGAGCAAGAGATCATAAGTAAACCCAAAATGGTGTAAATATCCGATTCCTCTCCGAAAAGCAGGTTGGAGAATATATGCTGGCTCTTCTGCCTGAAGAATCATTCGCAGGCCAGATAATTTGGGATATTGGGACAACTCCGACAGTGTCTGTTCGATCTGCTCATCCAGGAGGTTTGCCCATCCAACTACCCCTTTGATTCTGGAGTCTGACTCAGCCATGTGCAGCAAATCCTTCGTTTCTTGCAAAGATTCACGTGCCTGAACTGCAATAGAGCCAGAAAATTCCACAGATTTTTGTTCTTGCCACAAATCCTCCGGACCAAAATCTTTTTGGATCACTTTCATTTCTGTATTGATCCAGGGATATTCTTGAGGAGAATATTGCCAAAAGTGTTGATGTGCATCGATTTTCATGAATGATTTTCTGAAAATGAGGTCAAAATCTATCAATAAAAATGCTGTTTGTAGGTGAATGAGGTGGGCAATCGTAGGTCCTGTGAACCCAAAAGCCAGAAGGGGTGGATCTGGCACGAAGTTGGTTAATTCCTGTCAAAACCATACATTAGCAAAAACACCCGTCTGCTTCATTATGGCAAGCACTTTCAATAGTTCAAAAAATACAAGTCGAGCAATTCTGGTAATTGTTGGCATCCTGGTATTATCTGCTTTGGGGTATTTTGCTACCAAGTATTTCTCTGAAAAAGAGAGTAACAAACAGAAGGAGGTCAAAATCGACAAGTTGAGCAATGAAATCATTGATCTGGAAGAGAAACTGTTGACATTTGAGTTGTCTCAGGAGGACAAAGAGCTAGAGTTGGCTGACAAAAATGATCAACTCAATCGAAAGAATGACGAACTGGATCGCATGTATACTGAGATCAGT
Source organism: Bacteroidota bacterium (assembly GCA_039029315.1). Lineage (GTDB taxonomy): Bacteria > Bacteroidota > Bacteroidia > J057 > J057 > JBCCCJ01. The sequence goes on along the minus strand of JBCCGK010000173.1, from coordinate 13,727 downwards.
CAGTACAAAAAAGAGAATAAGGCGAACCTGGCCAAGATCAAGCAGATGGAGACTCGCCTGACTGATCTTCAGAGCTTGATTGCACGCTATCAGGCCACCATTGCTGATTATCAGAAGAAGTATGCGAAATTGGAAGCTGTCAAGGATAGTATTGCTGCCAATGAGGGGAAACTCAAAGAGCAAAACCAGAACCTCATGGATCAGGCTGCTACTGCCAAACGAGAAAAACAGGAGATAGAAGTCCTTGCTTCGAAACTCACAGCGAGTGATCTGAGGTATTTCAATGTTCGGAAAAATGGAAGAGAGGATGAAGGGACTGAATTTGCCAGACGAAAGATGAATGCGGTAAAGGTCTGTTTCATCATAAGCGAAAATTTGTTTGCACCCTCTGGCAAAAGAGAGGTGTATATGGTGTATGAAAATCCTGGAGATGCCAGTCAAAATCTCAATTATGACGCTGGGATCAGTGGCACGTTTATGTACGAAGGGGCCAAAAAAGAATATTCGGCCAAGACAAGTTTCGTCTTCAAGCGCCTTGCCCAGGAAGTGTGCATCACCTTTAGCCCGGACCCAGCCTTAAAATCAAGGGATCAATTTCAAAAGGGTCCCCAATATATTTCTCTCTATACAACTGACAATTTGATTGGGCAGGGAAATTTCATCATCAAATAAGCCCGATCAATCGTTCCATCTAAAGTATCTACAGGTGATTTTGATCTGTTGATCTAGTTGTTCGCTATCCTCGGTAAGCGGAGTGAACCGCCATCGCCGGATGGCTTGATCTGTAATGATCCCCAGACGTGGAACGACTTTTTGGGATTCATTGAGTGCATAAAACTTGTCTATCCAGGCCAGACCTCCAAGCGGATTGATGGTAGCGAGGACTGTTACCACACCCTGGTGGTCACTGTCGTATTTGGGACGAACCAATTTCACAGGCTTCCTGCCAGCAGCCAATCCCTCAATGGTAAATTGTCCATCAATGGAATACAAGACACCACTTTCTTTGTGGTTGAACTGAACCACCACCCGCACCTCTTCATCACTTTGACTCGCTGCTGGAGGGAGAGGATTGAATTTCCATTGTTTGACAGCCGTAGTAGCAGCATCCAGCATCTTCTGGGTAGCAGACATGAATTCACTTTTCTCTGGGCGGACTTGTGAGATTTGGCCAGAAGGTGTAATCGTGAAGACCAGGGCAACCAGGCCTGTCTCTTGTCCCTCAAACAATGGTTGGGGCAAATTCACTGGACTTCTTCTGAGAAAGCCTTTGCCATCCAGGCCCTTAAAAGAGTAAAATGTCTCAGCATCCATAAAATCGAGATATTCTACTTCATTTGATAATTTTTGGCCCAGCCCTGTCGTAGATATTCCTGCTCCAAAGATCAAGAACAGGAAAAGACCTGATGAAAGGATAAATCGTATACAGCGGAGAAGCATATGTTTGACTTTTGACCAAAAAATCTGAATTTTCTGCCAGAGATACAAGCCGATATCTCTGACAGGGGCAATTCCTTCCTTCTTGCTATTGGGAAGGTGAAAAAATTCACGTACTGACAAATCCATTGTTTGGAAAAATTGGGAATCATGTGAAAATCTTGTATTTTAGAGTTCTCTTCTTTACTGTCTTTCCACATTATTCCTGAAGCGGATTTATATCTTCCCTTCACACATATTCCTTTCCTGGAAACGGTATCTTTTGCGCTATGAGACAATTTTTTCTTTTTTCGATCTTTCGATCATTTCATTCTTTTTTCAAACCAGCCCATCTGGCATTAGTCTTCTGTCTGTGCTTGTTCGGGCTTTCTTCCTTCTCGCCTCTCCTCGCTCAACCAGCCGGATTTTCTGATCAAACCTATGTTGGCGGCTTTGTTCAGGGAGTGGGGCTTACCTTCGATGCCAACAATCGGATGTATGTGTGGGAAAAAGGCGGGAAAGTCTGGATCGTCGAAAATGGCGCCAAACTCTCTACTCCTCTCCTCGATATTTCTGAAGAAGTCGGCAATTGGCGAGATTTTGGGATGTTGGGATTGGCACTTGATCCCAATTTTCTTACAAATGGATACATCTATTTGTTGTATTTGGTAGACAGGCATCATCTTCTAAATTTTGGGACAGGTTCCTACAATGCCGCCACAAATGAATATTATGCTGCCACGATAGGACGAATCACCAGATATACAGCAGAAGCGTCTACCAACTTTAAAACAGTGGACTACAGCAGTCGATTGGTCTTACTTGGAGCAACTGCCAATGATGGATTCCCCAGCCTCCACCAATCACATGGAATCGGACAATTGATTTTTGGAACAGATGGAAGTTTGCTTGCCTCCTTCGGCGATGGAGCGAGTTATTCTTCTGTGGATGAAGGGTCTGCTTCCGAAACCTATTATATCGATGCCCTGGCTGATGGAATCATCCCGGCCACACACAATGTTGGTGCATATAGATCTCAACTGTTGGACAGCTATGCTGGAAAAATTCTCCGCCTAGACCCCGCTACTGGCCATGGCTTGCCTTCTAATCCATTCTGGACAGGAACAGCGACAGACCCGGAATCCAAAGTCTGGGCAAGAGGTCTTCGGAATCCTTGTCGGATTACCCTGAGACCCGGAACAGGAAGTCACAATCCTGGGGATGGGAATCCTGGAGTCATTTATATTGGCGATGTGGGGTGGGGGAACCGAGAAGAACTGGATGTGGTGGATGCTGCAGGCCAAAATCTTGGGTGGCCCAAGTATGAGGGAATCACCCACCAACCCGGTTACAATAATGCAACATACACACCTTCAACACATACCGTTCCCAAAGTCGATTGGCGGAATGGAACGCCCAGGGCAACCATTAATGGCACTACCTATAACGTTGGATCTGTGCAGGTGCCTGGTCCAAGCTTTGGAGGCAATTGTGCCATTGGCGGAGTGTGGTATACAGGAACAGATTTTCCAGTCGAATACCAGAATACCTACTTCCATTGTGATTATGGGGCCAACTGGATCAAGAATTTTGGATTTGATGCGAACAACAATCCGATCTTTGTCAAGGACTTTAAGGCAGGGGCCAACAATGTCATTTTTGTTGCCACAAGCCCAGTAGATGGGAGTCTGTATTATATCGGAGGTGCCAGTGGGGCAGGGACAAGTACAGCCTCTAATGAAGTTCGGCGAATCGTGTATGGAGACAATAACCTCAATCCTGTCGCAGTAGCCAAGGCAGATGTGATGTATGGTAGTAGTCCATTGACAGTCAATTTCAAAGGAAATCAATCCTATGACCCGGAGAGTCGTCCAATTACCTACTCCTGGGACTTTGGGGATGGATCTTCTCTGGACAACAATGTGAATCCCAGTCATACATTTACGGCTTCCTCTGCTTCGCCAGAATCATTTACCGTGACGCTGACTGTGACAGATGATGAGACCCAGACAGATCAAATGACGCTTCTGATCTCTCTGAACAACACGCCACCTGTCATCAACTCGACCAGCCTGGATGCTGTGCATACCTTCTCGATGGCAGGCCAAACTAATCAAAGCCTGACGGCTGTCGTCACAGATGCCGAGCATGGACCATCCGAATTAACCTACGCCTGGCAAACATACCTTTATCATGACAATCACAATCATCCAGAACCTGTGGATTACAACAAAAGCACGAGTACGATCATCAGTCCGGTTGGCTGTGATGAAGTCTTGTATTTCTATCGGGTATTTTTGACGGTAACGGATGATGCCGGTCTGTCCAGCATGGTGTTTCGAGATATATTCCCGGATTGTGGAGGCCCTATCTCTCGCAATGATTCTATCACATTCCTTCCGGGACAAGCCAATGTCTTGAATGTTCTGGCAAACGACCTGGCCAATGGCGGAACCATCGCTCCAGGCACTGTGAACATTCTTCAACAACCTGCCAATGGAACAGCAGCAGTCAATGCCGGAACGGGTGAGATTACCTATACGCATGATGGCTCAAACTCCACAGAAGATCGGATTATTTATGAGGTTGAGAACACGACAGGAGATGCGTCGAACCCAGCCCTGGTCCTACTCAGCAGAGGAGGTCCACCGACTGCTGTGATCAATAACCCACAGAATAATGCCATCCTTGCAGGGACAGAAGTGCAGGTTATCTATGAATCTCTTGGGACACTCAGTGGGGATGAGTCCGTATTGCTGACCCTGGATGGTGGCGCTCCTATTCAGCTGTTCTCATTGAGTGGTGCCTACACATTTACTGGATTGAGTTTTGGGAATCACACAGTCGTCATGCAATTGGCGGATTTGGGTGGAACCCCTCTGACACCTCCAGAAGCCAGCACAAGTGTGAACTTCGTGAGTTTGCAGGCTGGGGGCGGTACAGGTTTACGCGCGACCTATTATGACAACATAGATTTTACCGGATCGACCCTTGTACGAATAGACCCAGAAGTCGATTTCAATTGGGGAACAGGGAGTCCTGATCCAGCGATAGGAGCAGATACCTATTCTGCCAGATGGAGCGGATACATACAGAGCCTCTATTCAGAAACGTATACTTTCTCAGCCAATACAGATGATGGCTTCAGGCTATGGGTAGACGGCGAACAGGTCATCAATTCCTGGATCAATCAGGCACCGACGGTGCACGCCGGTACAAAAACCATGATCGCTGGCCAAAAGGTTCCCATCGTTGTAGAGTATTATGAAAATGGTGGAGGTGCTGTAGCAGAACTCAGTTGGTCGAGTACGAATCAGGGAAATGAAATCATCCCTGAAGAATTCTTGTTTCCTTATGATTGTACCAATGCATTTAGTGATGGATTTGAACTGGAAGGCGACGCACAAAATGGGACGGAATCTCAATGTTTTGACCTCACCAGCGCAACCAACCTACAGGCGGGTGCCATGTGGTTCAATCACAAGTTAGACCTTTCTCAACCCTTTGGAATGACCTTCAATATCACGGCTGGAGGCGCAGATGCTGGCGCAGATGGTATGAGTTTTCTCCTTCAACGCAGTGGAGATGAAAAAGGCGCTATTGGAGCCGGAGGGGGAGGACTTGGTGCAAGTGGGATTACGCCTTCTTTTGGCGTGGAAATAGATACTTACCAGGGGGGCGGAGAATTGGCCGATGATCACATTGCCATTTTTTCCAATGGGAATCTGGCAAGCCCATTGGTTGCGGCTGTGTGCGCAGACAAAGACTGCCAGAATATCGAGGATGGGGCTGAACATCAATTGATTCTAACATGGAATCCGACAAGCAATACCTTTGAGGTATTCTGGGATCGATCCTTGCGTGCGACCTATACAGGAGATATTGTCAGTACGATCTTTAGTAATGACCCCATGGTTTATTTTGGATTCACCGCAGCAACAGGTGGGGCAAATAATCAACATACTGTCTGTGTCGCACAACTGTCAGGTCAACTCGATCCTACCACTTTCCCCATAGAGTTGTTGCGTTTTGACGCCAGTCCGGAAGAGGATCAGGTAGCCTTGTCCTGGGAAACTGCGAATGAACAAAACAGTGCCTATTTCCTCATCGAACGGGCAGGAGAGGATCAGAATTTTGCAACAATTGCCCAAGTGGATGCGGCTGGATATAGCTTCCACACCCAAACATATGGGAATATAGATCCCACTCCGATCAGCGGAGTCAGTTATTATCGTTTGAAATTGGTGGATCTGGATGGGAGTTTTGCTTATTCGCAGACTGTCAGAATTTTCCTGGAGCGCGATATGGTGAGTGTGGTTCCCAATCCAGTAAAGGTAGGGCAAGAGCTTCAGATATGGATGCGATTGATGGAATCTCAATCGGTCAAACTTTCCTTGATGTCCATGCACGGACAACTTGTCCACCAATCCACACATGAAGTCAGAGCTGGACAAGAACATCTTCCCATCTTAACCTACAATCTGGCAAGGGGGGTGTATCTGTTGAAGGCTTCTGCAAAAGATCAGAGTTGGGAGTGGAAGGTCGTTCTGCGATGATAACGGAATTGTGAAGAAGGAGCATGGACCAGGAGGGAGTACGAAAGCTGTCAAAGAGCGAGTGCTTGATCATACAGTCAATCATTCGCTCTCTTTTTTGCCCTTCATCTTGCGGCCCTTTCGGAAAAGAGACAGGCTGTGAAGAACAGCTTTATGGAGAACAAGACCCTTCACATCATCTATCTTGCCCTATACCTACTCTCTTTTCCTCTTTTCGATGTGTCGATTTTTCGTAACTTGGCTCTCCTAACTCCAGATTGAAAATGAAAACTGCTACCGTTCACTATGAAGGCCAGTTACGTACCCAGGCCATTCATGTCAAGTCCGACAACGCTCTCCTGACTGATGCACCGATTGATAATCATGGCAAGGGCGAAACCTTCTCTCCTACCGACCTGGTGGCTACTGCCACGGTATCCTGTATGATCACAGTAATGGGCATCCACGCTGAAAAAAATCAACTGGATATGGGAACTGTAGATGGATCTGTAGAAAAAATTATGGCCAGTGGTCCACGCAGAATTGCTGCATTGAATATAGAGCTTGTATTCCAGGGCCACAATTTGAATGAATCTGCCAAAAAGCGTCTGGAACATATCGCTATCCATTGCCCAGTAGCAAACAGCCTGAGCAATGAGATGATTGTGAATGTGAAATTCCGATACGACTAGAGATGATTCAAGCTACCGCAGCCATAATTTTGTCTGTACGGATGCCGAAGTGACTTGAGTGATAGACGACTTTTCCATCTTTGATCAACAGCACCTGCGGAGATTGGTGAGGAACTCCCAACTGATTGGCAACCAAATTGGAGGTAGGTCTAAAATTAATCAAATCAAGATAGTGTAGGTCAGCGATTTCGCTCAGATCTTCAGATGCAGATTCCAATTGATATCGAATCTGAGCTGAGATGCCACAACTAATAGAATGCTTGAAGATCAATTGGGGACGCTCAAATGATTGTTTGATAATAGTCGCCAATTGATCTGTTTGTCTAAAATCTTTCCAAAGATTCATGTAATTATCTATGATTGCCGACCTTTTTGGCCTGACATACTTTTCCAGAAGTACAACCTGTGGTGGTCATGGTTGTTGCAAGAGCAAACAATACCAGAAGGGCCAAAAGAATCTGCTTAATACGCTTCATATTCTCAAAGATTAAGGTTTAACGAGGAGGAGCCATGATAGGCACAGCAAATAAATAGATTTTGCGTAAAAGTAAAAATTTCAACATTCAGATGACTCAGGAAGAATTTGGAATTCTAACACGTGATAAGATAAGGCAACTAATTGAAGCAAATTTGGAGACAAATCCTATTGAGTTTGCGCTCACTCATTCTACTAACGAGATTTCCTCTGCTCTTGTTTCCACTCAACTCAAAAACCTTCAAAAAGCCAAAAAGAAATGTCCATCCTATTATCTGGCCCGCTGTATCATTCCTACCTTCGCTTATGAACAGGCCAGCAGTGAGTTAGCGGCCTCTTTCAAATCTGTTTCGGGGACCCGCTGCCTCGATTTGACCATGGGACTTGGCGTAGATACGATTCACTTTGCCAAACAGTTCGAAGAGGTAATTGCATTGGAACCCAATCCTGTTTTAGCTGAGATAGGAAGGTATAATATGCAATTAATGGGAATATCCAACGTGAAGATTTTCTCACAAACAGCAGAAATGTTTCTGTCTGCCTACAAAGGAGAAAAATTTGATCTAATCTATGTTGACCCCTCTCGACGAGATTCCAAGGGAAAACGCGTCTTCCTTTTGGAGGCATGTCAGCCCAATTTGCTTGACCTGATGCCACATATGTTGGCATGGGGCAAAGAGGTTCTTGTCAAATTGTCTCCATTATTTGACCTTCATGAGGCTGCCCGTCAATTTTCACAGCTTGACAACATGACAGTGGTGTCTATCGGGAATGATTGCAAAGAACTATTGATTCATATATGCAACAAGAAAAACAGAAATTTCCCTACTTCTGAAATAGCGTTGGACCTTCAATTAGTTCGGCATGGATCACATTTGCAATATTCGTTTCCATTTCCGTTGCCACAACTCCCTGCTTCTGATCTTCCTTCGGTTCCTCGCTATCTCTATGAAGCCGATGTCGCTTTTTACAAAACTCAATCGATGCCACACCTGATGACGGACTATTTTCCGCAGCTTCCAGGTGCTTGGAATCATCCCATGGGATTTTTCTTTTCTGAAGAGATCGCTGAATCATTTCCTGGTAGAGTCTGGCAAATTCAGGAAATACACCCATACAAGCCCCGACAACTCAGAAAATGGCTCACTTCCACTTCCATCCAGCAGGCTCATCTGCTCAGGCGTGAATTTCCGCTGACAGTGAAGCAAATTCGCCAACAATTACGCATCTGGGAGGGGGGAGAGACTTATCTGATTTGTACCAATCTTGGGGGGACCAAACATCTGATTCAAGCCCATCTGATCCGTTGATATTTGGCCAGGAGATTTGTTTTTTCTCCTTCTGGCTTGAAAACAACTCCTCAATGAAGGGCGGGTCTGATGGGTAATCTCAGCAAGGCTTCCGCTTCGATCTCTACCAATTCATACAAGCGCTTGTAGATCGGCTCTTCAGGAAAATAGTTGAACAGCATCTTTACAAAGATATGACCATGCTTGGCTTCGGAAGCCCATAACTGGTGATAAAACTCCTTCAACGCTCCAACGGGAAGTGATTGATATACTAATCGGAATCGCTCTGCTCCCCGACATTCGATCACGGAGGCCCACAACATCCTGTCGATGAATCGCTCATCTCTGCCAGTGCGACAATGTGACAACAACTCCTTGACATAGAGATCCTGTGTCATTTTTGCAGGAAGCCGGACACCTCGTTTTTCCATGATTTGATATACTTGCTGAAAATGTTCCAACTCTTCTACTGCAGTCTCAATCAATTCAGGAAGAATCTCTAATCTGTCTGGATATCTTGCGACAAAACTCATCGCCATGGCAGAAGCTTTGCGCTCACAATCTGCATGGTCTTGTAAAAAGGTATCAAAATCCTCCAGGACAGCTTTTATCCATCCATCAGGACTTTGGCAAACGAGGTCAGCAGACAGTTTCATACAATAATTTTGCAGGCAAAATTACGGATTGGACCTCAAGGCAGCAAGCAAGGGATCATTGGCAATGTTTTTTTAGGAGATATTTGGCATTGAAAGCGTGTAACTCCAGAGCTTGTTGCAGATCCATGCATGCACCTGTCCGATCTCCCAATGCAATTTTGCACATGCCTCTGCTCCGATAGTAATCTCCAACTCGATGTTCCTGGCTGATTGCAAAATCAAAATCCTTAATTGCTTCTTTATGATCTCCGAGGGCTGCCCAACTCAGGCCCCGATGATATCGAAATTGATTGTTAAGTGGGGCCATCTCTACAGCTGTATCGTAATCGTCCAGGGCCTCACTATATTTCTCCAGACGGGCGAGACACCTGCCCCTAAAATCAAAATACAGCGGATCCCCGGCATAAATGGCAATGGCCCTGGTAAAGGATCGAATCGCCAGCTCATACTGTTCAGTCTCGAAGTAGCAAATCCCCAAATAATAATGTGTATGTCCCTGATGACGATTGGCTCTCAATGAAGCTTCGTAGGCTTGAATTGCGGCGTCGTAATTCCCTTGAAGTGCATATTCTTTCCCTTGTTTGGCGAATTGGAGAGCAGTTTGTGCCGAAAGAGACGGAAGCGTGGATAGAAGAAGAATGGAGGATAGCAGGTAGAAAAAGATAAATCGACTAGGCATAAGACGTCAAACTAAAGAGTGCTTGGATTAAGATAGAAAAAATATGACAAGTTCGCATGCTGGTTGGTGGCGGGTAGGTGTCAGGCATACGAGAGAGTAAGTCCTTGTCTGTTTGTTAGAATCCATATACCGATTGATGAGGGAAAATGAATGACCTTGGGCATTCAAGGAGGGAAATCGTTGACTTTTGTACACAAATCCCCTATACTGTCATTGCTTAATTACCTGCTCATGACCACTCGCCGCGAATTTCTCCAACAAATGCAGAAAGCCAGTCTGGCTGCTATGGCTGCCAGTATTCCGGCTGCAAGCTTTTTAAGCAGTTGTGGACAAAGATACAGACGCAATGCCACTGCCGATGCTGTGATACTGTTGTGGATGGCAGGCGGCATGGCACATACGGAGACCTTTGACCCCAAGCGATACACCCCATTTGAAAAAGGGATTGAAAGCAAGCGCATTCTCAGCACATTCCCATCAGTCCCTACAGTGATAGACGGATTGGAATTCTCCCAGGGCTTGCAGGAAATTGGGAAAGTGATGGATAGAGGAACGATCATTCGATCTTATCGCGCTGCTGATTTGGGGCATATTCTTCATACCCGCCATCAGTATCATTGGCATACCTGCTACGAACCGCCCCAACCGATACAACCCCCTCATATCGGGGCCTGGATTGCCAAAGAATTAGGCCCGATCAATCCTGTTATTCCCCCCTTTATCGATATTGGGCAGCGATTTACTGTTGGAGAAGGAGAAGAATTGAAGGCATTTCATTCCGCGGGTTTTTTGGGAACAGAGTTTGGTCCATTTTTTATTCCTGATCCCGGAAGTGGATTGGAGACGGTCAAGCCACCTGCGGGCATGCCTCCCAGTAGATTTGCTGCTCGACATGCCTTGTACAAAGAGTTGGTGAAACAATCTCCAATGGGGCAACATGGGAGTGACTACCAACAAGAATCCTTGGTCCGCTCGATGGAGCAGGCTTATCGACTGCTGAATTCGCCAGAGGCTCGTGCATTTGATCTAGGGCAGGAGGCAAAAGAAAGCTTCGAAACCTACAATACAGGAAGATTTGGGCAGGGGTGTTTGCTGGCCAAACGATTGATACAGTCAGGTGCTAGATTTGTGAGTGTAACAACTGAATATGAACCTTTCCTCGGATGGGATACGCATGAAAATGGGCATACCAGACTGGAAAAGATGAAACAACGGATTGATCGGCCAATCGCACAATTAATCCTCGATCTGGAAGCTTCTGGCCATTTGGATCGAACCCTGATTGTGTTGGCCAGTGAATTCAGCCGGGACATGGTGATGGAAGGAAGGCCTGGAAAAACAGTCAAAGATCAGGTGCATGTGCCAGATAAGATAGAGGAAATGAAGAATTATGGCATGCACAGACACTTTACTGATGGCTGCCCAATCCTGATGTGGGGAGGAGGAGTCAAACAAGGTCATGTTCATGGCAAAACTGCTGATGAACGACCCTGCAAAGCGATTACTGAGCCGGTAGTTATTGATCAGATTCATCAGACTATTTATCACGCCCTTGGGATAGATGCAGAAACGAATTATGTGGTGGAAGGGCGTCCTGTCTACACCACACCTGATGGAAAAGGGATCGTTGTCCAGCAAATCCTGGTCTAGACATCAGCATCTTGGCAAAGTCAGGATTGAATAAGTTAGGAGACACAATTACATTGTGGGATCTTGTTCCTCCCCCAACCCCCTCCAAAGGGGGAAATCGTTGATTTCTGGCCTTGTGGGTTGATGTCTCCCGCTGGCGGGAGAGCGAGAGGGTGGAAGATGATTGTCAGATATAAATTTGTCCTCTTACTTAATTACATGCGCTTGACACTCTTTCATTTTTCCTGTCGAGGCAATATGGGGTAACCTCCTGAATTTGTCATTGCAACTACTTATGGCTGTATCACCACCTTTTGTGTCCTCAATTGAGCCGAACTTCTAAGCTGAACCAGATACAATCCCGCAGCGATATCTGCAACATTCACTCGCCAATCAATTGTTTGTCTTGGGGAAAGGGCCAGAGATGCCACTGTCTGCCCCAACAAATCCACCAGCCGGAGTTCTACTGATTGAACAGAAGGCAGATGGGCCTGCACATGCAGCATATCACCTACAGGATTTGGAAATACCTGCATCTCCACCAGAAAGGGGACGGTTTCCTGAATCCCAACCGATGGAATCGAAGAAGCATGATCCACCACAGCTCTGATCATCAAATCCTCTTTATACGCAGATATGGCAGGGCGCCAGAGGGTATCAATCTGCTCATAACTTCGTCTGGAAAATGGCGGCATACGATCTGTCAACAAGTGAAGGCTTGGATCTACGGTTTCCCAACTGACCAAAAAGCCATCATGATCAATCCTGATTGGGTCTGGCAATATGACTTCGGTCCACCCTGTAGGGAGAACGACTTCTGTGACAGGAATAAATTGTTCAAATAACAATGGACCTACAATATGATCCTGGTCAAAGGCATAGATTCTGGCAAAAAAACCGGATTGAGGGGTGGAACCGGCAGAGAGGAACATATTGTATTCCAGTGAGCGAACAAATACCGGATATCCATAAGGCTCAAACCAAACCGCAGCAGAATTGCCTTCATATAAAAACAATGGACTCGTATTGTCGGTTTGTTCAAAACTGAGTCGGTGCTCAGATTGAGAAGAGTCAAGGACAACCAATTCGATGCCCATGCTATCATTGGTCATATTGAGGTCTCCATAAGCGTTGCTTTGCACGACAAAGGTCTGTTGCATATAGGTGCCAGCATGAGGGGGGTCAAAATGATCATAATATTGGAGGTAGCGTTCCTCTCCTTTGCTGAGAGAAGGGAGTTGTTTTGTGCGTGAGAATACTACATTTCCTTCAGCATTTTTTATCCAGCTTCTGATCTCAATTTGTTGTTGAATATCCTCAATGCCAGTGTTTTGAACATAGGCATCCAGGAGGTGAGCAGGTCGCCAGAATGGATCGTCTGGGGGGGACCACGGGAGAAATATGCCCATGTTTTGGGGATTGTCCGTCCAGCGAATCGAAAGGTCCGGGATCGGAATCCTTGGCATCACTGGCCGGATAAACCGAATCGCAGTGCTATCTACCGGCAATAGTTGCCTGGAGATTGGCAAACCAGTTGGCATCAGGCCCATATTTCCAGATTGATTTTCTATACCAACTACAAATGGATACAAACTTTGATCATAGCTTGGGTCCCAATTGCCGTTCATAGAAAGATACTGGAATAGAATGCTGGAATCAGCTCCATTCAAAATCAACTGAAAACTATTGGAACCTGCATGGAATGGAGGCTGAGTCATTGCATAGGGCCAATCGATCCAGGAGACGATGAAGCGATGATTGAGAGAATCCTTGTACATCCACACACTGCCAGAGTTATTGGTCCCCGCGCCAGTAAGATCTGTCAAAAATGGAGCGATGACATGATTGGGCTGAAGTGGATTGGGCAACAGTGGAAAGCCACTCGCTGTGGCTGAAATGGGAATGCCAGATCCAAAAGAGACATATCCATTTGCCCCAATCCAAAGGTGATCATAGGTCTGCCAGTAATATGGAAAGTGCATGCCAAGCGAAAACGGTCCTGCTGTGTTGTCATCAGAGAGTTCTATCTGTTCGCCAAGTCCCTCGATGGCGACCCACTGGAATTGCGCTGCTGTAGGGGCTGTATTTGTTTCCCAGCGATATCCATATGAATCCTGAACAGGACTTTCTGCTGGCCAAGGGAGAGACTGTGCAACTGTGGGCAGATACAGAGGAAGAAATAGACAAAGAATTGCCAATCGCATATAACTAGGATTTTAAGACTTAAGTTTCTGATCATTAAGTTGCAGGATTTTTGTGCTCCTCCAACGCATTTTTGAGAAAGATAGCGAGCTATCTGACGATAAAATAAGGCAGGAGGTGGGCAAAAGGACTAGACTTGGATTGTCAAGAACTT
>JBCCGK010000172.1:0-16321 GCA_039029315.1 Bacteroidota bacterium | reverse complement strand
TTTCTATTAGTTCCACAGTCGTGCAACAATGCCGAGCGGCAACTTTCTGCCCGTTCTGTCAGGCATATACAACTCTACAGATTCCAGATTATCAAGGGGATACGACTTGAAGTGAGTTCTCACCAGATTTTGAAGAATCAATGGAGAAAATCCGAGAGAATAGCTATTGAAGACGAGAAAAAAATGTTCAGGGTCGAGGATGTGAGAGAGATATTGTGTCAATTCATCAATCATATCTTCCAATTTCCACTTCTCTCCCTTGGGGCCGTGTCCATAAGCGGGTGGGTCCAGGATGATGCCTTGATACCGGCGCTTTCGCTTTGATTCGCGTTTGACAAACTTGAAAGCATCCTCAAGCAACCAACGGATATCTGTCAGTTTGCTGTGTTGCATATTCACATTGGCCCAGTTCAAGACATTCTTGATCGAATCGCAATGTGTGACATCAGCACCAGCGGCACGAGCGGCCAGAGAAGCACCTCCTGTGTAGGCAAACAAATTCAGGACCTTGGCTCCGGGAATCCGCTTGCTGTGTTCATAGATATACTGCCAATTGGCGGCTTGCTCGGGGAACAATCCCACATGCTTAAAGGCTGTCAGCCCGAGGCGGAATCGGAGCTGCATCTCCTTGTGTTTATAGTTCACATACCACTGATCGGGCACCTTTTTGGTTTGCCATTCCCCACTGTGACTTCCTGCCTGCACAAAACGTGCCTGTGTCATTTGTTGCCAGGTATCTTCCGGCATGGCTTTGGACCAGACCGCTTGAGGCTCAGGCCTCCTTAGCACATATTTGCCAAAACGTTCGAGTTTTTCGCCCTCACCAGTGTCGATGAGTTCATATGCCTGCCAATCCTGTGGGGTGAGTAATTTCATCAGGGCAAATATACCGACAATTCCGGAATGAGTTGGTCTATATTGAGTGAGGGATGCAGGATAAAGTTAGCCAGGGAGGAATATACTTTCATCCCGAATGTCAGGTCATAGATTCTATATCAATACAATGTCCTCACTCCAATCCCAACTCCTTTCTCAGTCCCAGATCTGCATTGCCATGCTGAGACCAATAGGCAGTGTGGAGCGTCTTCATTAACGTAGCTTTGCTGGTCATGTTTCTCCCAAAATTGCTATAGCTTTCTTCCCAGCCCAGGATTTTATAGGGAAACTCTTTGGCAAAATCGATCCGCAAACTCCGGCCATCTTTCAGATAGTCAATGCTGTACTGAAAGCTGTCTTCCATTTCCGAAAGGCTGAGTTTGGCCTTTTGAGGAACTTGTTCTCTATGGACCAGCCGACTGTAGATACTTCCCGGAATAACTTCTTGGGTACCTGTAGGCAATTGTTCCGGTGCCAGTCGGATCAGATTCCAGATCTCATCTTCGAGCAGAGCCAATGGAAGAGTCTCGCTGATATCTCCCTCTGATTCGAAATAGGAATATCTACTCACCCGATAGGCATTTTTCTGAAGATTGAATTGGGTATAGGTATGTCCGCACCATTCCTGAGAGCTCATGGAGGTCTTCAAACTGTGTGGATATTGCTCCACCTGAACAGGCGTAAAGACCGACTGCATGATGGAGTAGGGATAGATGCCCGTCAGAAATTTTTTGACAAAATTGAGCTTGAGAATGGGCAGCTTGTCTTTGCCAGCACTTCGTGGATCATCGAGTTTGACTTGCTTGGATTGGGAAAAATCTTCGGTAACAAATACAAGAACAGCATGGCCGTCTCGCATTTCTCCATATCTCGCCTGTTCTAGTTTGTAGCTCGCTACTTCTGCTTTGCCCTGATACCAATAGCCCTTGAAGTCCATGCCATTGCTTGGGGAAATCTGAGCATGTTGTGTTTGTGCAGGTCCACAACTGACCAAAACAATTGCACAAAAGAGAAGAATGAGTCGACTCATAAGTTCCTGCTTTGTATCTTTCACCACCAAATATCAACAAACAAATTACAAGTTGAATAGTAGAAATGTTTGTCTGATAACTGACTTTGAGCAGAAAAGGTTTGGATGACCAATACACATCTCCATGAATCGCAAGATCTCCCTGTGGCTTCTCCCTGTACCTGAACAGGCAAGACAATTGACAGCCCATATTGAGCAATTGTCAACCCAAAGAGGCTGTGTTCCTTTTCGCCCACATATGACCTTGTACTCTCCGATAATTGCTGATCCGGATGACCTCAGACAACTTCTGCTTGCTGACTGTCATAACACGCTTCCATTGACGCTTCAGAGCAATGGGGTCAGTCACAGTTCGGCACACTATAGAGCTGTGGTGATTGAGATGCTTAAAAGTCCTGTGCTTTCCAACTGGCATGACCGCTTGCGAAAAGACTGGAATCCTTCTGACAATCGCCCTTTTGCTCCCCACATTAGTTTGGTCTATCAGGAAATAGAATTCGCTGAACGACTGAACCTGGCTGGTCAAATTGTCCCTCAGACGAGCTATGAATTTGGTAGCTTGGCTGCTATCGCAACAGAAACTTCTGATGAGGCTGGACACACCTATCAGGAATGGGAACTCCTCTGGACACTTCCCCTTTCTGGCTAGTTTTGGCCGTCCAGCTCCCTTCAATTACCAATCACCCCATTTGCCAACCATCCAACCCATCTTTTGTAACATTTCACCCGAATTCCTTGCCATTTGCTGATCGGAAAGTACTACCTTTAACCACTGGTAAATTTGATACACATGACAGAAATTACAACCACTTCCTTGCTCGAACATCTAACCCACATTGCAGAAGCAGCTGGGCAGGAAATCCTGACCATCTATGCGGATGAAGAAAAATTTAATATTGTTGACTTTAAGGCCAATGATTCGCCATTGACTCTGGCTGATCAGGCAGCACATAATGTTATCGTTGATCGCCTTCAGGCATTAACTCCTGAGATCCCCATCCTTTCTGAGGAGGGACGGGACATTCCCTATTCCGAACGATCTGCATGGACCAAGTTTTGGCTTGTGGACCCATTGGATGGAACCAAAGAGTTCATCAAACGAAATGGAGAATTTACGGTCAATATCGCCTTGGTAGAAAACGGAGAAGTGATCATGGGATGCGTGCATGTTCCCGTAAAAGGGACTACTTATTTTGCGGCCAAAGGTGAAGGCGCCTTCAAGATAGAAGCTGGACAAGCACCGGTGTCTATTCAGGCAGCAGAGCTGGATCGTACGGCTTCAGGGCTTCGCATCGTATGCTCTCGCTCACACATGAGTCCAGCAGTTGAAGAATATATCAAGCAGTTTGACCAGCCGGAAGCTGTTTCTATGGGCAGTAGTTTGAAATTGATGTTGGTAGCAGAAGGCAAAGCAGATATTTACCCTCGACTGGCGCCAACTATGGAGTGGGATACAGGTGCTTCTCAAATCATTGTAGAAGAAGCTGGAGGAACAGTTATCAATCATGCTACTGGAAATCCTCTCCGATACAACAAAGAAAATCTTCTGAATCCCTGGTTCATTGTGTTTTCTAAAGAGTAAGACAGAAATGGGGACTGGAATCAAAGGTCAGAATGTAGAAGAGTTGGTACAATCTGGCCACTGAGAGAGGTATAAGGCAAGGTGCTGAGCTTGTTCTTTGACCGCCCAGTCTTTTAGAACGCAAAAATAATTCACAAAAAGTATAGGGCTGGGTGTGTATGTCAAAGACTTACAACACCCAGCCCTATCAGCCCTATACCTTATTCCCTATACCCTCAAGAGCCTCACTCTAGCCTCTGATGCGCATTTGCAGATCTTCAATTTTCTCCAATACTTCCTGCCGAGACATTTCTCTGAATCTTGGCGGAAGCAATTCTTTGGAGGTACACTCAATGACAGCTGAGTATTCCATCAATTCGATTTCTTCTGGATAGGTTGGTGGGAGGAAATCGGCAAAGACTTGTGCGATGATATCAAAATTGACTTCATCCAGCCCAAGACTCGCGGCTTTGAACTTGGCTCTGGTAAGGGCTGCTTCCATATCTGCCCCGGAGCGTACAGTCATATCTTCGAAGAACTCCTCATCGAATTCATCTGTGGACAGATAGGAGAGTCCTGTCTTTTTGAGCATGACCTTGAGCAACTCTTGCTTATCTTCAAATGTTTCGGGATAGAACAAGCCAATGTGCTCTTCTGCTCGTCCCTGCCTCTTGAAGTCAACAGGCATCAAATCTGGTCTGGCTGTAACCAAAAACCAGATAATCCTACCACGATTCTCCGTGTCAGACATGAAACTTGCCAGCATAGAGAATATTCGGCTATTGACCCCACTTCCCCCACTTCCACTTCGATTGCCAAGGTAGGCATCAGCTTCGTCAATCATCACAGCGACGGGAGACATGGCCTTGAGGATCTTGAGGACCTTCTGAAGATTGCCCTCTGATTGACCGACATACATACCACGAAAGTTTTTGAGCAGCACCATGGGTACACCAATATCGCTGGCAAATGTCATGATCATGAAGGTCTTGCCTGTACCCACAGGACCTGAAATCAGATAGCCCATGGGCATCACATCTGGTCGACCGTTTTTCAAGGCGCGTGCGGCATCCATCAAATGCTTCTTGGCATGCACGTGGCCCGCCACATCTTCCAGGCTAAATTTTGTTTCGACAAATTCCAACAAGCCGCCCGCCTCAGATTCAATCATTTCTTTCTTCTTCTTGGTCAACTCATCATTGGTGAATGGCAATTTGTTTCTTGCAGCTTCAGACATGATGATGTCCAATTGGACTAAGCCCAGGCCAGCAGTATTTTTTGCCAATACATTGGAGTTCATTTCAAAAAACTGTTCTGAATTCTCATGTTTTTTGAAAAAATCCTTGATGAATCCCAGTCGATTGTTCTCATCAGGATAAGACAAAGACAACTCATGTGTATAGGGATTCCTCACATATTGCTGATTGATTTCTGCAATGCTCTCGGTCAGAACCATAATGATCAAATCAGCTTCTAGGAATTTTTTCTCCTTTGCCCATTTTTGCATGAATACAAGCAGCATATGTTCATCTGGTCGATAGCTGGAAGCGTCTGTCATGGGAAGCAGTGTCTCCGCATAATCTACCACAAAGGCGATGGACTTTGGCTTGGACAACTTTTTCTTTAGTTTCTCCAGTCGATCTTTCAATTCCGATAGAGAAGCTTTCCGTTTCTTGGCATCCTCATCAAATTCCGGGAGAGTCAGTCGCATGAATCGGTCGATCAGATCTTCCTCTTTTGGCTCATCATCTTCATCGATTCCTCCTTTTTGGATTTCAAATTCTACCTCCCGGAACCAGGAATCAATGAAATCCTGATTGACCATGAGATTGAAATACGTATCCAGGGTAAAAAATGAGCGTGCAGGATTTCTGGTGAGCTCACTGAAATTATTGTCGGTCAACTGGTCAAACAATTTCATGGTAGAAAGGAATTCTTTCCGCATGCTGCTATCGCCACCAAATGTCCGATCATCCTGAAACCGAATGCCTGCCGCTCTGTCGTAATAAATCACTACATCCCTGCCTTTGAACATTTCTTCGTTCAAAAACTCTCGCATTCGATAATATTTTTGTTCCCCTTCCCGTTCCACGGGTACGTAGTCATTGATATTTCCGTGAACAATGAATTGAGAGACATTTTGCGAGAGATACTTACGCTTAAGTTCTCGCGCCCATTCAGGAACACCTACAACAGCTTTGGTTTGGGTTTCGTTGGAAGTTTCAGTTGACATAGAGAATCAGTAATTGAGAAGAAAAAGTGGAAAGGGGCTCTTTCCGCATGCTAAGATACAGATAAAATCACTTTTCGGAGAATGTCAAATGCGCAAATTAGATCACTTATCTACCAATCTTACATCCTTATTTACCACTGAAGGCATGAACATGTCCTTTAAGTGAAATTATCCGTACTTTTGGAAGTAGAAGAACAAACATGCATACTGCAATTTATCCATGTCAAACAATGTAAGTATCCCTCAGATTTTGCTTGCTTCTCCGGAGCAACAAATATCCTCTCTGATTGAAACTTCCTCTCAGCGGGAATGTAGTCAGGTGATTCAGGTTCTGGATTCACTGATTGAGGAGGGTACAATCAACTTCGTTGACACAAGAAAGGGCTCCCGGATTTATCTACAGGAGTATCTCAATAAAGGAAAAAAAAGCCCGCCTGTCCATATTCTGCATCTCAGTGGTGTTCGAGCGGAGCAAGGGGCTATCCACTTCCACGGACCAGAAGAACAGTTACACTCATATTCCCTGAAGGACTTTGCCAAGGCCATCTCCAAGCTCAGACAGCTTCAATTGGTGATTCTCAGCGGAATTGGCTCGCCAGATTTGATTCAACACTTATTGATTCATGGAGTGCCGCGTATTCTGACCATTCGACCAGATTTTCAGGATTCTGGGGTATTACGAGAACTCTATCTTCAACTGAAGCAGGGCAAAACCTTCGATGAAGCCTTTGGAGCTTTGACGCGATTGGTGGCAGGACATGAAATTGGGCTTAATTTTTTGGAAGTCGTCTATGATTCCAAAAACAAATCCCTTGAATGGGAAGGTCCCGAGAGGGTGCCAGCAGCCTTTAACAATGGCCTGGTCATTCGAAAAAACACGCATAAAGGACGGAAAAACTGGCGATTACTGGATTCCCCCGCTCCAGTAACAGAGCGAAAAAATCAAGAAGAAAATTCTGGCATAGTAGATTTGCGATCCATTCGGCCCCCAATCGCACCACCTGTCGGAGGACACAAGGGCCCCGCAGAACGTCCCTCCGAACGGACGACCCCTCGACGCAAACCTCAACGAAAACGTCCGAACAAAAATAAACAGCCTGAGACGATTCCCTTACAGTTTGAAGATCAGGAAAAGAAACAACGACTCAAAAAAATAGCACTGGTCTCTCTGTTAGGGATCTCAATTCTTGCCTTCACCAGTGTCATGTTTCCCGGAATACGCCAAAAAATCAAGCGCGTATTTGTTGGGAACCCCGCAGCAGCCTGGGATTGTATGTTTCCCGAAAATGATGACAAATATCACGTCATGGTGTTGCCCTTTCAGGAACATCCCACTTGTTCAGATGAGCGTTCTGACTTCAAATCTTCTGTTTTTAAGAAACTGCAAGAGATGGCCAGTCTGGAAGGAATTCCGATCAAGGTCAAGGAGCAGTCGCGCTTTCAGACCTGTGAAATGGATCAGCAGCAGGCCCGGGACATTGCTGCAACTTGTCAGGCACATTTGTTGATTTGGGGGTGGTATTTAAGAGATACCCTCTCAGGCAGAGAAGTCCTGGATCTCCATTTTTATTCTACCAATACCTCTGGCGAACGCTTATTTTTGGATGGAACGGGTGGAATGAGACGAATTCTCCTCGATGAGTTGGATCAAAATACGGATCTCCTTACACAAAAAGTAGAGACTGTCATTTATTGGGCCATGGCTATGCGTCGGATGCATAAAGCCGATTATCTGACCGCGATTGATCTGTTCAAGCGAATCTCTGCTGAGTCAGAGGAAGTCCAGGCGATGGTCTCCCTGATGCTGACACAATGTTATGATCAAGCGGGTCAGTATGATCAGGCGCTGGCCTATTATAGCCAATTGGCAGAATTGAACCCCAAAGATCCCAAGGTCTATATTGATCGGGCAGGTATCCTGACTCGGATGGAATCTTTTGACGATGCGTTGAAAGATTACAATCAAGCCTTGAGATTAGACAGGGACAATATTAGTGCCCTGATCGGTCGGGGAATCCTGTATCACAAGCAGGAAGGATATCAGCGCGCACTGGCAGATTTTGGCCGAGTCCTCAAGATGAATCCAGGTTGGGCTCCGGTTTATCTGAGTAGAGCAGAAACCTTCATCAGCATCCATCGATTCAGAGATGCGATGAATGATTATAACAAGGCCATCCAATTGCGTCCTGGGTATGCTCAGGCCTATTATGGAAGAGCGTGTCTGAGAGAGAGTAGAGGAGATTTGCAAAATGCTCTGGCAGATATTGTCGAAGCGCTTGATGCCAACCCTGGCTACATTGAAGCCCTGTTGTTCCGAGGAGATGTCTATACCAAACGCTCCGAATGGGAACAAGCCCTGGAAGCGTATTCGGAAGTATTGAAACAACAGCGATCTGCTAATGCCTTTCATAAACGGGCTTATGTCTACCAGAGAATGGGACAAATCGATAAGGCCTTGACAGACCTCAATCGAGCGGTAGACTTAAGACCAACACTGGAGACTGCCTGGTTTGACAGAGGATTGATCCATCAGGCAGCTCAGAGATATGATCAAGCCCTGGCGGATTTTGATCAGGTATTAAGATTGCAACCGGGCAATTCAAAAGCTTTTTGTAGAAAAGGGGAAGTTTGGGTGGCAAAAGGAGATTCTGATTCGGCCAGGCATCATTTTTCATTGGCAATGCAGATGGACCCCAATGATGCTGAACCTTATTACCAACGCAGTTTGCTCCTCCTGTCTGAAGATAATGTCCAAGAAGCCCTGAAGGATGTAGAAATTGCTCTGAGGAAAGATCCTTCCCGAGCTGAAAGCTTTTTGACTCGGGGCCGTATCCATCTCAAAACAGGGAACAAGAACAATGCACTCAAGGATTTTAATCGTACCATCGATCTGAATCCCTTGTTGAGTCTCGGATATGCTTACCGTGGCGAAACACATATTTCGCTTGGCAATCTTCGAAAGGCCCAGGCTGATTTTGAACAGGCGATTGCTCAGGGTAGTTTAAGACCAGAAGCCTATATCGGGCTTGGAGATATCTATCTCGAACGACAGAATTTCGAAAAAGCACTTGAAAAATATGACGTTGCCGTTCAGATTGCTCCCCAGTCACCCTTAGGATATCTCAAACGGGCCAACTACTTCTTTCGATTCAAGCAGTACGAAGAAGCGCTCTCCAACTACAATAAATCACTTGAGTTGGGAGGAGAAAAAACAGCAGATGTTTTTGTGAACAGGGGGATTATTCATACCGAACTAGGTAATCCCAATCAGGCCTTGGCAGATTTCAATACAGTCCTTCAGCAACATCCTGATTCCGCAGAAATCTACTGTCTGCGAGGGCTTCTGTATAAGCAGATTGGCAAAGTCAACAAAGCCCTTGATGATTTTTCACAAGCGTTGAAAGTTGATCCTTATATTCCCGACGCCTATTACAGTCGTGGGATCTTGTACCAGGATTTGGAGGAATATGATCAGGCAATTACTGCTTATAGCGAGGCAATTGACCTGAATCCAGAATATGCTGATGCCTATAACAAGCGAGGAGAGGTGTATTTTATTCAGGAACAGTTTGACAAATCTATCCTGGATTACAATCAAGCCATCGCCATTAATCCCAAACATGCTGATGCCTTTAACAATCGAGGTAATCTGACTCGCAAGGCCGGGGATTTTGATCGAGCGATCAAAGATTATTCTGTTGCCATTCGATTTGATCCCTATCAGGCCGATGCCTTGTACAATCGAGGCTTTATCTATGCTATGCAGAAGGAATACGATGCCGCCATTTCTGACATCACAAAATCACTGGAGATCAAACCAGAACAGGGGCTTCGATACGGCTTTCTCGCCAAAATCTATGCGCAGCGTCAGGATGATGAACGCTTCTTTGCCAATATAGAGCTAGCCTTGCAATATGATTATCCTACCATGGAGTTGGCAATGGACCCAGCGTACAAATACTATCAGAACAATCCACGTTTCAGAGAGTTGATGGAGAATTATCAGCGATAGTCAAGAGAGATTTTTTCGAGAAAAAATCGAACAAGCCTTTTTGCTAGTGAGAACAGGCTAACTCCTATGCCAATCATTCCGTAACGATTCTTGTGGTCCCCTGAGAATAGGGAAGGGACTGAGAAGGTCTGAGTATTTCCAGATCAATTTTCCCTTACAAAAGGCGTCGATCTATCATATGCCAAGGAGTAGCAATCCACTCTACAAAAAAGAGCCCCCTGCCAGTGCGACAGGAGGCTATATGTTGAGGAAAGGTTTGTTATTTATTCACACTTTGAATGTCCACAACTGGTGCAGATCAGGCAACCTTCCTGATAAGTCAGACTTGCTTCGCTACACTCTGGACATTGATTTTCGATCGCTTCTGTGCCATCGGGAATGAACCGTTTCAGCGCACGTGCAACACCGTTCTTCCAGGTATTCAGATATTCTGCATCGAGGCGGAGATTGCTCACCAAATGCACAACAAATGGCAAGGGCATTCCATGTCTCAATACACCAGAGATAAGCTTGGCGTAGTTCCAGTATTCTTTGTTGAACGTACGAGAGAGCCCTTCAATGGTAATTTTGTATCCATCCTTGTCCTCGTATCTGAAATCATAGCGTGTGTTGCCATGTTCGTCTTTGGTCTTGAGAACCCATCCAGAATTGACATGGGAGAGAATAGAGAATGAATCTTCTCCGCGACCAGTGAAAATCTCATAAGGTCTGCCATCCAGAAGGCCTACTACAGCTACCCACTTCTCCAGATCGTTTTGGAACCGAACGACCTGCGCTTCCAGTTTTAGTGGACGCTTGGGGGCTTCTGTTTCTGTAAAGGAGGTTGTTGCTTCCTTTTTCCCTTTGTCTGAGTCAGCGATTAATACGCCAGACCGAGATCCGTCGCGGTAGATGGTCATCCCTTTACAACCGCTTTCCCAACCTGCCTCATAAATCTTGGCGACCATATCTTCTGAAATATCACTGGGGACATTCACGGTGACACTGATAGAATGATCCACCCACTTTTGAATAGCTCCCTGCATTTTTACTTTATTTACCCAGTCTACATCATTAGAAGTAGCTTTGAAATAAGGAGATTTTTTTACCAGGGCAGTCAATTCTTCTTCATTCATCTTTGCAACCTCTTCTTTGTCGTATCCATGTGTCTCCAGCCAGGTCACAAACTTGTGGTGGAATACATGATATTCTTCCCAGGAATCCCCTACACCATCGACAAAATCAATCTTTGCACTCTTGTCATTGGGATTGACTTTCCGACGACGCTTATAGGAGACCATGAATACAGGCTCAATGCCGGAAGTAGTCTGAGTCATCAGACTTGTGGTTCCGGTAGGGGCAATGGTTAGCAGGGCAATATTTCGACGACCATGTTTGACCATGTCTTTGTAAAGCGCGGGATCAGCATCCTTGATGCGCTGGATAAATGGATTGTTCTTTTCGCGAGCGGTATCATAGATCGGGAAGGATCCTCTGTCCTTGGCCAAATCAACAGACGCTCTATAGGCGGATAACGCCAGGGTTTTATGAACTTCTACAGAAAAGTCCAGAGCTTCATCTGTTCCATATCTCAAGCCCAATGCTGCCAGCATATCTCCTTCGGCTGTAATCCCAACGCCTGTTCGTCTTCCCTGCGCACATTTGGTTCTGATTTTTTCCCACAAAAGACGTTCGGTCCGCTTGATTTCTTCTTCCTCGGGATCAGCATCAATCTTGTCGAGAATCTTTTCGATTTTCTCCATCTCAAGATCTACGATGTCATCCATGATGCGCTGTGCCATATAGACATATTGCTTAAACCGATCAAAATCGAAATGGGCCTTCGCAGTAAATGGCTCATTGACAAAGCTAAACAGGTTGATCGCCAACAATCGACAGCTGTCATAGGGACACAGGGGAATTTCTCCACAAGGATTGGTAGAGACTGTGCGGAATCCCAAATCTTCATAGCAATCGGGAACGGACTCTCGTGTGACTGTATCCCAGAAGAGAACTCCCGGTTCAGCAGAAGCCCACGCATTGTGAATGATCTTTTTCCAGAGTTCTTTTGCGTCGATGTCTGATGTATAGGTAGGAGTATTTCCTTCTATGGGATATTGTTGTTTGAAAGATTTGCCAGATCGAACAGCCTTCATGAATTCGTCTGTGATCTTGACAGAAACATTGGCACCCGTTACTTTGGTTCCATCCAGCTTCGCATCGATGAATCGTTCTGCATCCGGATGCTTGATTGAGATAGACAACATAAGTGCACCACGCCGGCCATCCTGAGCGACTTCTCGGGTAGAGTTGGAGTATCGCTCCATGAATGGCACTACACCAGTAGAAGTAAGCGCACTATTCATGACCGGACTTCCCTTGGGGCGAATATGAGATAAGTCATGGCCAACCCCTCCGCGGCGTTTCATCAATTGGACCTGTTCTTCATCTGTCTTCATGACTCCCCCATATGAATCAGCCAATTGGTCATGTCCGATAACAAAACAGTTGGAGAGCGAGACAATCTGATAGGGATTTCCGATTCCTGTCATGGGTCCCCCTTGTGGGACGATATATCGAAAATTCTTTAAGGCCGCGAAGATCTCTTCCTGGGAATAAGAATTAGGATATTTCTGCTCAATCCTGTGAATTTCTTTGGCCATCCGGAGATGCATATCATGTGGAGTTTTGTCAAAGAGGTTCCCGTGAGAATCCTTGAGCGCATATTTATTTATCCACACATTGGCTGCCAAATCATCGCCCTTGAAATACTCTTTGGCAGATTCAAGTACCTCTTCATAGGAGTAAGTAGTAGGGGTGCTAGTTTTTTTTGTCTTTGTTGTCTGGGTGTCAATCATAATTCAATCGCGCTGTAGTTCAGTGAGTTAATAAAAAGATGGACGGTTCAGGCCGAGCAGAATAAGTGGGTGAGATGATGATTTCAATTTAGGCTTGGAATTGATGTCATGCAATTTCAACCAGAAATATTTATTCACAGAATTGGAAAGTGTCCTTCATAAATGGCATAGTTTTGGCTGAATTAAACAATTGATCTCTTTTCCTCTTCCTTCCCAATTGAGAACGAACAGATTGACAGAATTTATATGCAGATTCTGGATTTTTTTTCTTACAAAATAGCCTTCTTCCTTTTCTCTATTTCATCCCCCGAATGAGGTACACATAATAGGCCAATACCTCTCTTGGAATTGAATACAATTCACGCCATTGTGGTGGCATCTTTGCATGCCTGCTTCCAACCAGCTTGATGCCTGATTGTCGACAGGCCAGTTTGGCTCGGGTCACATGAAAGTAGTGAGAAACAATGATTGCAGAGGAAAGACCTTTGTCCTGCATGATGGTCTGGCTATTTTGGGCAGTGAGAGCAGTAGTATTGCCAGCAGAATCTGTCAGAATATGTTGTTCTGGCACTCCTTCTTCCATCAAAAACTGTTTCATGACCAAGGCTTCATTGTGTCCTTCTTTTCCAAGCCCTCCGCTGACAAGCAGGCGACTCACCTGTCCTTCCTTATAGGCGGATAGTCCTGCCATGACACGGGCCCGCAATCGTTCGGACAATTCTCCATTTTCGTTCACCTTACTTCCCAGGACAATGGCCACATCAGCCTTTTGGCTTGTGTCCCACAATCCATCTATGATGATGATGCCAATATGAAGGACTCCCCAAAGTGCCAGAACTCCCAAGACACGTTTGAAGGCTTTTTTCTGTATTTTCATGTTTTCCTTTTCTTCTAAGTCAATAACTTACTTTATGCAATCTGGCTTTGCCCTCTTCTTTCGATCTTTCTTCCTGACCCTCGCAGTCAGTATTTGTTTGCTGAATCCCTCTGTTGGCGCTGATTACGAATATACACTCAGATGGTTGTCGCCGAATACGCATACATATGTAATTGAAGCAACTGTTGCAACACAATTCGCTAGTTATACGGATTTTGTATTGCCAGCATGGCGCCCTGGACGATACTATCTTCAGGATTATGCAGGAGCTGTATCTCACTTTGAAGCCAGGGATGGAAAAAATCAGCCTTTGAAGTGGCACAAGATCAATACGAATACCTGGCGGGTTATCCATGGACAGTTGGATCAACTGACGGTATCTTATAGATATTTTGCCAACAATCAAGGAGCTGGATCGAGTTATTTCAATACACAGGAAATTTATTTTAATCCGGTCAACCTCTTCATGTTTGTTCCTGGCAGGTATGGAGGAAATGTAGAATTGCGGATTCCGGATTTGCCTCCTTCCTGGAAGGCTGCAACGGCTTTGTCCCAATCGGCGCATGGGATCTATACGGCAGAATCCTATCATGAATTTGCCGATTCTCCCACGGTTTTTTCACCAAAAATGGAGCAGTTTTCTTTCAAAATTGACCAGACAACCTTTTATGTCCATTTCCAGGGAGATTATCAAGGGAATGAAAAAACAGAAGAAGCTGTGAGTCAGGCCCTATCCAGCATGTGCAAAGAACAAGCGGCTATTTTTGGCGGCTTTCCATTTGATGAATTCCATTTCATCTATCGATTGCTTCCCTATAGAATGCGACATGCGGTCGAACATGCAAAGTCAGCCAGTTTTGCACTGCCAGCAAATATTTCCCAAACGCCCGAAAAGACAGTCGCTGGAATAATGGGCATCAGTAGCCACGAATTTTGGCATGTATGGAATGTCAAACGCATTCGGCCTGCTGCTCTGTGGCCCTACGACTATTCTGCCCCTCAGTACACGAGTCTACATTGGTTTACGGAAGGAGTAACCTCCTATTACACTCATCTTACACTCTTGCGAGCAGGTCTGTATACAGAGGAGAATTTTCTTCAGCAGCAATCCAACACCATCGAAAGCCTGGAGAATTCTTATGCCAGTTATATTGTCTCCCCGTCAGCTTCCAGTTTTGACAGTTGGCTGGACGCATCTCCTTATAAGCATCCAGATCATCAAATTTCCTATTATACCTTGGGGCATCGTGTTGGTTTATTATTGGATCTAAGCCTTCGTGCCAGAACAGATGGAAAAACCAGCCTGGATGATGTATTTCGATATCTGTTTCAGACTTATTACCAGCAACAAGAAGGGGTTCCCGAGGATGGAATTCAGAAAGCCATGGAGACCTTGACCGGGCAGTCCTGGCAAGATTTTTTTGATGCCTATGTTCATGGAGCCGAACCGATCAACTATCAACAACTTTTTGATCCCTTTGGCCTGGAATTGACGATAAAGGATAGCAGAGCTGGGAGTCGAGCGCTCGGAATACTCAGATCAGAAGAAATCAGCCAGGGACTTCTGGTCAGAAAAGTCAGTCCAGGTAGCGATGCCTACCATGCAGGATTAGGAGAAAATGACCTCATTCTGGAAGTAGATGGGCAACAGATTGAAAAGATATCGTTAGATGAATACCTGAGCAACCTCAAGATTGGGGATCAGGTAAATATGAAGGTAATCAGCTATTTGTCGATGAAAGAGATCACGATTGAATACAAGGCGGCATTTTCTCCCAAGAAGTTTCGCTTGGCACCCGCCGGAAAACGAAAAAAGAAACAAAACGAGCTATACAAAGCCTGGATATCCAGTCAGCAATAAAACAATTAATCTTGCAATGCGATCCAGCCGAGTATCCTCTCTTCCATGATTTTGTGACTCATATAGAGATGACGTGCATCGTACAATAGATAGGCATCCAGATCAAAATATGGCTCACAAGACACAGCAATTTTTTCTTTGAGATGGACATCTCCGAATGCGAAATCTGAAACAAACCCAATATCATTTCCAATAAAGGGAGCTTTATCCAGAACCAATTGACAGCCATCCTGTTTGAGGGGTTCTGTTTGAGTCGGATTCAATCGAAGGGTATCATTTGCATAAAAGAAAAACAAAGAGGAAGATTGGCGATCTGGTAGCAAAGCTATACCATCTTTACTCTCTACAGGATACCTGACTGCCTCATTACTGGGCTCATATCCACTTGAACCTCTGGTAAGCGATTCTTGTAAATGCAGCTGACCGTTTTGATCTATCACTTCCAGGACCAGAGTGTCTCCAGTAAAAGTGAATTCTTCTTCCAATTGTGAGCAATCGGATAGGTACAAAATGAATGTGGTCGTCTGGCCGATCTTCAAATTCGAAAAATCTACCCAATCTGTCGGAACTGCGCCAGGTATTGGGACCGGAGGCGGATCATCCTGGCAACTAATGAGCAATCCAAGGATGAATATCAGGGGAATAGAAAGGAGATTTTTCATGATGTTTTTTTCTCAAGACGAGAAATAGGAAATAACCGCTGGAATTTCCTATAGAAAAACAAATCCCCCCGGGCTTAATTGCCTGGGAGGATTTGTTTGTGAATGTTTGGTCAGAGGATCGTTTCCTCTACTTTATCGAAGCAAAGTGACATTGCCAGAATATTCCTCTGAGCCAACTTTGAGCATGTAGAAATAGACTCCTTCTGGGGCAGAATTATTGCCGACTTGTCCATCCCAGGTAGAAGAGGGCCCTTCAGCTTCGAAGACGGTTCTCCCCCATCTGTCCTGCACAACGAGGGAGTATGCCTCCTTTCCAGTGTACCTGACGGCAAATTCATCATTGATCCCATCCTGATTTGGGGAGAAAATATT
>JBCCGK010000171.1:0-16755 GCA_039029315.1 Bacteroidota bacterium | reverse complement strand
GATACTAAATACACCATCATAAAATTTGACTTCAACCACATTGATGGATTGATCATTCCGGTCAATCAACAAATCTATCTGTGTACCGGCATGTGTATCATCTCCTTTGAGATAAAATGAAGCTGATCGTGTATAAACACTTGCAATACCAAGGGCTTGCTTGATTTGAGGAATATGTTTCAAACAAAGGGTTTCGAAGGCATACCCACACCAAATTTTGTAAGATTGTCTCTGACTGAGCCCAGACCAGATCCCTTCATGCTCAGAAAGATTCTCTTCTATAAATCGTAGATAAAAAAATGAATATTCATCTGTCAGTCTGTAAAGTTTCCCCTTCTTCTTTTTCCCAAATGCAGGATAAGCAGTGATAAAACCTGATTCCTCAAGTTCTGTCAATACTACAGATATTCTTCCGCTGTCCGTCAATTTTGTATGGCGAATCAGGGCCAATCTTGTCAACCCCTGTGGTTTGGCAGCCAATGCTCGAATAATGGTCGTGTGATAGTCTGAATGCTTGAATAAAGCAGGATACAAACTCAGAAACTCATCTCTCAGCAATCCATTTTCACTAAAACAGATCCTATCAATATTTTGAGTAGCACTTTTTCCTCCCTTAACCTCTTTAAGATAATGCGGAATTCCCCCCATGACCATATAGAGTTGTAAGAGTTGGTATCTGTCAAGTCGAATGCCTCTTGATGCCAAAAATGTTTCTGATTCAAATAGTGTAAAGGGTCTTAGTCGAATTCGTTTGGTTACCCGATTATGGAGCCCTCCTTTATTCCGCAAAATCTTTTGGATCATCCAGGAAGCAGCAGAGCCGCAAATCACAACCACAATGTTCTGCTTTACAGCCCAAGAGTTCCAAAAATAACTCAGACCTTTTAAGAATCCTGACTTATGGGTAGCCATCCAGGGGATCTCATCGAAGAATACAACTGCTTTTTCTGACATATCTACCTGCTCCAGAAAATCAACCAGAAGAAAAAAAGCATCCAGCCAATCTTTAGGGGGCGGGAATTGAATCTTCGAGCCAGAAAACTTTCTCAGTTGATTGGCAAAATTCCTCAATTGCTCCGCACCCGTCGCATGTTGTAATCCAGAGATTTCAAATACAATTTGATGGGCATAAACAGTTCGAACGAGGAATGTTTTCCCAACTCTCCGCCGACCAATTATAGAAATCATCTCAGCTTCCGGAGAGCTTAAGGCATCCCTCAATATATCTTGTTCAGCTTGCCTTCCTATGAGTCGATGTATCATGAGCAGGAATATTTACTTACGGAATCTACCCAAAATACAATGATTCCGTAAGCAAAAAAAATATTTCCTTGCGGAATCTTTTTGCAAAAGCAAACTTTTTCCACTTACTTGCGTTTAACCAAATGGTTAAACCAGAGAGTTGATGGCAGAGACAAGTAAAGAAATCATTCTGGACAAAGCGAGAGAGATCTTCATTCAAAAAGGATTTGCTGGGGCCAGGATGCAGGAAATTGCAGATGCAGCAGGCATCAACAAGGCGATGCTGCATTATTACTACAAAACCAAAAAAGAGCTCTTTCTCGTCGTCTTTCAAGAAGTCCTGGCTGGAATGATGTCTGGACTGAGTGCAGCCCTGGAAGGAGAAGGAAGTGTGATGGACAAATTGCGTAAGGCTGTTACCGTCTACATTTCAAGATTGCAGGCGCATCCGCACGTTCCTTTGTTCATCTTACATGAGATTTCGCAAAACAGGTTGGACTTTCTGGAATTGTTTAAAGACAAATTCGGGCATTTTCCCAACTTCCAGAAATTTTTCCTACAAATCATGCAAGAACAAGCCGCAGGAACCATCAATGCAATCCCCCCCATGCATCTGCTACTCAATGTTATCAGTATGAGTGTGTTTCCCTTTCTGGTCAAGCCTGTATTTTGTAACCTCATGAACATCCCTGAAACGCAATATCAAAGCCTCATTCTGAATGATCGGGCAGAGGTTGTGATACAGTTTTTGGAAAATGCCTTGAAGCCTTGATTTTTTTTGACCGAAAACTAACCAAACAGTTAAACCAATTGATTTAACCAAACAGATAATCTTCTTCGTCGAATCCTCAAACGCCATATCGACATGCAAAAATATGTGATCCTCCTCATGTGTCTGATCTTCTACTTCCCGGCCTTCGGGCAGCCAGGTCAGACCCTGTCTCTTACCCACGCACATGAACTTTCTCGCCAACACTCTGCTCTGGAGAAAAACCTTGGTCTATTGGCCAAAGCATCTTTTCTCCGACAGGAATCCATCGACCAATCACGCCTTCCGAGCATACAGTGGAAGGCTGACGCCCGCATACAGTCTGAAGTAGTGAGTTTGCCAGAAGACATCGGCATCCCACTCACCATCGACTTGCCATTGTACAACATCAGAACCTATGCAGATGTCCAATACCTGCTATATGATGGTGGAATGACCGGCGCACTCTCTGATCAGGAAGGTCTCAAATCAGCTGTAGAGCATGAGAAAGTAGAAGTAGAATTGAACAAACTACCCCCTCAGGTAAATCAAACTTTTATGGGCGTTTTGTTTTCCCGAAAAAAGTCTGATATTCTGGCGGTCACCCTCAAGGATCTTGGCTTGAGAAAGGAAAGCATGCAGGCTGGGGTCGAGCATGGGGTCATCCTTCAAAGCGAGGTAGACAAGATTCATGTTCGGGAACTCGAACTCCTGGCCGAAATGGAGCGCACGCAGAATGAAAGCAGAGCATTGTTGGCGGTCCTCAGCAGATTGACAGGAGAAGACTTGTCTGAAAATGTGCAATTGGACCTGCCTGATTTGAATGGGTTTTCCCTCGGCGTCCCGATTCAGCGGCCAGAACAGGGGCTGTTCGAACAACAACAACGCCTGATAGATTCCAGGGAAGATATCATTCAAGCAAGCAAACGACCCAAAATCAGTGCCTTTGCTTCAGGTGGAATCGGCTATCCCAATCCCTTGAATTTTTTCGACAATCAGTTGTCGCCCTATGCGATGGGGGGAGTGGCCTTCTCCTGGAATCTCGTGGACTGGGGCAAGGCCAACAGAGATCGTCAAATCATGAGCATCCAAATGCAAATGATAGAGAACCAGCGAGAGGCTTTTGAATCTGGATTGCAAGCAATGGAGGGGAAATATCAGGAAGACATAGCCGGACTGGAAAATCAAATCAAACGCGATCGGGAGATTACTGAATTGCAACATCAGATACTTGAACAACTTTCCTCCCAGTTGGAACATGGGGTCATCACAGCCAATGAGTATCTCATCCAAACCAATGCAGAACTACAGGCCAGACAGCAATTGCAATTGCACGAAATCCAGTTGATCCAGGTCAAAATTCAATATCTCACTCAACAAGGCGCCCTTGAATAACAATCATCATCCATTATGAAATATCTCCCAATTCTTTCACTCTTGTCCATCCTGTTTATAACAGCTTGTCAGACAGAGGAACCTCTGGCCGATGCCTATGGGAATTTTGAAGCCAGGACGACACTCATCAGTGCAGAAGCCAGAGGCAGGCTCCTGACACTCGATATTGAAGAAGGGCAAAAACTGGAGGCTGGTCGCTTGATTGCCCTGGTCGATACCACCAGCCTTCATCTTCAGCGACTCCAATTGGAGGCCAGCTTGAAGACCTTGCCCAAGAAATTACGAGAGTCAGCACCTGAGATTGCTGTACTCGAAGACCAGAAACAAAACCTCCTGCGCGAGCAGACTCGCGTCCAAAAACTGCTGGAAGACAAGGCAGCCACCCCCAAACAATTAGACGATCTCAATGGGGAACTCGCCGTTTTGGATCAGCGGATAGAAGCTGTACGTCGTCAGGCGCAGATTGCCAACCGGGGCATCCTGGCAGAGAAAGACCCAATCGCAGCCAAAATTCTCAGCGTAGAGGATCAAATTCAGCGTTGCTATATCAAAAATCCTGTAGGAGGAACCGTCCTGACAAAACTGGCAGAGCAATCCGAGATCGTCAATTTTGGCTCGCCTCTGTACAAGATCGCAAATCTCGATCATCTGACCCTTCGCGCTTACGTGAGTGGGAGGCAGCTCAGTCAGATTTATCTTGGACAAACAGTCAGTGTGCGCATCGATGGGGGGCAGGAATTTCAGGAGATGTCAGGCGAAATCACCTGGATCGCCGAACAGGCAGAATTTACCCCCAAAATCATACAGACCAGGGAGGAACGCGTGAATCTTGTGTATGCCTTCAAAATCAAGGTCAAGAATGATGGCCGATTGAAACTCGGTATGCCAGCAGAAGTTATTTTTTTAGGACCACATGCTGATTCCAAGGTGCCCGAAAGTGCTGGATCATGACAGCTATTTCCATTCAACAAATCAGTAAGTCGTACGATGGTACACCTGCTTTGAAAGGACTCAGCTTTGAGGTCCAGGCAGGAGAGTTGTTTGGCTTGATCGGCCCTGACGGGGCAGGCAAGACGAGTCTGTTCAGGATTCTGACTACACTTCTGTTGCCAGATGAAGGTCAGGCGAGCGTAGTCGGCTATGATGTGGTTAAGGAGTACAAGGAAATCCGCAAGCGCGTGGGCTATATGCCGGGTCGATTTTCTCTCTACCAGGATTTGAGTGTGGAAGAAAATCTGAATTTCTTCGCCACCATTTTTGGAACCAGTATAGAGGAAAATTATGATCTGATACGCGATATCTATGTGCAGATCGAACCATTCAAAAAACGGTTAGCTGGCAAACTATCAGGCGGGATGAAACAGAAATTGGCCCTTTGTTGCGCCTTGATTCACAAGCCGGAAGCGCTCTTTCTGGATGAACCTACAACGGGCGTAGATGCTGTGAGTCGAAAAGAATTTTGGGACATGCTCAAACGACTCAAAGCCAAGGGCATCACCATTCTGGTCAGCACGCCCTATATGGATGAAGCGAGCATGTGCGAGCGAATTGCCTTGATTCAGCATGGGCAAATTCTCTCCATTGATAGTCCTCAGAACATCATTTCTGCTTTCAACAAACCCCTATTCACGATACAGGGAGGCAACTTTTATGCCCTGCTTCGGGATTTGCGAAGCTATGAAGAGACAGAACAGGTATTGCCATTTGGGGACAGTCTCCACCTTACCACCTATCGAGAGAGGGATGCCAAAGTTATCCAGAACTGGCTCACAGAAAAAGGCCACCAGGATATACAAGTCAAGCAGCAACAGGCGGGCATTGAAGATGTGTTTTTGGATCTCTTACAAACCCAGGCAAGCTAATCTTATGGAATCAACAGTCATTCAAGTCAACAATCTGACCAAGAAATTCGGCGCGTTCAAAGCTGTAGATGCCATCAGTTTTGAGGTGCAGGCGGGAGAAATATTTGGATTTCTGGGAGCGAATGGAGCAGGCAAAACCACAGCGATGCGCATGTTGACAGGTCTGAGCCGCCCTAGTAGTGGGGAAGCTTCTGTAGCTGGATACGATGTCTATCGGCAAGCAGAGCAGATCAAGCAAAACATTGGCTATATGAGTCAGAAGTTCAGCTTATATGAAGATCTCTCTGTCAAGCAGAACATCCGCTTCTATGGAGGCATATATGGCATGAGTCGGCAGGCCATCAGGGACAAGACAGAAGAAATTCTGCAAAATCTTCAACTCGAATCTGTCGCCAAACAATTGGTACAATCTCTTCCTCTGGGGTGGAAACAGCGACTGGCTTTCTCTGTTGCACTTATGCACGATCCCACCATTGTCTTTCTGGATGAACCCACAGGAGGGGTAGATCCTGTCACCCGGCGACAGTTCTGGGAAATGATTTATGAAGCGGCCCACACTGGCAAAACCATTTTCGTGACGACCCACTATATGGATGAAGCGGAGTATTGCGATCGGGTGTCGATCATGGTTGCTGGCAAGATCGAAGCCCTGGATAGTCCCAAGGGATTGAAAGAAACTTTTTCGGCTGACTCAATGGACGATGTGTTTCTCAGGCTGGCTCGGGAGGGGTAAGAGAAGGCAGATGTCAGAAGAGAGAGGCTAGATATTGTGCTGCGAAGCAACAATTTTCCTCTGCCCTCAAACAACTCAATCACCCATTCACTCAATAACTCATAAACAATATGCTCAGACGCGCATTTATCGCATTTGTCCGAAAAGAAATCTATCATATTCTCAGAGATAGACGAACCTTGTTCATTCTCTTTGGAATGCCCATCGCTCAGGTCATCATATTTGGGTATACAGTGACCAATGAGTTCAAGGATGCGTCTATCGCCATTCTGGATCAGTCTCATGATCATTTGAGCAGTGAGTTGGTTCAGCATATTCAGGCGTCCGGGCATTTCAGACTGGCCGCCGAATTGCATTCTTATGAAGATATTCAGGATAGATTTGCTGATGGCAGCATCAAGATGGCCATGGTAATTCCACCGGAATTTGCAGGGCAGTTTTATGGTGAAAAACGAGTTCAAATCCAACTGATCGCCGATGGGACAGAACCGAATTATGCAACCACTCTGGTGAACTATGCCTCGGGCATGATTCGGGGATTTCAGGCGAGAAAGGCCAAGGTCCAACAGATGCCCTACCAAATACAGCTTGAGACACGGATGATGTACAACCCTGAGCTCAAGAGCGTGTACAATTTTGTGCCCGGTGTGATCACCCTGATTCTGATGCTCATCTCCGCCATGATGACATCTCTGACCATTGCCAGAGAAAAAGAACTCGGGACCATGGAGTTACTGCTTGTCTCTCCTCTCCCGCCCATGTTGATCATTTTGGGGAAAGTAACACCTTATGTACTGCTTTCTTTCATCAATGCGGTCATCATTTTGATTCTGGGGGTCTTTGTGTTTGGTGTGCCCATTGTAGGCAGTCTTGCTTTGCTGTTGGGGGCTTGTGTGCTATTTGTGCTGACTGCTCTGGCCTTGGGAATTCTGATTTCGACCAAAACCGCCACCCAGCAGGCTGCCATGATCATCTCTTTGATGATGTTGATGCTACCGACCATGTTGTTGTCTGGCTTCATTTTCCCCATCGACAGCATGCCTGATATCCTACAATGGATCTCGAACATCATTCCAGCCAAGTATTTCATTGACATTCTGAAACATGTGATGCTCAAGGGCACTGGTTGGGAGTTCATTTGGTATCCGACCTCTGTGCTTATCGGCATGACTCTTTTCTTCCTGATCGCTAGTTATCGAAATTTCAAAATCAGATTACAATAGTCTGTTTCACAGACAGTCGCTTCTCCATTTTTTTCCTATGAGACGCTTACTCTTTATCATACAAAAGGAATTCATTCAGGTAATCCGCAATCGTGCGATTCTGCCTTTGCTGACGATTGCTCCAATTATCCAGTTGATTGTCCTGTCCAATGCGGCCAGCAATGAGATTCGCAATGTCAACATTGCCATCATTGACAAGGATCACTCTATGTACTCGCGCCAACTGGTGCAAAAAATCGAGGCATCCGATCGGTTTACCCTCTTCAGCACCCCCAATAGCGAGGAAGAAGGAGATCGCGAATTGCAAAGCGGGCGTTCAGACATCATTCTGGAGATCCCTGTAGCCTTTGAGCGAGACTTTATTAAGAATAGAGGAAATAAACTGCAAGTGCTCGTCAATGCCATCAATGGGCAACAAGCGATCATTGGTTCTGCCTATCTAACACAAATCATACAAGCCTTTAATCAGGATATCCGCATAGAGGCGGCACCACAGATGATGGTCATGCAGGCGACCGCATCCACCATTGAGATCACTTCCTCAAACTGGTACAATCCAGAGCTGGATTATAAGACCTTCATGGTCCCTGGCATTATGGGAGAATTGGTCACCATTCTGATTCTCGTTCTCACGGCGATGAATGTGGTACGTGAGCGAGAAATCGGGACCATCGAGCAGATCAATGTGACACCCATCAAAAAGTGGCAATTCATTTTAGGAAAAATGTTGCCCTTTCTAGTCATAGGTTTGCTGATTCTGACGATTGGCCTTACGGTTGGCAAACTGTTATTTGACACCCCCATGGTTGGAAGTTTGGGATTGGTCTTTGCCTACTGTCTGGTCAACCTGGCTGCTGTCCTTGGATTGGGTCTTCTCATTTCCAACTTTGCTGACACCCAACAACAGGCCATGTTCATTGCCTGGTTTTTTGCGATGATTTTCATTCTGATGAGTGGCTTGTTTACCCCAATCGAAAGCATGCCCAAATGGGCACAATGGTGTACCATTCCCAATCCGGTGGCACATTTCGTTACGGTCATGCGTCAGGTTTTGCTCAAAGGATCGCATTTTGCAGATATCCAGTATGAATTCATCATAACAGGCATTCTGGCAGGTGTATTTAACTTTTTTGCAGTGGTGAGTTATCGCAAACAAGAGTAGGACAGACATACAGTTTCTGCTACCTTTGCGGCATGGCACTCAAGATTCTCATGCTATGCGTCAAAAATCCCTGGCCGCCGAAAGATGGGGGAGCAATTGCCATGCTCAACATGATTCGGGGATTCCACAAAGCAGGCCATAAGGTTACTGTGGTCGCTGTCAATACTCCCAAACATTATGTCTTTCTTCGCAATATACCGGATGATATACAGCGTTTGGCAGAGTACTATACCATAGAGATCGACACCTCGGTCAAATGGCGAGATGTCATGGCCAATCTGATGTTTAGTAAGGAGTCCTATCATGTTCAGCGATTTCGTTCCAAAAACTTCCGTTGGCAACTCGAACGGATTCTGGAGGCAAGAGAGTTCGATGTAATTCAGATTGAGACCTTGTTTATGGGAGCCTATATAGATTCCATACGAGCGAAAGCTCCCAAAGCCTTGGTCGCCCTGCGAGCCCACAATATCGAACATGAAATCTGGGATCGTCGGGCAAAAAATGAAGAGAACCCGATTAAGCAGTATGTGTTCAAAGAGACTGCCGTTCGCATCAAAAAATATGAGCAAACCTTCTACAAAAAGAATCCTTATGATGTCCTGGTCCCCATCACAGGTCGAGACGCAGGGATTTTGAAAAAGTTGGGAGCCATCAAACCTGCTTATGTTTGTCAGGTGGGGATGGATTTTGATATTCTGGATACTCGACCAGTTGAGCTGGAATATCCTTCTGTATTCTATATCGGTGCCCTGGATTGGGAACCCAATCGAGAAGGCTTGGACTGGTTTCTGAAAGAAGTCTGGCCTAAGGTTCACCCAAGCTTCCCACAGGTGAAATTCTTCATCGCGGGTCGAAATATGCCCAACAAATATTTGAGCATTCGTCAAGATAATATTGTGGTCCTCGGAGAAGTGCCCAGCGCCTCAGAATTCATCAAATCCAAGGCAGTCATGGTTGTTCCGATCTTTTCGGGAAGTGGCATGCGTGTCAAGATTGTCGAGGGCATGGCCTATGGCAAGCCCATTGTGGCAACGCCTATGGCCGCAGAAGGCATGAGTGCCAAACACGGCAACAACATCATGCTCGCACAAACGGCTGAAGATTTTGCTGATCGTGTCAGAATCCTGATAGAGCAGCGCAGCATACATGACACAATCAGTGCTCGGGCGAGAAGCTTTGTTAAGTCGCGATTCGACAATGATTCGATTACCAAGGGTCTGCTCGGATTTTATGAGAAACAGTTGGCAGGGAAGAGGAAGAGGCAAAAGGATAAAGAATAGCCATCAAAAAACCCCGCCAAAAGAGCATTGACGGGGTTTAAGAGCTTACATGGCTAAAAAGGGGTGTTTGAAAGGGCTAAGGACTGGGTTAATAGGTGAGACCTAAGGTCTCGGACTAAAAGGGCTGTGGTTGTTTGAAGTAAAAGTAAGGGCTGCGGTTTGTTGTAACTTCTGCGTTGTTTGTTGTATGCTTAATGATACGCGAACCTCTTCCGGGGGTTTGTCTCTACTGAATAAGCGTGTCGGTCGATCGTGCAACTGCGGGAGAAGAATGAACAAGCGAGTGTAGTATCAGTTTTTTCGTAGCATTTCTCCCCAAATTTGATCATCGGCTAATAATTGGACCAGATAGTTCCCGACAGGATATGGACGAAGATCCAGTGTTAGGGTATACAGCGAAGGAGAAACCAGTTTTTCTTCCAATACCCTCCCTTGCATATCCAACAAACGCAAGCTCCCCATACCGGTTCGCTGGGCTGGTAACAACACAGACACATCTGAGTCGGTTGGATTTGGAGCAAGTGTCAGGAAGCTAATTGAAGCGCCCCTTTCTACTTCGACAATCTCTGAGTGAGAGACATTGCCCTGAACATCTCCCTGCCTGACTCTATAATACCATCTTGAGGCATCAGTATGAATGACAGAACTGTCTGCATACTGATAGTGTCCCGACACTGACGAATCCGGCGACAAGAGTGCTATCGTCGAAAACATACGTCCATCAGCGGATCGTTCAATGGCGTATTGGCTGACAGATTCCTCTATCCCGATTTCCCAGCTAACTTCTACCGCATACGATTTCCACTGAGCTGTCACCTCCTCCCAGTTCACGGAAAATGGAAATCCTTCCCCCAAAACAAATTCCAGATTTCCTCCTTTGTTCACGTGAATCTGATCCTTATGCATGTCTAGTTCGGCAAAGGTGTTATACCAAACCGGATCATTGGGCGAATTTCTACTTGCCAGGGTTAGGCCAGCTTCGCTGCTGATAACAGGATAGCCAGCATAGGAAAACGCAATGTCATACTGAATGTCTTCCGATGCACCGACCATATGAATTCCCCAATAACGACGATCACTCCATTTGGACATAAAATACCCATCTTCCACCTTTGCTTGCTGATCTACTCTGTACAGATACAAGTATTCAGGTAGCTGCTTCCCTTCCAAATGAGAGATCGACAATTGATCCCCATCAATATGCCCAAGCTGCATACTTGCAGGATGATCAAATGGAAACTCAAACATCCGGGCCTCATCTCCCAAAGGAACCTGAGACCCAAACCGATTGATCGTTCCATCCATTCCCAACATATGTCCGTCCCAGGGGCCAGCCTTGTCTTCGATCATTAGCAGATCTCCCTCATCTTCATCAAAAGCATAGTGAAGCATCAGATTCTGATAACTGGGATGAGCCGGAGAAAGTTTGCGCACCATCCACTGTCTGATGGTATCAGGATGCAAATATTCTGACCAAAACCGGACTTCGTCCATATAGCCAAAAAAAGCTTCTTTCTCGCCTCCCAGGTGTATCGCTTCTTTCATTGCCAGACCAACATCAACAGGAATTGTCCCTAGCTGTCTACCATTCAGATAGACCAATCCCTCATTCGTGCCCATATCATGCGCATAAGCGAGGTGATACCAGTTTTCTGCTTCTATCTTCCCAATCCCCTCCCCTTCTGCTCGATTGTGCTTGGCAAACAGACTGCCATCAGGCTGGATGCCAATGGTCAGACTTGCTTCTGCCCCCAGTTCCAGGAGCACTTGACGACTCCCAATCCTCGATGTCCGAAACCAGCACTCAAATGTCAACGGATAGACCGCATGGCTACTTGCCTCCAGGGAACTGATAACCAGATCATTCTTCCCATCAAACCATAAAGAAGAACCAGCCCCCGGCTGGTCTTCATAGCTGTCCTTTCTAAAACCCATTGCATAGGCCATATTCACATGACAATCTCCCTGAGATACGCTTTGCTGGTTTCTGCGAAAAAAGGCACCATTATGCTCCCACTCGTTTTTGCCTGCTGCAGTCTGGAGCATACGGAGCCTGTTATCTACTGCTCGCTCTGGAGCCAGAGCTTGAGACATCGTCATGGTAAACGCAGGCGCATCCTCCCCAACCACAAATATCCGATAGACACCTGAGGCAAGGGATGGTTCATAGCCATCAGGAAGTTTCTCGCCATGATTGGACTCTCCTGTTCGATACAGATGCAGGCCAGAACTTTGGGTCAGAATGTTGGAGATCTCAACTTGTTCACTTTGATTATAGAACAGAGATATTCGCTCCCCTTCCCACTCGTGCTCAGGTGGATACAAATAGGAACTGGCATTCCCAATAGCCGCCCCAGACATGGTTCTTTCTTCCCCGGACATCTGTTTCAACTCCACAATATGGTGCCCACTTGCATCCTCCACGACGATTCCATCTTCTTCTTCAAATGTCAGATATAGCAACAGTTGATCATCGGTCGGAGCTGCAGACTGACACATTGACTGCCGAATCTGGGCCTGATCCTTGGCGAAGGACCACAGGCGGATTTCGTCTATTTCACCCTTGAAATAATCTGTCGGACCTGCCAGATAATGGCCAAAATGAATCTCTTGTAACCAGCTTTCGGCAAAAAGGATTCCGGCTCCTTTGCTGACAGATTCTCCATTGAGCCAAACGGCGATTTGGTATCCCGCCTCCTTTTTTTCATATGTGAAGGCAATATGGTACCATCGATCTCTGCGAAGGGAGATGAAGGTAGGCTGGGAATGTCGGTCGCCAAACTCCCAAAACAGATCTCCTCGATCCATAAACAGGCCTGGCATATATGCGTTTTGTCCTCCATTTCCCCCAAAGAGTGGATTCCTCCCCTGCCCTTCTCCGGTACTCTTGAACCACATCTCTATCGTTCCTGCCTGATTGTGATACACAGCTTGAGGCACACGGATATACTGATTGATTCCATTGAGAGAAATGGCCTGGTGCTCCAGTGATTGTCCAGAACAAATAGGGAAGAAGCTAATCAGGGAAATGAAGGCAACAAATACAACTCGAATCATATGATGTGGAAAAACATCCTGCTATCTACATAAAGATGGCAGAAGTAATCTGAATTTCCAGATCGTTATTCCATGATTTAAAACATCCAAAAAACAGTAGCACCTAGCCTTGTCGCAGTTCCCGAATCCGTTTTCGGACCTCTACAGAATACAGGCTCCCCGGATATTGGGTCAAAAATTCCAAATAATATTTCATCGCTGCTTCTGGGTCTTTGAGGGAATAATCATGAATTCGAGCTTTGGTATACAAGGCATCATCTCCATAGATATCGGTTCCAAATTCATTGAGGATTCTATCGATATAGGTCAAGGCCGTGTTCAGATCATTTTGCTTGAGGAAGATGTTGGCTTTCTCCCACAGGATTTCATCTGCCAGAGTGTGATTAGGGAATCGATAAGCAAGGGAATCCAATAGCTTGATGGACGGTTCATACTGACGCTGATAGGTCAGTAATTGTGCCTGCGCAAACATTCCCAATGCTTCTGTTGTGGTATCCAGACCGGTATTGTCCACCATCAACAAGGTCAGTTTGATGGCATCATTGGAAATATCGTTGGACGTATTGTCCTTGATGGCACTCAGCAATGCCTGAGAGAGGTTGAATTCTCCTTTATAATAGGCCAATTGTCCCAACTTATACTTGGCCAACGCACCCAATTGACGATCCTTGAAGGTTTCGCTTACCTCTGTATAGGTCAACTTGGCCCGATTGTAATCCTGATTGATCAGCAGAATGTCTCCGATCAGCAATTTGGCTTCTGCCCAATCTTCCAAACGCAACAATTGACGCTGATTGGTCAGATCTTCCAGTTCCTGCTGGGCTTTTTCCAGTTGATTGAGATAGAACACCATCAACTTGGCTCGTCTAAAGATCGCACTGAAGTACTGAGGTCTTCTGCCAAATTCATCCAACAAATTGCCATAGTCTTCCACTGCCTGATTGATGGAGACAAGATCTACAGGAATCTGATCAAATGCTTTGAGCTCTCCATTGGCAGCTTTCTCAAAATGTGCCTGATAGAAATATCGAGAGTTCTTTTTTCGATTGATGATGTATTCATAGGCTTTGTTGGAGAGCGCATATTCTTTGGTATTGCGCATGGTCTCTGCGAACTTATACACCCGGTCTCCCTCTTCCTTGAACAGTCGGTCGATGGACTTTACCTGAATAAAGGCTTCTTCAAAGTTTTCCGCCAACAGGTAGAATTCATACAAAATCGTCCTCAAGCCATGATCACTCTGCCGCTTGTCTACTGCCTGGAGCAAGGATCTTTCAATGATCTCCTGAGATCCCGGGTCAACCATATTGAGAA
This sequence comes from Bacteroidota bacterium, assembly GCA_039029315.1. GTDB lineage: Bacteria > Bacteroidota > Bacteroidia > J057 > J057 > JBCCCJ01. The sequence goes on along the minus strand of JBCCGK010000171.1, from coordinate 2,739 downwards.
TGGAGAGGTTGGCGGCATTCAAATCGGCCGAATTGGCAAAATATAAATTCAAATATTCTTTTGTGGCTAATCCATATTCTCCTTGCTGAAGGTGAATGTTCGCAATTTCGTTACTGAATACAAAGTTGTCACGGAGACGCTTGCGACCCTGGGTATAGGCTTGCCGAGCAAAATCCAGTTTCCCGGCCTGATACAACCAGGCTCCTATTTGCATAAAGTCGCCTTGTCCTCGTAGTTTTTTCTGAATCACCTCATCATACAATTTATCAGAAGCTTTCAGGTCTCCGGTTTTTTCCAATAAGGAAGCTTTCAATATTGGCAATATGACCACATCTGACTGCTTCTTCATACTTTTGTCCAGATACTTGATGGCATCCTCATAATTTCCCAACAATTCGTAGCATTCTACGACTCTACGGGTGAGAATCTCATCAGAGTTCCGTTTGGACAGTTTCAGAAACAACTCCAGGGCTGATTCATACTCTCCATCTTGAAAGTATTTTTCAGCCAGCTGCGCCTCTGCTCCAACTTGAGCATGACTAACAGAAAAGAGCAGTAGAATGTATAGGGGGAGGAGAGAAAAAAAACACTTCATACTTTCTTCAACGAAATTGCGACCATAAGGATGTTGTCCGAGGCTGATCAAGCATTATTCACCGATTTCACTGGCATACTCAGCAGCATTGAGCAATTCACTATCTGCTGCACCATCGATTCGAATCTGAATCAACCATCCATCACCATATGGATCTGAGTTGACTGTTTCGGGAGAATCATTCAGGTCTTCATTGACCTTGATGACTGTTCCACTGATCGGCATATATAAATCAGAGACTGTTTTGACAGCTTCTACGGTTCCAAAAATGTCTTGGCGTTCCAGGGATTGATCCAGTGTTTCGATTTCCAGATAGACGATATCACCGAGTTGACTTTGAGCAAAATCAGTAATTCCTATTGTTGCTTTTTCGCCTTCTATTTTGATCCATTCGTGGTCTTTTGTGTATAGGAGGTCTTCGGGGATTTGCATAATCAATTCCGTTTTAATTGTTTGATAGTCAACACATTTCAATCCAACAAGGGTGATGGATTTCAAATCCTACGAATGTACGACATCGCCTTTCAAATCACAAGTCGATTGCAGGTGGATCATCAGGAAGGTTTTTGTTTTTGGAGGATACGTTTGCATGCCTCAACAAACTGACGAATATTGTTGGCCAGATGTGCATGTTCCAGAATCCAGGGACGATTTTTGCTGGCATATCTCGCTTTGCGTTCATCCATGTTCACCATGATTTCCAGAATCGCATCTGCCAGATGTTCCGGGCTCAATGGGTCAACCATCCATCCATGTTCATCATGGGTCAAAATCTCTCGATGAGCCGGAATATTATTCACAATTGGGATCGCGCCTGCATATCGAGCTTCACTCAGAGAATTGGAATATCCGTCGTAGACAGGAACAGAAATAATCGCATCAGCTAACATCCATAACTGACACATTTCTTCTCGCTTCAGCAAGTCGGATTCATAGTAGAAGTTGTCAAACTGCTGATCCAATTCCCTGGCTTTTTTGTCCAATTCCTGTGGCACATCGTAACCTGCTGACAACATAATGAGTTTGGCATCTCTTACTCCCCTTCGGAGGAGACGCTCAAAGGCCTCCAGGACCAAATCTCCTTGATAGACAGGCTTGAGTCCACGCGGACTGACGATCACCCGCTGCCAATCCCTGATTTGAAATTTTTTTCGCAAATCGCCCTCTTGCTTTGGCGACAGCTCAAATAGTTCCTCCTCTATCCCCCAACGATTGAGGCGGAGTTTGCCTTGTGGAATAGCAAACCAGTTTTTCATGGCTTTGATCAATTCCAGGTTGTCTCCGATAATCATGTCTGAGGTTTCGAGGGCATGCTTGACATGCTTGCGAAAACGCCGCCACTTCAATTCGTAAACGGCTTTGTTCAGCATTCTTGTTTTGCCAAGATTGTTGCTATTCCAGCTTCGATCTGGCGGAATTCTCTGGTCATCAGTCGGCGCATATTCCAGGATATCTGCCCCCATGGCGATGCTCACAATGGGCCCAACACCTGCTCGGCTTGCCCAAACTCCAAATGGGGTGATGTTGATCGGATTGACCAGATCTACCTTGTGTTCTACTAGTGCTTTTTTCAAGGCATCAGTGGTATAAAGGTAACTCCCATAAGTGAGACGCCCCCTCAGTGTATAGCCCGGCTCAATTTTGACACATGCTACACCCGGAATTTGATAGTCAAAGAAGCTAAATACCGTCACTCGGACACCCGCATCCAACAATGCTTTTACCCATTTTTGAGTATGAAAATTGGCGGGATCTGATAGGACTGCAATGTGCATACGATCGAGGTTCTTCGCAAAGATAATGAATAGCAGAACAAGCTATGAATCCAGATGTTGTCACGACTGATTTTGTCCGGCTTTACTAGCGACTCTGTAGGTCTACACAAAATGAGGCAACAAAATTCCTTGATGAAATCATCGGTGAGAATCATTAGGCTGTTAGAGACTGTTTTGGAATCTGTGCTGAGAATTTTTATGGAGTATTTTTTTCTCAGCCAAGGCCCTTTTTTGTTCTCATAGTGGTGCTATGAGAACAAAAAAAGCCGCAGAATGAGGAAAAAAGACACATACAAAAAATAAGTAATAGATTTCCAAACAGTCTCTTAGAGTCTGCTTGAATGTCTCCTATGGTTTTGTTGGCCTCCT
>JBCCGK010000170.1:0-16942 GCA_039029315.1 Bacteroidota bacterium | reverse complement strand
CTTGTGGCTTGCCTGAAAGCCAGCGGACTGATTGATCGCTTGGTCCATTATGCGTCCAAACACAGTCATTCTCCGGCTCAGGCAGAAGGCTGGATTGCTGCAACGGTAAGTGGAGCCGTCCTGCTCACTACGCATAGTGTGGTTGCGATGTTGATGGTGGCTGAATTTTCTAATACTACCGGGGAGAAAATGGGGCTTTCTCCTACCAGACGTGCCAATCTATTGAGCTTGGTTGTATGTGTGTTTCCTTTTCTATTGCCTTATTTTATTCCCGTTATCTTGATGGCAAATACAACTTTATCAGGAGAAGAGTTCGGGATTTCTTCTGTCTCTCCCCTGGAAACAGGTCTCTACAATTTTGTTTCATGGGGTCTATTGCTCATGTTGCTCATCAGTTTGACCACTGGCTACGGCCGAACCAAAGATCAATCCATATGAAAGAGAATCAAGCATTGCGCCCGGATCAATTTGAGCTGTATGATCTCACGATTGTTGTGGAAGAAATCGCTGGCAACTGCACCTGTGACATGCACGTGGGAGATTGTTTTTTTCTCAAAGGGGGGAAGATTTCCCTGCCAGCAGGAGCCAATTTTTGTCTCTTTGCCCTACAGTCCACCCTTCCGCTCTTGCCTGCCAAACAACGAAAAGGACATCCGGCAGATTGGATGGAGACGGATTCTCGCGTCATTTGTCCTGATCCTGCCTGCAAACTTGTGATGCGGATTGATCGGACTGCCGTGCGCATACTCGATCATGATGCGGTGAGCCCAATTCCCTGGGAGGAATCGGAGGGATCGTGATTCGATTCATTTGGATATTCCTTCATAAACAGACATAAAGTACGCTTGCGTCCTATGATTGCCTCTGGGTACCCAAAGTTGGTCTATGTCAGAGAGGTATTCGATATCACCAAAGTAGGCAACTCCAGTATCCAGTGGATGGATGCTCAATTCCTTGTCCATATGCCACAAAGCGCGCCTGGCAACTGTTGTGAGGAAATAACCCCCTGCCCCATCTGAGGCAATTCCATCAAAATCTTCCACAGAATCCTTCGGGACCAATGTTGCGATTCTTTTTGTCTGGCGCTCAATTTTGGCAAGCTTCAGCCCAGCGACAAGCAGATGTTCTTGTTCAAGGATGAGGCCATTGGCCCAGGCGAGTTGCTCTTCATCCTGTAGCCAGAGGGTCAATTGTTGTTGCTCCAACTTAAAGACTGCATGTACAAAGGATGCTGTTACAAATACCTCTCCTTTCTCGTCCACTGCGACATCATTGAGGCCAGAGCCTTTGATCGGTTCTGGAATTCTGGCAATGATGGTTTCCGCTTTGATGTCGATGATCAGCAGCACATTCACATCAGCGACATACAACTTCCCCTGATAGATCGCCATTCCCGTTGGTCTGCTCAAGCTGTCGATCCACTTGAGGTCAAGAAGATCTCCTGTTTCAGATAATTTGGACAAAAAGCCATCGTGCCCGACTGCATAAGCTTGTCCGTTTGAGGCATAAAACACCAGATTTTCATGATCAAAAATGATGCTTTCGACTTGTTGTAAGCCTTGGCCTTTTGCCCAAACTGTTGAATGTATCCTGTCTTGATGAGGTGTTTGAGATTCCTGATGAGTAGAGGAAAGGGAGCATCTAACACATATCAAGATAAGCAGGCAAAGGACTGAGTTGAATGGCCAAATTCTAACAATTTGCATAATAGAGACCGTTTGAATTTCATCCTATGGTTTTGTGTTGCCTCTTTTTTTGCCCTTCTGTATTGCAAATACTCCGGCCAAATTTTTAATCGGATGGCCTGGTGCATTGGGAGTATTGCGCCTTGGAGGTCTAAGCCTTTCTCTTTTTCTCATCTTATGACCCCAAGCGCGCCGCAATGAAAGCTGTGGTCCAGGCCGCCTGAAAATTATACCCTCCTGTAATTGCATCAATATCGACAATCTCTCCGGCAAAGTAGAGGTTCTTGCAGACAGTGCTTTGCATAGTCCTCATGTTTATGCTTTTCAAACTCACCCCTCCACACGTCACAAACTCTTCTTTGAAGGTTGTTTTCCCACGCACCTGATACACATCATTGCAGAGGACATTCACCAATTTGTTCATTCCTTTTTTGCCAAGTTCTGCCCATCTCTTTTCGGAAGGAATATCTTTTTTCTCCAACAAATACAGCCATAAGCGCTTGGGGAGAAGATAAGCTCTGACATTCGAGAGGGTTTTCTTTGGATGTGTCTCGGCAATCTGATTCAGCACATCCAGTACGCGCTCCCAATTGTTTTCATTCACCCAATTTACCTGCACTTTTCCTTCATAGCCCATCTCGCTGAGGATTCTGGCACCAAAGGCCGATAATTTGAGGATAGATGGGCCGCTCATCCCCCAATGGGTGATCAACAATGGGCCATCAGATTTCAGTTTGGTGCCCTCTATGCTTGTCAAGGTCTCTTCTACCACAATTCCCATCAATTGGGTGATAGATTCATCTGGCATATTGAAGGTAAACAGAGAAGGAACAGGATCTTCGATTTGGTGTCCCAGTTCTTCCAGCCATTCAAGTCCTTTCCGTTTGGGAGATCCACCGCAGGCAACAATCACCTTGTCAAAGGTTCTGGAGGCATGTCCCATCCCAAATCGCAACTCCAGTTGATCTTCAATAGGCTGGATAGCAACCACAGGCATCTTCACCTCAATCTTGATCTTCAGCCTGCGGGCTTCGCCCAGCAAACAATCAATGATACTTTGAGAGTTCTGAGAGACAGGAAATACACAATTATCTGACTGGATGACCAATGGCACTCCTCTGGACTCAAACCACTCCATAGTATGCCTGGTATGGAAGGTCCGAAAGAGTTTTTTCAATTTCTTCCCGCCTCTCGGATAGGCTTTGGCCAGTTCGCTGATGGAGGTGCATCCGTTGGTAACATTGCATCTTCCCCCTCCAGATATTTTGACCTTAGCAAGCAGTTTCGGAGATTTTTCAAACACAACAACCTGTGCATCAGGATAGTTTTCTTTCACATGAATGGCTGAGAAGAACCCTGCTGCCCCACCCCCAATGATGGCGATATTCATCTGTTGCTTATTGTTTTGCGTTGTGTATGATCTTTGCCTGTATTAAGATGTCAACGTTCAGGCAGGAGAATTGACGATTTTTTCCCGTTGTTTCAAGACAGACGCCATCTGATGCTCACCCGTATGGGACCAGCCAGGAGGCATAACAAGATACAAGCATTTGTCTTTCAGGCCAGGTGCTGCCCATATATCTTTTGCCAAGAGGGCGTATTCTCCAAATTGCACATCAAAAAAACTGCTGGCATCAACCTCTCTGGTGATGCCATATACGACCTCTTCCTGATCATCCAGCGGTTGCAATGTTCCGAATACCCAATCCCAAAACAAGGTCATCGAATTGTAATTGGTGTCCATGTAGCGAACATTCTGCGCATGATGGACGCGATGGTAGGAAGGGGTTTGCAGGATTTTTTCCAACAATCCATATCGACCAGGCATCACTGATTCATTGATGTGGAGCAGGTTGCCCCAGGTGACATCGATCACAAGAATGACGAGAATGATCACAGGATTCACCCCCAACAAGGCAGGCATGAGTCCCATAAAGAAGGGCATATAAAAAATTGTTTCCAGAAAACTGTGATTGAATCCGACAAACATATTCATGGATTCTGGTGCGTGATGCGGCGAATGTAAACACCAGAAGAATCGAACCTTATGCGCCAACCAATGCTGGACCCAATAAAAGAATTCATAGACCAACAATCCATAGATCCACCAATGCCAGCTTAGATCAGTAGTAAAGATTGCATGTTGATAGCCCAAAATTGCCAGCACACCTGTACTGATGGTCCCAAACAAGCTTGATATCAGAATATTCATGCCGATCACAAACACAAAATTGATGGTATTCTGCTTGTAATCTCCCATCCGGTCATATTTCTTAAAAAAATACAAATAGGCCAATTCGATCAAGCCGTAGGCAAGCAGTCCTGCAACAAAATAGTTCAGGGTCGATTCTATGGAAAGTTGGGCATCAAGAATCTCTTTCATATAAGAAGAATTGAGTAGTAGAGGAAGACAAGCTAGGAAAAGTTTGGCTTTTTTTAATGAATCCACTGGATGTGTTCAGGCATGAAGCTGTGATCTGCAACACTTATCAGTGTGAGACTTCCTCCTCTTTTCCCTTCTTTCATCTATACCACAACAGTCCTATGATAAGAATTCTGATCTTTTTTTTCATCTCTCCCTTTGGAATCATCCAGGGTCAGAACCACTGTGAGCGCTATTCCGACACCTATATTCCCGACAAGCTTGAGGATGCCATTGACTATCTGGATTGTCTCTGGTCAGAGGAAGACAAGGAAGCCTTCAAAGCGAAACCTGAAGAAAAAGCAGTTGCAAGCTTACATTTTGGGACTGGTCAATCTATGAGAAATGACTGGGGCCTCTGGAAAGGAAAGAATTCCTTGTCTCGCTACTTCAGGACACGAGGGATCTTTCATCCCGACGATATGTCCGGGATCATTTTGACCTCCTTTCATCGCTGGCTACATGGAAAGGACATCCTGTTGAATGAGCAGATAAGCGAATATCAGGCATTTTGGGAACAGGCTAGGCAGGAGAATCTCAAGAAGAAGATCAATAAAAGAAGGAAACAAAAAAGGGCCTTGTCTGAGAAAAAAAATACACCATAAAAATTCTCAGCACTGATGTCAAAACAGTCTCTAAGAAACGATCGTCTTACTCCCTCAGCCCCCAATCGTCGACATGGACTCACTCACAGGGTTCAGGGCTTTTCTGCTTTTTTCTGCTTCATAGCCGTTTTTTGCGCGACTGCGAAAGGATGAGAGAAAGGCTTCTCGGACTGGCGCATCATCCTTCAGATTGGCACGCATCAAATCCCGAATGTTCAGCACCCCTCCATCATACAAGCAGGTTTTGAGCATTCCTTGTGGGGTAACTCGAATCCGATTGCAACTTCCACAAAACGTCCGACTGAAAGCGGCAATGATCCCTACACTTCCTTTGTAGCCCGGAATCTGATAGTTGTGCGAAGTGGAATGGGCTTCATCTTCGATTTTCTGAATGGCAGGATAATGCCGACGCAATTCTGCCAGGATTCGCTGATGATCCCAGCTCAGGACAGGATAATGTGTGCCTGTACCATTGAAGGGCATTTCCTCGATATAGCGAACATTGATGGGGTGGTCCCTGGTGAATTCGGCCAATGAGTGAATATCATCCGTATTTTTGCCCTCCATGATGACCGCATTGATCTTGGTCGAGATGCCATGCTCCAGCAAACTATCCAGGCATTTGAGCACCCTTGGCAACTCATCTCGCCTGGTCATTTCATGAAAGCGGTCGCGATCAAGCGTATCCAGACTGAGGTTGACAGAGTGAATGCCCAATTCTTTCAATGCAGGGACAAAAGGAGTCGTCAGGACGCCATTGGTCGTGATATTGATTTGCTCAATTCCCTCTATCCGGCTCAAGCGTTCCAAAAAATCCATCAGCCCTTTCCGAACAAAAGGTTCTCCTCCCGTCAATCGAACTTTCTGAATCCCCATACCTGCCAGGATCTCCAACATACGCAACATTTCCTCATAACTCAATAACTCTTTCCGAGGCACATATTGGATTCCTTCTGCTGGCATGCAATAGAAGCAACGGAGATTACAACGGTCAGTCACTGCCAGACGCACATAAGTAATCGGCCTTCCGTGATTGTCAAAAATAGTTGAAGCCATAGCCAAATTTCTGGAAATTTGTTAGCAAACACAAAGGAATCGGCAGAGAAAAAGCAAGCAAAGAGGAGGGAACTTGTTCTTTCCTGTCCATATTACTAAATTCAAAAAACTTTCTATCCATGGACCAATTGACAGAAGAATTCACACAAAAGATCAAAGAATTGCTTCTTCAAGGACAAAAACTCCAGGCAATACAGCTCTTAATCGAACAAACTTCTATGGGCCTGAAGATGGCCAAGGATTTCGTGGATCAGTTAGAGAAAGACCTAAGGACCTAATGCCATACATATGCAAAAACACTCTTTTTCGGAAGTAAGTCTTTTGAACATTTGCTTTTTGAAAGGTTGTCTTTTGATTGCTTGCTTTTTCGCTCTTTCTACTTCGGCCTTTGGACAAGTCCCATTGGCACCCTCCCATTATAACGGTAATCCCAACAGAACACTCAACCTCAAAAATCCCGAAGACGGGAGCCTGAAAAAACCGCTAGAATACGATTATAAAAAATTTGAGACCAGAGGATTAAGGAGCACACAAGTCCCTACAGAGCGATCTTGTACGACGGTAGAAGTAGAAAAAGACTTGACGACCAAGCATGCAGAAGAAACAGAACCTCCAGAAAAATTTGAACAATGGATGGAGGAAACTGTGAAGCGAACTCAAAGGCGCAGAAGCATCTTTCGCAATTCCTCCCAGGAGGTATATTCGCTTCCAGTGGTGGTTCATGTGGTCTACAGCAATAGTGTTGAGAACATCAGTGATGCCCAGGTGATGTCCCAGATAGAAGTTCTCAATCAAGACTATCGGCGGACCAATCTGGATCAAAGTCGCACGGATCAGGAATTCAAGAACCTGGCAGTGGATACAGGGATCGAGTTTTGTATGGCGACAGTAGACCCTCAAGGCAATCCCACCAATGGCATAGACAGAATCTCCTTAAGTGGGAGTCCATTTGTTGAACAAACCATCAATGAAGAGATCAAGCCAGCCACCATTTGGGACCCCAATAAATATTTCAACATCTGGGTACTTAACATCGCTGAGGGGGTATTGGGATTTGCTCAATTTCCGATGTCTTCAGGCTTGAGTGGGATCCCTCAACTTCCCGCAACCTCCCAATCCGATGGTGTTGTCATCAATTATTTTGCGTTTGGGACCATCGGTACAGTATCCGATCCCTTCAACAAAGGCAGGACAGCCACCCATGAGATCGGACACTGGCTCGGCTTACGACACGTATGGGGAGATGGAGCATGTGAAGTAGATGACTTTTGTGGTGATACCCCCCCGACACCAGAAGCACATTTCGGCTGTCCGACGGCCTCTATCAGCTGCGACGGAACCCGGGCCATGGTTCAAAACTTTATGGAGTATACCAATGATGCTTGCATGAATCTGTTCACCCGAGATCAGAAAAGACGCATGCGAACAGTATTGGAAAACAGCCCAAGAAGGAAATCCCTGTTGACATCCAACGCCTGCAAGGCCGTTGTTCAGCCGCCGAAAGCCGCTTTTGTTGCCAATGTCCAAAGCGGATGTGGGCCCTTACGGGTTCAGTTCGACAATCAATCGAAGGGGAATTCGCTTTCCTACGCATGGTCCTTCAGCGGAGGTCGCCCCTCTTCTTCCAACAAGTCCGATCCGTCTGTTGTCTTTCGCAAACCCGGCACCTATGCTGTGAGTCTGGAGGTCCGCAATGCTGGCGGCAGTGATATCGAGAGAAAAGAAGGATTTATTCATGTACGGGAAGACGGGATTCCTTTGCCATTTGTTCAAAACTTCGATACCAACGCCCCATTGGTTGGAAATGGCACCCAATTGCACAATCCACAAAATGATCACTCCTGGGACATCAATGCCAGAGTCAGTGCGAACGGACAGGGAAAAGGGTCCATGACCATCAATAATTTTGACAATAATCTCAAAGGAGCAGCAGACTGGTTTCTCACCCCTATTCTGGATTTGTCACAAGAGTCAGATCCGGTCCTGGCCTTCAAGATTGCCTATTCGATGTTTTCGAACAGATATTCGGATACATTGGGTGTGTTTATCTCCACCGCCTGTGATCCTCAATTCCGCAATATCTACTTTCGCGGCGGAGCGGAGTTAAGTACCACCTCTCCCCTGCAAAAACCCTTCACCCCTCGTGAACAGGAGTGGCGGACAGAAATGATTGATCTAGGCCAGTATAGAGGACAATCTCATGTGCAGATCGCCTTTGTCAATTTCAGTGGATATGGCAATGACTTGTACCTGGATGATATCTATATTGGAAAACAACCCGATCCTGAACCTGTAGCAGCTTTTGAAATCAACCAAACCAATCTGTGTGCGGGAGATCAGGTGTCGTTCAAGGACATGTCTCTCCATGGCCCGACCAAATGGATTTGGTCTTTCGACGGTGGAATTCCTGCCAGTGACACTTCGCGCAACCCAATCGTCAGTTATCCAGAACCGGGCTGGTACGATGTCAAATTGACCGTCAGGTCTGCTGGTGGCACAGATACAGAGATTCGGGAATCCGTTCTCTTTGTCAAACCCAAGCCTAATATTCGATTGATTGCCTCTCAGGAGGAGGTCTGCGCAGGACAGGAGATTCAGCTCTCTGTCAGTGGTGATGACAGCCTTGAGTTGGCCTGGTCACTGGGAGCAGGAGATGCCCTCCCAATGGGTCGCAACATTACTCTTGCCCCTCAGGAGGATGCGCTGTATACTGTCACAGGAACCAATAAAGATGGCTGCCAAGCCAATTCATCTATCTCGGTCAAAGTCCGGGAAGGACAAGTTCTTAGCGTAAATCCGCCAACCAGCAAGATCTGTAAAGGCGAAAGTGTCAGACTTGTCGCCTCAGGAGTAGACAACTACAGTTGGTCTCCTTCTACCGGCCTGAATAGCAAGAGCGGCCCTGTGGTTCAGGCAGACCCTCAGCGTACGACGACCTATACAGTTACAGGTCGAACGAGTTCTGGATGTATGTTGCGTAAGGATGTAACCATCCATGTAGAAGCGACTCCCGAATTGGTCATTGACACAGACCGGGAAACCATTTGTCCGGGAACCAGCGCCAAACTTCAGGCAAGTGGTGCCGCCTCATACAGCTGGTCACCAGCCGTCGGCCTGAACAGCACAGAAGGAGAGCTGGTCAGTGCCGCTCCCTCATCAACAACGACTTATACAGTTACCGCTGCCACCGCATCTGGATGCAGAAGTAGCCTAAAAAAAACCATTGAAGTAGGGAGAATTCCCCGCATCTCTCTCACAGCCTCTGAGGCAGAGATTTGTGAAGGAGAGAGTATTGAGCTTCGAGCCAATGGAGGAGCAGGATACCATTGGAGTCCAGAAATCGGACCTAATCCTCTCAGAGGAGCAGTCATCAGGCCGCGCCCCAGCACAACCACCCGCTTTACTGTGACTGGCTGGAATGAAGTCGGGTGTACTGACACCACCTCTGTCTTGATCGCAGTGCTTCCCAAACCCAGTCTTGAACTGGAAATTGATCATCCTAGTATTTGTAGAGGAGAAAGCACTTTCATTCGTGCCATCTCCCCGGAAGCAAGCAATTACCGCTGGCGCCCCAGATCAGGCCTGGACAAGACAGACAGTGAAGAAGTGCTTGCCAGTCCACGCAGAGCGACAACCTATACCGTTGATATTCAGGATCGTTTTGGATGCCAAAATCAGGCAAGTGCCACCGTATCCATCAGTCGAGGTCAGCGACCCATTGCAGATTTTACGGCAACAGAAACTGTCAGTTGTTTGGGACAGGAAGTACAATTCCAATCACTGTCCGAGCATGCTGTCGAGTTTTTCTGGGAGTTTCCTGGTGGAGAACCCTCCTTCTCTCGGGAAGCCAATCCCAAAGTTGAGTTTATTACGCTTGGATTGCAGGATGTGCGATTGACAGTAGAAGGCTGCGATGGTGATCGAAATAGCAAAGAAGCCCCTGACTTCATCACGATTTCCAATCCATTTGAGGTAGAAATCAATACTGTTGGTGGGACCGTTTGTAAAGGTCAATCTCTTGACTTGATAGCCTCTGGTGCGGAAGAATATTCCTGGTCTCCGGCTTCTGGCCTAGATCAGACAACTGGCGAACTCGTTACAGCCACCCCTACCACATCGACTACCTACAAGGTGGTAGCCACTGATTCTGATGGGTGCAGGGCTGAACAGGAGATTTACCTGGAAGTTGTCGGCGAAGGTGGGGGCTTGAACATCACGCCATTTTCTCCGGCAATTTGCGAAGGGGAGTCTTTGGATTTGGCAGTTAGGGGAGCTGCTTCCTACTATTGGCATCCTGCCAATGGCCTTGAAAGAGGCGTAGGTTCCACTGTTCATGTTACGCCTTCCCAAACCACCACTTATGTGGTAGAAGGAACCACCCTGGATGGATGTATTCTGATTGATTCTGTAGAGGTGTTGGTGAGAGAAGCCCCTCCCTTACAGGTGTCCCCTGAATCTCCCAATCTCTGTCCAGGAGATCAGATCAGCCTCACACTGAATCGAGAAGGATTGTTTCGATGGAGTCCCGTAGAGGGCTTAAGTGCAGCTTCTGGCACAGAGGTAGTCGCTTTTCCTGAACAGACCACCACCTATACCATCAGTGGAACAGACAAAAATGGATGTTACACTGAAACCCAAATCACGGTTGAAGTAGGAAATGGTCTACCGCTTCAAGTAGAGACACAAGATAGCATCATTTGTCGAGGAGAAATTGCCCGACTCGTGGCAAGCGGAGGAAGTGGCTATGTGTGGTTTCCGGCGGATGGGCTTGACCAGACAACTGGACCATTGGTTTCTGCCCGACCGGAAAAAACGACAACCTATACTGTAAGTACACAAGAAGGCGGCTGTGGAAGCGAGCGATCTGTCACAGTAGTGGTTCGGCCTCCTAAAGCCATTACGATCAATCCTTCCGCACCGATTCGTTGTGAAGGCGATACGGTTACCCTGATTGCAAGTGGGGGAAATGATCGCTCCTATGTCTGGGATGAATCCGAAGACCTGAATACCATTGCAGGCTCTCGGGTTACCGTAAGGCCAACTGCGACCAGTAGTTATACCGTACGTGCCCTGGATGAGGACTTTTGTGAAATGGAGGGATTTGTAACAGTCGAAGTTGTCCCCTCCAAATTCCTGGAAATATCCGCTTCAACCAGTACCTTGTGCAAAGGAGACAGACTTGATTTGGCAGCAGAAGGAGCAGACGCCTATGAATGGCTGGCTGGAAATGGCATCAATGTTCGGGCCACAGCAAAAACCTTCGCTCTTCCTGAACGAAGTGGCTCCTTTACAGTTATTGGCAAAAGCAATAATGGGTGTAGAGATACAGCGGAAGTTTTTGTGGAAGTCAGCGACCTGGACGCTGAGTTTTCGATTTCTGCACAAGAAATTGATTTGGCGAAATCTCCTGGAGCTGTGAGATTTACCGATCATACTGTCGCCGCGACTTCCTGGTTATGGGATTTTGGCAACGGGAGCAGTTCGAAGGAAAAAAACCCCTTGCATATCTTCCAGGAACCTGGCACTTATACGGTACAATTGGCTGTCAGCAATGGCATATGTCAAAGCAGGACAAGTCGAAAACTGATCGTCAAGAACTCCAGCAATCTGGAAGAATTGGTCGGAGATGATATCATCAAGGTTACGGAACGAACTTCTGATGGCATCATACAGGTTGAAATGGATTTGCCAAGAGCCATGACTCTGACCATGCATTTGCTGGACAATGCCAATCAGCAACTGGCCACAGGTCAACTCAGATTGAAAGCAGGACCTTATCGTCAGCAGTTGAGTCTAGCTGCATTCCCCAAAGGAGAGTACCAATTCAAGCTAACAGATGTCAATGACAAAGAACGAGTCTGGAAAATTGTTTATGGTGGGTGATATCCAAGTCCAAGAAACGACTATTCAGTAAGAGACTGTTTGAACATCTATCACTTATTTTTTGTATGCGTCTTTTTTCCTCATCCGGCGGCTTTTTTTGTTCCCATAGCACCACTATGAGAACAAAAAAGTGCCTTGCCTGAGAAAAAAATACACTCTAAAAATTCTCAGCACAGATTCCCAAACAGTCTCTAAATCTTCTGAATCCTCAATTCTTATACAATGCCTCCATCTGTTTTTTCTCTTAACATCCGGCACATATTTTTGCTAATTCTGTGTCTGACCCTTGCGAGCTGTGTGCCTGATCCCACGCAGCCAGGACCTCCCGAGCCAGAAGTTCCTCTCTCGGTTGCAGAGGAAATTGATGATCGTTTTTCTTTCACCCCCAATCGCCCCTTTTCTGCTATATACCAGTGTGGGAGGCGAAATTCTCAATTGTTATGGTTCTTCGTTTTCAAAGATGATGGCAACATGCAAGTTCTGTTCACAACAGATACCCATGATGATTTTGTATTTGATGGGACCTATACCTATACCGATAATCAGTTGCGGCTCATGATGCCAGCGGGTCCTAGCATGCCTTTTCCGCTTGGGTTGGATGAAACGAGCACGGTCATTATGCCTCAGT
This sequence comes from Bacteroidota bacterium, assembly GCA_039029315.1. Taxonomy (GTDB): domain Bacteria; phylum Bacteroidota; class Bacteroidia; order J057; family J057; genus JBCCCJ01. The sequence continues at coordinate 4,663 of JBCCGK010000170.1, read as the reverse complement.
TTGATTTGATTGCTGCCTTTTCTACACCCGAGATGATTTGCATCTGTGAAGGACACGACCTCAATACACAGTCCCCTCCCAAGGTCCAGGCCAATTACGATTGTCCAGAGATCAACATTCAGGCATCGACTTATGAAGACAATGCCATCGAGTTTGTCCATCGGGAAATGCCATTTGATCTGGCTGTTCCAGGCTCAATTTTCCGGCAGCAGGACACCCATATCAATGGCTTGGCCAATCCCAATATTCGAAGAGGATTCGGCATTTATCGTCAAGATGGGATCAAGTTTTTTGCCAGCTTTCAACTCGCACAGGACTTCGCCGATTTCGCTGGAAATGCGCTTCCATTTGCGTTCAATCCGGGCGTACCATTTATAGACCACAATCTGATCAGTGGCAACATTCTCGATGGGGGACAGCAGATCACCGTAGACCAGCTTGATCCAGGTGCAGGAGCCTGTGGCTTGAGGTAAGTTATTTGTTCGCGGCCAAAATCGCCTGTTGATTGACAGGGGCTATATTGGAGATTCCTGGTGGTTGCATTGTTACGCCATACATCACATTGGTGGCAGCCATGGTTCGTTTGTTATGGGTAACAATGAGAAATTGAGAATCTTTGGAAAAATCCTTGATGATGTTGTTGAATTTATCAATGTTGGCGTCATCCAAGGGAGCATCCACTTCATCAAAGATACAGAAAGGAGCCGGCTTGATCAGGTAAATGGAAAACAGAAGGGCTACTGCTGTTAAGGTTTTTTCACCTCCAGATAATTGCTTGATGGTCAAGGGGCGTTTGCCTTTGGGACGTGCGATGATGTTGACATCTGATTCAAGCGGATTGTTCTCATCCATCAGGATCAAATCACATTTATCATCCTCTCTGAACAAAGACCGAAATACCCGCATAAAGTTTTCTCGAACCAGCGCAAATGTTTCAAGGAACTTTTCTTTCGCAGTTTGGTCAATTTCGGCTATGGTCTGCAACAGGGAGGCTTTGGCTTCTTCCAGATCCTTTTTCTGCCCAGAGATGAAATCGTATCGTTCCTTGATTTCATTGAAGGCTTCTACAGCCATAGGATTGATTTCTCCAAAGTTTTGAACCCGGTCTCTTGTTTTGAGCAATTGTGATTCAATCTGCCGCAAATCATAGGTATCAATGGCTTTGTCAAACAAGGCGACTTCACTCAGTTCTCCTAACTCAACCTGAAATTCTACAGACATTCGCTCACGAAGGCCATTGATCTCAATACGAACTTCTGCTGCTTGTTCTTTGAGTTCAGATTGTTTTTGCATCAATTCCTCTCGCCTCTTGCGGTCTTGAGAGAGAGATTCTTCCAGTTCGTAAATTCCGTTTCGAGACTGAGCCACTCGTTCTTCCAGCACACCTACCTGACGCTCCATTTCTTTCTTCTGGGTATACAGCCGAACCATCGTTTCATCGTCCTGTAGGTTGCTACTGATCAATTTGTCAGTATCTGCTTGTACTTGACTGAGTTCTCGTTTCAATTTTTCTGCATTGACCTCATATTGCTCAATGGCTCTGGTATTTTGCAACAACTCCCGGCTTAGATTTTCGACCTGATTGTTGAGTTGGATCATGCGAATATTCGCTTCATTGTAGAGGCGAGAGGATTCATTGAGTTGTTCTGTATGCTCCCCCAATTGGGCTTTCTGACTTTCCAGCTGAGTGCCCAACTGCAAGAGTGTTTCTGCCTGTATCTTCAATTTCGGGTCCGCAGATTCCAGTTCTGTTCGCAGATTTTGTAGCTCTGCATGCAAATTCTCAGATCGCTTCCCTACCCGTTCGAGGAATTCCCGATGTTCCTTTTCTCGAAGCTGCAACACAGACAAATCCCGTTGTTTTTCACTCAATTGTTTGCGGACCTGTTCCAATTCCTTGTTGTGATTTGTCCGTTTCAGGGATTCGAGTCTCTTACCCGTTTTGTCCAGTTCTACTTTTTCGGAAGTAAGCTTTTTTTGAAGTTTGGCAATCTCTTTTTCAAGTTTTTCCAGGTTTTTGGCCCGTCCCAGGCGTTTCCCTTCAAATAGCCCAAGGGAGCCTCCACCAAGGACAAAACGCCGTCGAGAAAGATTCCCGGTTCTGGTCATAAAGACGGCACTCTCAGGAATATCCTTGGGCAGATCGGCTTCGTCATTCACCAGATACAAACGATCCAGCAGGTATGCCGCCAGTTTTTTGTATTCTGGAGCAAATTCTACAATATCCAATGCAGATTGAGCCTGGGTAAAGAGAATGGGATTGGCAGATTGGTAGGACTCCAATTCATCCAAAATGAAAAAATTAGCCCGTCCTTTGGCTGCATCGGCGAGCATATGCACGGCAAGGATCGCATCTTCCCGTGTAGGGACAATATAATAACTCAGATAAGGGTCCAGAAAACTTTCCAGGGCGACTTTGTAGGCATCAGGAACGGCAAATACATCTGATAACAAAGGCGAGTCCTTGATCCATTTGGCGTTCTTTTTCAGGAATTTCACACTGGTTGGGAAGCCTTCAAGATTTTCGACCAGACTTTTGGTAAGGTTGAATTCATTTTGCTTGGCATCCAGAATCCGGTTGGTCTTGTAGACAGTATCCTTCAGTTGTGCAAATAGCTGGTCTGTCGCTTTGGTTTCTTCTTCATGCGCGACCTTCCGGGCCTGTAACTCACCGAATTGACGTTCCAGTGTTTGAGTTTCTGCTGTAAGTTGTTCTGATTTGATCGCAAAGGCGTCCAAATCTCCACTTCTCCGGGAGCGATCCTCTTCTGCCCGGTTGAGTTCTCCTTCCAGACTCTGGATTTGGACCCGCTTGATTTCCTTGTCCCGAGTCAGTGATTGCATCTCTTGTTCTGTCTGCCGATGCTGTTCTGCGATGCTGTTGGTAATGCGTTGGGCCTCTTCTTGTTGTTTTCGAAGACGTTCCGTTTCAGACTTCAGATGTTCGGTGGTCCGTTTTTGTTTTTCGGCTTCCTGTTGCTGGCGAAATTCCTCTTCTCTCAATTGCAAGATGCCACTTCGCCGCTGATCGATCTGTTGCCGCTCTGTCTCTGCCTGGTCTCGAATGGCTGTTTCTCTTTGTTGAAGGTATTTGAGTCGTTCGTTTTTGATGGACTTTTCAGTCTCGATCCCTTGTATGTTGCGAATATGCTGATTGAGGTCCGTCTGTCCTGAAGAAAGATCTTTTTCCACATCTAGCAGATTCTTTTTCATCTCTTGCACGCCCGCTTCTCTTTTGGCCATTCCCGCCTGCAAACTTCCCTGTTGGTCCTGGAGGCTGTGTTCCAAAATCTGTATCTGACGCTGCCGATCCTTGATACTCCGCATGGTCAGGAAGGCGTATTGGGAACTGATGATTTTGTATTTTTCTTTGAGTTCGAAATACCTTTGTGTCCGTCTGGCCTGTTTCTCCAGAGATTTGAGGTTTTTTTCGATTTCAAAAAGTAAATCATCAACGCGCTCCAAATCTGCATCGGTATCCTTCAGTCTCTTCAAAGTTTGCCGCTTTCGCACCTTGTATTTGGAGATTCCGGCAGCTTCTTCCAAAAACCTTCGTCTTTCATTGTCCTTATTGGTCAAGATCTCATCCACCATCCGCAATTCAATGATGGCATAGGAATCCGAGCTGATTCCAGTATCCATGAACAGATTTTGGATGTCTTTGAGTCGGCAGGTGATTCCATTGATCTGATACTCGCTTTCCCCGCTTCGATACAGCTTGCGGGTAATGCGAATGGTGGAATACTCTGTCGGAAGGAGATTTTTGGTATTCTCAAAGGTTAGGGAAACTTCTGCCAGATTGGCTTTTCGTTTGGTTTTGGTTCCATTGAAGATGATGTTTTCCATCTTGTCGGAGCGCAAATTTCTTGTTCGCTGTTCCCCCAGGACCCATCGGATGGAATCCACAATATTTGATTTGCCGCATCCATTCGGTCCGACTATGCCGGTAATCCCTTCATCGAAAACGAATTTGGTTCGTTCAGCAAAGCTTTTGAAGCCAGATATCTCAAGACTGGTTAGTTGCATATGCTATGGTCTTTGCAACTTAAGGAAAAAAGTTGCGCAGATGCTTTTTTTCGCGCAACATTTCATAATTTGCATGTAGCGCAAGTAAAGTTCGTGTTATGGTTGCATTTCTTTTGACCCTCCTTGGCATTCTCCTCATCACCGGATTGTTCTATATCCGATACCTCAGACTTAAATATGGACTCAAAGATAGTAATTCCGGCGGAGTTCAGCACATCAATCAAATGCCCCCAAAAGTCAACAATGATGACTTGGCGCTTCCAGGGAGTCGAGTAGGGATAGACAAGCGGATTTTGAAGGTAAAAGAAGAAATGAGTCATGGACTTCACATTGAGACCTATAAGAAAACCAAACCGAAAAGAAAACTGGGGATGACACGCGCCGACCTCAAGCGTTCCTATATGATTGATGCCCTTCTGGAACGTCCCAAGTTTTAATTTCTCTTTTCCCTAAGGAAATTTGGCTTTTTGGAACCTGAGCGTGTCATTTTTTACAGGAGGTGATTTAAAGTTTTTTCACTGGGGAATTTTGTGTTTGATCATCCAAGCTGTGAAAGCGAGAAAATGCCAGGACCACCAACTGCTGAGAGAGGTATCTTGTCTGACCAACAGAGTTCTGAAGCTGTCAACCCAGGCGT
>JBCCGK010000169.1:0-17000 GCA_039029315.1 Bacteroidota bacterium | reverse complement strand
TTTTTGTTCTCATAGTGGTGCTATGAGAACAAAAAAAGCCGCAGAATGAGGAAAAAAGACACATACAAAAAATAAGTAATAGATTTCCAAACAGTCTCTTAGAGTCTGCTTGAATGTCTCCTATGGTTTTGTTGGCCTCCTTTATTCGCCCTTCTTCCTTGGAAGGCTCCTCCTCATTCTATGCTGCTAAATTCAAGGGTTTGCGCCTTGAAGGGGAAAAAATAATTCCATAAACAAAACCCAAACAACCTCTTAGAAATAAAAAGCATTTTCTGTATATTCACTTACAAATAATCAAACTCATGAATCACAATATCTTCTTATCATTTGCCTTCATTGTGTTGGCCATCGCCCTCATCGGCTGTTCTACTCCTTATCAATCTTCTGGTATCATGGGCGGATATGAACAGACCCGCCTGGGACAAAACATTTTTCAAGTTCGATTTCAGGGAAATGGGTATTCCTCTCATGGTCGCACCTCCCAATTTATGTTGCGTCGCTGTGCAGAATTGACACTTGAACACGGCAAGCAATATTTTACCCTCGGTATCTCCCAACAATTGTCTGACATAGGAAGTGTCCATGGAAATGCTTTCAGTTTCCCCTCGGGTCAGACAACCATCACTCTCCTGGATAGCCTGGAAGATCCACGAACAAACCTGGACGCATCCATCATCATCACTGAAACCAATCTCATCGCCAGAGGCAGACTGTCTTCCAAAGCAAGCGAAACCCTGAATGCGATCAGAAACCAACAAGCCGCTCAAGCGTCTTCAGAAACACCTCCAGTGCCAGAATCCCAGTATGGGTATGCTACCTTTTATACGAATAGTCCTTCGGTAAAAAAGAAACCCATTACCTGGATTGTCAATGGAAAAAAAATTGGGGTCATGAATCATCATTTCCCTGCCTCACAATCCCCAAGACATTCAGATGACCCCCATGTGGTCTCCGTAGAACTTCCCATAGGAATACACCGCGTACAGACAGAGACGGAAGGTCCCTGGCAGATACAAACGGAAATTGAGGTTAAGCCGAATGAAGACAAAATATATCGCCTCAGCAAAATTGGCAGCACGCGAGTTCTTCATACACATAAAACGATTCGACGAAAAAGCAATCCGTAATTTTTGTACTCAATAAGAGACATTCATTCCTTTTTGCGGTCTCTAGAAAAGGTAGTTCAATGAGTTTGGACTACCTTTTCTCTTTTCTCAATCCCCAGAGCTTTTCGTACTTTTATCGAATTGGCAAAACCTAACTTATGATATGAAATCAATTCTACAATTCTCTACTATGGTTTTGCTATGCCTTAGCCTTGCCCCATACCACTCCCTCTTGGGTCAACGATCTGGTAATAGCACATCAACCAACCTCCAGCCCGTTTCGCAAACCTATGCCATTACGGGCGCAACGATTATTCAGTCTCCGGGGAAGCAACTGGACCAAGGAACCATTCTGATCAAAGATGGATTGATCGTCTCGGTGGGTTCTGATGTCGACATTCCTGGCGAAGCCCAAGTGATCAAGGTCGACTCAATGTATGTATATGCCGGCTTCATTGACGGGATGTCTCACACTGGTATTCCCAAACCAAAAGCCGCTTCGGCTCAGCAGACCGGTAACCGATCTCGGGGGCAAAGTCGATCAGATTCGGCAAATCCCCCCAACAAAGACGCAGGTATCCAGCCAGAACAAGATGTCAAAGACGTGCTTGATCCCAAGGATGGCTCGATCGGTGCACTCCGAAAATTAGGGTTCACGGCGGCGCATGTCGTGCCACGTGGCAAGATGCTGCCAGGAACCGGCTCTATCATTTTGCTGACAGGAAACTCTCCGGATGAAATGGTCTTTCGGGCACAAAGCAGTCTCTTTAGCCAGTTTGTCACTGCTTCTGGTGTCTATCCCAATACCATCATGGGCATCATGGCCAAATGGCGAGATCTGTATCGACAGGCAGAGCTTGCCCGGACCCATGAATCTTCATACGCTCAGAAGCCTGCCGGAATGAAACGTCCTGCTTATGATCGTGTCATCCAGGCTTTTTATCCCACGATCAATGGAGATCGTCCTGTTTTTTTCAAAGCCGAAAAAGCCCTGGAAGCTTATAGAGCGCTTGCCCTGGCAGAAGATCTTGGATTCCCAATCGTTCTCACAGGCCTCCAACAAGGCTGGGATCTGACCAGCAAATTGCAATCTGCGAATACACCCGTTTTTCTCTCTCTGGATCTCCCTAAGGCGCCAAAATCTTCTGACAAAAAGAAGGAAAAAGAATCTGATTTGTCTGAGATAGAAAAGGAAACAATGGCCCTGACCAAAAGAAAGGCAGAAGCATATAAGCAGAGCTGTAGTCAGGCGGCAACTTTTGCCCAAGCGGGTATTTCCTTTGGTCTCTCCTCAGAAGGTGCGAAGGTCAAAGATATTCCGGCCAATCTTCGAACCATGATCAAACATGGCTTGAGTGAGGAGGCCGCATTGGCTGCGCTAACGACAAACCCAGCCCAGATGCTGGGTGTATCGGATGTCATGGGGACGGTGGAGGTGGGGAAACTTGCTAATTTGGTCATTTCAAACAACTCTTATTTCGCTGAGAAATCAAATGTCCGCTATGTATTTGTGGAAGGAGTGATGCATGAAATTGAAGCCCCCAAACCCAAGAAAAAAAGTGGTGCAGCTCCTACAGCTCAAGCAGTGGGCAAATGGAATTACACTGTGGAAACGCCACAGGGAAGTTCATCTGGCCTAATCATTATCAAAGGCGAAGACGGCAACTATTCCGGTACGATCTCTAACGAAATGATGGGGGCTGATCAAGAATTGTCTGAAGTAGATGTCAGTGGCGATGAATTGACATTTTCCTTTTCCTTCGACAATGATGGGCAGACAATGAGCATTCAGGTAACAGGTACCATTGAGGACACTGACATGGAAGGTGTCATGGAATTAGGTGGATTTGGGGAAGCACCTTTCGAAGCACAACGAACTGGTGATCCGGAATAAGGATCTATGCGTTCATGTGTATTGGATAATTGTCTTATAAAACTTAGCATCATGTTTAAATCATATATCAGTTTTTGTAGTATGTGTTTGCTGCTGTGCCTGGGCTGGGCACAACCAGAAACAGGCAATCTGTTGATCAAGGGTGGAACAGTTCTCACGATCACTCAAGGGGTTATGCCCAACACAGATATCCTTGTTCAAAACGGAAAGATCAAGCGAATTGGCAAAAACCTCCGTACTCCCAAGGGCATGAAGGTCATCGACGCAAGCGGCATGCATGTCATGCCTGGGATCATCGATGCGCACTCTCATGCGGGATTGAGCTCCATCAACGAATCTACCAGCGCCGTAACAGCTGAGGTTTGGGAAGGAGATGTGATCAATCCTTATGACATAACCTTGTACCGCGCCCTGGCTGGTGGCGTCACCGCTTCCCATGCCATGCACGGATCGGCAAATGCGATCGGAGGTCAATGTGAGACCATCAAGCATCGTTGGGGAGTTCTTGATCCCAAAGACATGCAGATGCAGGGTGCCCCCAGAACCATCAAGTTCGCCCTTGGTGAGAATCCAATGAGAGTTCATGGTTCTGGCAAACGGGTACTTCCCAGTAGCAGAATGGGAGTCGAAGCGGTGTTTCGCAACGCTTTCTCCAAAGCCAAAGAGTACGAAAAAGAATGGAAAGCATATAAAGATGAGCAAGCCAACAATCCAGCAGCTGTTCCTCCTGCATACAATCTCCGTATGCAAACATTGGTCGATGTACTGAATGGTGATGTATTGATTCACTGCCACTCCTATCGAGCCGATGAGATTTTGATGCTCATGAATGTCTGTAAGGATTTTGGAGTAGAAAAAATCTGCTTCCAACACGTCAATGAAGGCTTCAAAGTAGCTCCAGAATTAGCGGAATTTGGTGCAATGGCTTCTGTCTTTGCTGATTGGTGGGCCTATAAATTCGAAGTGTACTACTCCACGGCTTACAATGCTGCCATCCTGACCAAAAATGGGGTCATCACCTCGATCAACTCTGACTCAGGAGAATTGATTCGTCATCTCTATCACGAAGCTGCCAAAACCCAAAAATACGGTGGCTTGACAGACAATGAAGCGCTTCGCCTGATTACCCTCAATCCTGCCATACAATTGGGAATTGATGATCGTGTTGGATCTATCGAAAAAGACAAAGATGCTGATATCGCCATCTTCAAAGGACACCCGCTTTCTATTTATTCAGTTCCTCAAACCACAATTGTGGATGGCATAGTTCGCTTTGATATCAACAATGATCCCAGTGATATGCGGATTTACGTCGATCCCGAAGAGAAGATTCTTCCAGTATTCGATGAAGGACACCACCACGACAATTGTATGCAGGATGTATGGTGGCTCTTTGAGGAAGAGTAAGAAATGATAATAAACACCCTTTTGTTGTGAGAGTTATATAATGTCGAATGTCCAATGGAGAATAAAAATAAGTCGAATCATAGAAACTTTGAGCTTGAAGAGAGAACTCTTGATTTTGCAGTTCTGCTAATTAATCTGATTGAAAGTATTCCAAATTATGGGGAAGCTCAAGCGGGAGAGTCAAGCAAAGACTTTATCCACAACATGCAAATTGCTTTAAGAGAACTACGAAAATCCAATATTGCGATGAAAATCCTTCCCCAAAAAGCCTATGGCGATTCTTTGATGTCCATAGCTCGCTAAGCATGTGAAGAACTCATTGCGATTTTCAGAAAAAGTATCATTACAGCGAAATCCAAGCAATAACTCCCCTTTTGACATTCGACATTCGACATTCGACATTCGACATTCGACATTCAAGTGCCCCTATTTCAAAGAAAAACAAATGAAAATTTCAACATATATATTCTTGCTAGCGATTGTGCTTCCTGCAATTGCTTCAGCACAAATGAGCAAAGGAACATCAGGCACCTTTGCCTTGACCAATGCGTCGATCGAAACAGTAACGCAAGGAACCAAATCCGGCACCTTGCTGATTCAGGATGGCAGGATTGCTGCCATCGGACAAGGGATACAAATCCCGGCCAATGCCGAACAAATTGATTGTAGTGGCATGACGATTTACCCTGGAATGATCGATGCGGGCACCCAAATCGGACTATCAGAAATCGGAGCTGTCGATTTGACCCAGGATCACAATGAAGTCGGGAATCTCACACCTCAAATGCAGGCATTGACAGCAGTCAACCCCAATTCTGTCCTGATTCCGGTTACACGCGTCAGTGGCGTTACAACCGCACTGACTTCCCCTACAGGAGGCTTGTTTTCAGGAACCGCCTCCCTTATCAATCTTCACGGATATACACCTGCACAGATGTACGCGGGATTCAAGGGGGTCGTCTTGCGCTTTCCTTCTGGTGGCCGAAGAAGCCGATTTGATCGTCGTTCGGAAGAAGAAGTCAAAAAGCAACAGGAAAAAGCGCTGAAAACCCTGAATGAAGTCTGGGACAAGGCCAAAACCTATTCCAAGATAGAAGTGGCGCATCGAGCAGGTCGGGGAGATGCCCCCGCTTACTATCCTGAAATGGCAGCACTGGCACCTGTAACCCGAGGGGAAACCACTCTGCTGATTGAGGTGAACGCTGCATCAGATATTCAATCTGCCCTCAAATGGATCGAAAAACAAACCGTCACAGCTGTTCTGACTGGCGTAGCAGAAGGATGGCGGGTAGCGGATGAGATCGCCAAAGCCAACATCCCCGTGATTGTGGGCCCTGTATTGGCTAGTCCCAGTCGCGCATCTGATAAATACGATCGCCCCTATGCCAATCCCGGATTGATGGTCAAAGCAGGCGTAAGGGTTGCCATTCGCAGCAATGAGACTGAGAATGTCCGCAACCTTCCATATAATGCTGGATTTGCTGCCACTTATGGCATGGGAAAAGAGGAAGCCCTCAAAGCCGTAACCATCACCCCTGCAAAAATCTTCGGTGTTGACAAGCAGATCGGATCTTTGGAAGTCGGCAAAATCGCCAATCTGTTTGTTGCAGATGGAGATCCCTTCGAGACGCGAACCACTGTCCATCATGTCTTCATCAATGGTTGGCAAATACCCATGGAAAGCAGACATACACGCTTGTATGACGAGTTTCTTGAAAGAAGTCCTGGCTTGAGAAAATAATTTCCTCTATTCTGACGGAAAGCCTAGAGAGATGACTGTTTACTCATCTCTCTAGGCTTTCCATTTATTTGCCAAACTTTTCTATTTTCATGCAGCTTTTCTCGCCAGGATATTCGTTATACCAAGAAAATCCTACCCATGAGGATACTCCTTCTCTTCCTATTGATTGTTGCGTACCTATCTGAAGGTCAAAGTCAGTCCCGTTTCCAGAGACTAAAAGATTCCATGAAACTGGAAATCGAACCGAAGCCATTCCTATCGAACCCGTCAAGTGTCAGTCGGGATCTTCAAGATGGTCCGCTGCAAGCGTATAGCAAATGGGTAGGAGATTCTTCGGCATTTCTGACCCCACAAGACACCATCAGATGGCACTACAATCACCTCAACCTATTGGTTAGCCGAATCTACCGAAGGTGGAATGCAGATCAAAACAAATGGCGTTTGGAGAGCAGGGAAATTTATCAGTATGATTCTGTTCAACGCCCCACCCAATTGACCCACTTTATGTGGGATGCAGATCAGGAGATATGGGCACCCTCTTTCCGACTCGTGTATAGCCATTGGCCAGATGGAATGGTCCAGTCAGAAACCTATATCCAATGGGATGATCAACTCCAGGCCTGGCAAAATATTGAAAAAAGCTCCTGGTTCAAGGATGAACAAAATCGGGATACCCTGATTCTGATCAATCGCTGGGACAACGCCTCTCACTCCTGGACTGACTTTCGAATGATCAATATCAACTGGAGTCCTATTGCCCTTTCTGGTTTTGGATTTCCTACCTATTCCCTCTATCGATCTTTCACCATTCTCCCTTCTGGAGAATGGAGTCTTGCTTATTTGGAAAACAATGCGTTTGATCAACAAGGATACATCCTCTCTTCTTCTGTTAGTACCGATCATTATCATGCCACTGAGACCTGGACATATAATGGATTCCACCAACCTGTATTGATCCTCATTGACTATGATGATCCCAGCAATTTGGCAAGCAAGGATAGCATTATAAGAAGTTTTTACGGAGCAGGATTTCGAGAAGTAGACACCTTGACATCTTACTCTCTGTACGATACTGTCTGGACCAAGGGGTATCGGGAACTCTACCTTCATCCTGATTCTCTTGAATCTACCAGCATATCCTATACCGGATCCACTGGTAACGATTGGCTACCAAATCTTCGCAAAACCATCCGGCTTGATTCTGTATTTGAGCAGGAAGTCTATGTCTTTGATGAAAAATGGGATAGCAGCTCCCAAGTGTGGTATCCAGCTTTTCGCACAGAAAAAGACTATACCCTTGCTGGTAATCTCCAACAAACCCGAATCTTCTCAAACAATGACTCTGTAACAAACTGGCAAATTAGTTCTGTTCAGACCTATTATTATGGGCTGGCAACTTCTGTTTCCTCTTTGGATCAGCAGATGCAATTGTCTCTGTTTCCCAATCCTGTCAAAGCGGATTACTGGATCTCTTTCCTTCCTCAACAATCAGGTGAGTTCACACTGTCCCTCATCAGCCCGACAGGCCAATCCATCGAGCGACAGGCTTTCTCCGTCCAGGGAAATCAACTATTTCGCACCAATCTCCATGCAGGTCATCTTCCTGCCGGAATGTATTTCCTTCTCCTCTCTGATCAGAATGGAAGGATGATTTCCCGGCCTTTACTCAAGAAATAATTACAGTTGAGATGAGAGTCACTTGCAATACATTGAACTTCTACGTATACTTGTCATACATAGAAGTTCAATGTATCATTTATGCTTACTAAAGATTTGACAGCAGCCAGTTCAACTCCATTGATTTTGACGATTTTGTCTCAGGGAGAGAGCTACGGCTACGACATCATCAAACAAGTCCGAGACCTGTCTCAGGGAGAAATCACCTGGACAGACGGCATGCTGTATCCCATTCTTCACAAACTGGAGAAAAAGGGTCTTATCACCTCAGAGTGGAAGGCAGGAGAAAACGGGCGGAGACGCAAATACTACCGCATCCAGGAATCAGGCAAACAAGCCTTGGCAAAAGAAAAAGAAAACTGGCATCTCATCACATCAATGTTCAATCAGCTATGGAACCCACACATCAATTTGACCTAGAGAAAGAAATTCAAGGATGGCGCAATGGATTCAAGGAACAGGGGATTTTCACAACAGATAACCTGGATGAACTTGAAGCTCATCTATATGACCTTATCGAGGATCAGTTGGCGGATGGCCGTGATCCAAAGACTGCCTATGATCAGGCCTTGCTGCAAATTGGAGATAGCAATTCCCTGAAAGCTGTATACCTGGACGCCAATCAGGGACAAGTATGGCGTCACCGATTGTGGATCACCATGTTGGGCGTATGGGTATTTTTTGTCCTCTATTGGGGATGGGTTACCACCTATTCACTTGGAGGGTATATCACTGGCTTCCTCAACTTGTCTCCTACCCTTGATCGCATGGCCGGACTTGGTGTAAGCCTGTCCATCTTGATGGTTCTTATTCTCCTAATGCACTATTTGGTCTTTCCAGGCAGATCACTTGCTTCTCTGATTCCTTCACGAATCAGCAGACAACCCTTATGGCTCTTTGGGATAGTTGGACTTTTGATTCTTTCTTTTTTTGCACCTATCTGGAGCTGGGAACTGGTCACATCAGATATCAGGAATAGAGCCTACTGGTCTATGGGGTGGTATATCATCCCTGTGATCTGGATGCTAGCCTATCCTGTCAGCTTATGGTTGTCAATCAGGAAACAAGAAACAACTCCTCCTTCCTCTCCCACTTATTTGTGGAGGAGTGAGACGATCTACCTATTATTCGGTGGGCTCATGGGGTTTGGAGGAAAAATGCTAATCGAATGTCTGGCTTTCTTATCCATCATGGGTTCAATTCAGTTCGGTATGGGCTTTGACAGCGCCTATTCTATCATGTTGTTGAGTTTTGTCTGCCTTCTTCTCCTGTTTCTGGCAGTATGTGTCAATAGCTATGTTTCTCCATTGTTTATTCTACCTGGCATACAGAAGAAGATTCTGTCCAGTTCCTATAGAGGAGGTATTGCCATTCTCATCGGGGGTGGAATCGCCGGCTTTCTCAGTTTTTTTGCACGGGCCATTCCATCCCAAATCTTAAATATGAGGCAGAGCGGCTCTTATTTTCAGACAATCGCCTATACAGAAATCATATTCTTTGTGGTGTTCTCTTTGCTCACCCTCATTTGGTCCTATCGCAGGATCAGAAATAGAACACTTATTGTGGGCTAAAAGAGTAAGCATTATCGTACAGATAGATCCATACTCTGATTCTTGCGGTTCGAAGGTCAAACTATGCCCCATAAGAAGCCCAGATAGACGTGGGGAAGATTCATCAGCATTTTCAGGAGGAATTGGTTACTTTTGCAGTCGAAATCAATTGCATGGCAATCAATTCCTCTTCTCATATTCGCACTCTTGACCTGGCAGGCCTCAAAGACCTGATGGAGGGGTTAGGAGAAAAATCCTTTCGGGCCAAACAAATCCATGAATGGTTGTGGCAGAAGGGTGCTTCGCAATTTGAGGAGATGACCAATCTCAGCAAATCACTCCGGGAGACGTTGGCAGCTCGCTTCAGCATTGCTAAAGTCCAGATTGAAGCAGAACAACGCAGTCAGGATGGCACCATCAAATATGCCTTCCGATTGGCAGGGGGACAGGAAGTTGAAGGGGTCTTGATTCCGACGGCCAAGCGGGTTACAGCCTGCGTTTCTTCACAGGCAGGTTGCTCCCTTTCATGCAAATTCTGTGCAACGGGATTTCTTGATCTCAAACACAATCTCTATCACTATGAGATCTTCGACCAGGTTCAGCTTCTGCGTGATCGGGCCCTGAGCGAGTTTGACCGCCCCTTGACCAATATCGTCTACATGGGCATGGGCGAGCCGCTGCTGAATTACCGCAATGTGCTTGGGTCGATCCAGATGGTAACCGATGAGTCGGGTCTTGGAATGTCGCCGCGTCGCATCACTGTCTCCACTGCTGGCATCGCCAAGATGATCAAAAAGCTGGCTGATGATGACATCAAGTTTGAATTTGCCCTTTCTTTGCATGCTGCGAACGACAAGAAGCGGAGTCAGGTGATGCCGATCAACGAAACGAATTCGCTGGAAGCTCTTCGGGAAGCGCTTATGTATTTGTATTCAAAAACCAACTCCCGCATTACCTACGAATACTGCATTTTTCGCGACTTCAATGACGGCATACAGGATGCAAAAGAATTGGCTGAATTTTCCAAAATCGTTCCTTCTAAAGTGAATGTGATCGAATACAATCCAGTACCAGAAGCGGGCTTTCTCAACACCACTCGAGATCGCATGAATGCCTTTGTCCAATATTTGGAAGAACAAGGCGTCATCGTCAATGTTCGAAGAAGTAGAGGCAAAGATGTGGACGGAGGATGTGGTCAACTAGCCATGAAACGCTGGTAGCAATAGCAATAGCAATAGCAATAGCAATAGCAATAGCAATAGCAATAGCAATAGCAATTAAGGTGATACGTGAAGGTGAATCCAAAAGATCTAGAAACCCGGCTCAAAGAACGATTTCAGCAACCATTACCTGGCATCGATTCACAAATGGAGATGGCTCCAAGTGTTCGAGATCGAGACATCATCGTTCCAGATAATGCACGATTGAGCGCAGTCTTGATGCTCTTGTATCCCCATGAAGGAAAATGGTATGTGCCATTCATGCGGCGAGCTGAGGATGGCCGCGTTCATGGGGGGCAAGTAAGTTTTCCGGGTGGTCAAAAAGAGGCATCTGATCCAGACTTCACCTATACTGCTCTCAGAGAGGCACAGGAAGAATTGGGCATTCCACCTGAGATGGTACAGGTCATTGGCCCCATGTCAACCATGTATATTCCTCCAAGCAATTTTCTGATTTATCCCAAATTGGGCATTGCTGCCAGCCGGCCTGATTTTGTCCTAGATCCCAAAGAAGTTCAGGAAGTCATCGAGGTTGACATCACCGAACTCATGGATGAAGGGATCAAAGGAATGCATAAGGTGGATGTCTTCGGAGGATATATCATTCAAGCTCCGGGCTATACGGTCAATGAGCAACATCTCATTTGGGGAGGAACTGCGATGATGATTGCCGAATTGGTAGCCATTCTTAAGGAGGTTGTCAACTAAGAGACTGTTTTGAAATCTGTCACTTATTTTTTGTATGCGTCTTTTTTCCTCATCCAGCGGCTTGTTTTGTTCCCATAGCACCACTATGAGAACAAAAAAAAGCCTTGTCTGAGAAAAAAATACAGCCTGAAAATTCTCAGTACACATTCCCAAACAGTCTCTAAGGCTCAATTGCTCATGAATCCTTCTGACCTCCCACAATTTATCTCCCGCTTGCAGCAGCGATTTCTCTCTCCTCTACCAGGGAAAGCAGCACAAGCAATGCTCACATCGAGGCCTATCGAAGATCGATTAACTCCTCCCCCCCCCAATCATCGAAAAGGAGGAGTTTTGGCTCTGCTCTATCCTTCAGGAGATGAGATATCCATTGTCTTCATGAAGCGAACTGAGGATGGAAAAGTCCATAGTGGACAAATCAGCTTCCCCGGCGGGAAAGTGGAGTCCTTTGATGCCAGTCCGATGCAAGCGGCAGTGCGAGAAGCTGAGGAAGAACTGGGAATTCCCCAATCTGAGGTTCATATCATTGGACAGCTGTCCACCTTGTATATCCCTCCCAGCAATTTTTTGGTATACCCTTTTGTGGGGTATATGGACCATGCCCCAAACTTTGTTCCCTCACACCTAGAAGTCGCCAAAGTCATAGAAGTTCCCCTGCCAACTCTTCTTGAGCCACAGATGCTTCAACAAGTCGCCATCAAGGTTCGTCAGAATCTCAACATACAGGCACCAGCCTTCATTCCTGATGGTCATGTGATATGGGGAGCAACAGCGATGATTCTCAACGAATTGTTGGTGCTCATTCGCGAGTTGGAACCAATTTAGAATGAGATTGTTGCGGCAAGGCTTCAAATCGATAGCCTTTTGCTTGAAAACTTTCGAGAATATGCGGGAGGCAGGATTCTAATCGACTCCAGGCCTTTTCACTATCATGCAGCAGAACGATCGATCCTGGTTTGGCATTTTTTACTACCGTCTTGCAGCATTCCTCTCCATTCCTTTGGGTATCAAAATCCCCACTAATCACGTCCATCATCACGATCTGGTGAGATTGGCTGATTCGACGAGCCTGACTCGTATTGATTTTGCCATAGGGTGGTCGGAATAGAGTAGTTTGGAATCCACTGTATTCAGCAATGGTTTGTTGAGCCAGAAGGGCATCTTTCAAATAGGTTTTGAGAGGCGTCTTCCAGCCATTCATATGATGTTGGGTATGATTCCCAACAGCATGTCCTTCATCCAGAATCCTGTGTAGAATTTCTGGATGATCCTTGACATTTTTTCCTATTAAAAAAAAAGTCGCCTTTGCTTTATATTCAGCTAACTGATCCAATACCCAGGGAGTAATGGATGGTGTAGGGCCATCATCAAAAGTCAGGTACAAAATGTTCTCATTCCCTTCTTTCTTCCAGAGATATTCTGGATAATACCGTTGAAGAATACCGGGGATTTTCTTCAAATACATAAATCGCACAATTAGCCAAAAACCTGATGTGCAAGAATAGTAGCCTGTTGAAATTCCGACTGTGAAATTCCAAGGCGAATATCATGCTTTTTGGAGAAATACACCAGCGATTCCGTGGATATATTCCCGACAAGCTCATCTTCTGCAAATGGACACCCTCCATATCCCAACATTGCAGTATCAAAGCGGCGACACCCATGCTCCCAGGCAGCCTGGAGTTTTTTGTCCCTGCTCGATGGGTGGGAATGAAAATGGGCGCTAATTCTTAGCTCGGGAAAGCGAGGGATCAAGCTGCCAAAGAGTTGTGCAATGTTGTCTGGTGCCGAAACGCCTGCGGTATCTGCAAGGGCAATATGCCTGATGCCCAAGGCAGCTAATTGATCTGTCCAGAATTCAGCGATTTCAGGGCTCCAGGGATCTCCATAGGGATTCCCAAATCCCATCGACAAATAGACCAGAAGTGTTTTCTGATGGTTGGTGCAGAGCATTTGTATCCGCTTGACGATGTCGAAGGATTCTTGGATGGTTTTGCGCGTATTGCGAAGTTGGAAGCTTTCCGAGATAGAAAACGGATAGCCCAAAAATTGAATCTGGGGAAATTGACAAGCTTCTTTGGCCCCACGCTCATTGACCACAATCGCCAACAACTCAGTGTCTGTCTGCGAAAGATCCAGCCCATTGAGTACTTCTTTCGTATCGGCCAATTGTGGGACGGCTCTGGGAGAAACAAAACTTCCAAAATCCAGGATATCAAAGCCCACCCGAAGGAGTTGATTGAGGTAGTCAATTTTTGTTTTTGTGGGGATAAACTGCTCAATCCCCTGCATGGCATCGCGGGGGCATTCAACAATTTTCAGAGAAGATCTATGTGATCCAGTCAAAGCTATTGTACCTTTGTTTGCTCGAAACTACAATGAAAAAACCGATTCTCATACTCAAAATTGGAACTGCCTCTATCACACGACCAGACGGCAGACCAGATGAACCTGTCATGGTAGACATTGCCAGACAGGTAGCGCAATTGCATCGGCATCATCACATCGTGATGGTTTCCTCAGGCGCAGTCGGCATGGGGAAAAGATGGCTCACACAATTCTCGGGTCAGATGACAGAAAGAAAGGCTGCTGCCGCGATTGGCAATCCGATTTTGATGAATAAATATTCTCAGTTTTTTGCCCCATATGACATTGCCCTGGCCCAAAGTCTGTGTGAAAGGCGCCACTTTTCGGATCGCTCTCAGTTCCTTCAACTTCGCGATACTTTTGAAACTCTCTGGGACAACAACATCATTCCCATTGCGAATGAGAATGATGTTGTAAGCAATCTGGAGCTCAAATTCTCTGATAATGATGAATTGGCGACCTTGATTGCCGTGGGCTTTGGAGCAGATTTGTTGCTGCTTGCCACCTCAGTTGAGGGGGTTCTGGACGCACAGGATCAGTTGGTTCCGCTTATCAACACCTTTGATGCCCAAACCATGGGATTGGCACGAAAAGGGACATCTTCTGCGGGCCTGGGTGGCATGATTTCCAAATTAACTTTTGCAAGACTTGCCACAAAGATGGGCATCAAGGTAGTCATCTTTGGAGCCAGAACCCCCGATGGCATTTTGAAAGCTGTGAATGGGCAAACAGGAACCATTTGTCCCTCTCAGCCCTCCTCCCTCTCTGCAAGGAACAAATGGCTGGCCAGTGGAGGGCTAGTTTCTGGCCGCTTACTCATTGATGAGGGCGCATTCGCAGCCTTGACCAAGAGAAAAAGTCTGTTGGCTGTGGGGGTTCTGGAGATCCTCGAACCTTTTGGTGAAGGCGAAGTCTTCGAATTGGTGAAAGAAGATCTCGTCCCAATCGCGGTAGCTCGTGCCAAAATTTCCTCGGATGCCCTTCACAGGCAATTCCAGGCCAGAGGACTGGAGATTGCTCATGCAGATGATATTGTGTTGTTGTGAGATAGATTGAGTATTCTTTTCTTTCCCCTTCATTTCTCATCAAATTCTTAGCAGACCATTCGCGCAAGGATTTGTTGCGAACAGCCTTTTAATTTCTCCACTCAGCAATCAAGCCCTCCTCTCTTCCAATTTTTGTAATAAATTTGAATCAAATATTACACCTGACCACTTGCTGCCCGTTACTTTTTTTCACACATCCCAGAGTAGGTTTTTCCTGCTTTCCGCAATTGGAATGGAGGGTTTCCCTCCTAGAACAGGAATGCCTGTATGTAACCTGTGAATGGAAACATGCTTCTACCTGATTAACAACAATGAATGGTTTGGGTCCGGCTGATCCTTCTACTGCAAACATCGATGTGATCTTTTGCCATTCGAGATCATCGTCCTAGAAAGGACAAGGAATAGATCTTGTTAATCGAGGTAGAAGCATGTCAAACCATAAAAAGAGCATTCACGCGAATCTTGTTATGAATCCAACTAACTCCCTATTTTCATCACCTGCTTTTCATGATCTTCTGACAAAAGTAGATGACTGGTGTTGACAATCTATTCTCTCCACACCCATTCCTTTCCCCAACCCACATTTGCCACAGAACAAATTTCTGGCGTATCTCTTATTCCTGTATCTAAGAACAAATCACGCGTATCTTCAGATAGCGATCTCCGGATGTATCTATCTAGCGCTTCTTTCCTAACCCCTTAGTCATTGCAAAGGGCCATTTGGCACCTTTGCAATGTTTCTTTTTGGACGAAATGATCTCACTTTCCGTTAGGATCAGTACCTTAGTACTCCAATCGATAGATCATGCCTACAACCAAAGAGATCTCCCAAAGCATCTTGCCTGCACTTCAAAATCTCCATGCACATGCTTCCGAGATGAGAAGTCTCTCAGATGCAAAGAAACAACAATTATTGCATCGTCTCGCAGATCTGCTGGCTCAACAGGAGTCAACTATTTTGACTGAAAATCAAAAAGATCTGGACCGGATGTCAGACGATAACCCCAAAAAAGATCGACTCAGGCTGACACCTGAACGTATTCAGGGATTGAGTCATAGTCTGCATGCCATTGCGCAATTGCCAGACCCGACGGGACACATACTCAGCGAGAAGCGAATGGAAAATGGTCTGCATATTCAAAAAATGTCCGCTCCATTGGGTGTTGTTGGTGTCATCTATGAATCCCGCCCCAATGTTACGGTGGATGTAGCGGCACTCTGCATCCGATCAGGCAATGCTGTTGTTCTCCGTGGAGGTTCTGACGCGGCCTTTTCCAACCAGATTCTGGTTCGGTTGATTCACAAAGCTTTACAGACATCTGACGTTTCGCCCGATTGCGTCTTGCTTCTGCCAACGGACAGGAAGTTTGTGTCCGAACTTCTTACTGCTGATACGTATGTAGATATTCTGATTCCCAGAGGGTCTCAATCCCTCATAGACTTTGTCCGCCAACATGCAAGTGTTCCGACCATAGAGACAGGTGCCGGGGTATGTCATACCTATGTGAGTGCGCAGGCGAGCCTGGAGAAGGCTGCCGACATTGTGGTTAATGCCAAGACCTCTCGTCCTTCAGTCTGCAATGCCCTTGACACCGTCCTGGTCGATCAATCTGTCGCGGCAGATTTTCTTCCCCGAATTTTGACAGGCTTTCAGGAATTTTCTGTGGAAATATTTGCAGATCCCTTGTCCCATACCATCTTCTCTGAACAGGCATACCCTCTCTTATCCAAGGCGATGCCTGAAGATTATGGCAGAGAATTTCTGTCCTATAAATGTTCTGTCAAGGTGGTAAAAGACCTGCAAGAAGCCCTTGCACATATCCGCCTTTATTCTTCCAAACACTCAGAAGCGATTGTGTCGGAAGATCCTGTCGAATGCGAAACCTTTCTCCAATCCGTAGATGCAGCGGCTGTCTATGCCAATGCTTCTACACGCTTCACAGATGGAGGCGTATTCGGATTAGGAGCTGAAATTGGAATTTCTACCCAAAAGTTGCATGCAAGAGGGCCATTTGCGTTAGAAAAACTCGTCACTGAAAAATGGATCATCCGAGGGGACGGACAAATTCGTTAAGCAACAGTCTGGATTGTGGAGTTCTGGCAAGGTATTTACTTAGTTTGACTTTGGCCAAAATGGGAATCCCCATCTCTTATCAAGACCTCACCTGCCATTTTTCAATGAAGTAGGTGGCCATATTTACATATGCTTATTCTATTCCTCCCCCAGGCCCTTCCAAAGGGAGAAATCGTTGATTCCTGGCCTTGTGGGCTGATGTCTCCCGCTGGC
>JBCCGK010000168.1:0-17049 GCA_039029315.1 Bacteroidota bacterium | reverse complement strand
GTTCTCGAGGCCAAGAAATTAACAGATTTAAGCAGGGTAATTCTGACCTATACCATTGCTGACGAATCTATCTCTGAACTCCCGTTTGATGTCATTCAGGCAAGTTCTGCTCGAATTCACGCCATCGACAATGAAGGCAGGATGGTTGGATCTATGGGAAAAAATAATGATCATCGGTCCTATGGAATGGTCTACAAAATAGGAGATGATGCTCCACGGTTATTCGGTAGCGATATCAAAGAAGGTCCCTGGTATTATCAAACCTTTGAATTCACAGATATCGGCAAAGATGGTAGATTGGTAGGCATGGTAGGAAGGGATCAGGAACAATGGGGCGGAACCAATTACAGAGCATTCACAGTCAATCTGGATTTTACTGGCTTTGAAGACATCACGCCCAATAACACCTCAGAATCTGGTCATGCTGAAGCCCGCGCGATCAACAATATGGGCTTGATCATCGGTAATGGGGAATTGCGCCGTCGAGGACCAAATGGTACTTTCCGACATGTATTTGTGGTGCAGAAGTAATGCTGTCCAACTTTGATCAGAATGCCACAAACTGATCCATCTGCTCTTTCATTAATTCGATGGTGGGCTGATGTGTAAATTTCTGATTCTCATCCATTAGAGAAAAGGAACGGGAGATGGGAAGCTTGAAATGAAAAACGCCCATGCGAAGATAGTGGAAGATATTGGTCAGGGTATCCAGCCCCCGGGCATTGCCAGCGCGACCTGCACTCAGACCAGTAATACAGGCTTTTTTTCCATAATAGCATCTTTCAATATCACTCACATCCAACATCAGCTTGAAGATCCCTGGAATGCCACCATTGTATTCGGGAAGGACCACCACAAACTTGTCTGCCGGGACAAGGTACTGTTCCTGAAAGGCAACAAATGAGGCTGGGCGATCATGATACATATTCGGACCTATGATATCTGTTGGCATCTCTCGCAGATCCAACACTTGACTTGTTAGGCCTTTGGACTGAAGATAATCGTGATAAATATCGGCAAGTTGTAAGGAAATGCTTTTGTTGCTATTGGTTCCTGAAATGATGGTAATCATGAGATGCGTATCTTGTCCCGCTAAGCAATAGGATGCCTGCATTATATCAAGCGAAATGTCTGCCAAACTCCAATCTTATTGGGGTTGGCGGACCTAAATTTATGACCAAGTTACTGTTAAATCCCATTGTATGAAACATCTTCTGACTATTCTGATTCTCTGTCTTTCCTGTCTGGCGTGTACTCCTACTTCCGATACTCAGCAAACTGATCTGGCAGATACCGATGAATCTTCTGCAGATTCGCAGGCCCGGGAAGAGGAACCCAAAGAGCGATCATTTCCTCTTTCCATCGAGAACGGAAAGATTTTTGAACAAGATGGCAAAAAATTTCTCTTTGGCGGAGAAGAAGCTCATATGCATTTTGACATCACTGATTGTAGCCTCAAGGATGAGCAGTTCCATTTTGGGATCGGCAGAGAGCGATTCCCAGCCTTGCTGGAACCTCAGTTTATTTCTGTCCAGGAAGCAGATACTGCTTGGGAGGCAGAAGATCGCTTTCTCTTGCTGCACATAGGCCAAACCACCAAAGCCTATTCTGTCAAGGACCTGACCAGACATGAGGTCGTGAATGATGTGGTAGAAGGCAGGCCGATCATGGCTGTGTATTGTATTTTGGCTGATTTGGGAGCCATTTATGATCGAACCATCGGCGATCATACCTTCACCTTTGCCCTGAGTGGATATACCTATTTCGATGAGACGGTCTGGAATGGATTGGATGGATTCGTGATGTGGGATCGCGAGACAGAAAGCCTGTGGTGGCCACTGATCGGGAAAGCAGTTTCTGGCCCCCTCAAGGAAACGAATATGAAGGTCCTCGATGAGCAGAACTGGTCACAAACCACCTGGGGAGACATCAAAGAACATCATCCGACTGCACAAGTCCTTCAATCTGGTCAGGATTTTGAACGTCCTGCCAACTGGCCACAACTTAAAGATGCTCATCCGATTGCTGAGCAGGGCGCCTCCATTGCACCTAAATGGGGAGAAAATCTAGGAGAAGAGAAATAGACAACCAACTCCTTCCATCCGAACAACAACAGAAGAAACCCACACCAATTCGCATTGGCTTGATCAGGGCTGAGCTTTTTGGTACTTTATTGGTAAGGAGAGAGTATGACAGGGAAGAATACTCTGTCCGCAAACAAATATTCAACAATCCCAATTGCCCCAATTATGCGCCCTTTATATGTAGCAGCAACAGGACAACATGTAGGCAAAACTACCTCAACCCTTGGTCTGGCAACCAACATTTTTGATAAAGGCTACAATGTAGGCTATTGCAAACCTGTCGGCCAAAAGCATGTTACCATCAATGGGCAAGTCGTCGATAAGGATGTCGCACTATTCGCACAAGTCTTGAAGTTTCCGATAGAGGCCAATGTGCACAGCGCCATCGTGATGGAAAAAGGATTCACCAAAATGTATCTGGACGATCCAGATAAGTATGATTTGAAAAGCAGAATTCTTCACTCTGCCGGCATCCTCAATTCCCGGCATGAGATCACGATCTATGAAGGCACAGGCCATCCAGGAGTTGGAAGCGTTGCGGATGTATCCAATGCAGATGTTGCCCGCATCCTCAAAGCAGGGGTTGTGATGGTTGCAGAAGGAGGCATTGGCAATACCATAGATCGGCTGGCCCTGAGTTTTGCCCAGTTTCGTCAGTACAAAATTCCCGTTCTCGGTGTAATCGTCAATAAAGTTCTACCAAAAAAACTGGATCAGGTGCACCATTATGTAGGGAAAAAACTGAATTCTCTTAACCTGGAACTGCTCGGGGTGATCCCTTTTGACAAACATCTTTCCTTCCCGATCATGGAAACCATCAAACGTGCAATCCGGGGCAAATTTCTATTTCACGAAGACAAACTAGGCAATCGGGTAGAGTCCATCATTGCGGGTTCATTGGTAGATATTACAGAATTCTCCACTTTTTCCAATTTGCTTCTCGTTGTCAGTTTCAGACGGCTGGATGAAGCCATTCAGAAAGTAAAGTCCATCTCCAGAATGAAAGATCTGAACACTCCTCCCATTTCGGGCATCATCATCACAGGCGATGGCAAACACGAAAGCCAATCCAACATTTCTTCTCCATGCTTACGGTATATTCACGACAATGAAATTCCGGTGATCTCCACAGAATTAGACACCTATGGATCTGTCGTCAAAATCAGTCGCATTGAAGTCAAAATCAATACCCGGACTCCCTGGAAAACCCGAAGAGCCATCGAACTCATTCGCGAAAATGTGGACGTCGACCAGATTTTGAATAAACTGGAAATGGTGAGATACCATTGAGCTTCCCCTACCCTCTCCAGAAGCCGGGTAAAGAGTTAAAAATAATTTCGGATAATTTTGTCCGAAATAAATTTTTCCTTAAGTTTGCCCAAAAGACAAGCTATGTTCTCCAAAGCATGTGAATATGGAATCAGAGCGACCCTGCACATCGCCCAGAAATCCTTGCATGGCGAGCGCGTGAGCTTGAAGGAGATTGCTGGGGAGATTGATTCACCAGTAGCCTTTACCGCAAAGATCTTACAACAATTGACTCGAGCAGGCCTGATCACCTCTGTCAAAGGACCTTCTGGTGGATTTCAGATTGCCAAAAAAGATATGGACCGTATCAAACTCAGCGATATTGTCAACACCATAGATGGGGATTCGATCTACAAGGGATGTGGCCTCGGCTTACCAGCCTGCAATGCGAAGAAGCCCTGCCCGGTCCATGACAAATTTGCGCTCGTCAGGAATGAATTAAGGACCATGCTGGAAAACACAAGTCTGTATGAATTGGCAACTGGTCTGGATCTGGAATTGACCTATTTGAAACGATAAAAAAATTTGATCTAATAAAGGATAAAAAGGTCTTAAAATCTTATTTATGAAATCCTCCTCTTTTGTGATTCTCACATTCTTGCTGCTTCTCCCCTGTCTCACACTGGCCCAGATACAGCCGATTGATACAGACTATTGGTATTTGAGTCCTGGCGTATTGGGGACGATTTTTCTGGCGATCCTGGTCATCATGCTAGCAATCGTGGTAGTGGTTGTCAGACTCAATGCTTATCTGGGCAATCTGAGAAGAGAACAGCAGGACGTTCAGGAACAGAGGCTTCAGGAAGCCTTGATTTCGATGGAAGAAGAAGAGATTGACCACATTCTTGTACAGAGAAAAGCTGCACATCAATACAGACTGACAGGAAAGGAACTGGGAAGTGCCCAAGCAGCAACAGACAAAAGAGGATTGATTCAGCGGGCAATTCGAGATCCTCATTCTCCCTATTTCGATGAGAAAAAAGCGATTCCTTATCAGCTGGAGATATCCGACAAGCTGAGACAGTTGATCATTTGGTATATAGGAGCCGCCGTTTTCTGGTTGTTGTTTGGCACCTTCATCGGACAGTATCTGGGAATGAAGTTCGTGTGGCCGGAACTGGATCATCTTGCCTTCTTGTCTTTTGGACGATTACGACCTGTCCACACCAATACGGTCTTCTGGGGATGGGCATCGATGGCCATGATTGGATTGGGATATTTTGTGGTTACGCGAACCTCCAACAAGTCAATCTATAGCATCCGATTGGGCTGGAGAGCCTGGGGCTTGATCAATCTGTCCATTATTCTCGGCAACCTATGCCTGATGGCCGGCATCAACAATGGAGGAGGAGAATATCGGGAATACATCTGGCCAGTGATGATCCTGTTTGCGTCGGCTCTGATCATTACATTTTATAATTTCTACCAAACTGTTGCCCAAAGGAACATTTCAGAGATCTACATTTCCAACTGGTTCATCCTGGCAGCCCTGGTCTGGACGACGATATTGAGTCTCATCGGCTATCTCCCAAGCTATCAGGATGGACTTGGAGAGACAGTCATTCAGGGATATTATATGCATCAAGGGGTTGGGATGTGGTTCATGACCTTCACCCTTGGGCTGGTCTATTACTTTCTTCCTTCCTCCCTCAACAAGCCTATCTATTCTTACTCTCTGGGTGTTCTCGCTTTTTGGACACAGATGCTCTTTTACACCTTGATTGGCACCCATCATTTTGTTTTCAGTCCATTGCCCTGGTGGCTGCAGACAGTTGCAATTGTGTTCAGTGCAGGGATGTTCATTCCTGTGATCGCCGGGAGCACAAATTTTTTCATGACCATGAAGGGCAGTTGGTCGCACATTTCCAAGAGTTATGTCCTGCCTTTTTTCCTGGTCGGTGTGGTCTTTTATTTCGTTGGCTCTACCCAAGGCAGTTTTCAGGCCTTTCGCTTCACCAACTATCTGTGGCACTTCACGGATTTCAATGTTGCTCATTCTCATATGACCATGTATGGGATCATCTGTTTCTTCCTATGGGCTTGTATGTATACCCTGCTCCCCAAATTAAGCGGTAGAGAACCCCGACAAGTCCTCGTTGGCGCACACTTTTGGATGGCCTTCATCGGATTGATTGCCTACATGATGTCGATGATGACAGGGGGAAGTCTGAAAGGATTGAGCTGGATAGAAGGCGCTCCATTTATTGAATCAGTGATTCTCATGAAGCCATTTTGGGTCTGGCGGGCTGTTGGAGGATCACTCATGTTCGCCTCACATCTGGTATTTGCCTACAATTTCTACTACATGCTGAAGAGAGAAAAAATACGCCCTACAGCTGCCAAACCACTATCTGTTGAAGCCCTTATTGCCTAATCTTCAAGTCATGTTCAATTTTCATACAAATCACCGACATCTGGTCAGCACAGCCCTCTTGGGATTCCTCCTCTTGAGTATCCTGGTGGCGATTGTTCCTGCTATGCAGATGCAGGCAGTCGAAGCACTCCCCGGACAGAAAGCCTTGTCTGAGCAGGAAAAAAAAGGTCTGCGACTCTATATCTCTGAAGGTTGCGTGGCTTGCCATACCCAGCAGGTGCGCAATATTGACATGGACAAGGTCTGGGGAGATCGTCCTTCTCTAGCCTCAGATTATTACTACAGCAAACAACGCCTGGATATCTGGCGTCAATCTCCTTCCTTGTTGGGCAGTGAAAGAACCGGACCGGATCTGACCAATGTGGGTGTCCGCCAAGTTAGTCAAACATGGCATCTCTTGCATCTGTACAATCCGCGTTCAGTCGTTGACGCTTCCATCATGCCTGGATATCCCTGGCTATTTGAAGAGAAACCAACAGCACAGATTGATGAAGAGGATGTGGTGTTAAAACTGAAAAAGGATTTTTATTTCAAACCAGGGAAGGAGTTGGTTGCTTCTACAGATGCCTTGGCGCTGGTTGCTTACTTACAATCGCTCCAACAAACAAGTATCGGCACACTCCAGCAAGATTTTATTCCTTCCTCAAAGGATAAAGATAAACCACAGGACATCGAAGGAAATGCTACAATCCTTGCTGATGGTTCGGCTCTTTTTACCACCTCCTGTGCTGCCTGCCATCAACAAAACGGAGAAGGGGTTGCAGGAGCTTTTCCATCTTTGGTCGGAAGTGCCATTGTCAATGATCCGAATCCAGACATGCTGATTCGAGTGATTCTTCAAGGCTATGATGCCCGCTCAGAATATGGATTGATGCCCAGTTTTGCACAGTTGTTGAATGATGCGCAAGTTGCAGCAATTGCCACGCATGAACGCAGTAGTTGGGGCAATGAGGCTGAAGCAGTCAGTCCAGAAGACGTACAAGCCATCCGAAAAATGATCCAATCAGAAGTACCATAATTCATTATTTTACCTATGTCAACAACAGAAAATTACCTCCCAAGCCTGATTACGGCCACCCCACTCGAAGGACGTGAATTGGCAATCACTATGGCACGCAAAACCATTGGTGCCATTCAGGGCGATCCCGACATCAAAAAACGATTGCGTCCAGTCTATGCAGAAGATTCTGCTCAACTTATTTCGGCCGCACAGGTGGTCGCCATTGAATTTCAAACCATTGCCGCAGCAAACAATTATTGGAGATGACCAAAAGACCCTTCACCTTCACTTCTCTGCTCTTGCTTGGCCTGCTTCAACAAGCCTGGGCCTGCGACCTCTGCAAAAGGAAGCAACCGGATGGGCTGGAAAACATCACACATGGCATCGGTCCGGCAGGAATGCTGGACTATGTCATCTCCTATTCGGCTGTCGCGCTTGTCCTAATCGTCCTGATCCTGAGTATCAAGTATCTCATCCGACCTGGAGAGACCCATCCTATGCATATCAAACATATTGTGTTATATGAACAATCGTGAACAGATAGAAGATCAGCGGCTCATCAAGCTTTTTCTCAATGAAGAAGAACAGGCCTTCGCTGAATTTACACCCCCGATTCAGTTTGTCCTGGATACCACCAAAATTCCAGATGGAAAACACCAATTGAAGATCATTGCCAGCTCTTCTACAGGTGTGGAAGGACAAAAAATCATTCCCTTTGAGGTGAGAAATGGGCCAGAGATTGCAGTTGTAGGTCTTAACAGCCATGAAGTCATTGATGCCCAGGTCCCCATTACCATCAATGCCTATGGAAATGAAACCAAGGATCAGTTTATCATCAAGGGATCAGAAACTCCCAAAGCCATTCCGGCTGGAATCTGGGCTTTGCTCATCTCTTTTGTAGCCTTTGCCTGTTATTATTTGATCATGTACGTAAAGCCAGATTTGTACCAATCATTTTTCTAATGAAAGACATTCAAACCATACAGGATATCAGATTGCTTGTCGATACTTTTTATGGAAAAGTTCGGCAGGACGATCTGATTGGCCCCATTTTCAATGAGGTCATTCAAGACAAGTGGGCTATGCATCTGGAGAAAATGTATGCTTTCTGGCAAACGGTCCTCCTACAGGAAATCACATATGGAGGAAGGCCTTTCCCCCCTCATATGAAGTTGGCTGTGGAGCAAGAACATTTTGACCGCTGGTTGGGCCTGTTTGTGGAGACCTTGGATGCCTTATTCGAAGGAGAAAAAGTCATGGAGGCCAAGTGGAGAGCCGAAAAGATGGCCCAAATGTTCCATGCCAAAATCTCCTATTACCGAGGCAGACAATCATATCCACTTGCATGACCTATTCTGTCAAATACCCCTTCGCCCTCTCTGCCACTTTCTTATGGCTCGGATTTCTGGGTGCCATCAGCTTCATGGAAGCATGGCTCAAGTTCCGTGCTCCAGGCGTTACGCTCCCCATCGGTCTGAGCATTGGTCAACTCGTCTTTGCTGCGCTCAACAAAGTAGAGTGGATTTTGGCTATTGGCATTGCTGCAAATCTGTTTTGGGCCAGAGAGGCTGCCCCCTTTTCCCCAAAAACCCTTTTCTACCTGATCCCATTCCTCTTATTGGTGATCCAGTCCTTTTACTTATTGCCCATTCTGGACAGCAGAGCAGATCTACATATACAAGGAGATACAGTGCCAGATTCCTTTGTGCATATCTATTATATCGTCATGGAGTGTATCAAACTAATCTGTCTGTCCCTGTTTGGCTTTCATCTATTAAGAACTTAAGTCTGAAGGCAAGCTGGCAGATCATGCTTGCTCAGCACTATTGCGAAAGGGAGGAAGGACAACATTCGGCCTTATCATATCAGACAGAACCACATGGATAGCGACCTGTTCCAGTCACTCAACAGATAGGATATCCAGAACATATTACACAAATACTAACTTGACCATCTTATGCATAAACCAATCAAAAGACATGTCTCTATCCAGCCGCTGAGTAGAGAGCATCACCAGGACCTATTACTTTGTTGGAAAATCAGAACCGGATTCTCCAAAGGAGTACAAGCAGACCGAATCAAAAAATATGCAGACTGGTTCTTTGAGACCCATATGAAAGATCATTTTCATGCGGAAGAAACCCACCTCTTTCCAATCCTGGGGGAAGATCATGAATTGGTCAAAAAAGCAATGGCCCATCACCGCCGCCTCACACGGCTGTTTGCCTCTAAAACGGATCTCACCAAAACCCTAAACCAAATTGAAGAAGAGTTGGAACAACATGTCCGCTTTGAGGAAAGGGTTTTGTTCAATGAAATTCAGGCAATCGCCACTCCAGAACAGTTACAGATGATCCAGGAAGTTCTCAAGGACCATCCGTTTTCAGACAACACAGAAGATGTGTTCTGGGTATAAGAAGGACATATCATAGGGAGTCCTTCTAGGAAATTTCTCAAATAAACGAGAGAGAAAATTCACACCTAGGCAAAGGATTACATGGCTTTTTTTTTTGCTTTATTCATAAAAATGTGAGATTGCTAATGAACTAACCAGATATTCCTTATGCGATCCAAGCGAACTTCACTCCTACTCTCTCTGTCAGCATTGGTCTTGACCAGTATGCTGTGTTTTAGTTGCCAAAGCGATCCTGGCGATGAATCCGTGTCTTCGGTTTTTCACATTGTCCAAAATGATGCTGAAGAAACGCTGTCCATTTTCCGCAAGGGAGGGACAGAACCGGTTCTAACTCAAAATGCAAAAGCCGGCATGCGGCCCTATTTGCATCCGATTATGGCACCAGATGGCAACGGCTCTCTCACACAATACAGTCCGGGACATCACAAGCACCAGACAGGTTTGTATTGGGGCTTCACCCGCGTCAATGGAAGCGGCGCGCCGGTCGATACCCTCAAAAAATGGTTTTACAATCGCAACAAACCCCAACGAATCAAAGACATGATTGGGCGAGACTTTTTTCATTTCAATGGCGAGAGTCACTGGAAAAAAGTGTCTGCCGAAATTGTACAGGCGGAAGGGGAAGAAGTCAAATGGAACACCGTCTACCATATGCTAGATGCAGAAGGAAATCCGATTATGGAAGAGAGCATGCACTGGAGTTTGATGGAAAAAGAGGGAAAATTCATGATTTCGCTTGAATGGAATGGAAAAGCCATTGAAGACATTACCATCAATGAGTTTTCTTATGGCGGGATGTTTCTTCGGATGCCCTGGCACAAGGATATCAAAGGCGAGGCGGTCAACAATGCACGACAGCGAAACAGGCAAGCAGAAGGAAAAAAGGCCATGTGGGTAGACGTCGGAATGGAAATAGAAGGACGGGACGATTGGGGACATATCACCATTTTTGATCATCCAGACAATGCGACCTATCCTACAACCTGGCGCGTGGATGGACAGTTGGGCATTGGTCCCTGTCGAGCGATTGAAGGAGACTGGCATATCAAACAAGGAGAAATCGAAGTCATCAAACATCGAATTGTTGCTTATACAGGCAAACTCAATGATGTCGAAATGAATGAGACCTGGGAAGACTATGTCGGTGATCAGGCATGGTATATCACAGAAGCCTTATGGGGGCTGGCACAGGAAGAAGGTAAGGTGGCAGAATTTCTGACCCCTCAAGCAGCTGTAGACAACATGACTGTCACGGACGGATATGAAGTCAATGTATGGGCCTCAGAACCGATGATCACCCAACCCATGGCTTTTTGTTGGGATGACAAAGGCAGACTATGGATTGCAGAAAATCGGGATTATGAAAACAGGGGAGAAGGGTTTTCGAATGATGGAAATAGCCGAATTCTGATTTTGGAAGATACAGACAGAGATGGAGTAGCAGACAAGAAAAAGGTATTCGCAGAAGGAATTCCTTTCCCGGCTGCCATTGCTGTCGGATTCGATGGATTGTTTCTGGGTTCACCTCCGAATCTGCTTTTCCTCCCAGACAAAAATCAGGATGACAAAGCAGAGATGGCAGACATTGAGGTTCGCTTGACAGGCTGGGGAATTCGAGACCGACACGAAACCTTGAACAGTTTTCACTGGGGACCAGATGGTTGGTTGTATGGGTTGGAAGGATTTGCGACCCCATCCAAAATTCGCAAACCCAAAGGCAAAGGCAAACTCTATGGCCACAAAGATCCATTCCCGGATGTTCTCGCGGGAGAAGGAATAGATATCAATGGCGGTGTTTGGCGCTATCATCCCACCAAGGATCGATTTGAGGTTGTGGCTCATGGGTTCAGCAATCCCTGGGGCCTTGACTATGATTCAAAAGGGCAGATGTTCATCACGGCTTGTGTGATTCCACATATGTTTCATGTCATTCCAGGCGGCATCTATCATCGGCAGGGGGGACAGCATTTTAATCCTTATGTATACAAGGACATTCGAACCATTGTGGACCATAGCCACCGATCAGCTCATGGAGGTGCGAGAGTGTATCAGTCTGATGCCTTCCCGGCTGAGCAGTATGGACGACTGTTCATGGCCAATATTCATGAACATGCCGTCTTGTCCGATGAGTTGGTTCCAAAAGGCTCAGGATTTGTTGCAAAACATGGAGAAGATTTCGTGATGGCGAATAATGCACAATGGATTGGATTTAGCATGGAAATTGGTCCAGGAGGAGATCTCTATGTGCTGGATTGGCATGATGGAGACATTTGTGGCAACAGTGTCATGCAAAAAGAGACAGGTCGGGTGTTTCGTATTCGTCCGACACAATCTCATGCCGATCATTGGGACGGTCGTTTTGATGACCTGACGACCTTCTCTGACAAACAATTAGCAGCACTCCAGACCAGCAAAAGCAACTGGCATGCTCGTCGAGCTCGTGTCATTTTGCAATATCGCGCAACAACTGGCACTATCGATGCTGATGCTGTCCAACATCTCAACGATATTCTCCAGAGCAATCAAAACCAGGATCATCGCCTCCGCGCGCTCTGGGCCTTGCATGTCTCTGGTAATTTATCTCAGACAGACCTCATAGCATCATTGTCTGATGCTGATCCGCATATTCGCGCCTGGTCTATTCAGTTTTTGGGAGAAGATTTTGACACGCCCAAGGCGGCATTGAGCCAATTTGAGCAGATGGCCCTCTCAGAACCATCTCCTGTCGTGCGCATGTATCTTGCTGCTGCCCTCCAACGCCTCAAAGAAGAAGATCGCTGGACGCTGATAGAACATCTTGTTGGCCATGCCGAAGATGCTGATGATCACAACATCCCCAAGATGATTTGGTTTGGTTTTGAACCATTGGCTGGCAAGGACCCACAAAGAGCGCTCGCACTTGCTTCAAACGGGAAGATGCCAATGATCAGTCAGTTCACAGCTCGAAGAGCTGTTGACGGAGATGCCCTAGATGCAGCCATAGCCGCAGTTGCCGAAAAGTCATCCAATCAGGTAGCCTTTTTGGAAGGGATTCGGGAAGCGGTCGAAGGTCGTTCCGATATTACGGCTCCTGCGGAGTGGAAGTCTATTGCCGACAAGCTTGCCGATAGCGATGCCACGGTTGATTTGGCTTTGTCTATCTCTCAACAATTCGGGGACAGTGAAGCTGCCAATCAATACATGGTGACACTTAGGGATGCCAATACCTCTACAGAAGATCGCAATGCTGCCATCAAAGCCTTGGCCAGCAAACAGTGGCCAGAACTCGAGAATGAGCTTCCTAAGTTATGGGAAGATCCATCCGTTCGGGTTGAAGCCATACGTGCCCTGGCCGCCTACAACAATGGCGATTTGGGATGGCAATTGATGAAACAATACGAAACCTTTTCTTCTGCCGAAAAACTTGAAGTCGTCCAGGCAATGGCTTCCCGGCCAACATATGGGTCTGCCGTCAATTGGGCATTGAAAGAGGGCTTTCTCCCCAAAAAGGATGTTCCCGCTTACGTCGCTCGCCAACTCAGAAGGGTTGTTGGCAATGGCTTTGTTGAGACCTGGGGACCAATAGATGATTTGGGATTTGACAAAGAACAGGAATTTGCCAAATACAAGGCCCTCCTGTCCGCGGAAGCTGTGCAACAAGCAGATATTGCGAATGGAGAAGCTATCTTCAAAAGAACCTGTGCTGCCTGCCACAAAATCTATGGGGAAGGCGGAATTCTTGGCCCGGATCTTACTGGATCCAACCGTGGCAATGTCGACTATCTCTTAAGCAATATGCTGGACCCAAGTGGCGACATCCAGGATGATTACAAAATGGTTGTGATCACCACACGAGATGGACGAACGTATTCTGGCAACATTGCTTCTGAAAGTGCACGACAACTCAGTCTGCGTGTCGTCGGACAAGAAGCTGTAGTGCTCAACAAATCGGACATTCAGTCCCGTGAGTCTACAGAAAACTCCATGATGCCCGAGGGCTTGCTTCAGACATTGAGTGAGAAAGAAGTGACAGATCTGGTTGGATTTCTGGGGACGCAGCGGCAGGAGTAGGTCTACGATTCCTTCGACTCACTCACTGATCAGATCCGCAGCCACGCGAGAGGTCGCTCGAAAGTCATGGCCAACACCAGGGAGTGGATCTTCCAACTTCCACTGGAATGATCCATCCACTTTTGTGGCGATCTCTTGTGCACGCTCAAAAAAATGTTGTGCACGTGCAAGGCGATGTGTCCCTTGCTGGTCAACAATGCTGTTCCTTCTGAGAGCAGGGGCATTGGGATCATTGTCCTGTGCCCCAACAATCAGCACAAGATCCTGACCAAATAGCAAAGATAAATCTGACTCTTCCACTGGACTCTGGCCGATTCCATAGGGAAAATCAATGGCAATATCCGGCACTGTATACCAACCTGCTGCAGAAGCGACCACCTTCCCATATCGTCCTTCGGGCTTGAGCATCAGCAGTCGGTGGACAAATTGTGCCCCTGCCGAATGACCAAATACATGATACCGACTGGAAAAGTTCTCCATGGATGTTTTGATGTGATCGAATAGCGGCTCTATGACAGAAAACGTCCACACCTCCTCCGGATTCAGACTCCCTGCCGAAGGATTGTCTCCATCCTCAAACACATTGCCCAAATTGTAGGCATCCCCACCCGGAAACTGATTGTCAGTAAAGCGGGGAGCAAAAATCATAAATTCTTTTTCCTCAGCTTTGTTGATCCAGGCATTGCGATAATCGACAGCATTGCGATTGGTCCCGTGAAAGACAAATACAATGGGGGTCGTCGGTCCCACATTCTCAGGGATATGATAGAAAACCGCAATAGGCTTAGCGGCCAATGGCGCATAGTCAGAATAAGTAAACACGCCCGTACCAGCGAACAAGGGTTCCGGATCGGGAAACTCCTTGGGATTATCACAGGCAAAGGCCAAACAAACCAATACACCCAGAAGCATGTTGACTCTGAAAGCAGGAAACAAAGATGACATCCAATTCTTATTCATGATGAGGAAAAGTGTGAAATTCCTTCATTTTTTCAACATACCATTCCTGCCATTTCTCCCATACCAATTTGCTCCTATTCCACCCCTTCTTGCCAAAGACGTGCCATTCGGGGGAGCGTTTGTTTGATGACAGGATTGCGTACGGAGGCATATCCAAGGATCAATCCATTCTGTTGGTTCTGATCTATGAAGCACTTGCTGTAGGCATGGGCGATGATGTTTGCCTTTTCCAGCATGGCAGCAACTTTTTTGTCATCTGGTCCATCTTGCCAGTTGGCCAATAGATAGAGACTGTCAGCCCCATCCGTTTGAATTGACACCTTGTTTCCGAACAGCTCCTCAAAGGTATTCAGAAACAATCCCTTGCGTTCTGAGGAGACAGCTACCACATTTTTGATATGATTGTAGAGATACTTCTTCTCAATGAATTGATGCATCACAATCTGGGTGGACGGAGACACAAAGCGATGCGAATGTTGCTGCAACGCCTCAACTGCATCCAGAAGGTAAAATGGGACGACCATATAGCCAAGTCGAATGGAAGGATGCAAGAGTCGATTAAAGGTTCCCATATATATGGTTCTGCCTTCTGTATCAAGGCTAAAAATAGAAGGGATATGATGGTGCCAATTACTGATTTCGTGCTCATAATCGTTTTCGATGATGAGCGAAGAATGCTTGCTGCTCCAGTTCAGAAGTGCTAGTCTTCTTTCAAGGCTCATCCTCACTCTTGTGGGATAGTGGATAGAAGGAGTTGTGTGAATGAGCTTGGCTTTTCCGTGAAGCTTGTCTGTCAGGGCATCTACCTGCAAGCCTTGCGAATCTATCCCCACTGAGCGGATATTGGCTTTGAGGCTTTTAAAAATGGAATGAACATTGGGAAACGTTGGATTCTCCATGACCACCACATCTCTCTGATCAAGCAGGACACTCCCTATCAAGAACAAGGATTGTAAAGAACCGGAAACAATGATGATCTGACGATAATCACATTTGAGATTTCGGCTTATGTTCAGATAAGCTGCAATGCTCTTCTTCAGAGGATCAATTCCTGATGAGGGAGAATAAGACAAAGCTGAGGAGTTGATATGCCTCCAATAGAGATTGGTCAGGTTTTTCCATTGGTTCACAGGAAAAATGTCCAATGGAGGCAGGCCGGGTCGAAATGCAATGCTTTTGTCAGAGGTACTATTGATCAAGACAACATTCTTGAGAAAGGACCTCCCAATCCTGGATATCTTCGGATAAGCAAGGGACAAATGTTGCTCGGAATGCACAGTTTTGACTGACTCAAATTCTTTGATACGATAGCCAGATCCAGATTTTGCATGCACATAGCCCTCCAGAGTAAGCAACTCATACGCCTTAATCACTGTGCTTCTTGAAATACCCAGATAATCAGCCAGTATCCTGGTGGGCGGCAGGGTAGATCCCGCTGGAATATCTTGCTGTGTGATGGCAGCTTTGATGCTTCCATAGAGGTTCATATAGAGTTTAATCCCTTTTTGACGGGAGTTTGCAACAAATATTTCAGCGATTCTTTGGAGGATGGTTAACAAATTGGTCTTTGATAAAAAAGAGAATTGGTCTGTTCAAGATAATTCAAAAAACCATTATTTGATAGAACTCGGGGGAAAAAATCTTTCTCCTGATCCCAAACCTCAAAAATTTATATCTGATGAAAAATCTTTACGTATTTGCTTGTCTACTTTTTGCCTCATCTCATCTGATGTTTGGCCAATTAATCATCAATGAAATTTGTTATGATCCATCCAATTCTGGATTGGATGGAGATACCAATGGAGATGGGGCATATGCGCAGGCCGAAGATGAATTTTTGGAATTGTATAACAATACCGGATCGCCGCTTGATGTGAGTGGTTATACCATTTTCGATGCAGAAAATCTTGCGATTGGAACTCCGAACCATACCGTACCTGTAAATACGATGATTCCAGCAGGTGGTGTCCTGGTCGTGTTTGGAGGAGGGACGCCTACTGGATCATTTGGAGGGGCCGTTGTTCAGACCTCTACCTTTGGAGATCTGAATATGAACAATGCCGGTGATACCGTCTATATCTTCGATGCCAATATGATGGGGGTAGATACCTTTGATATTGAGCCGCTGTCCAACAATCCCAATGAATCTTATACCAGAAATCCGGATATCACAGGAGATTTTGAGCAACACGGGGACAATTTTGCTGTGCTTTTTTCTCCTGGAACCATGGTGGACGGAAATCCATTTGCGACTACAGTAGCTGTAGCATCCATCACAGTTGCAGGAAGCAGCGGCGCAACATCCATCGATACCATGGGCGGCACCCTTCAAATGATCGCCACTGTCATGCCTACCAATGCTTCTGATAGCACAGTCTCCTGGTCGGTTACACCAGGGTCCGGAGATGCCAGCATTGACTCTACGGGTTTGCTCACTGCCATAGCTGATGGATCTGTCACCGTAACGGCTACAGCCAATGACAGCTCAGGAATATCCGGCTCCACGGAAATCAGCATCAGCAATCAGACTGCCATGGGAATTGATGAAATCATCGCCAATCAACGCATCAGTCTGTATCCCAATCCATCTTCCGATGCTGTTTTGATTCTTGCGCAGGAGCCGATTCAAGCTGTCCAGGTATACACCATGGAGGGAAAACTGCTCACCGGCTTATCGTTCGAACAGGATCGTCTGGAGATTCAGTCCTTGCAAGCTGGCCTCTACCTGCTTCGGATTCGTACCGCAGACAGTTGGAAAACAAAACGCCTGGTGAAAGAATAAAGAGGGTCATTCTCACTCATAAATTAGGTGATGTCAAGAGAAGAACATGTAGTCGGGATTCCCAGAAAGAAGGAG
>JBCCGK010000167.1:0-17374 GCA_039029315.1 Bacteroidota bacterium | reverse complement strand
TAAGTTTGACTTTGGCCAAAATGGGAATTCAAATTTCTTTCATACACTTTTATCAGTTTAGGCGAGCTGGCCCCCAAAATTCGGTGAACTGGGGCGGATTTGTGAGTTGGGCTTAGAATTTTGGCGGTTTTTGCGCAACTTTTTGGCGGCAAAAAGTTGCAAAGAAATCTAAAAACAAAGGAAAATAAAAAGTGTCAGTTGTGAATAAATTTTCAATGAGAATTAATCAACATCACCCAAAAACAGCGAAGTTCATTCATTCAAAAAGATGATTTCCAGAGCATATGGGAGGATTTTTCTCCTATAAAAAATGGCCAAAGTCAAACTAAGAAGAAAACAATTTGTTGAGGAATCTGTTGAGGCTACTTCCCCATCATAGGAGATCTCTTTTCAAGACTCTTCTGGTTTTTCGATGGCAGAACTTCGGTAAGGAACATGCATATTGTCATTGGCTGCTTCCTCATTGAAGGTTGACAGGATTTCCTCTATATTTTCTCCCCCTACCCCATCCAGAGCTACATCGACAAAGTAGTACACATGATCCCGAAAGATCATCAAGCACCTCTGAGGATTCTCGGAGCGATAGGTGAGAGAGGTAGTTGACTGCCCTGCCAGTTGGAACTCTCCCTGCTCGCGAAACTCCTGATCGACACAATCCCCGTATTCGCGTTCCTCAAAGGGCAGAATTCGAGGGAAGCTCAACTCGCCTTTCAGCTCCCATGCGAGACGGAGCTCTGTGATGTAGCAGTCAGCTGCCAATCCTCCCGGATCATGCAGATCGAAGGGAATCTGGATTTCCAACTGATTCCCTTCCAGCAGTAGCAGCTTTCTGTCATACAGCTTTTCCACAAGCGAGCCTTTCAGATCGGCAGGGAGCAAAGCTGCTTCTTCTGTCCTAGGGTCAGTTACGCTGGCGGAGGATTCTGAGGGCTGATGGGTGCAGGAGAAAGAAAAAATACTGGCAAGGAAGATCAGGAGAATGCGTATGAACATGAACAGAATCGCGTGGTGATCAATTGGGAAACAACAGTTAGGATATCCGAAAGGGGGTGTTTGCCAACAAAAGTGCATTTTTCAGGAGACAAAGAGAAATATCCTCTTCAGATCTCCCGTCCAGACATCATATATGGTTCTGTGTAGGGCAGAATGCTATTTTTTCCCCCTCCCCTGCTTCCATCTACGCCAGACAAATCGCAACAGCACAAGTATTCCCCCTAATAAAATAAGAAGGATTGCACCAAGACTCACATACACTTTGGACATGTCCGGCCCAGTAAGGAGATAAAACAGCAATTCTCCTCCCAAATCTTCCCCATATTCCGAATTGGTGAAAAGCACATAGCCCCAATCCTTGTCCGGGTCCAGGGCAAAAAAGGCAGTAAAACCATAATTATTCCCGCCATGTGCATACAAATTCATCAGAGGAACATCCAGGGTATAAAAGCCCAATGTATAGGCAAGAGGTGGAGCATCAGGCATTTTTATGGGAGAATGGATCTTGAACATCTCCCGATAGGCTTCTTCGGATAGTCCTTCTCTCCTCATGATGGCCAACATCCATTTGGAAAAATCGAGTGCTTCTGAGTGAACCGAGGCAGGCGCACGAAATTCATACTGAAATATGCTGTCCGGGTTATTCTCCCAGCTGATCCAGTCTCCATTCTCATCATAGGGTTCAGCTTTGTTGGCTTTGGAATATGCATCCTGAATGAAAACGGTATGTTCCAGGCCCATCGGATGAGCGACTTTCTTCTGAAAGATGGCTTCCAGGCCCTCCCAATCTGTTTGCTCAATTTCCTTCAGCACCATCGAGAGATACATATAGCCTTCACCGGAATATAAAAAGTCTGTCCCTGGCTCAAATTCGATGAACAATTCTTCATCCTCGAAATCTGTCCGCCAATTGGGAAATCCAGAACGATGACTCAACACCATACGGGCGGTGATTTTCTTGTATCGTTCGTCATGGGCAATGTCTGGGTAGGGCAAATATTCATAGAGCGGTTTGTCCAAATCCAGCCTGCCTTCATCCACATAGGTCATGGCAAAGTGCGCAAAGACGGATTTGGATAGAGAAGCCGCTTCGAAGATGGTTTTGTCTGTAACAGGG
This sequence comes from Bacteroidota bacterium, assembly GCA_039029315.1. Taxonomy (GTDB): domain Bacteria; phylum Bacteroidota; class Bacteroidia; order J057; family J057; genus JBCCCJ01. The sequence goes on along the minus strand of JBCCGK010000167.1, from coordinate 15,264 downwards.
GTTTGATTTTCCAAAAAGGCATAGCCCATCGTTCTGTGATGGACCACCTGTCCATCATTGATGAAGGCAATCGACATTCCGGGAATGTCTAATTCTTCCATCTTCTCATCCAGATAGGTGTCTAGCTCCTGAAGCGGGATATCAAATCCGATATAGCTGTCTATCACCTTCTCTTTCCCGGAACAGGCCAGGAGGAAGATGGAACATAGAAGGATGGGAAGAAAATAGAGCTGTGGTAGATGTTTCATGTTAAGTGAATGAATGGTCTTGTAAGGGAAGGGAAGACATTCGACATGTATAGGACAGACACAAGTATCCAAAGGTTGGATACGCATTCACATTATCCTTCTACACATTCATTCACAGGTAACAAAAATTTTGTGATTCCTTCGAGACCCCCTTCCCACAGGCCCATCCTCTTTCCGACAAGTCGGAATCTTCGACACGGGAATTTCCCGCAAGGCCTTTTCTGCTGAAAAGCAGATGATTGCTCGCCAGCCACTCCTCTCAGAAGGGGCACCAAGGCGAAAGGTGAGGTCAAGATCCTTTTTATACAGGGTATTCATTCACAGCTCATGAAACGCTTTTGCTCCATGTTCCAACAAAACCGCTTCCACGGCTTTATTTCCTAGCTTTCGGGCCTCATCCAGGGCGGTCATTTGGGGTCCTTGGCCGCCATATTGCACCACTGCATTGATGTCTGCACCTGCTCGGATCAGGATTTCAGCTGTTTTTTGGTAGGCTTTGGGATTTCTTTTGCCATTCGTCGAGCCTCCCTGTGCCACTACATGTAGAGGTGTGCAGTTGCTCCATTTGTCTCCCACCAGACTTGCTCCTTTTTCCAGCAAATATGCAACGATTTCATATCTCCCACCATCCGAGGCCCAATCTATTGGCCGACACCACCAGTCTGCCTGATCTGCCTGAACATCTGCTCCCAGTTCCACCAATTGCTTGACCAAATCCAGATGGCCATCATGGGCAGCCCAATGTAAAGCGGTGCTTCCCTCGATCCATGTTCCAGATTGCTCCCATTGCATGGTCGCAAATTCTGGATGTTGGGCCAGGATGCCTTTGGCGACATTTGGGCTTTCTCGTATTGATTGAAGGAAGTCTTTGAATCTCATGTCTGGGATTTTGGGGCGAGCCTGTCTTGAGGACTGGCTTAGCTATGTATCTGCGATGTGTTTCTAGCGGCGGTTTGCCAATCGCCGCTACGGGAGATCGTAAGTCAGTAGCCTTGTCTGTTCTGTGCTGCCTGAGGGGGTAAAAAGAAAGTTTTCCTGTTCCAAATATTGCAGATTGGAATTGCCAATGACGATGGCTTTTTCTTTTGCGATGCAAAATGTCAGCGGCACATTCAGATAAGGTACATCTTGAGCGATGACCTCTGCACCGACTATCCTGTCCTGACCTGCATTCAGCAGCAATTTCCTAAAATTATGTGTAGAGATTTTTCCTCCGTTTTGGACAGCATACAAGTGTCCCTGATAAAACTCCAGACCATCGATCCCCCGGGACATACCCGAGCTGTCTACTTCATTCAGCAGGATCTTCTTTTCCATATCCAAAATCCGAATCCCTTTGCTAAAAGAAGCGATGTATAATTTGCTTTCATCATCAGAAATGGCGATCCCATTGGGATACTGAATCTCTGTCGATTGAAAAAACAGATGAAGGCTATCACTTCCAGCTTCCCAATAATATATGGAAGAATCTTTGGTATTTGTCAGATAAAGATTCCCTGCCCGATCCATTGCCATATCATTCAGGAAATGCCCCCCTCCTTCAGGCATGTCTATTCTTCGGATCAACTCCTGCGTCCCCAAATCGAAGCTAAACATGGCGGAATTGGCCCCTTCTCCCATGAAATATCCGCCCAAGGCATGTATCTGGCCTTTCTCATCATCGACCATGATGCCCACCCCCGGCAGATAGCCAAATGCTTGTTCGCTGATAAAGTCTTCCTGATCACCTGTCTGCCTGTCGACTTTGATGATTTTGGACTTGTAAATGCTGCTTAGATAGAAGGCATCTTGGGTGCTGGAATAGGCGATGCCTTCTGGGAGGAGGTCGATTTCCTGAAGGATGTATTCTGTTGGAGGGGCTTGTTGGCAGGCGAGGACGAGGCTTAGGCTGAGGAGGAATGGGAAGAGGTGTTTCATTGGGGAAAAATTGGGTAGAAACAATCTAATGATTTCCTGTATTAAACATCTTATCAAATACATCCTGTAACTGATCATAATGTCCATATCCCTCAAAGGCTCCATCTGCAAGCTTTTTAAATTCCAACCGATATTCTTCTCCCCAATTCATTTCTATTGCCTTTTCGATGATTTCTTCAAATAACTCCTCAAAATAGATGTAAAAATCTTCCCCATAATCTCCACCATAAGCATTGGCCAATTCTGTGGCTTGTTTCACTGCATACTTTCCTATTTCAATGTAATATCTGATTTTATGGCTTTGCTTCATGCGATTCAGAATCTCCTCCACTTTATCAAGATCAAATCCTCCATGAAATTGACTATCAGGATATAGCGCATCATTTATTTGCGTTTCATATTTCTTTTTGATCGTTTTATTTACCTGGTTCCCCGATAATTTGAGTTCATAGTACTCTTCAACTGCTGGGATATCCCTGAACAATTGTTGCAACTCCGTTCTTAAATCGTCCAGAGTCAGTTTGTTTAGATATTGTTCAAATGATTTCATAACCTTCTTTAATCCTTTTTATGCTGTCAACATCAGTCCTTTTTCCAAAAGTTCCACAATTTAAACGCTTCCTTTACTTCCCGGCTTCCTTTAATGCGCTTCAATTTTGACAGGCTGGTCTCGAAAACGAGATCGCTTTCCTTGGGACTCACCTCCACAAAAAAATCAGATGTTCCATTGAAATCCTCATCTGTCGTTGCCATGTCCAACACATCGACTGCTGTGGCTTGCTTCTCTCCTTTTCTGTTTTTGAGTGTGACTTCTGCTTCGAATGGAAAGTCTAGTTCCCGTTCAAAAAAATAATACCAACCCATGTTGACTTCATAGTCGTCGTAGCAGTCGACGATGATTTCATCGTCGATTTTTTGGCGCATTTCTTCTTTGGTCATAGTGAGGGGCTTGGGATGAATGGTTTTATGGGGATGAATGTCTGAGTGCTTTGGACAAATGAAATGTGTGAGAAGTGTCTTGCTTTTACTCTACAGTATGAAACATGCAATTTGATGTTTGCCTTTGTCTATTTCTTTAAGAGGGGTGTACGACAAAATGCAGAAGGTAATTTATTTTGTTCCTCTTTAACCTCTTCCACTCAGCCCCCATTTCTCTTCCGCCATGCGGAATCTTCGACTTCAAAGAGAAACAACCCCACCATCCAGGGTTAAATCTGCAATTTGTCGTGCACCCTTTAAGAGACTGTTTGAAAATCCGTCACTTATTTTTTGTATGCGTCTTTTTTCCTCATTCGGCGGCTTTTTTTGTTTCCATAGCACCACTATGAGAACAAAAAAGAGCCTTGTCTGAGAAAAAAATACACCATAAAACCTCTCAGCACAGATTCCAAAACAGTCTCTAAGACGATTGTTCATATCCCTGAACATAATATTCCGATTATTCATACATTGCGAGAGACAAAGATACGGTTCCTCTTTTAGAAGCCAATTTACTGACAAAACACAAAGGATTAGGATCAAGCTGCAAAGCCCTTATGGGGATAACATGATCTAAATTTCGTCCCAATTTTCTTATTAAATGCTTGTCAAATGACCCCAAAACAACAGATAAAAATTGTCATCGCAGAGGATCATAAGATGCTTCTCGATGGATTGGCTGGTATCGTTCGTGGAGAATCCAATATAGAGGTGGTCGGTTTGGCCCAAAATGGGAAACAAGCGCTCGATATGATAGAGGACAAGCAGCCAGATCTTGTGATTGTGGATATCAGAATGCCCGTCATGGATGGCATTGAGTTGACAAAGATTCTAAGGGAAAAGTTTCCAATGATCAAAATCCTGATACTCAGCCTTTATGGTCAAAATAATTTGATTGAAAAATTGATTGAGCTGGAAATCGATGGCTACCTCCTGAAAGAAAAAGGACAAAGAGAATTGGTTACTGCCATCAACAACATCATGGCAGGAGAAAAATATATGGATAGTGCTGTTATCAAATGGTTAATGAAGCCAACAAAAACAAAAGATGCCCTAACCCCTCGTGAAAAAGAAGTGCTTATTCTTACTGCGAAAAGTCTTTCGGCTGCCCAAATAGCAACTAAACTCAAGATCACTGAGATCACCGTCAACACCTACAAAAGAAGAATCAAAGAAAAACTCAAACTCAAAGGCGCAGCAAATTACCTCAAATACGCGCTTAAAAACGGATACATCAGTCTGGAGGAATTGGATGATGGTGCAGGCGGCGCGTAACATCTCTTCTTGTGACTCCAACATCCCTCACAATTCGCCCCCTCCCCCCCATCTCCAGATGGACTCATGATCCCTTTGTGCGCCAGATAGCGGGGCAGGCAAAACGGATGATGTCTAAAAAAAATCAACCCACCCTACAGGCCTACGCTCCACTGATCTGTCGGATCTCCCCGGCTGCGCTCCGCTTGCTGGTCGATCCCGCCTGATCAGCTTCGCTTGCTCACAGGAAGGTCGGATCGACTGCCAACTGACTGGGGGAGATAACAAGGCGCAAGCCGAGATAGGAGCCCTCATACTCCAGCCAGTAGTTGCGGCGATTGGTAGAGCGACAATCCTGCGAATAGTCGTACCAACTACCGCCGCGAATCACCCGAGGAGCACCCTGATTCGGGCCTTTCGGATTCCGAACTATCCCTTCTGCTGCACATTCTTTATAGTACTTTTCTGAATACCAATCCTCACACCATTCCCATACATTCCCGCTCATATCGTATAGCCCCAGCTCATTGGGCTGCTTCTGCCCGACATCCTTGCTTTCCTGATCAGCATTGTCCCAGAACCAGCCCACTTCATCCAGCAGATCACTTCCTGCATATCGATAGCCCTGGCTATGTTGTCCCCCCCTGCCTGCATATTCCCACTCCGCTTCTGTAGGGAGGCGATAGGCATTGCCTGTTCTCTCATTCAATTGTTGGAGAAAGCGTTGACACCTATCCCATGAGACAGTCTCCACGGGTCGAGCATCTCCCTCAAAAAAAGAAGGATTGTTTTCCTGCCCCATCACTGCCTTCCAGATCTCCTGCGTTACAGGAAACTGCCCGATGTAAAAATCATCTAAGTGGACAGGATGAACGGGCCTTTCTCTTGCCGGAGCTTCCCTCGATTCACTTCCCATCATGAATGCTCCGCCCGTTACATAGATCATCTCGAAGCCTATCCCATCCCGGATAATCTCCCTGAATCCCTGTTTTGTAGATATTCTACTCATGAGCCTGGGCCTTATCACAGATGTCCAAAATCGCGAATGCGATTCGTCTTTTTTCTCTTCGCAGATTCTCGGGATCTTCCGTATCTCTTATCTGAATCGTGGCTACTTCTTCCAATTGTTGGATTTTCAGCAATACTTCCTTCTCATACGCCTCGGGAACAATGCCTTGAAGCTCTTTCAGGGCAGCTCGCAGACGGTTTTGTTCGACTAGCCGTCGCACCCGTGCATATGGATCAATGGAAGAGGATGCCGAGGCTTCCCCAAAGAAATCAATGTCCAGGTCCTCAAGATCTTCCAGTGCCCACCATTTTTTGCGCTTCTTCCCTTCATACCAGGCCATCGGCTTCATGCCCAATTCATGGATCAGCTTGGTATTCTTGAGATCCTGATTCAATCCCTCCAGCATCTCTCCTATGTGTTCATACAAGTCTTTGACGGATGCGCCATATAGATTGACATAAATGGCCTTTTCCTCCCAGGATTCTTCTACATGCGCAAAGGCCTGTTGTGCCGGATTGTGTAGGACAACATTGTTTTTCCACATCAGATTGTTGTAAACGCATATATGTTGTTTGAGTGGGGATTCTCGCCCTTTGCTTCTGTATGTGTCCATATACAGCTCTCTGTCTGCTGAGGACACTTCCTTGGGCAAGCCTTCCTTTTGTTGCAAAGAGACAATGAGCTTGTTGACAGTTCCCGCTGGAATAAAGGGGTAGAAAATGAATTTGATTTGATAGGTCGGTTCCCGAAACAGATGATCCAAATTGGGTTGGTAAGCAGGCAGCAGTGCGGGCACAACATAGGAGAGTCGGTCAAAAGGGTCTTTTTGTTCATAGCCCAGCTTATAGGCGAGCATCATGGCCAGGAAGGCCTGATGTTCCTTTTTCGTATGATCTGGCCAAACCTCTGTCAAGTGAAGGGGTTTGAGGAGTCCTTCCTCTTGCACCCATTTGGAATCCAGAACCCGATACATCGCATCTTTGACCCAGACGGGATTCAAGATGACCCAGGACTTCAGCTGCGGATGATCACCAAAATAGATCAGCATCCCGATTCTGTCGAGAATGTGAATCCAGCTTTTTGCTTCCTCCTTGCTCATTTGATGTCTCAAACAAATAGATTCATATTCCTGATAGGAAATATATGGTTCTGTTCGGGTTTCCAGTTCATCCTTGACATCCATCCAGAGAATTGAGTATTCGTTGGTGAATATATCTGCACTGACCTTCGGGAGAACCTGACGGATCGTCTGTTCCAGTTTGTCGAGATTTTCTTTGGTTTTGCAACTGATTTCAATGAAGGTAGAATGGATATTGGGGAAAATTCTTTGTCGGTCTTTCTGGTTGATCGGCATCGGTTGCTCATCAATTTTGTTGATCACGTGGATGACTGGACTAAAGCCCTGGTCGATAGGATCATATCCATAGGCAGTGACCATAGACAACCAATATTCGAAGCCAACATATTCCTCCTCTTTTTGAGGAGTATCATCATAGGAAGTAACGAAGATATACAGGGATTTACGCCCACAAAAGAGTTGCTGTACTTCGCGATACTTCCCTTGCCCCCCGAAATCCCACATACTCATGCGGAAGTCGATTTCATCCTTCAGTTGAGTGAGGGAACCCGGCAACTTGTGTATCTCATAGGTGTTGACCTCCAGCCCTTGTGTACGCTCCTCTTTGGTGGGCAATACGGCTTCCTTGTCCGTCAATCTGAGACAGATAGAAGTTTTGCCCACCTCTCCATTGCCTACCAGGATCATTTTGGCCTGATGCAGGGCACGTGTCCCATCATCGCGCTTGGATTTAAGGTAGTTCCAGACCAGATCTCTGGAGTTCTCTCGTTCTCCACTGGCAATGACTTCAGGCGGGATGTCCAGAGAAGGATTGGCGTGCAGATAGAGGGTTTGGAGCTGTTCCAGACTCAAAAAATTGGCTGGTAGACGCTTGAGCTGATTGTTGCGCAGGTGAAGGGTTTGCAAGGTTGGTAAGCGGGGATCTAATTTCAATTGCTCCAATTGATTGTCTGGCAGATAGAGATACTTTAGCTTCCCGAATCCGGAGGGCAAATGGAGGTGTCTGAGCTGATTGTTGCCGAGGTTGATCTCGATCAAGGATGGACAGCCTTCCTCAAAATGCATCCGTTGAAGCGCATTGTTGCGAAGATCCAGGATACGCAACTTCTGACAGCCTCCTGGCAAGTCACATTCTGTCAAGGCACACTGACTCGCATTGAGGGTTTCCAATAAGGGATATTCTCCAGCCAGTTCCAGCTGTTTTAGGGAGGGATTCTTACTGACATTGAGATGACGAAGAGACATAGCAGAAGCTGGAATCCTCAGACTCCTGAGCTTATTTTGACTCAGATTGAGGGCTTCCAGGGCGGAGAGATCCTCTTCCAGCCAGGATCGAAGCTGATCATCTGTCAGATCTTGTCCACACAGATTGAGGCCGGTAAGGAGTCCTTGTTCATTTCGGCTATGTGTATTCTGAAACCGATACCAGATGAGTTCAGCAGGATCTGCTTCGTTGACTATCTTCATGGGAGCTTTGTTGGTCGATGTGAGACAAATCTAAGGAAGCAGCAGGACTTTCGCTAATGTGCTACTCATACTGCTGCTTATATGCGAAGAAATCGCCATATTCGCCTGCTGCTCAGACAGGACCCTCATCTGTTCATGAAAACTAGCTTCATCTAACACTTGCTTATAATCTACAAAAAATGACCGTGTCCCAACGCACAAAGCTCCACTGATCTGTCGGATCTCCCCGGCTGCGCTCCGCTTGCTGGTCGATCCCGCCTGATCAGCTTCGCTCGCTCACAGGAAGGCCAGAAGGGGCTACCAACTGACGGGGGGAGATAACAAGGCGCAAGCCGAGATAGTAGTCCCCATCCCCCAGCCAGTAGCTGAGGCGGTCGGTCGAGCGACAATCCTGCGAATTGAAGCCCCAACTACCGCCGCGAATCACCCGAGCATCACCCTGATCCGGGCCTTTGGGATTCTGAATCCCCCCTGCCCTTGCACATTCTTTATAGTATTCTTCTGAATACCAATCCTGACAAAACTCCCATACATTCCCACTCATGTCGTATAGCCCCAACTCATTGGGCTGCTTCTGTCCGATATCCTTGCTTTCCTGATCAGCATTGTCAGCATACCAGCCTACTTCATCCAATTGATTGCTTCCTGCATATCGATAGCCCTGACTTTCTTGTCCTCCCCTGCCTGCATATTCCCACTCCGCTTCCGTGGGGAGGCGATAGGCATGGCCTGTCATCTTGCTCAGTTGTTGGAGAAAGCGCTGGCAGGCATCCCAGGAGACAGTCTCCACGGGTCGGGCATCTCCCTCAAAAAAGGAAGGATTGTTCTCCGCTCCCAACACTGCCTTCCAGACCTCTTGAGTTACTGGAAATTCTGCGATGTAAAAATCATGCAAAGCTACAGGATGTGCTGGTTTTTCGGCCTTCCTTACTCCTTGATCATCTCCCATCATGAATCTCCCTCCCTTCACATAGATCATGCTGAAGGAAATCCCATTTTTGAGCATTTCTGTATGGACAGTCTGCATGCTAACAAATATATGGCATTTGTCCCAACGCACAAAGCTCCGCTGATCTGTCGGATCTCCCCGGCTGCGCTCCGCTTGCTGGTCGATCCCGCCTGATCAGCTTCGCTCGCTCACAGGAAGGCCGGAAGGGGCTACCAACTGACTGGGGGAGATAACAAGGCGCAAGCCGAGATTGTTGACCTCATACTCCAGCCAGTAGCTGTTGCGAAAGGTTGAGCGACAATACTGCGAATAGTCGTTCCAACTACCGCCGCGATGCACCCGATAATCACCCTGATCCGGGCCTTTGGGATTCTGAACACCCCCTGCTCTTGCACATTCTTTATAGTATTCTTCTAAATACCAATCCTGACAAAACTCCCATACATTCCCGCTCATGTCGTATAGTCCCAACTCATTGGGCTGCTTCTGGCCGACATCCTTGCTTTCCTGATCAGCATTGTCCCTGAACCAGCCCACTTCATCCAGTTGATTGCTTCCTGCATATCGATAGCCCTGACTTTCTTGTCCTCCCCTCGCTGCATATTCCCACTCCGCTTCCGTGGGGAGGCGATAGACCTTGCCTGTCATCTTGCTCAGTTGTTGGAGAAAGCGCTGACAGGCATCCCAGGAGACAGTCTCCACGGGTCGGGCATCTCCCTCAAAAAAGGAAGGATTGTTCTCCTGCCCCATCACGGCCTTCCAGACCTCTTGAGTTACTGGAAATTCTGCGATGTAAAAATCATGCAAGGATACAGGATGTGCAGGTTTTTCGTCCTCATCTACTCCTTGATCATCTCCCATCATGAATCTTCCTCCTTTCACATAGATCATGGTGAAGGAAAGATCATTCCCAAGCTGTTCAATGTGGATGGTCTGCATCGCACAAATATATAACATTTTTTTGTTGAGGGGTGGAGGACGGTCGAAGCGGGTGTAGGACAAATGTCCCATCTTCTATAGGCAAGTGGGCTTGTTTCTCATTGAAGTCGAAGATTCCGCATGGCGGAAGAGAAAGGGGGTTCCGGTTCATCGGAAGAAGAGGCTCAAGGAGCAAGAAAAATCTTTGGCTTGTGACAATTGTCGTACACCCGTCGAAGCTACAGAGCTGTGCGCATTCTGGAGATCGTCTATGCACCTATCCAAATGTATAGGGATCGATCAATAGTGGCTCATCTTTCTCCCTCCTTGTCCTCAGATGGAACGTCTCAGGACCAGCATCAGACGAGAGAAACTTCCTTTTTCATTGTCTCCTCCCTCCCCCAAGCAAAACAACCTGCGCCAGTAGCGCAGGTTCCGGTTCCAGTATTAGCACTAGAAAGTTGGGTCTTGATTCAGGACTAGTCTCGGTTCTTGACAAAGGAGTGGAACCGAACTTCCTGCCCTGCCCGGACCTGTAGAAAGTACAGGCCCGGAGGCAGAAATCGGATGTCGAGTTCTCCATTCGAAGCAGAACCCTTGATAACATGATGCACACAAATTCCCTGGGCAGTCAGCAGACGAAGCTCTCTGGCATCAGTGATAGAGAGGTCGCCATGTAGCTGATAGGATATCTTGTCCTGTGCGGGATTGGGATACAGCTCTAAGGATAGATCTGCCTGTCCAATCTCCACAGTCAATATGTGAGAGTAGGCAAAGTGCCCATTTAAGTCAATTTGGCGAAGACGATAATAACTTGTTCCAGTCAGGGGAGTCTGATCGAGATGGGCATAGGTTTCGAGGGTTTGGCTGTTGCCTTTGGCGGGGGTCTCTCCAATGGCCTCGAAGAGGTGTTTGTCTACACTCCTCTCAATGACAAAGCGCTCTGTATTCTGTTCGCTGGCAGTTCCCCAGTTGATCCATACGCCCTCATCAGCTGCTTCGGCCTCGACATAGGCCCACTCTACCGGGAAGACAGTTGTGCTGTACATCGTTGTCCAGATGTCTGTTTGTCCATTGCTGGTATTGGCAGTATTGCCAGTGGAAGGATCAAAATCTGCGGTCCCCTGATAGGAACCAATCCCCATCACACGGGTGCTCGTCGCCGCCAGGGCATTGCCTCCATCTGTGGAAGTGCCTCCGGCGCCGAAGGCCCAGCTCAGATTGCCATTCACATCATAACGCGCCATGAATGCATCGGACCCACCAGCAGAAGTAATATTCGTCGTTCCGGCAGAAGGATCAAAGTCTACCGTATTGCTCATGCTGCCTGCAATATAGACATAGCCAGCATTGTCCACCGTAACGGCATCTGTGCTGGAGATGGCCCCAAATCCTCCATTGAGGGCGAGTGCCCATTGGTAGGCACCAGACATATCATAACTTGCCAAAAATCCGCTTACCGTCCCTCCATTCAGGTTGGCAGTTCCTCCTGATGGATCAAAATCTGCGGTTCCGGTGAATTGGCCCACCAGATAGATAGATGTTGCATCAACAGCCACTTTTCTGGCTGAATTTCCAAAGAAGCCTGTTCCCCCCAGATTGAAGCCCCACTGAAATTCTCCCACCTTATTGTATCGAGCCAGAAATATGTCCGTAAAGCCCGTCGATGTCAGATTGGTGGTTGATGCACCTGGATCTATATCTACTGTTCCAGCAAAACTTCCTGTCAGAAAGATGTTACTGGCGACATCCAATGCCAAGCCAAATCCAGTATCAAAACTGCTCCCGCCGATGGCATTGGCAAACTGCACACTCCCAGCCATGCTATACTGGGCCAGAAAGAGATCATCTGATCCACTGCTGGTGAGATTGAGGGTAGTGCCTAAAGGATCAAAATCGGCGGTTCCCTGAAAGCTCCCTGTGATGTAAAAGTGATCTGAAGCGAATACGGCGATATCGTAAATGATTTCTTGCCCTGTTCCCCCTATTTGTATGGCATTGACAAAGCTCCCGTCACTTTTGAATTGCGAGACGAATCCATCTGAGCCGCCTGCACTGGTGAGAGAAAAAGTTCCCCCAGAAGGGTCAAAGTCTACGGTACTGTTGAATCGACCAGCCACATATACGTTGCCGGAGGCATCCAAGTCCAATGCTCGAATCTCATCAAAACCCGTTCCGCCGAACGAGCGTGCCCACAAGAGGGTTCCGCCGGAGGAATATTTGGCCAGATAGGCATCTCCTCCTCCAGATCCTACCAGATTCACGGTTGTGCCGGATGGATCGGCATCCATGGTACCACTGAAAAATCCACCAATATACATATTGCCAGAGCCATCCACGGCAATGGACAATCCCTGATCCGTTCCCGTCCCACCAAGAGCCAGATGTGTACCAATAATTTGAGAAAAGTTAACTGCAGGAAAAAGCAAAAAATACAAGAACAAGGTTTTTACAATCAGTCTGTTTAAGTGCATCACGCTTCGAATATCTGCCTCCAAATTAGGGGACAGACCCAAGCGGTATGTGCCAGATTGATAAGTGTCAGGATCGGTTTGATAAGTGTCGGATTCCACTCGCTCTGCGCACCGCACCTCCCCCATACCTGCTTTTGATTGCATCGATGGCCATGTACAGATCTGACTGCCGGGGCAAATCCTGAAACAAAGCCAGCTGCGCCCCCCCATACACCAAATGGCTCAGGCGCACTCCTATAAGCCGAACGCGCACACGTTTTTGATAGAGTCGTTCGAATATATGCAGAGCTTTGTCGATGAGCAGTTCATCCCGAGCAGTGTAGGAGATCCTGGCCTGTCTGGATACCGTTTCAAAATTGGCGTAGCGGAGTTTGACACTGATACAAGCTGTCAGTTTGTCTTGTTGCCGAAGCCGAAATGCCAATGCCTCCGTCATGCGCACAATCGTACTCTGTAGCAGATGGAGATCTATGGTATCTTGTGCAAAGGTCTGTTCACTCGACATGGATTGCTGTTCCGTGTCTGATCGAACAGGAGAATCGTCCTGCCCGCGGGAGCGCCGGTACAACATCTGTCCCTGCCTGCCAAAGGCTCGTTCGAGCACATCGGCCGGAATCTGGCGAAGTGTAGCGACTGATCGAACCCCAAGATATGCCAGCGTCCGGGACGTTTTGGGGCCAATTTGTGGGATCTTGTACACAGGCATTGGCGCAAGAAATGGCTCAATCTCTGGCGCAATAATGTGTAGCGCGCCATTGGGCTTGGCTTCGTTGGTCGCGATTTTGGAGACCAGCTTGTTGACGGACAAGCCCAGCGAGAGTGGAAGGCCCGTTTCCTTCATGATGTACTGTCGCAATTCCTGCCCCCATTGGTAGCAACCATAAAATCGCTCCATTCCTGTCATTTCTACATAAAACTCATCGATGGACGCTTTTTCGTATAGCGGCGCTTTTTCACGAACAATCTCTGTGATGATGCGGGATTGCTCCAGATAGGCATCAACATCTCCTGACAAATAAAATCCATGTGGGCAGAGACGTTTGGCAATCCGCATCGGCATAGCTGACCGTATCCCGAAGACTCGCGCCTCATAACTACATGCCGACACGACGGCTCGATCTCCCGTGCCACCGATGATCAGAGGCAATCCCTGAAGACGTGCATCCTTTCGGCGCTCAACAGAGACAAAAAAAGTATCCAAATCCAAATGCAGCACGGATCGCTGAACAGAAGAAACAGACATGAACAAAGACAGATGCTTGGTGCTGATCGCACACCTTGATAAACAAAGAACAGATGGGCAGAGTCTCCCAAAAATAAGAGCAAAAATTGGAATAAACTATATTTTTTAGCAAATTTGTTCTTATGAAGCACACTGAAGACAAAATTCTTACTCTCCATCCCGCAGGAAAAACAGGCGTCAACATTCTGCGTCGCAGGTATGAGACCATTCGAACATTTATCCTGGAGACGGTAGCCCAGCACAATGAGATCAGCTATCAAGCGTTGAACGAGCTGGCAGAAGAACAGCTAACAGAGACCTTTGATGGGAAGGTCAACTGGTATGTGGTCACCGTCAAGCTGGATCTGGAAGCCCGGAGAGAATTGGAACGCGTGCCCAACAGCAGTCCACACAAGCTGAGAATTCCCCAACAAGCACATTGAAAAACGTCCAATATGCCTACCTCAGAGCCACAAGCCATCTTTGATCAGATTACTGTTGACCTCACACAGCAAGCAGATATCATTCTTGGAAAAATGATGAGTTCTCCTGGTTTGAAGTATAACAATCGAGTCTTTGCATTTTTTCACAAAGAACAAATGACCTTCAAGTTGGGCGAAGATTTTGATCCGGCTTCATGGGGATTGACAGAGATAGGACCGCTTTCTCCATTCAAAACCAAACCCCCACTCAAAGGTTGGCTGGTTGTAGGTGCGAGCCATCAAGACCAATGGCCGAGACTGGCTGATCTAGCCCTTGAGCGAATGAAACTAGTGGTTTAAGCCATAAGTTCTTGACAATCCAAGTCTTGTCCTTTTGCACTCCACCTGCCTTATTTTTTCCTCAGATAGCTCGCTATCTTCCTCAAAAATGCGTTGGCGGAGCACAAAAGCCCTACGACTTAGGAATACGAGAAAAGGTAGTGCAATACATGTAAGGCTGTCATCGGCACGTAGCAATGATCGGCAGACCATTGCTAGGTGGGATATCAAAGCGGATGGCTTCCTATTTAAGATAGGCAAAGCGAGAGATGGTCTGCCGATCATCTCTACAAATATTCTGTCCGAAGATTAGCATGACAGTTGAACCACTAGACAAATGAGCATGATCCTACGAAGAGACAAACAACTGGACCAAGCACAGGTTCTTAGCCTGTATCAAGCCAACCAATGGTCCTCAGCCAAACATCCAGAGGCCTTGATGGCAGCTTTGGCCAATTCTCATGCTGTGGTCACGGCATGGGAGGGAGACAGATTGGTCGGGCTGGGCAATGTCATCACAGATGGACATTTGGTCGCCTATTATCCACACTTATTGGTACATCCTGATAGGCAGGGTCAAGGCATCGGACGCAAAATCATTGAAGAATTGCAAACAGAGTTTCAAGGCTTTCATCAACAGATCCTTGTGTCAGAAGCTCCTGCCATCCCATTTTACGAAAAATGCGGGTTCAAAAAAGCGGAGGATACCCAATCCATGTGGATCTATTTGGGAGAGGATCACTAAGTTTGACTTTGGCCATTTTTTATAGGAGAAAAATCCTCCCATATGCTCTGGAAACCGTCTTTTTGAATAAATGAACTTCGCTGTTTTTGGGTGATGTTGATTAATTCTCATTGAAAATTTATTCACAACTGACACTTTTTATTTTCCTTTGTTTTTAGATTTCTTTGCAACTTTTTGGCGGCAAAAAGTTGCGTAAAAACCGCCAAAATTCTAAGCCCAACTCACAAATCCACCCCAGTTTACC
>JBCCGK010000166.1:0-17470 GCA_039029315.1 Bacteroidota bacterium | reverse complement strand
TCGAAGCGGATGCCTTTCTATCTACGATAGGCAAAGCGAGAGATGGTCTGCCGATCATCTCTACAAATATTCTATCGGAAGATTCGCATTATATTTGAACTAATATTGTTTTTTCAACTTATAAATTAAAAAAATAAATAAAAATACAATAAAATAAACTTTAACATTTTATTTTCGTAACCAAAGAAAGCCTGACTACTTCAACACACTATTCATATGCAGCTTTCTTTTTCAGTCAAACAACTCGGCAAAAAGCGCCCATTCATTCGCCAACAACATCTGGAGATCGCAGGAGAATATCACCAAGCCTATTCTCTACACAGCATCCTTACTCACATCGTGAAGCAACAGGTCCAACAGTTCAACAAAGGGAGAGAGGAAAAAAATTTACTGAGCTTCCTGAAAGCAGACCAGATACAGGAACAGGCTACACAGGGAAAAGTAGCCCTTGGTGCTCTCTCACATACTCCCCAAGCGGACTCAGATCAGGCTGTAGAGGCCGTTCTTCAGGCATTTGAAGATGGGATAATCGCCGTATTTCTAGATGATCAACAACTAAAACGGCTGGATGAGATCGTTCAGCTGACACCGGACTCTCTTTTTACTTTCCTTAGATTGACCTTCCTGGCTGGCAGTTATTGGTAGTCGCCCAAAGGTTTCCTGATCCATACCTGCTTTCTTTTTTCTCCCACTCCCTAATTCTTCCGACCATGGATATCTATGACTATTTAGCATCCAAAGAGATCGACAACCCAACCACTAGCCTTCAGACAAAAATCTTACAAGCCTTCCATTCCGAGCAGAACCAGCTTAAGAATAGGGCTGGATTGAAGAAAAGCAGCATCGAGATTGGGTTATGGCTGATGAATGTCCATCCCAAAAAGAAAAGCAAGCCCACTTCCGCAGGCGAAATCCTCATTCCCGCCCTAACACAGCAGAGCGTAAGATTCAAAGAAATCAACAAACTGGCTGACCCGGTTACTTTTTGCCAGGATCACGAAGATTTGTTGCTATTCATGTTCGGAGAAGAAAAAACGCCCTATATACAAGAAGCCTGGAAGCTCTTTCCCACCCTCCCTTATCAGAAACATTCCTACCGAAGATCCTTTCGAGCCCCACATCTGACAGATATGCACTTTGTTCGGCAACTTGAATACTTGCTTGACCTTGTTAGATACATGAGTTATGAGATCTCCATGGAGGAATATATCCTGTACAGCAATCAGTTGTACGATCATGGCTTGTCATATCTATTGGCTGCAGCGATCAATATGGGAGAGGAGAACCTCACAGGCTTGCTGCTGGACATTGCCTATATGCGACATGAGACGGCACGCATAAGTCGCA
The DNA here is from genome assembly GCA_039029315.1 of Bacteroidota bacterium. Taxonomy (GTDB): domain Bacteria; phylum Bacteroidota; class Bacteroidia; order J057; family J057; genus JBCCCJ01. Next base: position 16,123 of record JBCCGK010000166.1, on the reverse strand, counting down.
CCATCATCAAGGGCATGCTGATCAGCGACTCACAAGAGGCCTGGGAAGCAATCGAGAAACTGTTGCTCTCCGCCCAACGGCAGGAAGGTTTGCGGCAAAGCATATTGGAAACTCTGGATGAATGCTCGATTGGAGCGATAAAACACCTGCTTCCTGTCATCACCGAACACAAGCTCGCTCGATTTTCTTCCGTCGTCCGGGCAATAGATGTGTGGGCAGGATTGGGCTGGGAAAATGAACGGGAGACAAGCGTTCGGCGATTTCTGACATTGGCACAGAAATACCTGGAACATCCAGAAATGATTCCCGCTGCCATGAACAGTCGAGACAATGCCGAGATCTATATGGCATTGTGGGCCCAAGGTGTCTATGATGTCATGCAATGTCGTCCCCTCCTTGAGCAAGTCCTGAAACAAAAAACACTCGACAAAACGGTGGTGGCTTTGTACATGGCAGACAATATTGCCCTGGTCAATATGAGTGTGATCTTTGGGATGGCCTATATTCGGCATCCACATCTGATGATATTCGGTCAAGCCCTTCATCTCTTTCACCATGAACGCTGTATTCAGCGCCTCAAGGACGAATCAAAGGCAGAAATGTACCAGATACTCGCTAGCAGACTGAAGGACATTCCTAAAGAAGGCAAGACCTATACAGGGAAAGGTTTTTCCTGGTTGTCGATCCAGATCAGCCGAGTAGATGTCTTCAACTGTATGATCAATCTGGTAGATTTTGACAATGAAGCGGCTGTTGATCATTTATTGACTTTTTGGGAGCAGATGCCATTACAGTCCAGGGAAGGCATCAACAAAAAAATTCTGACGGGCTTTACACATTATGGATATAGGGAGGATCTGGAGAAAGAACCAAAGAAAATCAGCAGGTTTCAAAGAAATTTCGCTTTCAAAGTCCTAAAAGACCGAAGCACCTCTATTCGGCAGGCCGCCATGCGGGCCTTGTCTGTGGCACCTTTGGATGTCGCCGAGCTGGACATTTTTTTGGACATGCTCAAGCGCAAATCAGCGGACACCCGGCGCAAGGTTCTCGAATTGGTTCTCAAACAAGAGAGGGAGGCTATTCAGAATTGTGTGAAACGATTGTTGACATCAGGAAGCAGGGAACAGCGACTGGCTGGCCTGGATTTGCTGACCCAACTCAAGATTGGGAAGGAGGTAGATCCAGGATGGATTCAACAGCAAGCGGGGGAGTTTTCAGAACGCCTTCGAATCAATTCACAGGAACAAATCTTGTTGGATGAGTTGCTGGTTCAGGACAATCAGGTGCTACAGTATGGCCCCGACAATGGCTATGGATTGTTTGACCCCTTGGACAGAAGCCCTTTTCCTTGTCCCGACGCACCTACAGAAGGCCTCTACCTGAACAGAAGAGGGAAATATGATTGTGCCTTGAGTCAGACAAGAGAAAGGGTAAATGAACATCTCGTACATCTTAAAACGATTTTTGACCAACATCAGACCTATGAATACGAAGCAGAAAGCTGGAATGATTCTGTAGAAAAAATATTGCTAGCCAATACATTCAAAAAAATCAAGAATGACACAAAAAACATGTCTGATGCGGAACAATTCCACAATTATCCCTTGGCTGATCTGTGGGCAAAATGGGTAACAGATGCAGGTCTGGATGCTTGTGATATCATGCTGATTCAACTTGGGATCGGGATCGATTCGGACTCAAAGGTATATGAAAACAATTCAGCCCTCATCGAAAAGCTGAGGACCTTCATTTATTTTCCTGAAATTCCTAAAATGGGGAAGTATGAATGGGACAATAAGATTATTTCTATCCTAAAAATCCTGCCACTTGCATTTCCCTTTGAGGAAAAGATAGCGTTTTTGGGCGACCTGCTTCAAACCATATTCGCCACATTAGACGAAGGGGAAATCAAGACTATTTTTGGCAGAAAAGAAAGGAGGAAATTGTATGAAGCAAATAGGGAAATTGTCTCTAAGACCTATCAGGAGTATGCTAACACCACTCGGTCTATGTCAGACAAGCAATTTGTTCAATTTTGGCAAATGGAAAATTTCCGCATCAATTCCTTTGTCTTCGAACCACATCATGATCATTCAGATGATTCATCTCTTTACAACTATGCGCGCGCCTATTCCCTCAATCTGATCAGCAAAAACGAACTACTCAACCGAATCATGAAGCCTGATGCGATCCAGAAAATGACGCATATAAGGGCTGCCCAAGGCAAAGAAATGATTACAGATACGTTCCCATTCTTGCGAGAGATGCTTGACGTCTGTCGGAATCGAATTCTGGAAATAGAACTGAAAAGAGGAGATTCTTCCACATCGGTTACACATCTGGCCCAAAACCTTTATCAATTATTTGGGATTCACACATTTACCTCTACCCTCTTAGCCATGGGGAATGATCCTTTGCACCGTGGCTATATCTACAGTTGGGGAAACCGTGAATACAACAAAAAAGAAATCCTGAGCACCTTGCTCAAGCGCTGTCACCCATTGGCAGATGATCGACAAGAAGACTTTGACCGATTGGTCGGGGAAGCGCAACTCTCCAACAAGCGATTGATCGAAGCGGCAACTTACGCTACGCAATGGCTGCCCTTTGTTGCGAATTATCTGGGGTGGGAGGCCATGCCATCTGGCGTTTGGTGGTTGCATGCACATGCCAATGGCTACCATTCCGCAGAGACAGAAACAGAAATCGGAAAATATTCGAAAGTCCCCATGAAGGACTTTCAGGATGGTGCTGTAGATGTCAGGTGGTTCCGGGAGATGTACAAAGCATTGGGGAAGAAAAAATGGACCATGCTCTACACGGCTGCCAAGTATATCACCGATGGTGGTGGACAAAAAAGAGCACAACTCTTTGCCGATGTATTATTGGGACAAACCAAAATCACCGAACTCAAAAAACGCATCAAGGACAAGCGGAATCAGGACGCCCTGAAAGCATATGGTCTGGTAGCCTTGAGTCGAAAGCGTCCAGAAAAGGATGTCTTGGTCAGGTACCGCCTCTTGCAGCAATTCAAGAAAGAAAGCAAACAATTTGGCGCTCAGCGACAAGCCAGCGAAGGCCGATCGATACAGATTGCGATGGAGAATCTTGCCAGAACCGCTGGCTATCCTGATCCGCTTCGACTTAGCTGGGCAATGGAGACAGAAGAGGCCCAACGGATTCTGGAATCTGCCAGCCCGCTCATATTTGACACGGTTCAGGTATCTATGCAGATTGATGAACAAGGCTTGGCACATCTCCACTACAGCAAAAACGGCCACCCTATCAAAGCTCTTCCAGCCAAATACCGAAAGGATAAGGCATTTCTGGAACTCAAAGCCAATACGAAAGTGTTGCGGGATCAGTATCGACGGACAAAAGTAAGCCTGGAGGCTGCCATGGTCAATGGAGATGCCTTTAGTCTGGCTGAGATACAACAGCTGATGCGGCATCCAGTGGTTGCTCCCATGTTGCAAAAACTGGTCTTGAAGTCAGGGGAAGCAATCGGGATATGGGAACAGGATACCATCGTGGACATCAGTGGATCTGAGCAGCCATTGACAGACTGGATCAGCATTGCCCATTGTACAGATTTGTATGCCAGTGGATCGTGGGCAGATTGGCAAAGATTCTGTTTCGACCAGCAATGGGTACAACCCTTCAAGCAAATCTTCCGCGAACTCTATGTCCCGACAGCAGATGAATTGGCTGAGGCATCCATCTCTCGTCGCTATGCAGGTCATCAGATTCAACCCAAAAAGACTGTAGCACTCCTGAAAACCCGCGGATGGATCGTCGATTATGAATCAGGTCTCCAAAAGGTTTTTCACAAGCAGAACTTCATTGCCAAAATGTATGCTATGGCAGACTGGTTCTCCCCAGCAGATGTCGAAAGCCCTACCCTGGAAACCGTAGAGTTTGTCGATCGTCACACATATAAGACCGTTCCCTTTGACAAAATCGATGCGCGGATATTTTCAGAAATTATGCGGGACCTGGATTTGGTGGTCAGTGTGGCTCACGTTGGAGACATTGATCCGGAAGCCAGTCATTCCAGCATTGAATTGCGCAAGGCCATCGTCCGGGAAAGCCTACGCCTTTTCCAACTGGACAATGTCGAACTAGCAGAGAGTCATGCCTTGATTCAGGGAAATAGAGGAAGCTATTCTGTTCATCTTGGCAGCGCTGTGGCTCACCAGATGGCTGGGAGTTATCTGTCGATTTTGCCAGTCCATTCACAAAAACGCGGCCGGATGTTTCTTCCCTTCCTGGATGAAGACCCAAAATCAGCAGAAGTACTCTCCAAGATTCTCCTACTCGCCAAGGATCAGGAGATTCATGACCCCACCATTCTGAGGCAGATGGTCTAAAGAGGGAATTTCCCCTACGAATAGAACCGGCTCCATATCGAGAGGTGGTGGAAGCTGAATTGGCTTATCCTGACTACAAGAATCCACTAGAGAAGGAACAGCCCACACCTCTACAGGCAAATTGATTCGCCCTTCCCTAGGGGTGAATCAATTTGTCAGGACAAAAGGCACACTGATCAATACATCTTCCAAGCGCAGGCCTACACCCCGACTAAGAGACAGTTTTGGAATCTGTGCTGAGAATTTTCAGGGTGTATTTTTTTCTCCCACAAAAAACAGGAAGCGATTACTCTCCCAAAATCTTAATCAGCGATCCTTTCTTCACTTGATCCTCCAGTTTTAGACCATTGATGAGGGCCAATTCTTTGTGCTTGTCCTGTGGCATCTGATAGGACTTTAAAGCAGTAAGCAGGCTGCCTGTTTGCTTCACAGACTTAACATAAATGCGATCAGGCTTGACATTGATCTTGGCTGGATCGCTGAGCGAATTGAAGCTGTTCATGGTCTGCGTAAAGACCCCTTCATATCGGCTGTAGTCTACATACTTGGCCATTCCATGAAACAGATAGATCAATCCGCCATACTCAATCAAGTAAGTCTTGATGCGAAGGCTAGGTGTCCCTGCTGTTGGATTGGGGGCCGGGTTGTTGTTGTTGGTTTGTGATTGGCCCTTATTTGGCACCTGAGTCCCTCCCTGAGATTGACCCTGATTCGAGCTATTGGTTTTGCTTGTTTTGCTATCTCCCTTGGGGGTTTTGCCGCTACTGGAACCAGAAGAGCCAACCCCTCCAACCTTCGAAGGTCCTTTGGGACTTTGGCTGGTTGAAGAACCAGAGTTTGAGGAAGGTTTGGAGCTTTTGGGGCTTTGGGCTACACTGGTTTGAGAGCTCGCTGTGGCAGTTTGCTGTTGTTGTGCACCTTGCGGGTACTGATCTGATATCAAGGCCATGGCGCGCATGCCATTGACCTGCAAGTTCTTGGACTCAACAAGTGTCAGCTTATTCTCACTCACAAATTTTTCCGCCACTTCTCTCAGAGTTTTTCCCTGACCTAATGTAAAGATCATCATCGCCTTCCCATCTTCAGGCGCCATTTGCACTTGCTGGGGAGAATTCACTGTTTTCCACTGATTGGGTACACGGTACTGGAACTTTAGCTCTGGATGATAAAACCTTCCATTCTCTACATATCCTTGTCGAGGATCTTCTCCGTAGACCAGTCCATTCAGCATTTGAAGATAGGACTCCCGATTGACTTTGAAAGATTTTCCGGGGCTTTTTCCTTGCCACTCAGCAGTCATTTCTCCCACTTTCTGATAGCGATCCGCCGGATCAGGATGGGTAGACATAAAGGTTGGGATACGTTCACTCCCGCTCTCATCACGCATCCGACTCAAAGTGTTGAAAAAATTGGCCATATGGTGAGCATCATACCCAACTTTGGTCGAGTATTCCACCCCCAACTGATCCGATTGAGATTCGTGATCTCGTCCGAATTTGAGAAACAATAACTGCAAGCCCTGCGAAGCCTGATTGGCATATTGACCAAACTCAGGCACCAGGACCAGGCCAGCGATCAATCCGATTTGGGCAATGGTAGACTTGGTAAATTGCTTGGCAGAATGCCGGGCCGTGATATGGCCAATCTCATGCCCCAGTACACCGGCAAATTCCGCCTCATTGTTGAAGTGAGCCAGAATCCCTCTTGTGAAATACACATATCCACCCGGCACAGCAAACGCATTCACTACTGGGGAATCGAGAATACGGAATTTGAAATCCAGATCAGGTCGATGAGAGATCTTGGCCATGGCAGTTCCTTTTTCTTCCAGAAACTTTTGCAAGGCGGCATCTTCATACAATCCAAAACTGGCAATGATTCCGGGATCTGATTGTTGTCCCAGAGCAAGTTCTCGCTTATGAGACATCAGAGAAAATTCCTTCTTCCCGGTAATGGGATTTATTGCACAGGAAGGCATCAGGAATCCCAACAGAAGAAATGCGATAACAGGATAAGAAACTCGTTTCATGACTAAAGGGTTTGTGAGTTATGACGGCTCCAAAATGGCTAAGTCACACCCCTTAATCAGGTGTAACTTAGCGATGAGGTGCGAAGATCTCTCCAAACCCGTAGATGTCACTTCCTTTGAGACTGTTTGAAAATCTGTTACTTATTTTTTGTATGCGTCTTTTTTCCTCATCCGGCGGCTTTTTTTGTTCCCATAGCACAACTATGAGAACAAAAAAGAGCCTTGTCTGAGAAAAAAATACCCCCTAAAAATTCTCAGCACAGATTCCAAAACAGTCTCTTACTTGACAATCTTTCTGGTACCCAAGACCTTTTGGCCAAATGCACTTCCAGGATTGGAGACAACTTGCAAAAGATAGGTGCCAGTGCTGAGTTGTCCAAGATCCAGATGAGTTTTGTTGTCTCCGCTATACAGATTCCATGTCTGATCCATCACACGCTTGCCATCTATGGTGTATACAAACACAGCTGCTGGCAGAAGTCGAGGGGCTTTCAAGCTGACATGGAGTTGATCTACAAACGGATTCGGATAAGCCTGAACATCTACCAATTCCTGGAGCGCACGATCCACAGCCAGCGGAGGGATATCAGGCAAATCCTCTGTTGGATCGCACAATGGGTCCGCGACATAATTGATCGGTGTTCCGGTCCCATCAATATGATTGTCATCAACAAGTCCCAATTTCTGATTGCTAAATTCATAGAATTCTGCATGATCCAGAGTCCCATTGTTTGCCCCAAACCAGTCTTGAAGGACGGTAGCAAATACCTGTCGATAATCGTGCTGATAGGAGGTAAAGTTGTTGTTGTTCAACACACTCAAATTCGGATTGGTGCCACTGATGCCCGGCTTAACGCCTTTTCCAATCACAAACATCGGTGCAGAGGTTCCATGATCCGTTCCAAGAGTACTGTTTTCTCCCACCTGACGACCAAATTCTGAGAAGGTAACAGTCATCACTCGATCATCCAACCCCTGAGCTGCCAGATCGTCCTGAAATGCCTTCAATGCTCCAGATAGATGATACAGCAAGGCACCATGATTGCCATAAGAGGGTTTGCCTGCCAATGCCTGTTCGCCATGTGTATCAAATCCTCCCATACGAACCAAAAACACTTTGGTTTTTGACCCTCCACTCAACAAGCGTGCTACAGTCTTGAGCTGAGGAGACAAGCGATTCTGTCGTGGCCCATCACTCGGACTGTGATAGTTTATAGGATAGGTCACGTTGGTGGCATTGGTTCCGGCATTGTATATGTCTGTAATCCGCTGTGCATATTGATTGGTGCTCATCTCCATCTCCACCAAATAGCGTAGCTCGTTTCCATAGTCAGAACTGGGAAACTGGTCAGGCAAGGCCCCTCCGACACCCGTCACCAGGGTATTGAAATTCGAAGGATCATTGCTTAAGGTCAAGCCCATCGGAATGCCTGTCTGTCGATGAAAGCCCAAAGAGATGATATGGCTTCCAAATTCGATTCCTGGGGGATCTTCCATATCTGGGTTGGGGTACGCTGTCGGAAAGTCCTGGAATTTGTGATCCAGGTATCTTCCCCACCAACCAGAATCAGGATTTTCTGGCATTGTCGCACCTTCTTTTCCACTCAGCCAGATATCAGTCCCTTTGAAATGAGAACCATTGTTTTGTGGATAAGAAACATCCTGGACAATATGCACTTTGCCAGAATCGTACAGATCCTTGATCCCAACCAGATCAGGATGAAGTCCGACTTGATCCTGTACTGCAAGCGTGGTATCCAGGTCGATATATCTTCTGGGACCAAAATCATTGATCCCGATCAGCGGTCTCAGATTCTTGTAGACAGCGTATTGATCCACTGGGAGAAGGGTATTCAGCCCATCATTTCCTCCATGGAGTTGAATCAGAACCAATACCCGATCATTGACTTCATCACAGGTAAAAGAGCTGGTCATCAAGGATTTCCCCATCACACGAAATGGAATTCCGCCTAAGGCAACGGGTGCCATCGCAAGGGGGAGCATATGTTTGAAAAAACTTCTTCTTTTCATGTTTGGAATTAGCTAAGCTGATATTCAGGACTTTGGAGAATGGCACGGATCAGACGCTTGATTTGACGTTTCACATTGGTATCAATCCCAGTGCTGACATAATCATCCCATTCATACAACCAATCTTCTACCGGGAGTTGTTCTAGCAAGACTTCGTTGTAGAAATAGTCCAGTCGATCGCCTGAGATGGATTCTGGCAAGAGGTAGTCTACCAATTCACTCACTAAATGCAGGGGAATTCTGGCCCCTGGATGTGGACCGGGATTTCCCAGCATATCCGGTCCCTGAAAATCTGAGATGTTGTTGGAATCGGTAATGAAAGCCATGATATCAAATTGAAGATGGGCTGGTCCATCCATATGCTCATCGGCAAAGGCATAGCGGGCAGGAATAGATTTCGCGCTGATCCATAATCTATTGAATTCCGGTGCTTGATAAAATGGCTGGTAGCCTGCTACTTCAGGTGGGGCGAACAAATCAAAACAAGCTTCTGTCTGCGCCGCTTGTATCCCAAACTGATAGAATGTTACGTAAGCATGAAACAAATCTGCTGCGGGATCGGGTATCGGTACCCCGAAGTATTTCATGATTCCCAGTTGAAGATCCAGGGGAGATTTGATCAAAGCACCGATGACTTCATCTCCGGCATCACTATCATCCTCATCATAAAAATGCTCACTCTTCAGAAGTAGTTTGAGAATAGGGACCAACTCATAATTGAGTGTTTGTAAGGTCTGTGCCAGAGGGAGAATAATATCGGTTTCTACTTCCTGATTAATCTCATATCTCACAAAAAAGCGATATAACCTTCGAACGATATACTGGGCGGTAGCGGCTTGATTGAAGATCATGTCCACGAATTCCTGCACTTCCTGCAACATCCCTGCCTGGGTGTTCTGTCCAAGGATGATTTGATTTTGGAACCGTGGCGAAAACATCTTGTCCGTGGTGTCATGACGTGAGACATCCAGTCTCGCTCGGGGCAAAGCTGTGTCAGGATCTTGCATCGACAGGTCATCCCAATTATTGTTGAGGCGGAAACCTGTCATAAGTCTCGCTGCCTCTATGACATCCTGCTCAGTGAATGTGGTATAATCTCCATCTCCTGCTCCAGGGCCTTTTCCAATTGTGAACAATTCAAAAAACTCCCGGACAAAGTTTTCATTAGGATTCCCAGCTACACTTTCGCTGATATCCAGAAAATCATTCATGCCATTGTCCAGGCAAATTTTCATCGCCAGTTCTTTATAACTCCCTTCCAGATACTCCATCAATAGGCGGAGGGTGTAATAATGGTTTTCATTCCACTCTATGTCCCGAAAGCTGGTTACAAAGGAAGTGTGCAAAAAGAAAAAGAGTTTGTGAGCAATGGTAAGCGGAAGAGCGGGATCCATCACATGATGCAGCCACCAGGAATTGACAATGAATTTGAGATCTTCATTCTCCGAATTCCCCGTCGTATGCCCCGCAGGCAACCAACTAAGGCCAGTGGTAGGATCTTGGGGATCTGGAGGGATGGCTGGCATTTGCATCAGCACATCTACCGCCTGATCCGCACTCATAGCAGCAAAGGTATCAATCTCAGTACGAGTATACCCAAAAGTCGTCCGGCGAAGCAAGTGAGCTGCCAATCGTCTTCCCAGGGTACCGGTATGAGGATTAAGTGAAGCCATATAATAGAGTTGAAAGTACCAGGTTGAGTAAGAGAACAGGGTTATGGGTTGTGAACAAAAAAAAATGCGCCTCTGGCTGTATGGCCTTCGGGTGCGCATGACAATGACATTCCAATTTGATTTATTGCGACGAAAATTCAGATTTTGATTATTTTCATCATTCCTAAAGATAGCTACTATCCATCGTTCCGCAAGGCGAAAAATATTATCCCGATGTTATGTTTTTCGAACTTTTGTCAAAAAAGAAACAATTCCAAAGAACGTCATTGTCTTTTTCTAACGAATGAAGAGAGGGAATCATTCTATAAGTAGTTCGAATTTGTGAAATTGCGAAAAATTGCAAATGTAATGGAAATGAACTTTTCTCTCTGATCTCTCCAGACAAATTGGACAATTTCGCTGAAGCGTATCAAAATTCTTGAATGGAATGTAGCTAGAGTTTATTTTTGGGGAAAACCGCTCATTCTTATATGTATGACCTGTTGATCAGGAGTGCCTTTGTTAGCCTCCTCCTTTTTCCAGCCTCCTTGCTGGCCCAACTTCCGCCCAACCAACCGGAGCAAGATTGTATTTTTGCGATTCCTTTATGCCAGGATACCTACTTCCAGTCCAATGCCTACTCAGGTGCAGGGGAGAATCCCGATGAAATCAATGGGGAGAACTCTTGTATGAAGATTGGAGAACGCAATAGTGTATGGTATCGATTCACTGTTCAGACAACCGGTTCTCTTTGTTTTACCATTACCCCCGTTGATCCATTGGATGATTATGATTGGGCATTGTTCAATCTCACCAATGCCGGATGTGCATCGATCTATGATGATCCCAGCAGAGAAGTATCCTGCAACTGGACGTATAACAATGGCTGCGGAGGCCTGACAGGCGCCAATGGCAGCAGCAATTGTCCGGATCAGAATGAGCCATGCCTGAATGTCGTCGCTGGAGAGACATATGTCCTCAATGTCAGCAACTTCACCTCCTCCAATTCTGGCTACACCCTGGATTTTTCACAATCTTTGGCAGATCTGTATGATGATATTTCTCCCAATGTCAGGAGCATGTCCAGTTTTTGCCATGGTGTTACTGTGGAGTTCGACGAACCGATCCTGTGCCATACAGTAGATTCACTGGATTTCACATTCACTGGCCCGGATGGGCCCTATCACATCTCGGATATTCTGAGTGCCAACTGCAGTGAGGATGGCAGCGGATATTCCTACACCTTCGACTTGGTGGTTTCTCCCCCAATCTCCCAAGCTGGCAACTATCAGGTAGCATTGGTTGGAGCTGTTACAGATTTTTGTGGCAATGTGGCCAATCTACATTCTCAATCTGTATTTATGCCACAACCCCCTGTAGCTGCGATGAATACGCCTGCTCCACAGTGTCAGGAAATCAACCAATTCGGCTTTGCTTATACAGGACCATCTTCTGTTGTTAGTTATCAGTGGGAATTTGGTGATGGAGGCCGATCTACCCATCCCACACCAGTCTATCAATATGAAGATTTTGGCAGATTCGATGTTTCTCTGGTGATTCGTGACAACAATGGCTGTCGTGATACTGCTGTCACTCAGGTGGAAGTCCTGCCTGCACCCGTAGCAGCCTTTCATGTACCACCCACAATCTGTCAGGGAGAAGCCCTCACCTTTTCCAATCTTTCCTACTTTCCGGGCAACGCTTCCCTAAGTAGTCAGCAATGGTTTTTCAGTGATGGCTTACCTTCCACTGAGATCAATCCTTCCCATGTATTCACCTACGAAGACTCTCAATGGGTGCTGCTGGAAGTGTTCAATAATTTTGGATGTAGAGATACTTTCTCACAACATATTCTGGTCTATCCCCAACCCAATGTAGAATTTCTTGTGGAGGATAATGTCTGCATGGGCGACACTGCAAATCTGGTCTATCAAGGGACCATCCGTTCAGATATCGCCAATGATCAGATCGTCGACTGGTACTGGAATATGGGAGACAGTACCATATTAGGTGCCATCCTGGAACCAGCCCATATTTATGATACAGCAGGCATCTATCCGGTGACGCTCTCGATTGTCTCAGACAAAGGCTGTGTGGACAGTCTGGTCCAGGATCAGATCATTCACAGACCTCCCCCACCTATCGTATCAGATCCAAGGGTGTGTTTTGGGGACAAAGTCTTCCTGGAAGCAGCTACCCCTATTGAAGGAGGCCGTACCTATTGGTATCACAACAGACAGGATAGCGAGCATTTTTTCAGAGGCATCGTGCATGAAGTCAATCCGGTCGTGGAATGGGATACTTTTTATACAGAGATCATCTCTCCCAGAGGATGTGTCAGTGAGCGAGTAGCGGTTGTACAAAGTTATCATGAGGTAGGAGAAGGAACCATTACATTCACAGATTCTGTAGTGGATTTCCCCCAACCCATCGTAGGATTTAGAGTTGAAGGAACAATCATTGGCGCTGAATACAATTGGGATCTGGGAGAAACAACTTCTATCCATGAAGCACCTGTGCATGAATACTCACATCCAGGCCGCTATCGGATTGCAGTCAACATCATGGACATCTACGGCTGTCTGTATGATTTGGAACGGGTCCTGCATATCAGAAACGTTCCACAAGTCCAGGTTCCATCCGCTTTTTCTCCAAATGGGGATGGCTTCAATGATGAGTTCTATATCGGACACCAGATGCTGCGAGACTTTTCTTTTCGAGTATTCAATCGATTTGGAGAGGAAATTTTTGTGGCAGAATCTCCCGAATTTCGTTGGGATGGTACCGGAAAAAAAGGAGAAGCGATCAGGCAAGGGGTATATATGTATCATCTTCAGGCCATCGACTACATTGGCAATACCATCAGGCGAGAAGGAGCCATTTCTCTGATTCGATAGATGATGGACATTTGGCAAAAAAATAAACCTACAGACTTTCGCCTGTAGGTCATACACACAACCCAGAGCAGGTTGAGATCTTGTTCAGAAGGAAGAAAAATTGGTAAAGTGGAAGTGAGGCCCCTTATCGGTCTGTGTATCCAGGAGCACTCCCAGATATGAAAGGATCAACATCACTACGATGAGGAGGTCCGAATAACCAATCCCCCCTACCAGATCTCTTGCCTGGAATAAGGGCTCCTCAGATGGGAGGAGTGCCATGATCAGTTGGCCAATCAGATATGAGGCCCAAACAAACACTGGAATCCATCGAAAAATGCTTCTGGTTGTTCCTGTTTGCCATCGATGTAGTACGACAAACATGCCAGATGCTCCGAGAATACTCATCATCAAGGCAGTCCATAGAACATGAAACTGTGCATGGATGTGCCAATCAGCATTCAGAAAGTGATGTTTGTCAAAGAGCAAATAGATCGCAAAAGCAAACAGGCTCAGATGTCCCAGCAAGACCAGAATTCTTCCTACTTGCCAGCCGTCTGAAAATGAGAGGTTCATACAATCAGGGTTAATAGTGGGTTTGTTTGCGAATGAAAAAAGAGAGTCCCATCTTCTTCTCAGAACAACCTATGTTGTTTGTCAAAGAGATGGGGGCCTGGGTGAATAGGAGGATGTATGGATGAGAACAAAAAGAATCTCAAGCTGTTGTTCCGTTTATGAGGCAAAAATAGCAGAAGGTCTGTTCGACTTGATGTTCTATTGTTTCAACACCTATCACTATTGTTTCAAATAAAACAGAAGCTCATAAACCAATGGCTTATGAGCTTCACCTTACCTAGGATCGAGCATATTATTGACTGACAACCAAGCGTTTTTCCAGGCTTCGATTGTCTTCCAGTTTCAGTTTCACAACATAAACACCAGAGCTAAGTGAACTCACCGGAAGGGCAAGCGTTGCTGTTGATGTTGGTTCAAAGGATGTCTCATACACCAATTGTCCCATGATAGAATAGATCTCCAAAGTACCTGACAGGCGGCCAATTGCCTGACATTCCAAAAATGCTTCCTCCTGTGTTGGATTTGGGTAGACCGTTGCTTGAAGTACCATCAGCTGCGGATCTTTGTCGATCAATGCTGCCTCCTCGCGTGTCTCTTTCGGATGGGTACTTCCTTCCGTCATGACAGTCGCAGCCTGGTGAGTATTTGTCCTTCGGGCTCCTCCGAGTGGATTGACGGAGACATTGTCAAAGACCGACGTATTGACCAGCCGGGTATAATTGCTACTCACAGCCAAACCGACTGTCAGGCAGTTGGCCATATGTACAGTACTTGAATAAGTAACTGTCCAGCTCACGCCATCCTGAGAGACATAACCAACAAAGGTATTGCCTGTTCTTGTCAGCTTGATCCAGCCCGGGAGGCTGGCAGAACTTTGCGCACTGGAGGTTAGACCAGCTGTGGTGAAGCGAGATTGGAATAACACATTTCCATTGGTCCGCTTGAGCATAGCAACATTTTTAGAAAAAGTGCTCGTACTTTCCCGCATCATGATTCCTGCAAAAGCAAAAGCGCCTGTAGGCATGATGTCCTGTACCCTGGCAATAATCTCTCCATCTCCACATAAATCTGTATAGGCAAAGTGAAACTTATCTTTTTTGCCATAGATATCTTTCCCGGCAGATGAGACAGAGAAACTCCCATCAGTTGGATCATAGCAGGCTGATCCAGGGTGTGCCGCATTCCCAATATCCTGACTATACCAGTCAGTAGGCAAGGCACCACAAGGAGGAACAACCAGATTGACTGTGTAGTCCTCGACCTCTCCAAATGGGAAGTTCTGACAAGCGTTGGGTTTCTTATTGAAACGCATGGAAACACGCATACGAGTGGGACCTGGGGTCGCAGTTGCAGGGATCGTGAACAAGTAATTGATCGGATAAAAACTGGCTTTTTGAAAGACTCTTTCGCCTGTATCATCAAAATCCCCATCATGATTGAGGTCAATCCAGATTCTCCAGTGTTCCTTGAATGCTCCATTGGAAAATCCGGGTGTCAGGGTAACAAATTCGGATCGGCCAATCGGGAGATCAGTACTGATGGATGTATAATCAGCATAGCCCCCATCATTCCCCGATTGATTCGAAATCGTGCCAATCTCTACTTTCTCTATCCATTCATACTGACTATCCAATCCCGATGAACTACAATAGCTACTGCATACCCCTTCATCGATATTGCCATCGCAATTGTTATCTATCCCATCACATATTTCAGGATTCCCAGGGAAACTAAATTCTTCCTGATCATCACAATCCGTTCCATCTGAAACAAATCCGCTTGGTGGGTCGCAGGCTACAATGGAACTATTGGGATCGCCGAATCCATCTCCGTCTGCATCCAGATACCAGCTAGCAGGAGTTGTTTCTGTAACTACCACATCGGCAGACGTGCCGGAGCAGCCATTGGCGTCGGTTACAGTTACCGAGTAGGTGCCTGCTGTGGCGCTGATGGTTTGGGTCGTTTCGCCCCCAGGAGACCAGAGATAGCTGGCAAAAACAGATCCTGCCTCCAAAGTCGTACTTCCTGCACTTGCACAATAGGTTGTTGATCCGCTGATCACAGGTATTGGATTGGCATTTTCTGTAACTACCACATCGGCAGACGTGCCGGAGCAGCCATTGGCATCGGTCACAGTTACCGAGTAGGTGCCTGCTGTGGCGCTGATGGTTTGCGTTGTTTCGCCCCCGGGAGACCAGAGATAGCTGGAAAAACCAGATCCTGCGTCAAGCGTGGTGTTTGATCCTTCGCAATAGTCGGTTGCGCCTGCGATCACAGGCGTTGGATTGGCATTCTCGGTAACGATGACATCAGCAGACGTGCCGGAGCAGCCATTGGCGTCGGTTACAGTTACAGAGTAGGTGCCTGCTGTCGCGCTGATCGTTTGGGTTGTTTCGCCGCCAGGAGACCAGAGATAGCTAGCAAAGCCAGATCCTGCATCCAAAGTTGTACTTCCTGCACTTGCACAGTAGGTTGTTGATCCGCTGATCACAGGTATTGGATTGGCATTCTCTGTAACTACCACATCGGCAGACGTGCCGGAACAGCCATTGGCATCAGTTACAGTTACCGAATAGGTGCCTGCTGTCG
>JBCCGK010000165.1:0-17571 GCA_039029315.1 Bacteroidota bacterium | reverse complement strand
TTCTGACCCAGAATGATCTTAGAGACTGTTTTGAAATTTGTGCTGAGAATTTTTAGGCTGTATTTTTTTCTCAGACAAGGCTCTTTTTTGTTCTCATAGTGGTGCTATGAGGACAAAAAAAGCTGTAGGATGAGGAAAAAAGACGCATACAAAAAGTTAGCGACAGATTTTCAAACAGTCTCTGAGGAAGCATTGATCGCGAGTGCCTGGATCAGATAATAGGAGACTAGATCAGGGTCCCATGCCGTCAGGGAAAGCACGCGCAGCAACTTGCCTTTCCCTGTTAGGAGGTCGTACTCATCCTGCATCTTGGCGCCTTTGAGAAAACCTATATCAATCCCATGTGGCATGGACCGGAGATGGCAAATGCCTCCCCCCTCATTGCCATAGGTCGTAATGCGCACTTTTTGTGTTTCGTTTATTCCTCCGCTTGCCAATAAGAATTGCCTTGCCTCAAGAAAAAGTGCAGCATGAACAGAGGTGAGATCTTTGTCAAATTGTTTCATCATTCATTTGATAGGGAGGTAACAAAGATCACCATCCTCACTGACAACAGTTTGTCAGTGAGGATGGGGTATTTGAGAAAGACAGGAACTCCCCTTCAAAAGAAGTCAACCTCTCTAGGCAGATTCCCTGTCGGTCTCCTATTCAATGAGTCGAATGAATCTTCTATTAATCCCCTTTACCATCTCCATCTTTATCATCCTTGTCCCAGTCTTTTTCATATTCTTCCCACTCCTCTTTACCCTTCTCATCGTGGCAACCGTCATGGGCTTTATCCAACTCCTCCACATTGTTGAGGGTTTTGTTCACATTTCCATCAAAAACCACTTGTATGGGAAACTGAAAAGTGGGTTCCTGCTTGGAATCAGGATGGGCCACAAACCAGGCTTCGATCAGTTGATCCATGGCCTTTTCACTATCGACTGAGGAGCTGCTACCATCCGGCATGTTCACAGTAATAGGATACACCAACTCGAAACAGATACCTTTTTCATCAAGGAGACCCTCTTTATTGCAAGCGGTTCCAGAAAGCAACAAGAGGGCAAGTGTGCTATAGAGTAAAAATCGCATAAGTAAATTGTTTAATAATCAAATGTAAAAAATTCTTCCGGAATCCATTGAGGAAATCACCATTCAATCCTGTAAGTTTGTTGCGCTTGAAAAAGAATTTTCTGATTCAATCCCCAATTAGCGTGAGTGCATTCATCATTTTCCTCGCTTATATCAGCAAACTTCTGTTATTCTTTGCTTTGCCAGCAGGTTTTCTGATCTGGAAAGTAAAACAGGGAAAACGTGTGACATTTGGAAAATTATTCTTTCTGACGCTCGGTCTGCTTGTGGTGATGACAACGGGTTACGCCATCCTGCACACGCGCTTGCTGACAGTCCAACTGGTGTATGTGGTGATTCTTGCCTTGAGTGCCCGCAAACTCGTTCGCGAATGGCAAGAGACACAAGAAGCCTCTACCCATCGATGGACTTTCCTTCTGGGGAGCCTGCTAGCCATTCTGCATAGTTTTATCTGGGCGTTTTGGGGAAGAATTCGCAGTGGAGAGTTTCCTTTTGTGATTCCAGCAGGAACTGAGCGTGCAGGCAATGACATCCATTTCTATGCCTTTATTTCTCATTTCCTCCCTGAAACTCATCAAGAAAACTATTTTCATATTTACAATATTCTGGACCCTGGCTTTCACGGTGTCAAACCCTATCACTATCTGGAATTGTGGTTGAGTGCTATAATCTCTGATCTGTTGGGAGGCTTGACGGTCCTCAACCTTTCCCTGGTCGCTTATCCCCTCTTCTATGCCCTCATATTTATTGGATTGTTGGCCATCTGGGAGCGATTTGTTCAGGTGAAATGGTATCATATCCTCTTGACGATAGCCTTTTTCTATGCTGCGGGCACATTTAATGAGTGGTACAAAGACCTCAAATTGCATGATTTCAGCCTTCCGATCCATTCCTGGCGATACAAAATCTCTGTGTATTATGTATTCCTGTTGGGAAGTATTCTGGCATTGATTCAGAAAAAATATCTGAGCAGTCTTGTGGTCCTGCTCTGTTTGCCTATTGCAACGGTAGTCGCTGCGCCAGTGATCTTCGCCTTCATTCCGCTTTGGCTTCTTTTGCCACAAAAGATTCATGGCCTGAACTGGCGCAAGCGAGCCTTCATCCTTGGATTATTGGGTCTCATCGGCCTGTGGTTGCTTGTTTTTTATGGAAATTTTGGCGGACAGGCAGCTAGTACTCTGGATGCGGATGAACAACTTCTTGCCCCCTTGAAGAATTTGATGGTGCCTAAAATCCTATGGGCCAAACTCAAGTATACAGGCGTTGGCTTCCTGGAAATGCTGGCCTTGTATGCACCCTATCTGTTCATCGCAGGGCTGTTCGTTGGTTCCATGCCCAGGGAACAGAGAGGATTGCTGGGAAGACTGGGGATATTTCTGGGATTATTCATTTTGTTGGGGGCAGGAATCTGGACAGTCCTGTTTCACTTGGTCGATGCGGCACAACTTCATTTCAATACAGCAATTCCTCTAGCCAATATAACTGCTTTTGTGCTTCTGATTCTGGTGTTCAGTTCATTTGACAATCGCAGCTACCGCAATAAATCCTTGCACATCTCCAAGGGAATTCTCTCGGCAGGCATGTTTTGCTTGTTGGTCTTTGTTTCTTTTCAAAAGGTCTACAAGCGACATATTCAGCCCAGGAATACCCATGCCTACTCCCAGGAATATCTGGCAGAGATTCAGACCTATCTCGACAGTGGGGAAGCTTCTGTCATAGGAGGAGCCATCAAAGGAGGGAAAGATTATCAGTCTATCTATGGCAGAAGGCCCTCCACCTATACACTCGGCTATTATCTGGCCTATATGGCCGAAGGAAGCATGTGTGTCAGCTTGAGTGATTTCGACATTCCTGTTGGCAAGAACAAGCCCCATCTCATCCGCAAAGACATTGCCAGTGGGATCTTCTATCAGTTTGTCCAACGGCAAAAAACAGAGGGCACATATGTTTCTATAGAACACAGTCAATTGGCGTTCATCGACCTGCACACAATTCGATTTGTGATCGTCTCCAAAGCAGCTTCCCTTCCTCCAGCCATTCAGGCCAGAGTTGCTCGAAAGATCATTGACAAGCGCTCTAAGGAGAAGTTTTTTATTTTAGGCGATCCCTCTCCTTAATCAGCATACCGTTGGAATTCTATTTTTCATCTCCAGCATTAACAGTTATTGACCAATGAGACTACGCTACTTACTTCTATTGATAGCCCTGATGTGTGCGCAAGAGATTCTCTCCGCCCAATCTTTCCAGCCGGCTTATATGGGTGCCACCATGACAGTTATCGATCAGCTATCCCCCGAACAACGCAAACACTGCCAGTTTGAGATGGACGCTCCACACCGAACTGAATGGAGTCGCCTTCCTGGCAAACGGCTGGGTCTGAAGCTTACAGCTATGAGTGAAGGCCAAAAAATCGCATTTCATCGAATGTTACGAACATTTTTCCCTTCTCAAGGCTACCTCAAAATCACAGCTATCATGTTCAATGAGGACATCCAACAAAAAAATGAACCCGTGTTGGGGAGGAATGAATACTGGCTTTCTATTTTCGGAGAAGTAGCAGAAGGAAAGAATTGGGGCTGGAAACTGGAAGGACATCACTTGTCTGTGAATATGAGTCTTCGAGGAGATGAGCTGATCGGATTCAGCCCAATTACTTTTGCATCCAATCCCGCGGTGGCACATAGCGATGGTGCCAGGGATGGTCTGGCGATTTTGTACCATGAAGAGGAATTGGCAAGAGAATTGGTCCAGAGTTTCACTGATCAGCAATTGGCGGAGGGCTATTCTGACAGACAAAAGCCCAAAGCAGTGTATGGAGAACTCAACAAGAATCTGGCCGACATTCCGGACGAAGGCATTTCCATTTCCAAACTCTCCGAAGCACAACAGGCACTTCTTCAGCGGCTCGTCTCAGAATATGTCCATAATTTTCATTCCTTTGAGGTCCCTTCCATCGAAGAAATTCTGAATGAAAAAGCCCGTTTTTTCTTCATTGGCAGTACCGTTCATGGCAGTGGACACTATTACAAAATCGAAAATGGAGAGCACTTCATTGAGTATGAGAACTACGACAACCACATTCACTGGCTGTGGCGGAATCCTAAAGACTATGGAAAAGAATAAAAAAGGCCAGCAGGCTCACTGTCTCCTTTGAACCCTCATTATCAAAAAAATGATGAAACTCCTCCCGATCCAGTCAACTATTGAAGAAAATGCTGCCTTCGCCGCCAATCCTGATTGTCAGTCAAGCCTGTACTTGAGCATTGAATTCATGCAAAAAATTGGCTATCAACCACCCTGGATAGGTTACTATGCAAAGAAAGAGGGTCAATTGGTTGGAGCTGCAGCCTTCAAAGGAGCTCCAGTCAATGGAAAGGTGGAAATTGCATATGGAACCTTTGAGCGATTCCAACAACAAGGGGTCGGGACCGAGATGTGCAAATGTCTGGTCGACCTCTCCTTGCAGACTGACCCTTCGGTTCTCATTACTGCCAGAACACTTCCAGAGAAAAATTTTTCGACAAGAATTCTGGAGAAAAATGGATTCATCCTTCTGGGAATCGTAACCGATCCTGAAGATGGTGAGGTATGGGAATGGCAGTATGTACAGACATGATCTTTATTCCATCACAATTTTCGTATAGGCTATACGAACTCCATTTACACGAAGATGAGCAATATAGGTTCCTGCGGGAAGCGGGACAGGCAGCTCGGATCTGTTCAGGGAAAGCTTATGTAGACCAGGAGAATATGTCTTGTCTGTCAGTAAAGCGATGTTTTTACCTGATAGATCAAGAATTTCCAGCAGCACTTCGGAAGGCTTGTCCAAACGAAGTGTAAAGGTCAGTTGATCGTGAACCGGATTCGGGTAATGTTTCAATGAAGCTCCATTCTCGAAAGAAGTCACTCCCCCTGTACTCATGCTGGTATCTGGACAGACACATGCTTGCCTGTTAATATCCCTCCGAAACATCGGCCAATCTGGTCCACTCCCCTCCCCCACTGAAATGGCATAAGCCCTGCCATAATTCCCCTCGATATCAGGAAATTTTGTATGCCCCCCTACTACAAAGACATCCAGGCTTCCATCCAGATCAAAATCTGCAATCACTGGCCCATGATCGATATCGAAAGTATCCCCCATATGCGCTGCCAGATCCACGGACCATTGTTCTGTCCCATCTGGCCCATGCAAAGAAATGACTTCGCCCTTGCTGGTCCCAAAGACCACATCTAATGTATCATCTCCATTCATATCACTCAAGGCCACGCCCCGAAAGGACTGGCCAAAATCGGGAATGCTATAACTCCACTTCATTTGCCCAAGGTGACTCAAACACACCACCGTCCAGGCATCAATGATGATCACGTCCAACAGTCCGTCAGCATCTATATCCCCAATAGAAGTCGGCGCAGATACAAAAAAGGCATTTCCAAGACTGAACTCCCAGGCCAGACTCCCATCCTCTGCGTTCAAACAGTAGGCTGTTCCATCATAGGAACCGATCACTATTTCATTTTTCCCATCCATATCCAGATCCGCATAAGAAGCACCATGATACATCACATCCTCCGGCAAGCTACTGGTCCATAGAGTATCACGTGTATCTGACCGAAAACAAAAAATTCGATGGTCTGTTCCAAAACTCCAGTTTGCCACGATGAACTCCTGCACAGAATCCCCATTCACGTCCATGACGATGGGAGCAGTCTGAATCCAGGAATTGAGATCCACTGCCAGTTCCCAGGCCTGGGACCCATCAGGATTTAAGCACAGGACGTAACCATTAAATTCTCCATGAATGATCTCCATCTCAGGATCTGCATCCAGATTGGCCACAACCGGAGGAGAATCAGAGCCGCGCATGGGCGTTGACCAATTGAGCGCCCCGGTATAGCCATTGATGGCGAAGGTTGTTGGATTACATGATCCAGGAATGATCACATCCAGGGTGTCATCTCCTTCCAGATCATAGATGGTTGGAGCAACATCACCACATCCCTCCATATCGTAGATCCAGTGAACAGAACCGTCCTCAGCGTTTAGACAATGGGCCTGGCCATCATTTCGGTAAGTACTGAAGACAATCTCCAGGGTATCATCCATATCCACATCTGCGGCGGCAGCCTGTCCGAATCCGGAGTCATCGACATCATACCACCACATAATCTGGGGTTGTTGGGCTGTGAGATCCCAATTCAAGGACATAAAAACAATCAGGAAGGAAAGAGGTGTCAAGCTTTTCATCGTGAAGGGTCTTTCAGAAAAGCTAGTGATTCTTTCGCACATCAAAAAATTTGCCCCTATTCAAGTTCTACGACAAGGTCATCCTGTTCGACCATCGTTCCTCCCGACAAATGTACTTTTCGAACGGTGCCCTTGCGGGAAGCCGCAATGGTGGATTCCATTTTCATAGCCTCAATCACGAATAGCGGCTGGTTCTTTTTTACCACATCCCCTGGCTCGACAAAGACCTCTGTGAGACGCCCTTGCAATGGAGATCCGACTTCATTTTCCGCAGATGCTTTTTTGTTGACGACCTTTTCAACCTTCACAGCCTCATCCTTGATCTTGATGGAGCGAGTCTGACCGTTGAGTCGAAAAAACACGGCACTCATCCCTTCGTCATCCGCATCCAATCGATACATATATTCGATCAGGAGTTTCTTACCGGGAGCAATGCGCACAAGGATTTCCTCTCCCCGCTTCATGGGGTAGAAAAATGCCTCGGTCGGCAAGTTCATCACCTCATCGAATTGCTGCAGGTGGTCATAATATTGGCGAAATACCTTTCCATATAACAGATAGGACAGCATATCAAGATCTGTCAGTCGATCATCCGGAAACTCCTGCTTAAACTCTTTCCAGGCTTTCTCAAAATCGATGGCTTTGAGATGTTTGTTTGGCCGATCTGTATAGGGTTTCTCATCTTTGAGAATAATCTTTTGAAGGGGTCGGGGAAAGCCACCCACAGGTTGCCCAAGATCGCCGCGAAAGAAACTTTTGACTGAATCGGGAAAGGACAATTCATCTCCTTTCTCGAATATATCTTGCTCAGTCAACTCATTGGAAGTCATGAACAAAGCCATGTCGCCCACCACTTTGGAAGAAGGAGTTACCTTCACAATATGGCCAAACATCCGATTGACAATGGCATAATTTTGTTTGATTTGCTCAAATTTCTTCTCTAGTCCAAGCGAACGCGCCTGCGGGAGCAAGTTGGAATATTGACCTCCAGGAATCTCATGCTGGTACACTTCGGCCGTTCCGGAGCGCAATTCCGATTCAAAGGGATAATAATATTCTCGTACCGCTTCCCAATAGTTGGCAAACTGATTGAGGCTTCGGACATCCATTTTCTGCTCACGCTTATGCCCTTCCATGATGGAGACAAAGGAATTGAAATTGGGTTGGGAGGTCATGCCAGACATGGAACTGAGTGCCATGTCCACGATGTCGACCCCCGCCTCCACAGCTTTGAGATAGGTGGTTGCCTGGTTCGAGGAGGTATCGTGTGTATGCAGATGAATCGGAATCGCCAAAGATTCACGAAGGGTGCTTACAAGACGTTCAGCAGCTAGTGGCTTCAGCAAGCCGGCCATGTCCTTGATCGCAAGGATATGTGCTCCCTCATCCTCCAGTTGTTTGGCAAAATCTACATAGTATTGCAGATTGTATTTATTCCCAGGATCTGGATCATTGATGTCTCCGGTATAACAAATACAGGCCTCGGCCAATGAATCGGTTTCCTCTCGGACAGTGCGGATGCTCACTTTCATGGCTTCCAGCCAGTTGAGTGAATCAAAAATTCTAAAAATATCTATTCCCGTTTCAGCAGCCTTAACGATGAATTGCTGAACCAAATTATCTGGATAGGCCTTGTATCCAACCGCATTGGACCCTCTCAACAACATTTGAAACAGGATGTTCGGGATCTTGCTTCGCAATATTCTCAGGCGATCCCAGGGATCTTCTTTCAGAAATCTCAGACAGACATCGAAGGTCGCACCTCCCCACACCTCCATGGAGAACAATTCGGGATGGGCTTTAGCAAAACTTTCTGCCACCAGGAACATGTCCATCGTTCGCATACGGGTAGCCAAAAGGGATTGATGCGCATCCCGAAAAGTCGTATCGGTATAATGAATCGCAGGATCAGCCTTGATTTTTGCTATAAAGGCCTCCCGTCCCAGTTCTTTGAGTTGATCCCGACTGCCTTTGGGATAGGGATCATTTTTGCTAAAGGCTGGAACAATGGGAATGCGAAATTTCCTTTTCGGATCATAGGCTTTGACATCCTTGTTGCCATTCACCAGGATTTTCCCCAGATAACTCAAGGTTTTGGTTCCTCTATCCATTCCCTGCTTGACCTGCACCAGAGTTGGATTCTCCTCAATGAATTTGACTGTTGCCTCTCCTTGCTGAAAGGTTTTGTTGTTCACAACATTGATGAGGAAAGGAATGTTGGTTTTCACCCCACGCACTCGAAATTCCCGCAGGGCGCGATCCAATCGTTGGGTTGCTCCTTTGAGCGTCCGCCCCTTACCGGTAATTTTCACCAACATAGAATCGAAGAAAGGAGAGATCCTTGCCCCGACATAGGAGCTTCCTGCGTCAAGTCTGATCCCAAAGCCTGAAGCACTTCGATAGGCAATGATCTCTCCATAATCTGGCTTAAATTGGCTGGCAGGGTCTTCTGTGGTTATCCGACATTGAACAGCAAAGCCTTGGTAGGTGAGGCTTTCCTGGCTTTCAATCAGGATCTGAGGATCCGTCAATCTCGCCCCGGCAGCAATCAAGATTTGCGATCGAACAATGTCAATGCCTGTGATTTCTTCTGTAATCGTATGCTCAACCTGAATACGTGGATTGACCTCAATGAAATAAATCTCTCCTTTTCCTCCATCATCCACCAAAAATTCTACTGTTCCGGCATTGTTATACTGGACACCTCTTCCAATTTTCAAGGCATATTCATACAGTTTGTTCTTGGATTCAGGCGAAAGGGTTGAAGGGGCGACTTCCACCACTTTCTGAAAACGGCGCTGTACAGAACAATCTCGCTCAAACAGATGCACGAGGTTTCCAGAATTATCTCCCAGCAATTGTACTTCGATGTGCTTGGGATTTTCAATAAACTTCTCCAGGAAGACTGTGTCATCACCAAATGCTTTCAAGGCCTCATTTCGGGCTTCCTGAAAGGCCCGATTCAATGCCTCCTCACTTCTTACCACTCTCATGCCTCTTCCTCCACCTCCCGAAGCTGCTTTCAACATCAGGGGATAGCCTATTCTTTTGGCTTCCCCGAGTGCATCTGAGAGAGAAAGTAGAGGTTTTTGACTATCAGGAATTAAAGGAACCTCTACTTTTTTGGCCAGTTCTTTGGCCTTTACCTTATCTCCAAGGCTTTCCATGACATCAGGTCTTGGTCCAATGAAGACAATACCTGCAGCCTCACAGGCTCGAACAAAGTCTACATTTTCAGACAAAAAGCCATAGCCGGGATGAATCGCATCCACTCCTTTGCTTTTGGCCACACTGACGATGGCCTCTATATCCAGATAAGGTTTAAGTGGTTCCGTTCGGTTTCCGATCATATAGGCTTCATCTGCTTTATATCGGTGCAGAGAATATCGGTCTTCATAGGAATAAATAGCGACCGTTCGAATATGAAGTTCAGAAGCGGCTCTGAGGACGCGAATGGCAATTTCTCCTCTGTTCGCGACAAGGATTTTTTTGAAGGTTCGAATATGGGTGCTCATTTCGGCTGGGTATTCTTACTTAGAGACATTGAATTATGTCTCGAGGGGGGAATACAAAAAAACAGAATGCTTCTCTTTTCTCCAACCTATTTTTAGGATAAGCTTTACCAAAACCAACATCCCCCTGCCAGAGCACGCTCCAGGCAGGGGGATAAAACAGACTTTCGTCTGCAACCGGTATCCCAAATACATTTAGGGCAAGAAGTATACTTCTTGTTGGCTGGCAAATCTAATGAATCGATCACTGACTCACAACAGGCGCAATCGCTACCAGGGCTTCTTTTCCATTTCCCAATGGCGGATAGGTATCCCGACTGGGGTTGAGAGAGTGATAACTTGTCGTCTTTGCAAATTTTCCTGGACGTAATCCGTGAAATAGCTTGTAGGTCTCAACAACTCCTGATGAATTTCTCTTGATAGTTGTTACAATTCCTACATGGTTGATTCCTTCTGAGCTGGTCAAATGACCAATCGTAAAATCATCTTCTGCCAGCTGATCCCCTCTTCCGCCATAAAAAAGGACTGCGCCTGGACGGATAAGCTCAGTTCTGGTTTCGGGCTGTGGGAGCAGGACCAGACTTCCTTGTTCATGATACCATTGAGCGAGTGCGCGAGAACTTCGGTATGATTTGGAAGGGTATTTTGCCTCCGGGCAGCGTTCTTTCAGACTATCAAGCAGTCGATGGAAGATCCCTGAACAATCTGTCAATGGCAATTCTCCATACATCAATTGTTCGGCCTCCATCCGGGCTGCAATCTCTCGCACGTTTTTGACGAGTCGTTGTTCATCCTCCAAACAAGTTGATTCTTTGTCAGGAGGCGCTTGTTGATCTGGTTTTGTTGAGGCAGAAGATCCACATCCACAGAAGAGATGGAGACCAATAAGCAGGAGGGGGATACAGGAAATCAAGGAGTTCATTGCCAGTTCAGCCTAGGAATTATCATAAGTAAGTAAGGAGACAATTTTGAATGAAGAATTATGAATATTGAATGGACTGTCATACAGCGAGTTATCAGATTTCTTTTATATTTAATATTGTCCCCCCACTTAAAGGGTCAAATTTATATTTGACAATCATGTTCCACCCTCTCGCTCTCCCGCCAGCGGGAGACATCAGCCCACAAGGCCAGGAATCAACGATTTCCCCCTTCGGAGGGGGTTGGGGGAGGAACAAGATCCTAAATTTAATTGTGTTCCCTTACTTACTGTCGGCAATAAAGGTACACTTTTTCTCTCCTATTGTTCCAATGGATTGTAGATAAAGGTGAGCATGGAAAGATAGGCAATGATGAGAAAGAGGATCGCCAATTTGACAAAGATTGGATATTGATCCTTGATTTGCCGAAAGCGCACCTCAGGCATTTGGCGCGTTTCCAGCCGTGAAATTTCTTCGAAAACCTGCTCTAATCCTCGCATATTCGAGACGCGATAAAAATTTCCGTCGGCCAGCGTTGCCATTCGTTCCAAGGTTCGCTCATCCAGCCCAGAACTTCCCAGACCAGTTTTTTGCATATTGGGAACGGATCTTCCGATGCCAATGCAATAAAGTCGAATCCCATTTGCTGCGGCCAGACGTGCAGAGGTAATCGGATCTATTTCGCCTCGATTATTCGCTCCATCAGTCAGGAGAACCATCACTTTTGAAGGACTTTGGCTTTCTTTCATCCGATTGATCCCCATGGAGACTGCAGTCCCAATAGCAGTACCTTGTCGCGGTAGCAAATTAAAATTGATGGACTTGATCATGCGTTTCAGGAAATCATGATCCAGGGTCAGCGGGGCATAGCTCAATGCCTCTGAGGCAAATAACACCAGCCCAATCTGATCATATTTTCGACCTTCAATAAAGGTTGTAGCAGTCTGTTTGGCTACTTCCAGGCGATTGGGAAGATAATCCTGTGCTTCCATACTCCCACTCACATCCATAACCATCATGATGTCGATCCCTTCGATATCCTGTTCGACTACATCATTGGAAGCCTGCGGTCTAGCAATGGCCAAAATCAACAATCCCAATGCAATGAGCTGAAAGCCTCTCGGGATCATTCGTAGCAAAGACAACTTTTGGTCAGGTTGATGAAGTTTGGCGGGATCATAGCTCAATCGGATGACGAGCCGTTGCTTCCGATAATAGCGCATATACCAGAAGATATATACGGGAATCAAAAGAAGTAAAACAAGTGCTTCTGGATTTGCAAAAGATTCTATTCCCAACCAGGACTTCATAGCTACAAAGGTCGGGCTCGGCTATAGAGAAAACAAGTTGTTCACACACGAAAAATGTCCGTTCGGGCAGAAAAATCCAACCCGGCAGCTGTTAACTGCCGGGATGCCTGACACATAAGACGAACTCCCGATTTTTTTGGTCAGCTGGACATAGGCGAGTTGAGCCTTGCTCGGTTGGGAGGGTTGAATCGACTATGGGCTATAAATGAGAGGGAAGGAAGAGGAGTTAATCTGGTGATTGGCTCACAGTTTGTGTCATGCCTTGTTTGAGAAAATCTCCGAACATACTGGAAGATCCATCACTGGGCAAGACGGCGATTTGCACATGAGAAGCAAGCTCTTTGTTCACCAGAAAACTCGCATAATTGGGATTCTCAGCGCACAGCTTGGCCAATTGGAGCTGCTGGTCCCACGCGAGTTGTTCTATGGCTTTTTGTTTATCTACTTTGAGCATTTCCAGTTCTCGCTCTCGCTGGACTTCCAGATCTTTCAAGTCTGTTTGTTTTTTCAGATCTGCCAGCGCCAACAATTCTTGTCGTCTGGCTTCTGCTTCTGCTTGTTTTTCAGAAACTTGCTTGTCGGTTTCTGCCAAGGCCAATTGACGACGCCGGCGGCTGGCTTCGATATCCGCCTGAATCTTTTCGAGACGCCCCTGTGCCTGCGCTTGAGCAATGGCAACCAAACCATCTGCTTCTGCTCGCTTCTTACTGGCCTGTGCCTGTTCTACATCTACAATGCTTTGCTGGCGTATGGCAGCTAGTTGTTGTTCTTTGAGCCCGATCTGCTCCTTAGCTTTGGTAAAGGTGTTTGGAAAAGAAATCTCGGCTATGATTACCTCCTTGATTTCCACTCCTTCTTCCCCCAATTTATCTGTAAAGTGTTGCTTGAATGCCTCCATAAAACTGAATCTTTGCATCCCAAATACGGAATCGACACTGGGATAGGTATTGGCAATAGAGGCTGCCAACTCTCGACTTCTCGGAGACAAGATCATGTTATGATAGGAAGTCGGTTCGTCAAATTGAGCGAAAAAACTGGATTCGTCCGTAATTGTCCAACGAATGGCGATATCCATGCCGAGTGGGACGCCATCTGCCAGACGAATATTGGTGAGTTGACATTGGAAGACCTGGTCGCGGCTGTAGGGAGTGGACGCGGGAGTGGGTGTTTGGAGGCAGCTGGACAAGAACAGTAGCAGCAAGCCCATACAAAGGAAGCAATCAAGGGATGAACGCATTGTACAGTGGATTAAAGGATAAAATACTTGGATGATGAGCGCAAGCTAGTTGGATCGTCTCTTATTTATTTTCCCTTTTGAGCAAATGCGAAGTTTGGGGATGTAAACGCATTACCTGATCAATGATTCGCCATTCAGCTATTTCTCTTCTGTCTATCCTATTCTGTTTTGTTCCCTGATTTTGAGCCATTCCCAATATCAGGAAGAAAAATGCTATCTTTCCCTTGAGGAATGTCCATTGACCCCAATCACTATCATGCAACACATCTTTCGACAAAAAACAACTGTCTTCATTGCTTGTGGCGTCATGTCTTTTGCGATGCTGCTCATCTTTTGGCCTCGTGAATCCAAGCAGGATCGCCTGATGCGTCAGGCCTACCAAAGTTATATCGAGTCGAATTTTGAAGAAGCCCTGTCAGGTGTCAATCAAGCCCTTGCTTATGGTTCCAGCGAAGTAGCTGAAGAATTGCAAGGGATGCTCATAGATACCTTGAATGCGATTCGGGTACAACAGCACTTAAGAGATTCCATTCGAATCGCAGATTCACTTTCCTTGGCTATTTATAGAAGAGATAGTATTGCCTTTGCAAATGCTTCCCCAGAAAAACGAAAAGAACACCAGTTGGCAGTCGATCAGGGAGAAAAATGGTATGAGAGAGACAGCTGGCAACAGGCACAGGAATTTTATGAGATAGCCAATCAGACTCTGCCTACTCCTTTTATAACTGATAAGATACTGGAATGTCAGCGGCGAGATGAGGGGGTATCCCTTCCCAAGATGATCTCCATTCCAGCAGGCTCTTACTTTCAGCAATGTGGTATGATCGATGTCTCAGAATTTTCAATGGCTGAGACAGAAGTCACCAATGCCCAATTCTGTGCATTTCTGAATGAAGTGGGAAA
Source organism: Bacteroidota bacterium (assembly GCA_039029315.1). Classification (GTDB taxonomy): domain Bacteria; phylum Bacteroidota; class Bacteroidia; order J057; family J057; genus JBCCCJ01. The sequence continues at coordinate 3,367 of JBCCGK010000165.1, read as the reverse complement.
CCAACAGGAACAAGGGGTACATTGGCTGGAAATGAGTCAGTATGTTCAAATCAGAGAAAAGGAGGGACGATTTTTTCCCAAAAAAGGAAAAGACCGGCATCCTGTCATGGAAGTGTCCTGGTATGGGGCAAATGCCTACTGCCACTGGCTTGGTGCTACATATAGACTGCCAACAGAGGCAGAGTGGCAATATGCCGCTGGTTGGGGTCAACTTGCTCGATACAATTGGGCCGGCTCAACAGGAGAAGACCTCAGAGCATACGCCAATTTCAAAGGCAAAGAGGGACAGGATATTTACTCCTCTACTGCACCTGTTCAATCCTTTCTGCCCAATGATCTTGGTTTGTATGATTTGTCCGGGAATGTATGGGAATGGTGCCAGGCTGTATATGATCCTTGCAAATCGGACACTCCCAATGACGCGATCAAGAGTTATAGAGGGGGGAGTTGGAATAGCAGCATGTCTTATCTCACTGTTGGAAAAAGCTTCAGTCGGGATGGGACAGAGCGAAGTAGCTATGTAGGTTTTCGGCCGGTGAGGAGACAATAATTATTTTCACTTTCCTTCATTCACTTCTTGGGGAAGGCAGAATTGTGGTACTTTCCTGCGAAAATAGATCCATTATTCCTGTTGAGATGAAACGAAGACTTCTCCTTCTATCCGCTGCCCTCATTTTGATCCTTTTGGCTGTTGCGGCCTATGAATTCCTTCCCTACGGCCATGCTCCTGCCAAACAATATTTTGCCCCCATTGGAGAGCGAAAGCTGCAAACAGATGAAATTGGTCAATTCAATTTTGTGTTCGAAACCTACGAACACATGAGCTTTACCGGAGATGAATTCCGGGGATGGGACATCCATGAGCAGTTACTTTGGCGATATGGAATTGCCTTTGGGGCCTATGCGATGCCATCGATTGCAATGATCAGCCCCGAACATGCGGATCGAGCCAAACTCTGCCTGAAACACATGATAGAAAAGATGAAGTCCAAAAAAGGTGTGGGGCGATTGGACTGCATACGGCATGGGCGATGATCCTATCTCAGAAGGCAACATCATGTACAAAGGACATCTGAACCTGATGTATGGCGCCCAGACAAAGAGATCGACTTCAACCGTGTGCTGCAAAGGGTGGCAGAGCTTCAGTTTACCGGATATCGAACGCTGGGAAAATATGGACAAGTAGGCCTCGGGCCATTTGGGAGAACGGTAGACATTGACCGGACAGACGGCCGTTTTACAGCAGACGATTCATTTCCCCACCCAGAACAGGTAGGTAATAGCTATCGGGAAGCAGGAATCCACGCTTTTTTGAATGTCCAACATACCGATAACAATACCAATCCGACCAGAGGAGTCAAATGGAAAAATCAATTGACTTTGCATCAAGAGGTCGGGGGAACAGAAAATCAGCTTGCGCGATTGAGTTCGGAGTTTTCCATCTATCTCACCCCCACTTGGCCTCGATTCCAACCAACCCTGGCCATACGTGCTGGGGTGGCAAGCAATGTGGGAGACTATAAATTTTTTCAGGCTCAATCTATTGGGAACCTCGTCAATCTGAGAAGGTTCCGACGCAACAGATTTGCCGGCAGGACCTTAGCCTATCAAAATCTCGATCTCCGCATCCCATTTTTCAAGCTTTCTGCTTATGTGTTCAAAGGAAATGGTGGCTTTCTGGCCTTTGCCGATCAGGGAAGAGTCTGGCTTGATGGGGAACAGTCCAATACCTGGCATCGGTCTGTTGGGCCGGGGATTTGGTTTAACTTTTATGGATTTGCTGTGATCAGTGCGACTTATGCTTTTTCTCCAGAAGAAAATCTGTTCACCATTCAGGGAGGATTTTTTTTCTGACGGGACGGTGAAGTGAGATAGGTAGTTACTTTTTTGACTTTTGTTGAAAGCCAATCCTGATCATTCTCCAGATTGGCTTTCAGTGCAGGTCAAGGCTGAGATCAACCATGAGAGGAAGTAATAAAGGAAGAGCCACTAGAAACACTCTAGTGGTTTAGCACCTTCAGATCATTAACACTTATTTCTTTTGTCTTTGGAAACAATTCTAATTTTTCATGCAGCCAAGAGCTAAGGTAGGCTATCTAAGAAGCTTAGGAAAGCATCTGAGCGAGAGACAAAGCCACTATCCATGATGTAGGTAGAGATGGCTAGCAAGCCAAAGCCCAAAGCCAGGCCCTTATAATAAGGACTTGGTACAACAAACAAAGCAATCGCAGATAGCAACAGGATGGAGGGATATACAAACCGAAGCAAGGTCTTCCCTGCCTTATTATCGGAAATATGTTTTTCCTTTTCTTTTTCTATGGCTTCTGTCTTCGCAGTTTGGTACAATGCAATACTTGCCTTGGCATGAGCTGGTCGACTGTACAGGATGTATCCCCCATACCCAATCAAGACCACAACTAATAAGGAAATAGGAATCAATGCTCCTCTGAGTAATTCATTTTGACTACGAAAAATGCTGAATAAAACAAACAGCAAGAGGATGCCGATGCCGATCATGATGCGTCCCTGAGTAACTTCACTCCTGACCCAGGTGTTAGAGTATTCTATGAAATCCATATCTAAAAGTAATTGGTAACAGTCAAAAAGATAATCAACATATCCAGTCCCAGAATTGTATAATCAATCCAGCCTCCTTTGCCTTTGACAATGGTTGTGATGAGCAAAGCCAATCCCCCAATAGCAGGAAAAGCGATCGCCAGCCACTTCGCCCAGCTAAGGTCAAGACCTAAAAACAAGGCAATCAGTGCATTGATAAAAACAAAAGCCAGGACCCCCGTGGCATTGGAGTCTTCTGCCTGTTTAAGTTTTTGGAAAGAGAGGATGTGTGCGATAGCGTTGGCTATAAGTGCCGCGATGATGTAGTAGAGCATAGTAGTCTATTCATTATGATAGTAGACATTCCAATTAAAACGAAAAAAAATTACTTCAACAAAAATTGACTCAGGAGGAAAAGGCTGGAAGATAGGCCAAAGCCAATGAGAAAAATTCTTAGGGAAATTCTACGAGACTCTCCATGATTCAAAAGTAGCAAATAGCTATTGTCGATTCTTATCCTTTTCCCTGAAATATCTTAGAGACTGTTTTGGAATCTGTGCTGAGAATTTTTAGGGTGTATTTTTTTCTCAGACAAGCTCCTTTTTTGTTCTCATAGTGGTGTTATGAGAACAAAAAAAGCCGCAGAATGAGGAAAAAAGACGCATACAAAAAATAAGTGACAGATTTTCAAACAGTTTCTAAGTTTGACTTTGGCCAAAATTGGAAATCGAATTTCTTTACCATACACTTTTACCAGTTTAGGCGAACTGGCCCCCAAAATTCGGCAGCGCACCAGACCAACCGATTGGCA
>JBCCGK010000164.1:0-18203 GCA_039029315.1 Bacteroidota bacterium | reverse complement strand
TCCAGTTTGAGGCATTGAAGATCAAAACAAAACTCAATCACTTTGCCCTCAAAAGCAAACTTTACGCTGCTTCACTCAAGGAAGCATTCAAAGAACTTCAAGAAATGAAATGTTCAATTTCTAGTGCGTAATATCAGTTAGATAAGAAGTACGACATTTCCTCTGGCAGAAATCTATAGTATATAGCTAAGGACTTCGCCCAGGACCATATGTATTACAAAATCCAACTGCTATGTCGAGCAAAACCAAACTACTTGCCTTATGGAATAATTTTCTCCAGGAAAGAGATCCAGAACTCTTCGAAGAAGTGTATCATTCGACCAGGCCAATCATTTTCCTCAACGCCTACCAGTATTTCTTCAACACTCAACATGATGCGCTCGATAGCAAGAATTTAGCCAAAGAGGCTACAAATGCTGTTTTTGAACAAATACAGCTAACACAGAATCATTTCGATAGCCTGAGTGAGTTGAATCATTGTCTGTATCGCACAACCCTTGAGATCTGCAAAAAGATGCAGCAGACGAGCAATACCTCATAAGGCCAGGCTTATGCTAAAATAGCCATTAAAACCTCTCCCATTACATCAGCCTGGGCTTAACTTCTTGATCCAGTTCCAAAATGATTCTTTCTATCGCATCCCTTGGATCCTGGACATTCTCATTCTTCATAAATTTAGCCAGACCCTGGATCGCCTCTACAGACCAATTGTTACACTGCTCTATCAGGAAACTCTTCATATCTTCATCCCCTTGCCATCCCGGTAATTCTTGAAGGAAATATTTTAGTATTGAATTCATAATTTTCAAAAATCGAATCATACAATAACTGACAGCCCCATCTTTTGTCCATGCTAGGCAGTTGAGTCTTCCGCATAAATAATTCAAAAAATGTACAATCCACTAACTTAATGATTGAAGATATATAACCAATGAAATATTAGAACTGTAATTGTAAAAAACCTTGATCAAAAATAGATAGTAGAGAATGTGAACCTTATCATACGACAATAAAAATCTTATGTTTAGACTTATGTACAAAGCTTTGAACAGATAGAATCTATCATCAAAGAAAAATTATAATCCCTCTATCTCCGGGGATGATTCTATGATTGATGAGGCAAAATATCAAGCATTGGCTTGTTTAGGTGGGGATAATGGTTTTAGAACAAACTCAGTGCCAGGAGACATCAACTGACAAACTTTGCGTATAAGGTAAGCTGGGGGAAGAGGGCGAAAGCATAATCTTTGCAAAAATACTTTCATTTGGCATAAGGATTGTGGACAATTGCTTGAACTCCTGGATAAAGAGTAAGTACTTCAAGATCCTCGTAGACGATTTGGCACAAATCACGGAAGCGAATAATCATACTTATGGGAAAGTATCTAAAGTGATGAACTTTTATGCCATATCTAGAATTGGTCTGATCCGAAATTTGATTATTGACGTTTGAATTCAAAAGAATTTAATTAGATTGCAAATTATATTTGAGAAATTTCACTTGAATTATATTTCTATTGTTAAATATCCAATCATCATTTTCTGCGGAGAATCTATTTTATTTACATTTTATGAGGAAAATCTTTTTAAGGAAGAGTTAATATCCTTTTGGGATTTTGTTTAGGAAAGTTGTAGTCACAAGATACATGAAAGCCTTTTGCGATCATTCAAAAAAATGACATGTTCTTACTTCTCTCACATTCAATCCATATACGATGGAAAGCTCAAATTAGATTTTGGTTGGACGATAAAACGCTTTTTCAAAAATGTCTGATTTAGAATTAATAAACTTATGGGATGAATATCTTGAAAAGAGAGATTCTGATATTTTTTCAAAAATTCGTTTGTACTTCAGAAAGGCTGTTTGGCTCATTGCTTATGGAGAAGTGTGTAAAGCACATGGAAAAATACCAAATGAAGAGGAAAAGGAGATGCTAAAACGTGAAGCATCAAATATTGCTGTAGCCGTATTCCAATATCTAAAAACGACTAGAGATAAACCTGCAAGGAATTTTCATGATTGGATCAGAAAAGTCACCAAAAATTTCTGTCCCAATAAGAGCTTATAAATCCCTCTCATTTGGATTTTTGAATTGATCTCTTCTTCTGATTGATTATATGGTCCTATCCTTCACATTTCTTACATCAATCCTCTAAGCTTCAACTCTTTCTCCAATTCTTTCCTGGCCAGATATATTCTATTGCGAACATATTCAGAATCCTTCCCTATTCTTGCGCCAATTTCTGAATTTGAATAGCCTTCAATGTGTTCTTCCAAAATTTTTGAGAAATATTTGGACTTCATTCCATGAATGATCTGCTCAATTTGTTCTTTGTTCATACTCCCCTCAAGCTCATTGTCTATCATGTCAGAAGACTCTATCGACGCTATCAGTGCCATCATCTTAGCCCTTTGTTTTTTGGCTTTTTCGCAGCGATTGTAGCATTTATTTCGGGTAATGGTGGCGATCCAACTCTCAAAGTGTTTGACATCAGTATATCGCTCCCGATTTTCTATCAATTGTATGAAGATTTCCTGAACCATGTCACGCCGCTCTGAATCATTCTGAAAGTATCGATAGGTGTTGAGATAGATGATTTTGTTTGATGCTTCATATAATTGGTCGAATACAAGAGAATCTTCAGTTGCTACAAACTGATTCCAGAGCTCTGTAAGGTGATGATCTGCCATAATTGATAATTTTGAATGGTTGATTTGACATCATATGGCCAAAGCCTTCTATAGCTAAGAGGTTCTGGCATATATACATGTCGTATCCAATTCTCTTTATCAAAGGATGGACAGAATATCGAATATTATTCGACAAATAATAGATAGTTTTCTGAATCAAAATGAAGCATCACCTGATTTCAGGTTACCCTTCCATTAAGATTTTTTTGCAGATATTCCATGATTTTAGGCTTGACAGATGAATCTAATTCAGAGGCAATCGCTCGAAGCGCTTCCTTGCGGGAAGGATATCCTTCATTTACTCTAAATAATTCAAGAACATCTTCAAGGTCTTCGGGGAGCCATATGTCATCATTAATTTTCGACTCTGTTGTCTGCGAGTTCTGAGGGGTAGTAGGTAGCGTAGTTCCCATAAAGCTAGGTTTATTATTCGTATTTCTAGGCATAGGATATATGATCTTATGTTCTTGTAGCTAAGCTACTCAAGGCTTTATTTCAAGAATTCCAAAACTATCATTGACTGAATAATTGAGCCGAACGAAACTAAATCCTGTGACTTTTCTGTCCTGCCCTTCCTTTCTACTTAAGGGAAATTGCGGCAAAACTAGAAAAAATCATGGATGAAACCTGTTCAATTCCACTGAAAAATTTACAGGCCATCGTTGGTTTAGGATTCATAATATGTTAGAAAAAAAGTAGTCTTTTCTGACTACCAATAAGGCAATATTGGAATTTTTTTTGGGAATTCCCTAAATAATGCGAATCAAGGGCTCAAATACGAAATATTTTGTCATTCCGGGGATTTTTGCGACTGAAATGAGCAAGAATAACCCAGAATCTCACGTCATGCCAAGATTTTTTGCTTTTGGCAATGGATTTTGATAACATGGCGTGAGATTCCACAATGCACCAGACCATCTGACCGGCTGGAATGACAGCCTGGGCCGGTTTTTAACTCTTGATTCACATAAAATAGCTAAAAATTTTCTACTAGCTAGCAGTGCATGTTTATGAGGGCATGCACAGGGAAGTGGAGCAGATGTGAAGCATAATACGACAAAAACCGCTTGGGAAACTCTATAAAGGAAAGGTTGAATTGTCGGCCTTGCTCTTATTAATCTAATCCGACAATTATGAAATTACCATTTTTCCAGAAGCTGTCCCCCCATTCTTCCAAGAACAAGTCTGCCTCTAAGTCTAAAAAAGAGAACTCCTCTGCTCTTTTAGTTGGAGCCATAGGCACTACCCTCACAAGAGTCTCAGGATTAGGACTGATGGAGATCGACGGTCAGAGATATGAATGCTTCTCCCGATTTCATTATTTTCCAAAAGGGGCTACAGTTAAGGTAGTAGGCAAACACATCTTCCAGCTATTAATTGAGCCAGCTGAATAGAAGGATACATTGATTTTTTTTCACCCCCAGCCCCCCTTGCAGCCCTTCAATCCAAGGCTTCAGGGGGCTTTTCAATTCAGAAGCCTCCCTGCTGCGGCTGCTTGTGAGTAGAGACTTGTGCTGTGCAAAGCCGAAGTAGGGAGGTTTGGAGGGTGAAAATGAGCCTTGACGAACTTAACGGCTCTACCCCTTTAAGGATCTCTGACTTAAAAAGGAATGCAAAGAGTGTACCCTGTTGAATTCCGTGGATCTAAATAGTTATTGGCTTATTATAAAAAAACTTTAGAGAGAAATACGACATTTTGTTTTGAAAACACTCTAAGGTTCATAGAGCTTATTCGCCAATAAGAAATACTGAACACAAAAAAAATGAGATAAGTTTAACAATGTATCATTTAAATACATGAATATGGATAACTCTACGATAATCTGGAACAAATTTGCAAAAACAGGAAAGCCAGAACTCTACAAGGAAATATATTTGGATAACTACCACTCTGTGTTCTTTTTAGCCTATAATATATTGGGCAATCAAGAACCTTCTCATGACCTTGCTCAGGATATATTCGCTAGCTTATATAGAAATCGAAAAAAAGCAAGTCATCAGAATATTCGACATTTCAATGCCTGGTTGAAAGCTTTGACCACCTATGAATGCTTTCATCGGAAAAAAACAGGACGGAAAATACTCTCTCTGGATGAACTTGAGAATGAACCTGTGTATGATGATCCAAATATCCTCCTATTAGAAGATTCATCAGAAGAAAAGCGCAACCTTATGACAGCAGTTCTGCGACAGCTGAAACAGAAAAACTATAGAGAGATCATAGAGTTGAGCATGAGTGGCAAAAGCAATGATGAAATCGCGGAGATACTGGGAAAGAGCAAAAAATATGTGGCAGATCGCAAGAGTCTGGCAAAAAGAGAACTCATTACCCTCTTACGAAAATAAGTCAACAAAACCTTAACTCAACAATATGTCTAACAACAAGAAATCTTTAGAGCCTTATCATGTATCAGAGAAAGATCAGATGTATTCCGATGACTTTCTCTCACTTGAAAAATTGATCAACTTGCTAAATGGTCAAATTAGGGATACAAAAGAATTGCTCATAATCAAAGCATCTTTGAATGATTCTCCTTTATACAGGTCTGCCTTCGAGGGCTTGAAAGCCTTCATCATAAATGAAGGCTGGGATGAATTGGACAAACTGATGAATGAAGGCCTTGATCTTAAGTTTGAGGATTTGAAGGAGAAGATAAACGAATGAATACTCATCTTGAATTAGCATAACAATTTGGATCTGGTATCCTATCTTGCCTTTGTGAAAGGACTCCTTGTTTTGTAAAGTTTTCAGAGGAAGTGTCTACAGAGGCATGATTTAATTTTTCAATAGCTTAAATCACTAGTTATGAACTCATTGACAACCTATTTCAGGACAAGACTCTTTGTAGATCCTGATTATGTTAAGTAACATAATCATATATCAACACTAACCTGAAGGTGCCCAAAGATCATATGCTTCACGAAAGCTTTCTAGGCTATATTCAACTACTTGACAATCTACAGGAAAAATGAACGCTACCTAACATCCTCCAATGAAGCCTTCAACATATTTGATTGGGGAAAGATTTGATCAGTCGTATATTGCTAGGTGTTTGATGCTTTTTTATTGTGTTGCTATGGGTAAATTTTGGGCCTTACTTGCCTTTTTCCTTTTACTTGTTACCCCTGCTCTATTTTCACAAACGCCCCCTTCAGGGATGAAAGGTCAGGCTTTGCGGGATTGGTTGAAGGTGAATTTTTACGATGGAAAGCATTCACAATTGGGATACTCAGCTGCGCGTGGCTATATGTATGCCTACATCGATAATGTGAATGATGAATTGTCGTGTGTGTATGGAGGATTTGCCCGATCCTGGTCACATGGGAATACAGGCACCAATCCTGCACCACTCAATTGTGAGCATACAGTGCCAAGGAGTTTGTATGGGGATGCAGAACCAATGCTCTCGGATATTCATCATCTCTTCCCGACTTTTGGAACCTGGAACAATATTCGATCGAATTATCCTTTTGGGGAGATTGCTGATCATCTGACTTCCAAATGGATGTACCTGGATCAGAGTCAGACGCATATTCCAAGCACTGACCGCGATCTGTACAGTGAGTATAACAATCAGGTTTTCGAACCCAGGGAGGATCATAAAGGGAATTGTGCACGAGCGGTTTTTTATTTTTATACGATGTATTCGGCACAGGCTGGACAGATCACAGCTGTTGGGGATCTGGAAACCCTATATCAATGGCATGTGCAGGATCCCCCCGATAGTCTGGAGTTGTTGAGAAATGATGAGATCGAAACATTTCAGGGAAACAGGAATCCCTATATTGATCATCCAGGCTGGGTGCTGGATGCCTGGGAGGTTCAAACAACTGGCTTGGGCAGCCCCCAAGATGTGCGCCTGATAGCATCTCCGACTCACTTGCAATTGATCTGGAATTCTCAGAATATGGCCACAGGGTATTCGGTATACCGATCTCTGGATGCACTTTCATTTACCTTATTGAGCAGCCTGGGAGAGGAGGATACTTCTTATACGGACATGAATGTCGTGGCTGGGCAGCGGTATTACTATTATGTTGAAGCCTTTAATGCTTCAGGCGCTGGTGGGGGGAGTGCAATTGTAAGCGGGCAGATTCTGGATGGAGGATCAGGGTTGGCAAGTGAGTTATTCATTTCTGAATATATCGAGGGGTCTTCTTACAATAAAGCGTTGGAGGTTGCCAATTTCACAGGAGCTTCCGTAGATATGGCTGCGTATTCGCTGAAAAAGCAGACAAACGGCTCCGAGGATTGGGGCAGTGAATTGGTGCTCCATGGGGAGCTGACATATGGGGATGTATTTGTATTGACACATGTGAATGCTGATCCTGTGATGCAAGCACAGGCGGATGTGATTGGCGGGGGGATTGTAACTTTTAATGGAAATGATGCGATTGGACTGTTCAGGAATGGAGTCTTGATTGATCTGATAGGATCTTTTGGGTCGGATGCGAATTATGCCAAGAATGTAACGATGGTAAGAAAACCGTCTGTGAACAAGCCGAGTGCGTTGTTTCTACAAAATGAATGGGAGCTTTTCTCCACAGACTTTTTTGCTGATTTGGGCTATCACCGTTTTGATGTACCTACAACTGATTTGGAGGAGATGAGTGGCATGGATGGAATAGAAGTATTTGCCCCCTGGCCAAATCCTTTTGACAAGCAGTTACAATTATCCTGTCAGGTGTATCAATCGATGGACTTACAAGTGGATTTGTTTGACGCACAGGGACAGCTTGTCCGGCAGCTGTGGCCGTTTGGCACAATTGTGCCAGGTTCTTATCAATTGGAGATTGAGACTTCTGCTTTGCCAACAGGTTTGTATGTCTTGGCCTTTCGAGCTGAATCTGTATTTCGATTTTTTCGTGTGATGAAGAAATGAATATGATGATACGAAAAATATATAGCTGGAAAGTAGAGCCAGAAAAATTAGACCTTTTCATTGAGACATGGAAAAGAACCACCAATACAATCCATGAAGAGGTCGAAGGGGCAAGAGGAAGTTTTATGCTACAGAATGAGACTGATCCCAGAGAAATAAAGACAATAGCAAGATGGGATTCTCTCTCTGATTGGAAGAAGTTTTGGCATGATCGTAAGCATAGTCACATGGGAACTATGCATGAATTGGGAGAACGAATATCTGTAGAAATCTTCAAGGAAGTGGATGATTTTACAAAGTAACGGGAAAGATAGGTAAGTACCCCTTGATACAGAAGAACAACAGTTTATGTTAGAAACTATTTTCTCGAAAACCCTCGGTATTCCTCAAAAAAATTCCTTCTCAGAACCCAAAAATCCTGCTTTCTTCAGACAAAAACCAAAATCAAGAAAGTTTCTAATTTTTTTTGCTAAATAGTGGGACAACTCTGGATAGTATTCGGAACATGGGTAGAAGGAAAAAAAGGACATTTTTCCAACACAAAGATAAAGCTGTCCCTCTCCCTAACTTAAGCTGACTTTTCACTTTCAATCTGAGGCGCTTCATTCACCTGTACCTGATTAGCATTCAACCAACATGAAACGATTCACCTTGCTCACACTCTGCCTCATCTTTATCATCAACATCTTATGTGCCCAGGAGGCGATCAGCCTGGACGACTACAGTCGAGCTGTAGGCTTTATGTACCAAAATCTCAACAATAAGGTATTTAACTCCCACATTCAGCCGCATTGGTTTCCGGATAGCAGTGGTTTGTGGTACACCCATTATTCCTCTGAACAGAAACGATATGTCAAAATAAGCTTGCCGGATCTGGCTCGGGCAGACTTGTTTGATCATCAGAAACTGGCACAGATCCTCAGCGATTCGCTTGGCGAAGACGTTGAGGCAGGTGATCTGCCTGTGGATAGAATCGAGTATAAAGGTCCCGAGAAACTTCATATATGGGCGAAGGGCAAGGCATTCATTCTCAATCCGTTGACACATGAATTGAACACCCCTCCCAAAGAAGCGACAGAATATCTGTTTGAAATCCATTCTCCCGATAGCCAGTGGGTCGCATGTACAGACAAGTACAATTTATTCATTCGATCAACCCATAGCCTTGAAATCAAGCAACTCAGTAGTGCAGGAGAAAAAGGATATGAGTATGCCTCCTGGTATGGTTGGGCCGATATCATGGAAGGAGAAGAAGGGGAGCGTCCCCAACATTTTCAGGTAGAATGGTCAGCAGATAGCAAATGGCTGTCTGCGAACATTTGCGACATGAGGACGGCCAACAAAATGTATTTGCTGGACTGGAGCATCGATAGCCTCTATCGACCAAAATTACTCTCCTATTATCGGGGGTCTCCCGGAGATACCGACATGGTCTTTATGGACCCGGTATTTTTTAACATTGCTTCCGGCAAAGAAATCAAACCGGATCTGCCAAGAAGTACACACATCAATGGCATATCTGTGGAGTGGTCCGACACCCCCGGCAAAGTATACCTGGGACAACTCGATCGCGGTTACCAGAGGATGACGGTCTATGGATTTGATCTGAATACGGAAACCCTTGACACCATCTATTCGGAAACGAGCGCAACCAACATTGACAATTTCTCTAACAGATTCGTAGATACACATCAATTCATGTTTTTTCTGTCAGAGAAAAGCGGTTGGCGGCAACTGTATCGCCTGGATCTTCAAAGCGGGGAGGAGCGTGCCATAACAAGGGGCGAATATTATGTCAATGGTTTCGTGAGAATTGATGAAGAGAATCAGCAGATTTACTTTCTGGCTTCTGGAAAAGAAAAAGGCCAGAATCCCTATTATCAACATCTGTATCGCGTTTCATTTGATGGAAACGGCCTGACCGAACTCAGTCCTGAAGATCTGCATCACATCATCAGTCTGTCTCCCGATGGTCAATATGTGGTAGACAATCAGTCTACGGTCAATATCCCAACCACGACCAGCCTGCGAAGCACGGACACTGGAGACATTCTGATGACCCTGGGACAGGCAGACATTTCCGGAATTCCGGATTGGCAGCCGCCTGAAATCTTTTCAGCGACAGCAAGAGATGGCGAAACCACCATTTATGGTGCTATGTGGAAGCCTACGAATTTTGATTCCACGCAACAATATCCAGTCATTGAGATGAGCTATACGGGGCCGCACACCCAGGTATTTCCCAAGGATTTTAGAGGCGCATTTTCCTTGCAGTCCTATGCCGAATTGGGCTTTGTTGCCCTGCTGGTAGATGGATTGGGGTCCTCAGGTCGATCCAAACGCTTCCACGATTATTCCTACAAAAATCTCGGCGGGAATTTGGAAGATCATGTAGGTGCGATCCGGCAGTTGGGACAACGATTTAGCTGGATCGATACGAGTCGTGTCGGCATTTTTGGTCATTCGGCAGGAGGCTATGATGCAGGTCATGCAGTGCTGGCCTATCCTGATTTCTACAAAGTGGCTGTTGCCAGTTCTGCAGACCATGATCACAGAATGGAAAAAGCCTGGTGGCCGGAAATGTATATGGGCTGGCCTGTGGATTCTGCCTATCATCTTCAGTCCAACATTACCATGGCAAGCAATCTCAAAGGCAAACTGCTCATCACGCATGGAGGCATAGATGAAAATGTCAATCCCTCAGCGACCTTCAAATTGGCCGAAGCCTTGATCCGGGCAGATAAGCAATTTGACATGCTCATCCTGCCAAGCCAACGACATGGCTATAGAGGTCAGCATTCTTATTATTTCACCAAAGTCCGATGGAACTATTTCGTTGAGCATCTCAGAGGGGTAGAGCCTATCTGGGAGTTTGAGTGGGAGTAGGCTTACATTGAACGCTGAGTCGCCAAGAAGCCAAAGAAAAGTATTGTAAAACCTCTTTTTGTTCTTCTCCATATTTCACCCTTGAGCAAATGGGGATGACAGATTCTTTTCTTTCGCTCAGCGCTGACATTCAGAATTTCCTCAAATTACCGTCAGAATTCTTTCAGATTTGATTCTTTTCTTGTCATGAAAAGAACAACATGATGGGGCCTCAAAGTGAAGCACTGACCAAGTTTGATAATAGATTTGTCCGACCCAACCACTCGAATTCCAGATTCAGTCACTTTGGCTACCATCATTTACAACTATTGGGAAATGAAACAAGTATTAAGGTTAGCATACCTCTCTAGCTTATGAATGTGTGCCATATAAATTAATCTTGTCAATGAAAAAACTACCATTTTATATAATCGGATTCGTTTCTATCATGATCATTGCCTGTAGGCCAGATAGCGTTCGGCCCGATGGTGAGATCAAGATTCCCGATTTCAATTTTCCACAAACAGTTGTTTTTGAGCAGAACCTTTCCGCTTATCATTTGTTTGAGGGTACCCCTGCTGATCTCATCCCAGGCAATGAGTTTCATCTATTAGAACTGAGTTCGATTCTCTTTACAGACTATGCCCATAAACAACGACTGCTGAAAGTGCCCACAGGGACACAAATGACTAGATTGAATGATGGGACGATTGAGTTTCCCGATGGCACGATCTTGACGAAAACCTTCTTTTATCAAAACGATGAAAGAGACCCAAGTTTGGGCAGAAGGATCATAGAAACCCGATTGTTGGTCAAAGAGAGTGGGACATGGAATATCGCCACCTATCTGTGGAATCAGGCGCAAACGGATGCGACTCTGGCTTTAGATGGCTCCGATACACAAGTGAGCTGGATAAGTGTTGATGGAAGGAGCCAATCCACCCTGTATCATGTCCCGAGTCAAAATGAATGTATTACATGTCATCAGTCACATTCAAGCATGACCCCAATAGGACCTGATCTGAGGAATTTAAATCGAATGGTTGAACGAAACGGAGTAAGTCTCAATCAGCTTACTCATTTGCAAGCCATAGGTGTGTTGAACAATTTTGAGCTGAGTCAGGTCTCACAAATTGTGGATTACAAGGATGCTAGTCTTTCCTTGACCGAAAGAGGACGCGCATATCTAGCCATGAATTGTGCACATTGTCACAATCCCAATGGATGGGACTATGCAACAGAACGGCAATTTGATTTTCGATATGAAACACCACTAGCTCAAACTGGCATTTTGTATGAAGAAGATAAGATCATCAAGGCCTTAATAGATCGAGAAATGCCATTTATCGGCACAACGATGTTGGACCAAGAAGGGGTGAACTTGGTCATGGAATATATAGACAGCCTGTAAAAAAGAAGTTTGATGGATGAAATTAGAATCCAAACAAAGTCAACCCAAAACCTCATTCCAACTTCTAGAAAGGTATTGATTGGAATAATGCGATGGCTGGCCAGGGCCTAAGAGCCTGCCAAATCAATTATGGAGTAATATTAGGGTTGATTTTGAGTATAAGGGAAATTGGGGATATACTGGCTTGATTGGTAAGAGTTCTCCCTTTTTTCCCCTATGCCCACTATTTCCCTCACAGATAAATTTGTTTCCTTAAGTTGGTGGACAATATTAAATGCTAGAATCTTGTTCCTCCCCCAACCTCCTCCAAAGGGGGAAATCGTTGATTTCTGGCCTTGTGGGATGATGTCTCCCGCTGGCGGGAGAGCGAGAGGGTGGAAAATGATTGTCAAATATAAATTTGTCCCCTTGCCTACTTACTTAGATGTGCCGTCGATACGAACAAAACATCGATTGCTCTGTTGTCTTCCCAGAGCTGTTTGCTTAGAAACAAACACTCTGCCGAGCGGGAGTAGGAGTGCAACTGTTGAAGAAATTGTCTTTTATCAAGATTCTTTCCAATAAGAGAAAGAGGGAAAACCACTCCACAAGCGTGTTTACAAATTATTGGACATAGCGAAGGACAATCCGTAGCTTCGGGCCTATGAACACCTCCCTTCATTCAGCCTGGTTGGAAATTAACCTCAATCATCTGAAACGTAATTTTTCATTGATCAGGGCCGCTGTTCCCCCATATGTGTCCATCACGACTCCTGTCAAATCCAATGCGTATGGCCATGGGCTGATCAAGGTCGCACAAGCGCTCATTGAAGCCGGGGCAGACAGATTGGCCATCTCCAATATCGCTGAGGGCGTCAGCTTGAGACAGGCTGGCATCCAGCACCCACTGTTGTGCCTTTATCCCATTCTGAAGGAAGAAGCCAGCCATGCCATTCACCATCAGATCCAGATCACAACAGGCGGAACAGCCTACGATCGACTGGTTATCGAGAAGCTCGCCCAGGAAGCCAAGCAAGTTGGAAGTACTGCTCAGATACACTTGATGATTGACAGCGGTATCGGAAGATATGGGGTAGATGGCTGGAACAAAGCAGAAATCCTGGAATTGGTACACCTTCTGCATGGACATAAGACGCTCAAGCTTGTTGGGATTGGTATGCAATTCGCCAATGCGGAGGACAGCGATCCCAATCATTCTCTCCAACAATTGCAGCAGTTCAAAGATCGATTGACAGATATTGAACAGGCAGGCTATCCCCTACCTCATGACATTCATGCTGCCAATAGCGCCTCTGTCCTGCACTTTTCAGAAGCACATTTCACAGTTGTCAGACCTGGCTTGATGAACTATGGCTATCAACCTAGTGCCAATCTTGAAGACTTACAAGGGCTGAAACCCATTCTGGCTGTAAAAGCCAGAGTGCTGAGAGTTCGAAGCTTCCCCAAATCACACACAATCGGCTATGGTATGAAGGAAGGAATCAAACAGGATACCACCGTTGCATTTGTTCCTTTTGGTTATGAATATGGGTTTTGTCGGGCCTTGTGCAAGAAGGGCTATGTATTGATTCAGGGTCAGAAAGCACTCATTATTGGTAGTGTATCTATGAATTCAATTGCTGTTGATGTAAGCCGATTTGAGGAGATTGGGCCTGAAGAGGAAGTCATCATCATTGGCAGACAGGGAAAAGAAGAAATCAGCCTACATCACTGGGCAGATTGGTTAGGAACCAATGTCAACGAAATCATGGTCCGATTCAGCAGTCTGTTACCCAGAATTTATCTTCAATAAGTCCGCAAACATGACAGATCCATCCACACCTGAACAGCGACATCCCAAACTTGCACATATCTTGAATGACAAAAATGGCTGTACCATTCCTTTGGCTGTTGAGGTAGATCCAATTTTTCAGATACATGGAAGCTCAACAATATCTATCAACAGATACTTCACGATCCACGCAGAACCAGCTCTCAGCATTGGGAGAGAAAGAAGATCGAGTCTGAATGACAGGACTCCTTGCGAGGTTTTAGGGATAGCGGAAAGCGATATACAATTGTTGGATTTTGGAACCGTTACGGCTTCGCGCACCCCCAATGAGCGACTTCAGCCTCCATTGCAAATCAAGTCGATGGATGAAGTGAGAAAAAGAGCGAAGCGTTTCTTGCAAACATTAACCGCCTCCAAATCAAGACGATACCAACGTGTCTCCAGATTATTGAAAAGCTGCTTCCAAGGCATTGGCTCCTTGGATGACATCGAAAGAAAAGTGCAGAGTGTTGCCATCATTGAATCCATTCTGGCGAATGTTCCTCATCTGGCCGTTCGCCTATCAGAAAAGGAACATACGATCCTCTTCACACGAAAAAAATCCATCGCCCAGGAACTGGGGGATACTGTCAGGGATATGCTCGGTTGGGAAAGCCCCACCATCACTGCTGAATCCGGCACCTATCTCAACGCTCATTTGTCCATTTTGGCAGGAGCCCGGAAGGAGAAAGGAGGGGGTCTCCATTTCTTGACGACAGAGACTGGTGGAAATGCTCCTCGGGCAGCCCAGCTCAATCATTTGCATTTTGGAGCCGATCAGGCAGGAAGGCAAGTGGACCATCAGAGAGAAACGCCTATCTTTTCGGCGGCGTATTCGCCAGGACTTGTCTATAGTGCTGCGCTGAGGGATGCACAAGCCAGGCCTTATTGGGGAAAGGAAAGAAAGCATGTAAGCTTTGGGGCCTATATCGTCGCAGAATTACGAAAAGCCATCTCGACCAACAAACATCTGAATGGAAATGCCCCCTTCCACCTGGTCGCCTCAATTGCAGATCGCTCAAAAACATCTACCCTCGTCAGTCTGAAGGATCTTCGGATTATTTCAGACTTTCTCAACTCCTTAAGCGTTCAGGATGGGGTGAAAAAGACTTATCTGATCATTGACGGCTGCCAATCCCGAGGGGAGTCGATCAAGGGGATCTACCATCCCAGGGGACCTGTGGCATATTTCAATGAACAGGGAATTGCAGTGGATGCGGTTTCCTGGACAACCTCCAAAGCTCCCGGCGGGGCACCCTTTGCTGCTGGCTTGACCTTAACGGAGCAGGCTTATGCAGATCTGCGCCATGCCATTGTGACGATCGATGAAGGACTTCCTCCCAGGGATGGATTCATTGCCAAGTATGTCAAACAGGGAGATTTTCCTGCATCGGAGAATAAAGAGGACTCTTTGATTGAACACTATGCAATTGCAGATTTTGGCCACCAATTGCGTCTGCTTGGGGACATTCCCAGACTGTGGCGATGGGCAACAGTCTATACTGAGCATATCCAGACCATTGCTGATACCAAAGAATTGTTGGCAAAGGAACTTGCAGGCGAGGGCAAGTATTTCCTGCCAATGGAAGAATCCAGTGATGCTTCCGTCCTCAATGTGAGACTCAATAGAAGTCTTCTCCCTGATGACTGTGAGCTGACGATCATCGGGAAATTGCTCAGATTGGGAATGGACCTGGATCAACTCAAGCATCCCCGAATTCAGCCCTATACAAGCTATGAAAAGGCTGCAGCTTTGCTTGCAAGTCCCACAGGCCAGACTGTCATCGAAAAGATCCATCCAACTCTCTCAGCTGATGCTTCCTCTCCCCATCCTGAAAGCGATATCTCGCATGAAGCAATCCTCAGATTCGCCATCAATCTGGAATTGGCAGAACTCTCAGCCTTTTCCCCAGACAGACGAGATCGGCTTCTCCCAAAACTGGCACAGATTATCAACACAAGAATTCGGCTCATCCTCGAACATTATGAAGAGTTGGCAGCCGCTCTATCTTTGCTTGAAGACAGACGGACAAAAGCAGAAGAACTCTTCTATGCGCACCCAATAAGCGCACGCTATTATGAGGAGAACATACAGGGCTTTGCGACTCGATAGGCTTCGATCAATGTGGCAATCTTGTGAACTTAGTTGCCTTATGTCAGCCACATATTTTTTTTTGTTTCATTGTCTGCATGAATTATTTCCCTCTCCCCTTTCTTCTCTTGATTTCCTTGATCAACATTACTGGCTGCACAACAAAAAGATTGCCTGACAAAGCGGCCATTATCGCACAACTTCTCCGCTCCAATGAGATTCAGCGCAGGGCACATCTGGAGAATGATGCAAATCTTCTCGCTAGTCAAATTGCAGATAGCATGATGAGTGTTAGTAGAGGAGAAATCAGCTTTTCTGCCAATTCAGCTATTCAGCAACGCTTTGAGGGATACTTTCAGCAGGTCCGATATAGCAGTTGGGATGATACCAGAAAGCCCATCATTGAGATCGCCCAAGATGGTCAAACGGCTTCGATCTATGTTCAAAAGTTTCTGGATCTGCAATTCAAAAAGCAGGAAACAGAGTGGGGAGAGCATCAGTATGCGCTTTTTGCCTGGCAAGCGCAGTACGCCTTGGTCAATGGAGGATGGAAAATCACAGCCAATACTTCCTCAGATAAATCTCTTAGCAAACAGGAGGCCCTGGATGTGCCGATTCACTTAAGTGAGTTGTATGCAGAAATCAAGGAATCAGATCTTATCCCGGAAGGAATTGCTCATGACAATAAGACGGGCATCACATATGTTTCCAGCACCTACAAACAAAAAATCCTGGCTGTCAACCCAAATGGATCATATACAGATTGGAAGACAGAAGGCGAAGATGGACTGTGGAGTACCGTGGGCATGGAAGTCGATGAGGAAACCCGCATCTTGTGGGTGATCTCCTTTCATGGACATGAGGTCTTGCCAATGAAGCGTCCACAAGTAGAACATGAATGGACATCCAGACTCTATGCCTTTCATCTGCCTGATGGAGCACTCATCGATAGCTACGAGCCAGATGTTGAGGAAAAAGTGGCATTCAATGATCTCTGTGTTGCCAAAGACGGAAACGTATATGTCACCGAATCCCTCAACAACAGGATCTTCTACCTCAATCCAGACAATGGCTCTTTCCAGCAGCTGGACATCCAGGATTCTCTGTTCGTCTTCCCCAATGGCATCACCATCTCTGATGATCAATCCTTTTTGTACATCGCTGTTCAGAGTGGGATTATACAATATTCTCTGAGGGACAAGACCTTCGGAATGCTACAATTGCCTTCAGGAATACTTGCCAACCGAATCGATGGATTGGCTTATTACAAAGGCAGCCTCATTGCCAATCAATCCTATCGCAAAAGAATCCTTCAATTGTCTCTGAATGAGGAAAGCAGAAGTGTTCGACATCAGCGTATTCTTGAAGCCAATCATCCCGCCTTTGATCAACCGGCGACGGGAGAGATTGCCGGAGATGCCTTCATCTATCTCGCCAATGCCCAAATGCAAAGTGCTTTTGACAATGGGGTGCTGAAACCAGAAGAAGAACGAGAATCTGTGAAGCTTCTCAAAGTGGATCTACCTCAAGAGTAGGCGATAAGGTCAAAGAGGATTGCCTTCGTTCCGACGAAGGCATTCGCATGGACAAATGGGGCCTGCCATCGGCATCACAATTTCCCAGACCATGTTTGATGGGGTGAATTTGCCAAAGAAAACAGGCATTTCTCCCACAGTTAGACGGTGCCGTCTAAAATTCTTCTTCTATTCTTCCTACTCTTGCAGTGCAAAACGAATCAACCACACATCAATATGGAACAGTCAACAAATATCAAGAATGATGGCATCATGAGTCAGAAGTTTCACAAATTTTGGCTCAAAATCACTGCCATTGTTGTGGGTTCATTTGGCCCAGTCTTTTTCTTTGGAACCATGATAGAAACCATGGAGCCTGCCCGTCTGACACTGGATCTACTGAGTTGGCCCATCGACGGGATGACTACCTATGAATCGCCAGATACGCGTTTCCTATCAGCGCTCACAGGAGGATTTTTGCTGGGATGGGGCGTGATGATATGGCTTCTTTCAGCCTGGATTTATGATCAGGCACCTGAAGCAGTACGACGGACAGTTCTGATAAGTGCACTGTCCTGGTTTGTCCTGGACAGTACTGGTTCTTTTGCCTCTGGCAATGCATCCAATGTTTTGTTTAATATTCTCATTCTTCTCCTGGCGATCGGCCCCTTGTGGCGCCCTGCAAAAGAAGAATAAAACCTCAACATAGTGGTATTGGGAGACGGGTTCTAAGTTTGACTTTGGCCATTTTTTACAGGAGAAAAATCCTCCCATATGCTCTGGAAACCGTCTTTGCGAATTAATGAACTTCGCTGTTTTTAGGTGATGTTGATTAATTCTCATTGAAAATTTATTCACAACTGTACACTTTTTCTTTTCCTTTGTTTTTAGAATTCTTTGCAACTTTTTGGCGGCAAAAAGTTGCGTAAAAACCGC
>JBCCGK010000163.1:0-18329 GCA_039029315.1 Bacteroidota bacterium | reverse complement strand
CACCCCTACTAGGGGTGTACGTCAGATTTCCCAATCAAAGAGATTGCCTTGTTTCAAAACCTCTTCCGCACTGCCCCGTTTCTCCTCAAAAAGAGAAACGACCCCACATGCTAGGAAACAAATGGGACATTTGACGTACACCCCTTGTAGATCACTTGCCTGTAGCTCTCTGGATTTGTGTATATTGGCCTGGATCCCGAACCTGCCATCCATCGTTTTATTCCTGAATTTGATTGACCATGCCACAATCATCGCAGAATCCTGTTCAGTCCAGAACTTCCAGCAATTGGGAATTGCCTTCGATGAGGATTTCTCATAACATCATTGACTATCACTCCTTCGGAAGTCAGAGAGCCGCGAATCCAGAGGAATACGTACGACTGCACTTTGGATTAAAAGGACGCTATGAATTTCATTGCAAACAATTGAATGCTTCCTTTGACCTGTGTGGGCACCACAACAACATCCTGTATTCTGATAGACTGGACCTGCTTGTCAACAACAAAAGCAAGCGCATTGAGACCTTTGGAATAGATTTTTCCACAGAAGCTTTTGTTCAGATCGCACAACAAGGCAATGAGCCTTTGAAGCGATTTGCTGACAAGGTCCTGCGGCGAGAAAATGCCTTGCTGGCTCCGGTATGGAAAACCTCAAACATAAAAATTCAGCAAGTGATCCATGATATACTTCACTGTTCCTTTGGGGAAGAATTGAGAGAGTTGTATTTATTGTCCAAAAGTCTGGAGCTGCTTGTCCTTCAGGCGGAACAGTATGAGGCAAAGGAGTGTTCCGCCTTCATTCGCAAAAGTTCGGACAAAAAGAAACTGATAGAGGCCAAGGAATTACTCACCTCCAGAATGAGTGATCCTCCAACCATCGTCGAATTATCAAAATTGGTTGGCCTGAATGAATACAAACTGAAGAAAGGCTTCAAGGAGCTATTTGGGACCACCATCTTTGGATACATTCACAGCAGCAGAATGCGTTTGGCAAAGCGTTTATTACTTGTTACTGACAAATCTGCTAAGGAAATTGCTTATGAGGCTGGTTACAATTCGCCTCAATATTTCTCCCAATCTTTCAAAAAAGAATTTGGAATTTCTCCCAATAGTTTAAGAAAAACTCCTGATTTTGCACCCGATTAGAAGTTTTTCTCCTCATCTTGCTGCAATAAAACAAAATCAAAGATGAGCAATTCCATGACAATTGTACAGACCATGCTATTCCAGGCAAGCCAGGAACAGGTTTGGGACCTGTTGACCAATCCTGCGATGACCAAGCAATACATGTTTGGATGTGAAGTTCTCTCCGACTGGCAAATTGGAAGCCCGATCAACTGGAAAGGCCAGACGGAAGACGGGCAGGAAATCATTTATGTCACTGGGGAAGTCACGGCTATTGACCCTAGCAAGAGCGTATCCTTCACCATGTTTGATCCCAATATGGGACTGAAGGACATCCCTGAAAATTATGCCAGCTTGACCTATGAGGTATCTACATCAGATGAAGGTACTTCCCTGACCTTGACCCAAAGCTATGTTCCTGGAGCAGAGAATGGCCAAAAAAGATATGAGGACTCCCTCAAAGGCTGGGAAATGATTCTGCCAGCGATGAAACAGTTGGTAGAATCCTGAGTGGATTTACCCATACATCTGCTTCAATTGTCTTATCTTGGGCGCATGAATGCACCTGAGATACGGACTGTGACTGTCACCCGTTATGTAACTCCGTTGAGAGAAGGAGGATCCCTTCCGGCTATTGTAGAAGCGGATGATGGATTTCCTTATGTGATCAAATTTCGGGGAGCAGGTCAAGGGAAGAAAGCGCTAATTTCTGAGTTGATCGGAGGAGAATTGGCGAGAAAACTTGGACTGAAGGTGCCAGAAATTGTCCTGATGGAACTGGATGATTCCTTTAGCAAAACAGAACCAGATGAAGAAATTCAGGACCTCTTGCGATTCAGTGTTGGCTTAAATCTTGGCTTGCACTATCTGTCAGGATCTATTACCTATGATCCCCTGATCGATGTGCCTGATTCCCTGACTGCCTCCAAGGTCGTCTTATTGGATAGCTTGATCACTAATATAGATAGGACGGTTCGAAATACCAATATGTTGAGTTGGAACAAAGAGTTATGGTTGATCGACCATGGCGCGAGTTTGTATTTTCATCATACCTGGGACAAATGGGAAGATCACGCCAGACGATCATTTCCAGCCATTAAGGATCATGTGCTGTTGCCTAAAGCCGGGCATTTGGCAGAAGCTGCGGAAGCCGTGAAAGCAAGGCTGACGCCTTCCGTGGTCCAGGGGATCGTGTCTGTCATTCCAGATGAGTGGTTGCAGGAAGAAGGATTTGATGAGCAGCCAGAGGCGAGAAGAGACGTATATGTGGCGTTTTTGTCAGCAAAACTTGCTAATATGGACTTGCTAACCAAAGAAGCTGCTGATGCCAGATAAGCATGTATATGAATATGCGCTGATTCGATTGGTCCCAAGAGTCGAACGGGAAGAATTTCTCAACATTGGAGCCATCCTCTTCTGCAAGAGCAAGCGCTTTCTGGACGTGCGCATACATGTGGACGAGATGCGCCTGCGCGCCTTATTTGGAGAGTTGGATGTGGAGGAATTGAGGGCATACCTCGATGCCTGGGTGCTGATCTGTGAAGGAAATAGAGAGGGAGGCCCGATTGCCCAACTAGATCAAGCCAGTCGATTTCGATGGCTCACTGCTACCAGAAGTACGATTATCCAAAGTTCCAAGGTTCATCCGGGACTCTGTACACGGCCGGCATCTATTTTGGAGGACTTGTATCAGAAATATGTACTATAACCTACATTTTCGAGATGGCAGGCAATGTGTCTTTTTGCATCTCTGAATTGGTCTCAAGTTCGACCCCAAAGCAGCTATTCCTTTGATATCTTCAAAAAGAATCTGACAGAATGGTGAACCCATCCTGTCAGATTTTTTATCCATTATTCTGGATTGTCAAGAACTTATGGCTGGAACCACTAGTGCCCTTGTGCCTTTAGCAGTTCGGGAAACTTGGCCTGGAATTTTTTGAGTCTTGGAATCGACACATAGCGAACGTATTGATTGTTGGGATTCAAGCGCTCGAAGTTCTGATGCTCCGGTTCTGCATCATAAAAGACATCAAAAGGCAGGACTTCGGTAACAATTTCTGCCTTGAATTCTCCTGACGCTTTCAGCGTTTGGATATAGGTCTCGATGATCGCTTTCTCCTCAGCAGTTTGGTAAAAGGCAATGGACCGATATTGAGGACCGCGATCAGGTCCTTGCTGGTTCGGGGTGGTAGGGTCATGTGATCCGAAAAACACTTTCACCAGGGTTTCAAAGCTCACAACTTCAGGATCATAATATACTTCTACAGCTTCGGCATGTTGTGTGCGTCCAGAGCTAACCAATCGATAAGTAGGATCTTTGATTTGGCCACCAGAATATCCCGATATCGCTTCACTGACCCCTTCGACAGATTCAAAAATCGCCTCCACACACCAAAAACATCCACTGGCAAAATAGGCTTTGCTCTGCCCCTCCAAAGATACGGGGGTGGCTGTTTGATGAGAATTATTATCTGAGGGAGAACTGCTATGGCTGGCCTCAGAATGACTTGCAGAACATGCATTCAGCAAGAAGAGACTGAATGCCAATGTGAAAAAAAATGCGGTATGTCTCATAATCAAAAATAAATGAATGGTTTCTAATAGCAAATTGTTCAATCTCATATTTCGAGTATATCTGCTTCCTGACATTTAACAAGATCTTAACACTTTAGGCCCAAATGACTGATGTTGGATGGCGGAAGAAAAGTGCAGGCATGTTTTCAGATAAAAAGAATCTTTATGGATTGGTTGATGTTCAAACCCAAGCCTCTTACGGATGAGGAGAAACATTAAACAGAATCTTCTGAGACGGATTGAAGCCACAGCTCCCGAAGGTCATTGGGCAAGGCGAAGGCAGCATGATGAACCTGATCATTGTAGTACCGCAGATGCTTCTGTTGGACAAATTCTCCCTCCGCCTTAGCTTTTGGCAAATGAAGGGGGTGACTGGAACCCTGGCTACAATAAGCAAAACTCCAGGTTCCGGTTGGATAGGTAGGGATGTAGGCCAGATACGGATACACTTGTTCTTTGCCAAAAATGGACCTAAGCTGCCGATGAATCCTGACAAATCGCTCTGGGGTGAATCTCGGAGCTTCTGTCTGAACAATGAGCACGCCTTGTGGACTGAGAAGGCGACGGGCATCGTGAAACAATTCCTGTTCAGAAGCGAGTGTTTCGGGAACAAAATCCACAATAACAACATCAAAGCTGATAGAATGGAGCTTGTTCACAAATTGAATCCCGTCTTCCAGAAGGAGCTGGACCTTTGGATGCTCAAAGCACTGAGCATGTTCTGGAAGAAATCGTTTGGATGCCTCAACAATGCTTGGATCTATCTCAACCACTGTAATGGATTGGACCTGGGAATATCTGAGTAGTTCTTTCACAATGCCTCCATCTCCGCCTCCAATGATCAGAACTTTCTCAGCCGGATGTACTGTCTGCATAGCAACATGAGTGATCATTTCGTGATAGATGTATTCATCCTTTTCCGTTGATACAATCCGCCCATCCAGAGCGAGCATTTTGCCATAGGCCAAGGTATCATACACCTCGACTTTTTGGTAGGGAGAATGATGAAAAAAGAGTCGCTCCCCTTTGTGGCGGAGAGACAGCGCAAGAAATTGATCTCGGGAGGTAAACCAGCTATGATTGACAGATTTGTTGGAGCTAGTGGAATGCGATCCAGCCGCTTGAATGTTCGAGTGAGTGGGTTTGCCAAGAAGACTTGTCTGGCCACGAAGTAATTCCATGCTTGATCCATGACTGGCCTTGAAGGCTGAGCGCAAGTGATGGTAAGCAGGCCATGGATCAACCGCATTTCCACAAGTGAAAATATCAACGGCTGCATATCCCATCTCGGGCCAGGTATGAATGGCAAGATGACTTTCCTGTATGACCACTACGCCCGAAACTCCCAAGGGAGAAAAATGATGGAAGGTATGTTGAATGATGGTTGCCCCAGCAAGTTCCGCAGCCATAATCATTCCTTTCTCAACCAGATGCACATCATCGAGAATATCAGCGGGCATGTCATAGAGTTCAACCAGAATATGTCTTCCCAGGGCATCCATATATTTTTCCCACAATATAGGGCGACTTTTTTTTAGATTTGCCACCTGATTGCTAGGGAATTCGTTCCTTTCATAAATATAGGTACAGGAGCCTTGTGTATATCCAATTCGCCCAACCAGCAATTCAGTTCAGCTATATCCTTATCACATGAACCTATTTACCCGAAGTTTTCTCACAATAAGTTTTTTGGTATCCTCTTTTTTCGCTCAGGCTGATCCATGGAATGCCTTCGATATACAGTGCATTACCATCACTTCGATCACTGTTGTTCCTGATACCTGTAGTGCCGGAGAGGGAAGCATTATTGTCGAACATGATGGTGCAGCGCCATTTACTTATACGTGGTCTCATGATACTTCATTGACAGATTCCATGGCGATTCATTTGAGTTCAGGGAATTATACATTGCAAATTTCTGATGATGCTGGATGTTCAGCTGATACGATGCTGACAGTTGGGAATATCAGTCCTCTTAGCATCACAGCCACAACCACCCCGGATACCTGTGGTGCGCCAAATGGAACTGCCTCTGTTCAGGTTGTCTCCAATGGATTCGAGACTCCACCCTTTACCTTTCAGTGGGATGATGCAGCGGGTAATCAGACCACACAGGTTGCTCAGAATTTGTCCACGGGCACATATTCCGTAACCGCTACTGATGCCAATGGATGTCAGGCAAGTCTGGAAGTGAATATTAGATCAGAAGAAAATGGATTTGATGCAAGCATGACTCCTGGAGAGGTCTCTTGTTACGGAGACAGCAATGGTGTCGTCAGTGTGACAGCGATGGGGGGGAATGGGGACTACGCGTATAGTTGGACCAAAGTAGGAGATACCCTGGAGCTGGGCACATCTGCTACCCTTTCCGGCGTAGATGCTGGACAATATCGGGTCGTGGTAACAGACCCCAACGGAAGCGAGTGCTCCTATACTGGCCTTACAATCGTCACACAACCAGATAGTGTTGTTGCCAGATACACCATCAATCCAGCTTCGGATTGTCGGGTGTCGGATGGAGAAGCCTTCGCTGCTCCTGATGGGGGAGTTGGACCCTATCAGGTCCTATGGAGCACTGGCGAGACAACCAATGACATTTCTGGGCTGGTTCCCGGTTTTTATACCCTGACTGTAACAGATGCCAATGGGTGTTCGGATACTAAAACCATGACGATGACGAGCAGTACAGGCCCCAATTTTGAGGTGCAGATTCTGCAAGAAGATAATTGTGGATTGGGAGAAGGAATTGCACGGGTAAATATCTTGAATGGAACTCCTCCTTATGACATTCAATGGTGGACATTGGTGTCTCAACCGCGTGATAGCGGCACCTCGGATTTCTTTCGCTATAGCCAATTTATGACCCCTGCGGGCCACAATGATTATACCGTCGTCATCACCGATGGCGATTCATGTGTCAATTCTGTTCAGTATCGGATGCCCGGCAACCTCCCTTTACAAATTCGCAGCCTGAATACGACAAGCAATTATTGCGAACTGGGAGACGGTACAGCAAATATAGAACTGGATGGTGGTTCTCCCCCTTATACCTATACCTGGACCACCAGTCCGCCGCAAAACACACCGACTGCTTCTTCTTTATTGGCAGGTACCTATTCCGTCACAGTACGGGATACCTTGAATTGTGCCATTACAGATACGGTGGAAGTGGTGGATGAAGAAGGATTTTTGCTGGATGTGCTGACAACTGATGTGAGTTGCTATGGTCAGGATGATGGAACAGCTGTAGCCAGAGTGACAAACGGTAGATGGCCGATAGCTTTTGAGTGGGACAATCCACGATCTGCCGAAGCCTCTCTCAACAATCTTTCTGGCGGGGTGTATACCGTAACCGCTACCGATGTAGATGGCTGTAGCCGGACAGCTTTTGGAGAAGTGGAGGCTGTTACTTTTATTCAGGCCAATTTTACAGCCAATCCTGAACCCAGTGATACTATCCAAACGGTTCTGAGCAGTGCGGGATTTGAATTTTTTAATCAATCGGAAGGGGCAGATGAATATGTATGGGATTTTGGAGATGGAACAACTTCGACGGAAGTATCCCCTGTCCATGTATATCAGGACACTGGCCACTTTTATGTAGAGCTCAAAGCCCTCAGCAATGGAGGGGAGTGTGCTGACTCCATTACGCTTGGACCCTTCATTGTAACTCTGGATGGTCTGCTACATATTCCAAATGCCTTTTCACCCAATGGAGATGGTTTCAATGATTTTTTCATCGTGGCTGGCGAATTTCTGCTTGATTATGATTTGAGAGTATACAGCAGATGGGGGCAGGAAATTTATCAGAGTAGTTCGATCAGCGATTCCTGGGATGGGCGAATGCCCAATGGGAAAGGGGCTCCACAAGGAGTCTATGTCTTTCGCCTGAAAGCCACGGCCATAGGTGATAAATCCTATGATGAAACCGGGACCATTACTTTGCTCAGATAAGGAAGCAAGGGGAGGAGAATGCACATAGAGTACTCCCTCCTCATGTGAATGTTTCAGATTTGTTGGAAGATCTTGTGCTCTAGCTTATGGAATATTTGATCTGTTGCTATCTTCTGACTGAATGTTAGCTAACACTTCTTATATTACTTCACCAACATTCAGTTTATCATTCACAATAAGCAAACCTGTATGAATTTCCGAAATATTATTTTGCTGCTCCTGGCGAGTATGATGTATATATACGGCTGGGCAGATACAGAAACCATAGTCTCCTCCCATATAGAAGCTGTCCAGGTATACAGACAAAGAGCCCAAATTGTCAGAGAAGCCAATGTCTCAGTAAGCAAAGGAGACAACCTCTTAATATTCAGCGGCCTGTCTCGTTTTATTCTTCCCAACTCGATTACTGTAAGTGGAAAAGGAAAAGGAACCATCCAATCGGTCACCCATCGGGTCAGTTATCTCAACACAACTCCCAAAACCACCCGAATGCGGATGATTGAGGATAGCCTCCAAATTCTCAGGGATGACCTACTGATCCTGAAAGACGAGCGCTTCGTCAATGAGAGTGAACAAACCCTTATCCTGGAGAATAGGAAGTTGGGGGGAACCAACACGGGCTTCACCGCAGAAGACCTGACTCGACTGGCAGAATTGTACCAGGATCGCATTGCCCGGATTCGAAAAAAACTTCGAGAAATCAGCAGAGCTGAAGCCAAATTAACTGTCCGGATCAACGCCTATCAACAGGAACTCAATGGCATCTCTTCCCAGCGAAATCAACCCACACAGCAGGTGGTGGTGGCTTTTCAGGCGGATCAGGCAGGAAGGGTGAGTTTGGAACTCGCCTATATGGTCAATCAGGCTAGTTGGTCTCCCTATTATGACATTCGTGTGGCCAATACTACTTCTCCCTTGCAGTTTTTCCTCAAAGCCAATGTTATCAACAATACCGGGATCGACTGGGATGGCGTGGATGTTACCCTGTCGACCACCAACAACAATGTAAACAATACCCAACCAAGCCTCAATCCCTGGTATGTGGGTGTGTACTATCCTTCTGCTCCTGTCGCAGGCGCCTATAAAGCCCGTCCAAAATTAAGCCGCCGGGATGGCATGGGGCTGTCCAATACAATGAATGATGATTTGTCAGTAACAGAATCTGCCGCCGAAGCAGATATCGCCTACGCATATGATGCGACCACGATTTCTGAAGGAGAGCTGGGTCTGGAATTTGAAATTGCCTTGCCATACGATATCCCTGCCGATGGCAAAGCCCATCAGGTAGATATACAATTGCTGGAAGTAGAGGGGAATTATAAACATTTTGCCGTGCCAAAGCTGGATCGCGACGCTTTCCTGGTCGCTCAGATCAATCAGGATCTGCTCCGAGGTAAAGCAAATGTATACTTCGAAGGAACATTTGTTGGAGAAACCTATGTCAATACTGACAATCCTCGGGATTCCCTCTTGATTTCCCTGGGAAGAGATCCAAAGGTTCAAATCCAGCGAGAGCAGATCAAGGACTATACGAAGATCAAAACCATTGGAAGCAATATCCGCAAGACAATTGGATACGAAATCAGCCTTCGCAATAACAAATCCTCTCAAGTTACCCTTGTCATTGAGGACCAAATTCCAGTCTCTCAAGATCAGGACATTACGGTTGAGGCCCTGGAGTTATCCAAGGGAAAACTGGACCCCGCCAGTGGAAAGGTGAGCTGGACACTCACCCTTGAACCAGGCGAAAAACGAAATATCCCTTTGAAATTCGAGGTGAAATATCCAAAAAATAAACCTGTCTCTGGCCTGTAGGCACACCAAAAGGAACGATTCTTGCGTTATAGATAAAGGATTATAAGATTGGGGGTTTGTTCAAAATCCCCTTTCTTTATCCTAATTGCCTGTTTGACTGTGATGGTCGAAGGTTCAGAAAAATGCCTCATACCTCTTCCTCATCATAAAGCCAAACAGTCTCTTCGCTGGAATGAAGTCTTCTCTTAGGCGTTTTTCCTTCTGAATATCGAATCCATGAATAGAATTGTTCAACTGTTCTTGCTCTCTCTCCTGGCCTTGAGCCTTACCTTTTGTAATGAAGTCAAGGAAGTAATCGAACCACATACCTGGACGATTCTGCCCCAGGAAGAAGGCAAATATCGCATCCTTCAGGTATGGGATACCACCTTCAATACTGCCGGGATCTCTCAACCTGAGGTTGACATCTATTATAAAAAAGAAGAATTGGGGGGAGAAGAGGTCGACCTTCTGAACAGACCCATTCGCCTGATCAATGTCTATCGGTCTGATCTGGACCTGGGAACAAATTATGAGTTTCAGATCGATCGAGTCTGGTCTCAATTCATCGATCCACAAAGCGGAACAGATTATTTTGCCGAAAGAATTGAGGAAAATGATCGAATTCTTATTCTGAAATTTCCTGTTTCTACCGGAATCAGTTGGAATGGAAATTTATTCAATGATCGTCAAGTAGGTACAGGTATTTTTGAGTATGGAGATACTGATACGACAGTGGTGATTCAAGGAATGAGTTTTGACAATTGTGTGATGGTCATCCATAGTGCTGACACCAACAATCTCATCAACAACCGTTTTGCCTACGAAATTTATGCTCCAGAGATTGGTCTGATCAAGAAATATGACAAAACCATCGTCAATGACGGCCCCAATGGTGAGTTCAATTCCAGCAAAAGCCGGATCTATATTGAGGAGATCATTGAACACAATTGAAATGAATAGCTTTTGGGTTGCAGCCTGACTTGTAGGCCTCCTTTGTCCCTTTCTTATTGCATCTCAAGACAGGCAATTCCTTCATATGTTCGGGGAATGTTGTAATTTCCCCATATGAAAAAACGGATTTCCTTTCTCTATCTGATCATTTTCCTGATATGTTCACCTGCTGTTTTTTCTCAGGCCAATAGGATGGCTGGAAAAACCATTGGCTTGTATATCAGCAGTCAGGGGTTTTCTTTCGATGAGACTTTTACCATGAAAATTTCCCAATTCCTGACAGTTGGGGAAGATCGATCCTATTTGGGTAAAATCAAGCCTGAGCTGATCATTCGATTGGGCTGGATGTTTTCAGAACAATTGCAACAAAAATCCAAAGCAGATACAGTGATTTTCCTCAATGCTGATTTGCCAAGGGGGCGAGTGATGAAAGAATCTTTCGATTCTGAGCGGGGATTTCTAACCCGCACCCATGAAGAACTGTCAGATCTACATGAAATCCTGGTTATCAATCCTTTCGAGATGCGCGCACGTATCCACAAATCTGTCTACATTCGTAGCAACCGCATGATTACAGATCGGGTTCCCATCCCAGTCTTGAAAGCTTCCTTTTTGTTTCTGGACCCGATTCGCCCTCGATTGGCAGAACACATTGACGTCTGTCTGGACGACCAAAAAAGCGAAGCGCCTACGGAGTATTTTTATTTCCACAAAAAAGAATCGCCTATGGGATCTTTTTTTAGCAAGAGTTTTTCTCAATGGTGGGAACAAATCGTGCTGGAAACCCAAAGCAACTGCGAATAAATCCCTTTATCCCCAATCCACTCACTAGCATGGAAGAACCACGTATTATTGACAATCGGGAACTAAATATCTGGGAAGCCCTGATCCCTGTGATTGCCCTGGTGATCCTATTGGCCTTCAATGTATTCGTCTTTGGAGACGATGCGCTGAGTGGCTCAAATCAATTCATTTTGCTGATTGGGGCAGCTGTGGCTGCCATGGTCGGCTTTGCCAATAAGGTCAGCTATCAGCAAATGATGGAAGAAGTGGCAGAAAATTTCCAATCCGTTGCGGGAGCTATTCTGATCTTGTTGATGGTAGGTGCATTGGCTGGTTCCTGGCTGATCAGTGGAATTATTCCGGCCATGATTTATTATGGATTGCAAATCTTGCATCCCAGCATATTTTTACCTGCAACCGTGGTTATTACGGCCATCATTTCTATCGCAACGGGGAGTTCCTGGACAACTTCAGCAACAGTCGGAATTGCACTGATTGGGATTGGGCAAGCAGTGGGCATCCCCGTTGGCATGGTGGCTGGTGCTGTGATTTCGGGTGCCTATTTTGGAGACAAAATGTCCCCCCTTTCCGATACGACTAATTTGGCTGCAGCCATGGCAGGAAGTGAATTATTTTCCCATATCCGCTATATGGCCTTCACAACCGTCCCCACCATCTTGCTGACCTTGTTGCTTTTTGTGATCATCAGTTTTACCCAAGACCCAAATGGGGTAGCTGAGACCGATGCAATTTTGGCAGTCATCGATCAGAACTTCCAGGTAAGTGGGTGGCTGTTTTTGGTGCCCTTGTTTGTGATTGGCCTGATTGTTCGCAAGACCAAACCGCTCATTGCCTTGCTGGCCGGAGCATTGTTGGGAGCGATCTTCGCGATCATTTTTCAACCGGAAATCGTCAAAGGGATTACAGGTGCAGCTTCCCTAAGCTTTGTTTCTGCTTACAAAGGGGTGCTCAAAGCCATGACCGAGGGACATTCTATAGATGCTGCAAATGAAGCATTCAATGCGCTCATTGGGAAGGAAGAGAGTTTGTTCTCTTCTGGTGGTATGGCGGGGATGTTGGGGACCATTTGGTTGATTATCTGTGCAATGGTCTTTGGAGGCGTCATGGATGCCATTGGGGCCTTGTCTCGCATCAGTAAAGCACTTCTCAGCTTGGCCAAGTCTATTTTTGGATTGTTTGCCAGTACGGTGGCGAGTTGTTTGGCCCTGAATGTTACGGCTTCAGACCAATATTTGGCCATTGTGGTGCCGGGAAAGATGTTTTCCAAGGCATATCAAGACAAGGGACTTGCGCCCGAGAACCTGAGTCGAACCCTCGAAGATAGCGGCACAGTTACCTCTGTATTGGTTCCCTGGAATACCTGCGGAGCGTATCAATCCGGGGTATTGGGCGTATCTGTCGGAGAATACTTCCTGTTTGCATTCTTCAATTATATCAGTCCATTTATGACGCTCTTATTTGCTGCCTTGCAGATCAAGATCAAGCAAATTGCGAGCAAGGAAGAGCTTGTGGCATAAGCTGGGCCGTATGTGGTTTCAAAACTTAGGTATGAGTCACCCTGAATGCTTCGGTCTCAGAAACAGACTGATAGCTCATTCCAGATCTCCCGCGCTTATAAGCAGCTCTTGTGCGTCTGGATGATGATTTTCTTTGCGTATCAGCTTCGCGGCCTGCTATCCTTTTTCCGAAAATTCAAGATGACTCATGTTGATGATCAATTCGTAGAAGGGATTGTCCTACTGTTTGGCAATCCTGAAACTCTTAAGAGGGCCTTGCTCTTCAGAGGCTATTTGCAGAACATATATGCCAGCAGGAAGATGAGCAAGATTCATCTCAGTCCTGAGTTGCCGCAGTCTATCGTACTGCTGGACAGGAATATCTGTCTGTTTCCCTTGAATATCCAACAATCTAATTTGAATGGATACAGCCTTCTCTGCTGTGAGTTGAAGGAAGATTCGATCTGTCGTGGGATTGGGATATAGGGAATAGTCCATGGCGACTTCCTGCGGATCAATGGAGGTTGTCATGCCTTCGCCTCCTTTGTGAAAGCCCTGGAGAAGAATGATCGTTCCGCTTTGGAGGCTGGCAGTGACCGCTTCTCCTACTGTCATGTCGAAGGCCATAGAATCGTTCTCCGTATACATTCCAGCACTGCCGATGACAAAGCGCTCCAGGCTTTGAGCGAAGACCGACCCGAACGATAGAGCTGTTAATAGGCAGCATATTATAATTCTCATAAGTGTGGGGGATTATTGGATTTCTCCGAAAACAATGAAGAAAAAGTGGGAATTTTTTGCGACTCCATCACCTGTTGTAATGTAGATTTCGATTTCATCGGCCACCAGACCTACAGTATTTGCTGTGATGACTTCATCAAGTGCGTAGCTACTGGCGGAGTTGGCGATGATGACGGGATGCCCTGTAATATTCTTGTCCAGAGTAATCCGATAAATACCATTCCCGACTCTGTTGACAGAACTGATGCCGTAATTTTTCAAAATACTTCCTGTCGAAGAAATGTAGCCGTAAGCAACGGGAAGAGAGTTGGCGTACAGTTTCCCTTTATCTGGAGAACTTGTGCTACTTAAGGGAGATTCTGCTATCACAGTCCTGAAAGTTCCATCACCACGAGAGTTGATGCTGGCAACTGTATTGCTCCCTCTATCCAATTGGAGGAATTTGCCACTGAAACTATTCGGGCCAGAAAGCTCAAGAATTGAACTTGTGATAAACGACTGATTGAATCTAACCAGAGGCTCAGAAGTAGCTGATCCACTGACTGCAAAATGTGCTCCGGGAGAATTGGTGCCAACTCCGACAGAACCACCAGAAAATGAAATGTCTGTTCCATTTTCAGTCCATTTTGGCAAGGGTAAATTGACTGATCCGCCACTGGGAGTGAGGGCGAGGGTATTGCCCGTCAATTCCAGGGTTTGGAGTTCATTGAATGCACTGGCATCATTGTCATCGACCTGATCCTTGCCAGGAACCCAATGTGTGCCATTCCATTTTAGAACCTCGTCTACTTCTACAGCACCTACCTGTACATCTGTCAAATGAGAAATATGCATCTCTGTCGCGACTTTGCTATAAGGAACAGTCTCCAATTGAGTGGTGCCCATGTTCACCTCATTGACGACGACTTCCAAATAATGATTTGAACTGCCCCAATCAATGCTTGAAAAATTCCCATGTATACTGATCCCTTTCCCGATGACCAGTGAGAACAAACCATATGGATTGGTAGAGATGGAATGTGTTTCTTCATAGACGATGGGGCCTAGTTCATTCAATTCGTGAATGAAAAATTGAACTTTGACAGATTCATTGACCATAAGTTGACCATTGGCCTTTCTGGCAACAGCCTGATAATTAATGCCTTGTGCGAAAATGCTGGAACTCAAAAGAAAAAGAGAGAGAAAAATAAAGTGATGGATTGAATTCATGATTGAATGAATAATTGGTTGTGAAAAATGGGCTGACTCTCTGCCATTTGTTTGGCGAGTTGTCAGGAACGATCAGTCATGAAAACAAAAGGAATGTCTTTCAAAAAAGAAAGAGAAGGATTGTGGGGGAAGGTGATTGGGGGAAAGATGAGTGAACAGCTCATTCTTACGGTGGAGGGGGAGAGAAGGTTGTGAAAAAATAAAATTCTGCAATTTCCAGTGGCCATAAATGACCAGGCTGGACAATTGCAGAATGCACGAAAGTGAATAGCCGAGAAATTAGTTAAGTTTCTCAATCCGAAGACTTTGAGCAACTTCTCCTGACTTGCCTCTGATGGTCATCAGGTACAAACCAGTGGGCAGAGTGCTCAAATCAAATTGCGCCTGAATCTGTTGCTGATTGGACCAGGATTGTGCAGGGATATTGCTTCTTCTCCCCCGAATATCCAGGAGTTCGACCACAATATCTGTAGGACGTTCCAGTTCCAGCTTAAGATTCACAATATCATGAGTCGGATTGGGATAGAGAGAATAGTCTACCCGAATCTGAGTGCGCTCGATGGAAGTATTGAAGGGAGGATTGGTCTGATGAAATCCCTGATTCAATACAAAGGTGCCATTGTCGAGGGTCTGAGTAGCAACTTCGCCCACCGTATACTCCAGATGTACGGTGGTACCGATCGCTTCTCCGCCGGTGCTTCCAATGACAAAGCGATCAAGACTTTGTGCAGAGAGATAAGAATTCCCCACAACTAGCAATGCAATGAATAGCCAGATTTGATACTTCATGTTCGATGAGGAATTAACGATTGCCATACACAACAAAATAAAAAGCTGAGTTTACTGCAGTGGTTCCATCAATCGTATTCACCTCAAATTGATTGGTGGACCCAATTACATCCGATGCTGTCGCTACTTCATCGTTCACTGTTGGAGAATAGGAGGTCGCAACGATGGCGGGTCTCCCGGTCCAGTTGGCATTGATGGTTATCAGAAAATTGCCAGTTGAGGGATTGGTAATCGTATTGATTCCATAGCCAGAAATGACGCTACCTGCACCATTGATAAATCCCCAGGCAAGTGGTATGCTATTCTCATACAGTTTTCCAGCAACAGGTGTGTCAGAAGAGCCCAGTTCTTCCTCAACTTCTACAGAAGCAAACTCAGCAGAACCATCTGTATTGATTCTGGCCTCAACTATGTTCCCTCTCTGAAACTCAATAAATTGGGCATTATCTGGCGCGCCAGTCTGTGTCCGCATTTCCAGCATATCATTGCTGCCATTAATATTTGTGTTTTCAAAACGAAAACTGATAGAGCTTGTTCCATCTGTCGTCAAGGCAAATGGATTGTTAGGGCTCGTGGTTCCTATGCCCACATTGCCGGCATCATAATAGATTCCTGACCCACTGGTATTCCAGGGAGAATTGGCCGGAAGGCTGACTGTTCCTCCTCCCAATGACAAACTCAAATCACTGCCCACAAGAGAAAGCGCCTGAATCTCATTATTCGGATCTGCATCTGCATCATCTACAGAATCAGGTCTGGCTGTCCATGCGGTCCCATTCCATTTGAGAACGTCGTTTGCCACGGCTGTCCCTATGCTGACATCGGTGAGGTGATTGATGGCCATATTGGTGGCGACTTGACTATAGGGAACGGTCTCCAATTGTGTGGTTCCCATATCGGCGCCATTCACTTCCACTCTGAGGAAATGCGGAGCGGATCCCCAATCGATGGCTTCAAATGCACCACTCTCTACAGTTCCTTTCCCGATGATCAGAGAGAAGAGGGCATAGGCATTGGTATTGGCAGCATGACTTTCCCGATAGACTTCCATGCCAGCGGCAGAATCGGAGAGAAGGTAGAATCGAACATTGATGGCTTCATTGTCCATCAGTTTGCCATCTGCATCTCTGGCCACGGCCTGATAGCTGATGCCCTGTGCGAAAAGAATGCTACTGCTGATTGTGAGAAAAACAAAAAATAATAGAAAAGATAAAGGTCGTTTCATCATGATATATAAAACTAATTGTGAGAATGAATAAAAGTTGTGGGGTAGTGTAGGGACATCCCTTACTTATCTAGTACATCTTTTGGGAATTTCGTTACCAATCATTGAGGAAAAAGTGTAAAAAAAATGCTTTGTAGGACAGATTGTCTCAGGATGAGAGAGGGAGAATTCCCAAAATGAGAATGTTTTTCTCATATCGAGAAGACTTGATCATCCCCGCTGCTTTTTTCTTATTGACAATCAGTGAGTTATGTTTGGTGTTCCCAGTGGTACACCCTTTGTTCTTTCCTGGGCATCAAGCGTTAAAAAGATTTGAATAATGAAACGAGCATATCTCAGCCTAACCCTTCTTAGCATTCTTGCTTTTTCCTGTAACAAAGACAAAATCGCTGATCTGGAGCGCCGCAATCAGGCGCTCATGATGGATACTCAGGTTCAGGATTCCCTGTTAAATACCTTCATGGCCTCCTTTGATGAGTTCGAAGCCAATCTC
The DNA here is from genome assembly GCA_039029315.1 of Bacteroidota bacterium. Classification (GTDB taxonomy): domain Bacteria; phylum Bacteroidota; class Bacteroidia; order J057; family J057; genus JBCCCJ01. Next base: position 1,172 of record JBCCGK010000163.1, on the reverse strand, counting down.
GAAAACATCAAGCAAAAGGAGTCCTTGATCTCCATGGAAACTGATGGGAGTGAATTCCGCAAAGAGGGGAAAGAGAAAATTCTTGATGACATGATGGCGATTGATGAGCTGTTGGTAAGAAATCAGGAGCTAATCCAGGAGTTGAATGAAAGAGTAGAAAAAGCAGATGGACGGACTGCCTATTTCAAAACAACCATCAATCGATTCAAGAAGCAGCTGACGGAAAAAAATACTGAAATCACTGGCTTGAAAGAAAATCTTGTTGCCTTGAACATTCAGGTGGAAGATTTGAATCAAAACGTGAGAACACTAGAAGAAAATAATTCTCAACTCAGTGAGATCAAACAAGCACAGTTGACACGTTTGTCTGACCAGAAATCAGAGATGAGCCAGCAGGATTCTATCATGCTTGCGCAACGGACCGAGCTTCGGAAAGGCTACGTGCTCAAAGGAACCGCCAAAGAGTTGAAATCACAGAATATCCTGACCAAGGTCGGCGGATTCCTCGGAATTGGTGCCACCAAACAACTCAGCCCGGATTTCGATGCCTCCTTGTTTGAGATCATTGATATCCAACAAACAAATCAAATTCCTGTAGATACCAAGCGAGCGGAATTGTTGACCTCTCATCCTGCTGACTCTTATGTCTTCAATGATGATGGCAAAATGCTCGAAAGCCTTGAGATCACAGATCCAGAGAGATTCTGGAAACATTCGAAATATCTAGTAGTAGTGCTCAACTAATGGGGAATCATCGGGGCGGGTGCCATTAACCCACCTGCCCCCTTTATCAGGTAGGAAAATAGGTTGAAAGACCTTTAAGAATAGAAGACGTATCGTATTTGCCTAATGGGGGCCCGGTCCTGGGGAGGACGGGCTCTTCTTTTTTTGTGAGCAGCTGGAACCACATGGATGTTGTCAGGATAAGTCTCTTCTTCCGGCAAGCCTTGATAAGGACGCTGTTCATTCCTTTCCTAAGAGACTGTTTTGAAATCTGTTACTTATTTTTTGTATGCGTCTTTTTTCCTCATTCTGCGGCTTTTTTTGTTCCCATAGCACCACTATGAGAACAAAAAAGAGCCTTGTCTGAGAAAAAAATACACCCTAAAAATTCTCAGTAACATTCCCAAACAGTCTCTAAGTTTGACTTTGGCCAAAATGGGAATTCAAAT
>JBCCGK010000162.1:0-18646 GCA_039029315.1 Bacteroidota bacterium | reverse complement strand
CTTCTCGATGGCTTTTCCAATGAGCACGGCAACTCGCCTCATCTGGAAAATGCTTGAAAAATGTTAATAGATTCATCGATAATCAATTGAGTTGACGATACTCTATTTTACGTCGGTGTACAGTAAAGGATAATCATTTATATTTAATATTGTCCACCCACTTAGATAGACAATATTAGTTTTGATTTTGGGTATAAGGGAAATAGTGGATATACTGGCTTGATGGGTAAGATTTCTCCCGTATTTCCCCTATGCCCACTATATCCCTCACAAATAAATGTGTCCCCTTACTTACAGGGCCTCCAACTGTGTAAACAAAGCCTATGGAGAAGACAACAGCCTTCATACATTTGCTATTGCCATTGGTCGACCAATCTGGTGATTGTCGACTATTTACCTTACTCCTTCTGAATGAAATATACCTGGGCAATCTTGTTATTCCTGATTTTATAAATCGCAATGGCTTCAAGTATCCTCCCATTTGGAAATCCCGTAACTTTTTCTTGATCGATCACAGTATTTCCGAGAACTATTCTGTTGACGAGTTCGCAGTGGAGCTCAGGCAATTGGGCAAACATCCCCTCATAGCGCGGACGAATGTTTGCTTTGCCCTTGCCAGAGGGGTGGTCAGGAAAATTATATATCTCCACATCCTCAGCATAAGGCGCAAGGAAGGCTTCAATATCTCGGGCATTGTATCCATTGAGTTGTTGCTGGACGAGGGACTCTGGCGTATCCTGGAGAATCGAATCGACAGCCAGAAGCTTTCCGCCTTTGATGACATATGCAATATCCTGAATGGCATGAATATCTGTCAGGGGGTTGGCATTCAGAAGCAGGAGGTCAGCTAATTTTCCTTCTGCTATGCTTCCCATCTCCTGTTCTTTTCCCAACACCCTGGCTCCATTGATGGTAGAGGCTTTCAGAATTTGCGCATGGCTCATGCCTGCTTCTTGCATGGCTGCGATCTCTTCGAAGTAGGAGGATGCATGTAGCGTTCCAATGTTGCCAGCATCTGTTCCGGTTGAGATGATGATGGCTTCATCTTTGAGTCGCCGAAGATTCGCCTGCCGGATACTGTCTTGTAGCTGCTGATTCTTCTTCAATTGAGGAAGAAAAGGGGCAGAGCGTTGGAAAACATTCCCCGCTGGAAGGTGGCGAGAATCAAACAGGCTACCTAGGGTAAATGGATCTGCAAAGGCAAAATCCGCTGCTGTCAACTCAGGTTCCTGACAGAAGGTCTCGACATAATTCCCGGATACCACCATTGTTGGGATATATATGACCTTCTTGCTGCTGAGTAGGTGGATAAATTCCTCATCTATGGGATCATCTATGCTGTGTACAAGAATATCCGCGCCTGCCTTGATTGCCAGTTTTGCCGTATTCAATTGAGTCGCATGGACAGCCACCTTGAGCTTGTGTTTGTGACTTTCTTGTATGGTGGCTTCTACAATGGCATAGGTCGATTCTGCTGGTTGAGAAGCGCGGGTGATGTACCAAATTTTGATGAAATCCGGCTGGTAGGGCAGTTGTTGTTGGACCAGAGCGACTGCTTCCTCAGCAGTATTGACCTTGATGATGGGAGAGTCCTCGATGTCGAATGCTTTGGGTTGGTAGGTAGATACCAAAGGACCTGTCAGCCACAGATTAGGGAAATCCTCTTGTGTCTGGAAAGAATCTCGAAGGGTATAATTGTACATGGGACCTCCGACATCGATGACAGTGGTGATTCCACATCGCAGATATCTTTTGAGCAAATGGGCGGCCTCTTTCTTGAGCCACAGCCTTTCTTGTTCATAGGGGCGAATCGCCCGCAGATCGATCACATCTGGCCGGGTATAGATTCCGCCGGATTGGAACAAATGAATATGGGCATCTACAAGACCCGGAATGAGCCATTTGCCGGTGCCATCTATAACCATCTCTTCTGAAGCCTGAAGTGTGGTTGAGGAAATTTCCTGAATGCGGTGATTCTGTATTCTGATATCCCCTTTTTTTAGACTTCCTTGCTCAACATCGACATACTGGATGTTTTGGATCAGCAAAGCTGTTGACTGACAGTAACTGTGAAACGAAAGCATCAGGAATAGGAGGCAAAAGAAAACAGACAGTTGTTTCATTGGGAAATTGGCTAAAGAATACAAAAGAAGCCGCAATGTTCATATGGAGGTGGATGGACAAGAAAAATCCCTGAAAAATGATGCTGTTCACCCTTAGAGAGGGGAACTATTGCAAAGGAGACAATCTTACGTTATAACACAACGATCAATCCTTCCTGGGGAGAGACTTTTCCTTCGCACATGGCAGGATGAATCTCATTCATTCCTTCAAGGCCCTTTATTACTCTGAATGAGAGCCACTCCTTGGTTTTGGCTGCTGCTGCTTGCATAAAGGCTGAGGATCGCTGCTGAAACTGCTCGCGGCCCCATCGCTTGATGATGCTCTGAATCTGTCCAGGGGCAAAAAAGAATTGACTTCGCTCCTTGATTATCCCTTTTTGTGGACGTGCATTCGCCCAATGCGTGAGTCCAACATTCAAGGTAAAGCACATATGATCTCCCAAATGTGTATGGAGAGCTGCCAATACTTGTGCATTGCCTGCCATATCTACGATTGCGGTGGGAATGCTCGGATCCAATGCTGAAATCGAATCATAGGATATGCTCTCATGATACAATTGTAAGCCTTTCACCATGTCAAGATTGCCCTGAGAGGTCATTCCGATAAATTCTGGCGCATCTTCGTCCGCTTGCAAGGCATAGGCCAGACCAGTACTGGTTTTGCTGGAAGCGCTGGTAATGATGATTCGTTTTGCTCCATACCATTCTTCGGATTTCAAGGCATCCCACAAGCAAAATCCAGTCATATGCATGGGAACCAGAAGCATGCGCTCCTGATCCAGTTCGGGTTTGTACTCCTTTTCATTCAGCACGCGACGGTAAAAATTGTATCCCATCGGCAATTTGGCACGATGTGCCGATTCATCCACGAATTGCTGATCAGAGATTTTGCCAGGGGTCATCTTGAGGTAGGTTGCTGGGGGAAAATATCCAAACAGCCGATCTCCAACAGGAACACCTTCACAGCTTGATTTCGTTACCTCTGCCAATCCCCAAACAGGGATCACGCCCCAGCCATCAGCTTCCTCACCTACAGCAGGAAAGAATTGCCAATATCCTATTCGATCTCCTGCCACAGCATAGGTGATATTGTTCGCAGAGTAGGCAAATTGTTCGATTTTTACCAAAATTTCTCCTTCATCCAGCTTCAACTCAGTATCGGGGATTTCGACCAGACGATGCTGAAAGAACATATCCCGCTTGACCTGGAATTGTGCCTGCTTCATCGAATGGGAGGTGTCGCTTCTCAACTCTGCCATGAATTGTTGGAGCTTCATCATGGCTGGGATCCCATTGTCTCGCATTTTTTTGATGATGGCCATCTGCTTTGCATCCTCTCTGTCAGCGCCTCGAATCAATTGGCTGAATCCATCGAGTCGATTGTTTCGAATCCAGCTGCGCAAGGGTTTGTCCTGAGACCAGGTGAGCTGATTGACCAATTGTGCTGCCATCATTGGAATCCAGTCCCGATCATGGTTGGGAAGAGGCACGACCTGGCACAATTTGTTTTTGGTTTTTTCTGATTCGTAGTTGGCTTCTACATAAGCAATCAAGGCGGCGCTAAAAACTGGTTGGTAGGAGCGAACCGTTTGTGGGGTAATCCACTTGCCCTGAAATACAGGCTTGGTCTCAAGATTGGTCACAGCACTGGCAGAGCAGTCCACATGAATATGAGCTGGGCTAGTCGGGATGCTGCCCTTGTCCAAGACAATCTGATCTGATTCAATCCGTGTGACGCGTCCAAGACGGATGATATGTTTGATACGACGCAGTTGCTCCAATTCCAGAGGGCTGACAGTTGCACCATGAAACATCTGCGGTCGGACCGCAGGATCGAGTTGTACAAATACCCCTGCTGCTTCCAGTCTGTCAAACAAATCTGGAATCGACTCCGCGGAGGCAATCGCTTCCATCTGATTGGCCATAGACCCGATGGTCTGTTCAAAGAACTCCATGGCGGGCTGGGTGTTGGCTCGATTTAGCAGCCAGGCGTCTCTGGAAACAATCCAGGTAATATCATCTGGATGGACCTGGCGTTCCAACAACCATAGACAGGCGTCTATCCCTGTTTTTCCACCTCCGATCACCACGTAGCCTGCCGGCGCTTTGTTTATGGTGACCAAATCATTGATTGGCAGGAAAGCAACCCCTTCTTCGATATCAAAATTAGGTGTATGGGTCGCTGGAACACCTGTTTGTAAAATAGTGGTGTCAACAATTTTTTTCCTGACCTCCACCTGATAGGTCTGTCCTGTCAGAAGAGATTCGAACTCCTCATTGCCTGTGTAGTTGCACATGGGAAAATACTGGACCCGTCCGGTCGGCAAAAAGGTATGTCTCATCACCTCATCGAAGTAGGCACTTACCTCAGCACCCGAAGCCAGGTCAAACAGGCCTCGATTCAGACCCGTTTGGTCTTTCACGCCTTTGCTCAGTTCCTTCGAACTCACACCATAGAATTGAGAAGGTTGGTGGAGGGTAACGAAAGGATAGGCAACATTCCAATGGCCTCCGGGTTTGGCGTATCTGTCTACCATGATCACATGGGCATCAGTTTCAGCCAATAAGGTGTCTACGAAAGCCATGCCGACAGCTCCACTGCCAATTATAAGGTAGTCTGTTTCAAGCATACTGTTGTTATTGTCAAGTAAGAGGGTCCAATTCTCCTGCCGCATATGAAGACTGAGGCGGTGACAAACTCTCTGGTTTATCGTCTTTCAGGAATGCTGCAAATAAACGAACTTTCTGCTTGAGATGCCCTGCCAAGCAAGGGAGAAATCGAGATAGAGGCAGAGATTTGATGGGGGAGGATCAATCCTGCAAGGGCATATGCATATCGTATTGGTTGATTGTGTTGTTGAATCCCTGATGTGTCAGATATGAAATCAGCTCTGTTCTTTTTTCGGGGATATTGATGATGCGAACCTCATTTGCCAATTGTCCAATCCCGTCAAAAATCGCTTCCCAATTTCCTGTATTCGTTTCCAGCTGGGCGATGTTTCCATTCCTGGGATTGATGATAATGTATCCTTCCAGGGTGTCTGCTGGTCCCAGAACTTCTACTGCTCGATAGACATCTTTGGCCAGGAGTAGAGCTGGCGTTTGATGATCCCAGCTGTATGTTGGGTCGAATTGTGTTGTTGGCAGTTGCTCAATGGTTCGATCCAGGCATTTTGTCTTTCTTTTGGAGATCACTTCTCCTTTGTAGCATTTCAGTTGCTGTCCCAATTGGAAGCCAATTCTTTCATAGACCCTGATGGCCCGCTTGTTTTGATCAATCACTTCCAGCTTACACTGTCGAATTCCCTGCTCTATCAATCCAGGAATACCTGCTGCATACATGCGATCGACCAATTGCCTGCCCCGATGTGTCTCTACTATACCTGTACCTGTGTTGAAGGCTGTAGGAATCCCTAAGGACTCTCCCAGACCGTTGACCACAAATCCTTTCAAGCTCCCGTCCTCAAACACGCCCCAGGATTGTTCATAATTTACCCGAGCATGGCGATAGCGTGCTTCCCAGTAATCGATATCCGATGGCATGGGCACAAAATAGTCTTTAAAGGCTTCCAATAGACAGCTGACGATGTCCTGGATGGACGCAGCTTGAAGGGATGAAATGTTCATAATTTCTCTGAAAAAAGATACTCATGGAAAGATTTGGAGAAAGTTCCTATACAAAGCTGCACAGCAAATTGTCCGAATTCCAGTCAGAATGCAAATCAATCGGATGATTTGTCTGTTTGGATGGAGGATTTAAAGGAGACCTGGCCATGTCTTTCCCTATCTGGATACACATGAAGGTAGCAGACGATGTTCCTTCTTCAAAGATGGTGTGCTCTCTATCTTCGATGACCTATATACAGGATGCGGAGAAATAACAGAAGGATCGCTGGGGGAAGGGACAGCCAATATTCTTGGAATAAAAGGTGGAGAACCAGCGCATCTACAGTCAGGAGGCTCAGAATGACAAGGAAGACGAGCGGCAAACGTATATGAATTTTCTCACCAAAGAACAGGCCAATTGCGCCAAGAACTTTTGCGATACCGATTGCGCGATACATCCAAAACGGACGATCATATTGCTGTGCATATTGGTCGATCTCTATAGAATCTGCCAACAGCATCATCACACCTATGGCAAAGAAGATCAGTGAGAGAAGTATTTTCAGGCTTTTCATATCCAGGAAGATTCCCAGAATAGACGTATTGCTGCGTGCTGTTCCATCTGATCTTTTACAGAATTGTCGTGCCTTTGCTTAGTTTCTTCCAACATATTGTATGTCAACAGTCTTCACATCTTCCAATAATAAGAGTGGAAACTCCAGGAGGTTCAGGGAATAATAATGCTTTTTCGCCTGCTTGCCAGCCTCACTGTCGGGCCAAGAAGCCCTTTTCATCATGTTTCGCGCTAGCCTTGAGGTGTGAAGCAAGCTTCCATTGGCATGAAAGAATTGGACGATATAGTGAAATTTACGAATAGACTTGCCCTTGAGCTCCGTGGTCGGAATAGGGGTATTTGTCTTGAATTCCAGATGGTAGGATTCTACGGCATAAGCACTCTCAAACATGAAATGTGTCAATTCTGTAGCTCTTTTTACGATGTATGTCGGTCCGTGGTGTATGATTCTGCCCCCTGATTGAATCTCCATATCCACGGCCACTGCACCAAGCTGAGCCATAAAATCTTGAGCTGATACAGGAGTGGGGTGAAACAGGAGTACGAAGCTTAGAAGGGAGAGATATGATAGTTTTTTCATGGTGAATATATGGCTGATGTGAAACAAACGAACAGGCGTTGGTGGCTGCTGTGAGAAAAAAAGTGTCAACAGGGAAAAGAAGAAAGAGGTTTCACAATCAGTATTCCTAATCTCCGGTTGTTAGAAAGACGTCCTGTTCTCATTTTTGTTGCGGCTTTCTCATACAAATATTTTTGGTTCTTTGACAATGTTAGTGGAGCCGGTCTTCCTCGCTTATGACCTCTTCCCCACAGGTCCCGTTTCTCCTTCAGGAGAAACAACCCGCCATCCCACAATGCTGCTTCCACAACTTTTGTCAAAGAACCATATTTTTTTCATTGTTTCAACAAGACTCACTGTCCCTTTTCAAAAGTTGTTTGGTCCAACTCATTTTCAGATGAGAATTCTTTCCTATGCCTTCTGCGAACGGCCATCTCATAGGGTAGCGCGCACAAATTCGAGGGATTGTTTTGCGAGCATGGACCAGTCTGCCTCATAAGCTATGGGCAGTTGCAACCAATCCTTCATCGCTCTTCCTTTCCCAGATGGGTCCCAATTGACGGATTCTGGATAGGTCTCTCTGAGCGATTCAATCGCTTGTCGCCCGAGTTTGAATACCATTTCTCCCTTGAATAGGGCGACAAAAGCCTTGTTGTTGATCTTCAGGCAAGCTTTGCCAAACATGTGGCCACTGCTGCTTCCATATTCTTCTGCAAACTGTCTGGCGATGTCATTGAAGTGCTGATTCTCCATTTGGTGTGGGGTAGGGACTTGTGAATCGTGACATTCAAACGAATTTGATATTTCGCATGAGCATCATCTTTCTCGTAAACATACAGAGAATGAAAGTCATTTCCAGCCATTAAAACCGGACGCCTACCTTCACGTTCCAAAATAGTCCAATATCTGGAAAGGGCATTCCCAACAAAAGCCAGCTTGTCAGCATGACTCATCCTCCCAACGGAAATGGCTGTGAATCTGTTGCCATCAGATAGATGCTCTCCCCAGTCTGCCAAACAGAATTATGTGATCCAACTGATCCCCATCCCTCATTCCACTTTCCAGACATTGTCAATCCGATTCTCTTCTATTCTGGTGCCAAATGGGTCAATGGCTATATAAGCGGGGAATTCGTCTACAAGAACAGTGATTGTCATCTTTTCTTGTGAAATTCGATGAGGATGCAGATATAGAATAGACGAAGCCGAATCGATGGTGCTTGGATGTTGGGAAAAGATCCCAATTTGGACAGGTTCGTTTATAGGGATTTGTCTCATGGCACCATTTTCCTGCATTTCTGACCTATGAGCCTCAATCGACGCGCTTATCTCATAGGTCCCATCATCCAATAGATTGATTTGTACATCCTTCACTGCAAGCTCGTAGGTCATCACACGCTTGAGCCAGTCATCTATGAGTGAATGATAAGCTGGCGGAGAAATGTGGTACAGTTCTTCCAAAAATTCAAGCGAAGTAGCGGAAGGCTCCATCTCATCCCGATGACGGGAAACCATGTCTCGAAGTACCTGATTGACCCTTGCTTCTCCTAACAATTCCTTGAGGGCAAGCATGACCACAAGACTTTTGCCATAGGCCAGGTAGTTCTCTCCATCTGAATGGTACAGGGGTGGTTCTACTTCTGATGCAAAGGCACGTCCAGAAAAATAGCGCTGGTTGGCAGTTGCGCTCAGTTGCCAGACTGCCCGTTTGCCAAAGATTTTTTCCATGATGACCGCCTCACTGTATTTCGCCAATCCTTCAATCAAAAAACTTCCTCCTTCAACGATTTTTGGACGCAGCAACATGCCCCACCATTGATGTGCAACTTCGTGAATCGTTCTTTTTGCGACAAGATCAAAGCCATTGGGATCTCTGTTGTCAATCAGGTAGAATCGATCTTCTACCATGCTGATGGTTCCTGGCATGGCTTGTCCTCCAAATCCCCAATGCCCTGGAATTTCGGCGATTCGCAGATGATTGAATGGATAAGGGCCAAAGTTTTTCTGACAATACGCTAATGCCAATCGGGAATAGATATCTACTTCATCGATGTTGTAGTCATGTCCGGGATGATAGTATTGCTCGATCGAGATGCCCTGATATTGACTGGTGGTTGTCTCATAATTTGCAGAAAAATAATGAATCGATTCCATGATCCGATCGGGCGCTTTGTAGTGAAAATACCTGCGCTTCCCATCTGTCCGGCTGTCCGTCAACTCTCCTGTTGCAATCGCGATTTGGTCTGCTGAGGTAGAGATGGTGGTTTCAAACAGAATTGGGACAGGATTGTGGTAGTGATGTGTTTGAATATGATGATCTGTCAGTGCTTCTTCTGTTCGTTTTGGAAGCCCTCTTTTTGTTCGTTCAAATTCATCCTTGATCTCGAGACTCTTGCGATAGCCCAACATCGGCTGAAAGTCATGTTGGGAAATGTAGGACCCATTGGCAACAATTTGCTTGCTGGTCTCAAAGCCGCTCACTTCGTGTACCAAGCCAAAATTCAAGCGTACTTGATCTCCCGGCAGCAAGGGCGGGTGAAAGTCAAATAATCGCGTGTGGAATATCGAATCCCAAAAAGCTAAGCTGGCCTGTTCCAGGCGTACATTCTTCAGCGGCATTCTTTCAGTGAGGAATAACTGACTCATGGTGCTATCAGTTCTGTTTTCCAAGACAAATTCGGCTGCGAGGGTATAAGTACCTTTTTCTGGAAATATGTCCATGTCCGTTGTGACCTCCATGAGGGTGAGGGATGGCAAGGATTCATAGGATTTGTAGGTTCTCTCATAAGTTTCGCGTTCATCCAGTCGCTCCTTGATGGTTGTATAGTCATTGACGATGTTTGTCTGATAATAAATCGCTGAAGCTGCTGTCAGAAAGCTTAGCATGGCGATGATCAACCCCAGCCATTCCCAGCGATTCCAATTCCTCCAGAGGCGAAGGAGTCGCCCCTTCAATTGCTCCAGACTTCCCCTTTGCCAGAGTTTGACCGTAAACAAACCCAGCATCACAGCCAAGGCAGTCCAGTAGATCGCAAAATGATGAAAGGCATATGTATTGCCCTCATACCCGTTCATATTTGTGTAACCGACAAATGGCATTCGACCCAATTGCAGGAGGGGATGCTCAACGCCAATGTAGCCTGAAAGTTGTGAGGCCAATAAGGCGATGATTGAGGCCGTGAGTACCATGCCGAGGTATGTATTGCTCACCAGGGTTTGGATAAACAGGGCCAGAAGGATATACAGCAAATATCCTGTCCCATCGAAATAGACAGTGTTCACATATTGCCAAATTTCCAGATGATAGTAGCCATTCCATATCTGAAATCCGATGCCTAGAATGCTACTCGATGCGATAAGGATTAAGGGGATCAACATCAGGGTGAACACCTTTGCCAATAGCATCATGCCATTGGAAATGGGGGCTGCATCAAGGATGTGGTGGAATCGTTGTTCTCGCGCCTTCCAGCTCAGTTCGCCACTGAAAAACACAATCAGCAACAAGCTCAGGATAGGGTCGCGAGTCAAGCTGATCATGAGATTTGTGCTTGGATACAGACTTTCGAGATAAGTTCCTCCCTGATGCACCCTTTCGTAAATATTGATAGCGGAAATCAGAATCCAACCCAATAACACCAGCCTAAATGGGAGACTCCTGAAGACGATGCCTGAGTCCATTTTGAACATAGCGAGACAACTTCTCCAGCGAAATTGCCAATCAAAAACGAGGTTCGGGTGGAGAGATTTGCTGTTTTGAGGGGGAAGAGCTGTTTCCTCCTGTTCCCGTTTTTTGATGGGTTGATGGTGTTGTCTGAATGAGAAAAAGAAATAGCTGAAGGACAAAAGAACGGAGGAAATTCCTAGCCATATCAGTCTGTTCCACAAGAGGTAGCCTGAGAGAGAGATCATTTGATGATTCTTTTGGTAGGGCGTCCAAAATTGAGTTTGTTCAAAAAAAGCAGCCAGCCCGAAAGGATCTGCCAGTGCTGCATATATCAGGTTTGCTGGATCTGCTGGAACGGAACCCGCGATCAAGGGAGAATTGAAGTACATCGAGCAGAATATGTACAAAAAGTATATGAAGATGCCACTCACATAAGTTGCGACTTGATTTCTAGTCCAGGAAGCAATTGCAAAGAGGATGGAAGTACAAATGAACACATTTGGCAGGACGATGAGGAACCATGTCCACAGATAGACCTCTAGGTCGAAGGGGGCCAATCGTGCTGCATCTATGCTCGGAGATAAGGTTCCAAGGGCAAATCCCAGCAAGCAAGTAGAGAAAGCCACTGTGCTCATAGCCCAAACGCCGATCCATCGACTCCACCAAAATTGAAACTTCGAAACGGCAGTGCTGTACAGGATAGATTCCATTTGATATCTTCGATCCCGCAGCATTCCACTCACAACAAAGAACATGATGACAAATTCGCAGCCGATCGTCGCCAAACCAATATTGTAGCAGATCTGATAAGGAGAATTCACATCAATCAGGGCAGGAGCATACCCCTGACTTCCCAGTAAATAACCAAAGGCCAGAAAAATGAATCCAAAGCCGACAAAGGCCCACTGCTTCACCTGGTAGCTTAGCTCAAATTTCAGAAGGGAAACAAACATAGAACTAGGAATGTAGAAGGGTAGAAAAGTAAAGGCTTTCCAAATCAGGTGCGTGTGACTCGAATCCGATTTCGGGTTTGTCGGAGGCAATGATTTGGATTTGGGTGTTGCCTGCATGCAATCGAGTCGAGAGGACTGAATATTGCTGGCGATAGTGTTCCACCTCAGCTCTTGTGATGGTTTTTGTCCAGATTTTGCCTTCCAGCTCAGAGGTCAGCGAAGCGGGATTGCCGACCACCTTTAGTTCTCCCTCTCCCAATATGGCCATATTGGCACATAAGCCCCGAACATCTTCCACGATGTGTGTAGACAGAATCACAATGACATGTTCGCCGATTTCGCTGAGCAAGTTGAGAAAGCGATGTCTCTCTTCCGGATCTAATCCTGCAGTTGGTTCATCAACAATGATGATACGAGGAGTTCCCAATAACGCCTGGGCAATGCCAAACCGTTGGCGCATTCCACCCGAAAAGCGGTAGACAGATTTCTTGCGATGCCGGTATAGATTCACTTGCTGCAACAAAGCGGCAACTTGTTCTCTTCGCTCCTTTTTGTTGAGTATGCCTTTCAGGACAGCAATATGATCCAGGAGTTGCTGCGCACTGATTTTGGGATATACCCCGAATTCCTGTGGCAAGTAGCCCAAATGTTGCCGGATCACATCTGGCTGTTCCTGGATGTTGACACCATTGAATAGGATTCTCCCTGAAGAAGGGGCCTGCAAGGCTGCAATCGTTCGCATCAAGGTAGATTTGCCTGCTCCATTTGGCCCCAACAAACCAAACATTCCATTGGTTAGGGTGAGGGAAATATTGCTTAAGGCTTGTACGCCATTGGGGTAGATCTTCGATACCCCTTCTATCACTAATTGGTTCATAAGAATGGATCAAGATGTCCCTCTCTGTTATGGAGGATCGTCCAAACATAGCAGCCATTCATATTCTCGCCCAATCTTCAGGATCAACGCTAGCAAAGCAGGGCCATACCGTATATGATTGGTCTCGTATTGGATTGGGTAAAAAAATAAGAGGGTTGGACATCAAATTGGAGAAGTTGGTCACAAAGAATTGATCAGAGGCAAGGGATGCTTAATTTTGTTGAATGAACCTTCATTCTCTGTCCAAATATGTCAAACCACTCCTTTTGGGAGCAATCGCGACAGTCCTCATTGTTTCTTTGCTGGCTGGAATTGGGTTTGTCAGAATCAATTTCTCATCCTGGTTGGAGAATCTTGGGATTTTTACCTTTTGGTGGCTATTCTTTTCCTTGTTGATTTACAAAATTCCCTATTTCAGGAAGAACAAGAAGGTGGTGTACAATATGCTGGGCTTGCTGTTGTTGCTGTTGGTGGCGACAATTATCGATAGCCTGTGGGGAATTCCCGATAACCCGATCACCTTCCCACTTATCATCATTTTTTGGTTGGGGCTTGCTTATTTGGTGTTGCCTCGATTTTTTCAAAAATATAAAATAGCCATTCTGTCCGTCTACGCCGTACTCTTCTCTTATTTCCTGGTCTTCAGAATGCGAGCAGATTATTTTGAGAGTCATCAGGAAAATGTCGTTAGCTTTCTGTTGGTTCCAATTCCTGTTTTGATTGGATTGTGGTTCTATGAGCAATGGCGGTGGCTGAGAAGTCTCCAAGCTGATAAGGCAAAAGCTGAACTGGCCTTGCTAAAAAGCCAGATCAATCCACATTTTTTTTTCAACACCCTGAATAATCTATATGGATTGGCTGTAGAAAAATCAGATCAGGCTCCAGCAGTCATTTTGACTTTGTCGGAGATGATGCGCTACACGATTTATGAAGGCAAAGAAGAATGGGTGCCACTTAAGAAGGAGATCGTATATCTGGAAAATTATATTGAGCTGCACAGAATCCGCTATCAGAATCAGGTCGATATCAGATTTGACATTCAAGGATCGAATGATTGGCAGGTGGCTCCTTTGTTGTTCATCATCTTACTGGAAAACGCTTTCAAACACGGGGCTGAATCCCTTACTGAAGGGGCATACATTCACATGAGCTTGCACAGCTCAAAAGAAGAACTCGTTTTTGCCATTGAGAATAATTTCGATCAAAGCCAGAACATGAAAGCAGAAGGCATTGGATTGATCAATCTCAACAAGCGCCTTCATCATATCTATCCCAAGCAGCACGAACTCCTACTTGAAGAACATTCATCTGTTTACACTGCTCGCCTAAGCATCCGATCCTCATGACCTCTTACTGTATCATAGACGATGAACCTATTGCTCACCGAATCATTGAAGGCTACTGTGAAGCGCTCCCCTATCTGCACAAAATTGGGAATTGCTACAACGCATTTGAAGCGATGGAGCTGTTCAGTCATACACATGCTGATCTGATCTTTTTGGACATCCAAATGCCCAAACTCTCCGGCTTTGGATTATTAAAGACAATGGTGAATCCTCCTAAGGTCATTGTGACCTCTGCCTACCAGGAATTTGCTTTGGAAGGCTATGAACTCAATATCTCAGATTATCTCCTCAAGCCATTTTCCTTTGAACGCTTTGTCAAGGCGGTCAACAAGACGATCGGCCCGAGTCAAATCATCCAGGCTGAAGGAGTTCCCCCTACAGAACAAAAAGGCTTGTTTTTGAAAGGGGACAAAAAAGTCCATCAAATCCATCCGAATGATATTCTGTTCATTGAAGCCTATGGCAATTACACAAAAATCCATCTGCTTGAAGAGATGATCCTGAGCCATGAAAAGATCTCTTCTCTTGAAGCCATGCTCCCCACGGAGGCATTTATCAGGGTTCATAAGTCTTTCATTGTTTCCATTCAGCGGATCAAAACCATTGAAGGCAATCGCATCCGGCTCGGTACACATGAAGTCCCGATCGGACAGACGTATCGAAACAATCTGAAGCGGCTGCGATAGGGGAGTGGCATGATCAGACACATATGTCACCCAAAGAGGAGGCTATCAGTCCGAGACATTATGCGATCTGGAATCTCAGGACTGTCTTCAATTTTTCTGGTGGTACCTTCCGAAAATCACTGAGATAAATCTCACGGTGAACCTTTGATAAACGTTTTACGCCTTCTTTTTCTGCGAATTCTTCCATGCGCTGAAAACTAGCCGGCTCATCATCATAGCTTCCGAGGTGTAGGATCTGTACACATCTTTTTTCTTCTATGGTCTCAAAAACAAGTTGATCGAGCAAGGGATGCGGTTTTTTCTTTTTGGTGAGGGCGATCATTTCCTGAAAAAAGGAATCCTCTACAAAATCGGGCTGTCTGATCATCAGATGGAATACAAAATCGTCCTTGTTCAAGGTTCCATTGAAGTGCTTCTTCGCTTCCTCATTCAAGTCCCACACTCCTTCCAGCGGATATACGGTATAGTCCACATATCCTGGTGGAGGAGAGCTCAGTTTTTTGAGCGTCATTTTGATGGCATAGGAAACCGAATACAAGGCCGTGATGTAATCGGCAAATCCTTCGCTATTGGGATTGCCTTCCCCAGTGATGGTGACAAATTGAAATGCTGGCACATGGATGATTTCTGGCTTGTTCTTTGGCAAATAGAGAGCTTTCTCCTGTTTTCGCCATTCATGTTTTGTTGATGTCATCTGTTAAGCATATTGATTTTGTCAAACATACCCCTCTGGGATGACAACCCTATGTCAGTGGATTTGGGTCTTTTTTTTCAATACAGAACTGACTGCCTTGAAAATGTGCCTGGCCCCATATGATCGCCTTCTTCCATGTCATAGCTTACATATCTCACATTGGGTAATTCGGTCAACGAAAAAGTCAGACTCACCATATACTCCTGGGCACCTGTGGTTCCCATTCTTTGCGTCAGATGCTCACTGACTGGAATTCGCATAAAAATCGTGTCTTGCCGTCTTGCCACATATTCAATTTTGACCTGTGGGTAGGCAGAGTTGGCAGTAGAAACAATTCTCTCCACGGTAAGGGTATCAGGATCAAGTTCGTAATTTCTGATGGCTTCGGATTGTCTGGTCTCTGGATTGAATTCTAAACGCCATAGCATTTGCGGATTTGCTTGCTGATTCTGCGGATTCAATTGAGAGGTGGTGTCCGTCAGGTTTTCTCTTAATTTTCTCCTCTCATCTGTATCAGGAGGGGAAGAAGGTTTACAGGAGGAAATGACGACAAGTGTGATTAGGAAGAATTTCCACACATAAGAATGAGTAAGTGGGTTCAATTGGAAAACGTGCATGTTCTACTTTTTTTGGGGGTACTACATATTGGAGACTTCATAGCTTGCAGTATCCCAATGAATGAAAGACTCCTGTGTGCACATCTTTTTCCATTTTCCTGAACTAAGACGGCAACCCCAGGCAACATTCCATTTTGTAGGAATCCCTGGAATGGAATTTGGCGGTACATGTGTCTGACAGGAGATGAGTATATTTAGTTGAACACTTACTGGAGAAAAAGGGGAGACAAACTCCAGTTGTGGCAATCATCACTTGTCTCAGGAGAGATTGATGGCTCTTAACTTTTCAACCATCCAGCTATGCTGATTCGGTTCCGTGTGAAGGATGGGTGCACTTCATGCTCCATTTCATCGCTTTTAAAAAACACCATTCTACCACCAATAGGGGCAATATCTACTTGGGTGCTTGCTGAGGGATACAAGGACAGCAAGCCTGCATCTTCCTGTTGCCAATTCTCATTCAAATACAGGACGATGGAGTATTTGCGGCCTTTGTCATGATGAAATTGATCCCGATGCCTCTTATAAAAGCTCTCTTGCTCATAACTTGCATAATGAGATTCAAAGCTATTGATGGAGGTATAACAAGTTTCATTCAAATACCGGATAAAATTTCCAATCTTCTTCAAGTACACCTCTTCAAATGTGTCCTGACTATCTGCTTCAATCCATCGAATTTTATCGCCTCTGATTGAAGAATTCTTTTGATAATCCAATTTTTTGCCGAATCCGGCAGATTGCATGCTTCCTGAGTCTCTCAACTGTCGAATATTATTTCGCAAGCCAGCTACAACTGTAGTGTCCATGAAATCATCACAGCAGCCAAACTTCTGATGGATAAGCCCTTGAATTAAGTGTTCAAACTGGATTTGATCTTGTCGGGTTTCCTCATCTTTGTCCATAGTTAGTCAATCTTCCCCGATTGATGTTGGTATCAAGGGGAAGCAATAACGCGATTCTTTTCAAACAATCGCTATATTATTCTGAACTCATTTGGGTTCAAGCGTCATAACATAATCATAACTTTCATTCAGATAGCTGGCCAACTGATCCAGGTCTTCCAGCATGGATTCCGGGATCAAGACATAGCCATGCATAATGGAATTGTAAGATTGGAAGAGCGTGCTTTCCCACTCTTTCATATAGGTCTGCTGAACTTCTTTCGAAAACCTGATTCCTATTTCGCCAGCTTTGTTCAAGAGAGAAAACATATATCCGTTGGCAGAGGTGTACGGCATCGTCTTGCCTTTTCTCTCAAATCTGTCGCATTTGGAAATCAATGCATCATAGATGGCTAATTGTTCTTTCCAGGTCATGATGTTGCGATTCTAGGGTGTGAAAATATATGAATATATCTAGGCAGGCGCTGAGGTTGGCAGGGGGTGATGAGTCCTATGAAAATAGGATAACTTTTTGTGAATGCCGAATTTTGTGTTTCCAATATCCTGGATCTTCTCGTACATCTTCATGAGGGGAAGGTGTCCCGCAGATCATCAAGCGATCAGTCATCTGCAAATAAGGAGAGGATGGCCTTTTCATAAATTCCCTTGATGAAGGAGTACTTTTCGGGAAGGATTCGAACGAAATTCTCAACCATAACTCCAGAGTTGACTTCGAGGATCAGAAATTCTCCTTCGCTGGTCTCTACGATATCAACCGAAGCGAATTGGATATTCAGAACCCTGGCACAGTCTTCGGCAAGTTGGGTGAGGAGATGACTTTTTGGGTCGGTGTCTGACAAAATGATCGGCTTGGCACCATGTCCCAAATTACTCTTCCAATTCAGAGATACTTCTTCCCCCTCTTCAGGGATATACCCCAATTCCTTTTCACATTTATCTGAAAATCCGTCAAGCAAGGAGGAGAGTTCCTCAATCGCGAAATTGTTTCTGATCAAGTCCAAGACCGAATCGGAGCCATTGCCCAATAATGTCTGAATGTTTTTCTGATACAACAATTCTACCTGCTGATTCAAGCTGATGGCCCTGTACTCTTTGCGTATGTTCACAAAGGGAGAGAGCGAAATGGATCTGTATTTGGAAAAGAGGAATTGAATGGATTGTTCCAGTTCAATTTGCGTGCGAACCAAGAATACATCATTTCCCCCGGTTCCGGAAACAGCTTTGCAGACGACTTTTTCATGGTGTTGTTGAAAATATTCAAGAATGGAATGCCAGTTCCCGTTTTGTCCCACATATTTGTCAAGTTTGGGATTCAAAAACAGTTTGTGTTCAACAACCGGAACGCCAGAGGCTTGCAGTAACTCACTGGTAGCACTTTTGTCATTGGCGATCATCTGAGCTGTGGAGGAGTTGTTGGGAAAATTGTACCCAAAAATATGGCGAATTTGCGTCCCTTTCTGTAATCTGATAATCCAATCGTGAGAGAATTTCTGTACGTCAATCTGATGTTTGACGGCGATTTCATCAATCATTAACACAAGGTTCCTGTCTTTGTTCTTCATAAATAGGGGGAATTCTTTGTTGTATATCTTGACACTCCTGATAAATGTAGGGGTTTTTCCTACAGAATCTTCAAGAATTTTGGATTCTTTGGCATCGTTGAGGGATGCTTCAGCATGTTTTTGACTCCCACGTTCTTTTCAACTCCTTTGGTTTTCTTGTTGTGACTTTTTGATGGCAAGCGTCCCCAAAAACCTTACCCTCAATACTTCGATATCTCCCCAGTTTGTCGAATTTTGGGATCAACTCACCCGGATGGTTCAAGGTGTACAAGAGAGAATTTAAAAATATACCTGTTTGACTAAGTTTGACTTTGGCCAAAATGGGGATTCAAATTTCTTTACTGTACACTTTTACCAGTTTAGGCGAGCTGGCCCCCAAAATTCGGTAAACTGGGGTGGATTTGTGAGTTGGGCTTAGAATTTTGGCAGCGCACCGGACCATCCGATTGGCGGTTTTTACGCAACTTTTTGCCGCCAAAAAGTT
>JBCCGK010000161.1:0-20310 GCA_039029315.1 Bacteroidota bacterium | reverse complement strand
TTTTTTCCTCATCCTACAGCTTTTTTTGTCCTCATAGCACCACTATGAGAACAAAAAAGAGCCTTGTCTGAGAAAAAAATACAGCCTAAAAATTCTCAGCACAAATTTCAAAACAGTCTCTAAGATCATTCTGGGTCAGAAAAGAGCACACCTTTTTGTCCCTACTCAGAACCCAGGCCAGGTGTAATCTGTGTCAGTAGCAATCCTAGTCGCTCCTTCACGCTCGTATCTCCTTCAATTCGCAGGACAGGGCATCTTAGCACCTTCATCCATTGCTCATGTTGGCGGATGCTTCTGCCTTCAAATTCTGGATCATCATAGTGAGAAGCCCATTGGAGAAATGCCATGGAGTTGGCTTGAAGATCGAGATCCGAAGCCAGCTGTTCTCCATATCTGCTCTTTTCCCGTAGCAGAAGGCGATGCATCCTGATATCGTGCGGAATTCTCAGAAACACTGCCAGATCAAAGGCTGTTTCCCAATACCTTCCCCAACTGACCAGCGAACCTGATACAATCACATGTTGGGCAGATTCGACATCAGCCCTTAATTGCTCTTGCCGAATGTGCAAGGGGATTTTTTGTTGAAATGGTGGATGGGTCTTTTTCCAATAATAAGCATCTGTATCCAAAGTCTTCCATTGAAGCCTTTTTCCCAGTTCCTGAGCAAGCGTGGTGGTACCAGATCCCGATGCGCCGAAGATGAGGATGTTCAACAGTCAGAATTTATTTGTTTGTGTCAACGCAATAACTCGCAATTGGTTGAGAAGAACCTGACATTTCGCCTCCCTAAAGTCCGTTCATACGAAAGATTTGGTTGGATATAGCTAGCTGAATCCTCCTTTCTCCCCTGAGCCAATGTCCCTTTTGGCTAACATTTGGCTATTGTTAATGGCAAAAATAGGATACATTTATCTTCATCAACTATTTCTCCCCTATTATGAAATATCGCAATCTGAAAATCATCAGTACCCTGCTAAGTGGTCTTGTAGCCTTTTGTGTACTGTATCTGATGGGCGGGTATTTCTTCCAAATTACCCATACCCTTTACGGAGTTTTTGCTAACATATTCGGTGGCGTATTGCTCTTCGCCATGCCAGCCTCCCTCATTGTGGCAGTACTTTGGTTCCGAGCACAACAATGGCGTATCGCTTCGGCATCCTTTTGGGTCTTGTTGTTGAATTTCGGATTGCTGAGTCTGTTGTTCTTCCCTCCTGTTTAGACTCGCAGAAGATCTTGGGAATTCTCATGTAGTCGTTGCAACCGATTCCTCAACAAATTTATTAGAGATTTTGGCTGCAATTGTGTATTCTGAGATATTGAAGATCTTCGTTTATGCGGAAAACTACCACTACCTTTGTCCTACTGATATCTCTGATCTTGCTGGCTGCATGCGGAAGCGAGTTGCCAGAACAGATCGAACAAGAAATGGCAAGCCTGCCAGATCGTGTTGACTATAATTTTCATGTAAAGCCAATATTATCAGATCGCTGCTATGCGTGTCATGGGCCTGATGCCCAAAAGCGCGAAGCCAATCTTCGATTCGATGAAGAAGCAAGTGCCTACGCATCCCTTGAGAGCGGAGGACGGGCGATCAGTCCTGGAAGTATTCGAAAGAGCCTATTGGTGCACCGAATTCTTTCCGACGACCCCGAAGAGAGCATGCCGCCGCCAGATTCCAAACTGACACTGACCGATCATGAGCGTGCCTTGCTGATCAAATGGATTGATCAGGGAGCTGAATACAAACCACATTGGGCCTTCTCCAAACCTGAGAAAGCTCGGGTGCCAAAAACAGATAAGCGCTGGGCTAAAAATGAGATTGATCATTTTGTGGCTGAAAAACTGGCTTCCCAAAATCTCAAATCTGCTCCTGAGGCCAAACGGGAACAATTGATCCGAAGACTTTACTTTGACCTGACGGGATTGCCGCCATCCCTGAATGAACTGGATCAGTGGATGACAGATACACGTGATGATTACTATGAGCGTTTGGTAGACAGCCTCATGAATCTCCCTGCTTATGGAGAACGTATGGCTGTTCATTGGTTGGATGTTGCACGGTTTGCAGATTCTGAGGGATATCTGGATGATTTTCACCATGAATTTTGGCCATATCGGGATTGGGTGATTCAAGCGTTTAACAAAAATCTCCCCTATGATGAATTTGTCTTGTGGCAGGTGGGGGGAGATCAGATTCCAGAAGCAAACAGGGAGCAAATCCTCGCAACGGCTTTCAACCGAAATCACAAACAGAACTCTGAAGGAGGAGTGATCTCAGAGGAATTTAGGGTGGATTATGTGGCGGATCGAACGAATACAGTGGGAGCCGCCTTTATGGGATTGACCGTAGGGTGTGCTAGATGTCATGACCACAAATACGATCCCTTTAGCCAGGAGAATTACTATCAACTCTTTGGCTTTTTTAACTCCACCATTGAGCGAGGGGACGGCATTTTTAGTAACAATGCCATCGAATTTGGACAGAAGGTATCCAATGAGCAATCGATGAATGCGGGTCCTGTCCTGGCCTTGCCGGATGATGAAGTCCAGAAGGTGCGTACCTATTTGAAGGCACAAATCACCCAAAAACAGAACAACATCCAACAGTTGGCATCTGCCAATGCTGAGGAAGTTACAGACTGGAAACAGAGGCAGACGGATGCCTCGGCCCTTCGAATTTCTGTGGATCAAGCAACAGTCAGCCACCTGAGATTCGATGACATGCGCAATGGGAAGACAACAGATCACACCCCTGGCGCGCCCAAGGCAACCTATTGGGGAAGCATAGAAGCAGTTGATGGCATCAAAGGCAAAGCCATCAGAAGTGATGCACATGGACAATTAGTAGCAAAGGGAGAATCCTCAGCCTTTGAGCGAATGCAGCCATTTACAATTAGTTTTTGGATCAACAGTCCGAAAGTCTTTGATGATGCGCATGTGCTCTACAATGGCAATGACCGGATTCAAGGCTATCGTGGATGGGACATTGTTTTGGATACCAATCGGGTTCATTTTCGCCTAAATCATGCTCATCCATACCAATCTTTGGATGTAAGGACACCTGATCCACTTCCTGTTGACGAGTGGGTTCATTTCGTTTGGACTTATGATGGATCAAGTCGGGCGGAAGGCATGAAGGTGTACAGAAATGGTTCCCTGATTGAGGTCGAAATCGAACGAAATCTACTCTATCGGTCCTCAATGCCTTATTTTGATCCGATAGCGACTGTCTACAAACCCTATAAAGGACTCATCATTGGGAATCGCCATTATGATCAGGATTTCACTGGGGGCTTGCTGGATGAAGTGCGAATTCTGAATCGGGAAGCAGATGAATTGGTAGCAGCTTATCTGTATGATGAAGAACAGGGGAAAATAGCTTTTCAGCAAGCACTCGCGGCTCAATCCCCACAACTCGACCGCTTCTATGATTTGTTCATCGATCAGGAGTTGGAATCAGAACGAATGGCCTTGCGAGCGATACAGGCACAGGAAATACGTGCCATTGATACCGTTCAGGAGATCATGGTGATGGGGGATTGGGAAGAAGAGCGACCCACCTATATTCTGGATAGAGGCGTTTATGATGCTTATGGAAAACAGGTTCAAAAAGATGTGCCCTCCTCTATTTTGCCTTGGCCAGAAGAACTGCCAAAAAATCGATATGGTCTTGGCCAGTGGTTGATCCATCCAGAGCATCCCTTGACGGCCAGGGTCGCTGTCAATCAGTTTTGGTATCTGATGTTTGGACGAGGAATCGTCGAAACGGTAGAAGATTTTGGCAATCAGGGAGCCTTGCCCACCCATCCTGAATTATTGGATTGGCTTGCAGTAGATTTTCAGGAAAACAACTGGGATGTCAAGCGCCTGATTCGACAAATGGTTCTTTCTGCCACCTATCGGCAATCCTCCAGAATCAGACCTGATATTCAAGAACTGGACCCGGGCAATTATCTTCTTGCAAGAGGACCACGCTATCGACGGTCTGCCGAGATGGTGCGGGACAATGTGCTGGCGGCTAGTGGCTTGTTGAATCGAAGCATCGGGGGACCATCGGCCTTCCCTTATCAGCCAGATGGCTTGTGGAAAGAAGTCATGACACATGGGTTTTTCCCGGAATATGCCATCGATTATAGGGATGGTTTGTACAGGAGAAGCATGTACACCTTCTGGAAGCGAAATATGCCCCCACCCAGCATGTTGATTTTTGATGCGGCGATCAGGGCAGAATGTCAGATGCGAAGACAGCGAAGTAGTACACCTTTGCAGGCATTGGTCTTGCTCAATGATCCCCAAATGATAGAAGGATGTCGTGTGCTGGCCGAAAATATGTGGGGGGCCACCAACGGCAATATCGCCATTGCCACCTCTCAGGCGTTTCGCTTGTTGACCAGCCGGGAACCTACACAAAGAGAACAAGATATTCTGATACAGCAATATGAAGATGAACTGGCCTACTTTCAGGAAAACAAAGAAAAAGGATATGAGTTCCTTGCCACAGGACATAGAGCGCCCAAGGAAGGACTTCCTGTTCCTGAGCTGGCTGCACTTGCACGTGTGACCAATACGATTTTGAATTCTACTGAAGCCTATTACAAGAATTGATGACAGACAGAGCGGCACCCACCACAAATCCTAAGTAAGACCCATGAACGATATCCAAAAAGCCCAATACAACAAAACCCGCCGGGAATTCCTGCGAACCACGACCAAAGGACTAGGAGCTCTGGCGATGGGATCCTTGCTTCTTCCCAATGGCGCCTTGAGCAAGCCGTCTTCGTTAGAGATGGCCCATAGTCATTCAGGCAATGGAGGGATCTTGGAGCGCTTGCATCATACCCCCAAAGCCAAGCGGGTGATCTATCTCTTTCAAAGTGGTGGGCCGAGTCAGATTGAGTTATATGATTACAAACCAGAGCTGCGACAACGTTGGGGAGAGGAGATTCCTGACAGTGTGAGAGGCCAACAGCGATTCACAGGCATGTTGGCTGCCCAATCCAGTTTTCCGCTTGTAGGTTCTGCCTTTGAGTTTCATCGACATGCCAAGACAGGTGGCTACTTCAGTGAGTTGATTCCGCATATTTCGGGCATAGCTGAGGACATTTGCGTCGTCAACTCGATGTATACGGATGCAATCAATCATGAACCAGCAGTTGTGTTTCTTCAAACGGGCTCTCAGCAGGTAGGTCGCCCCAGCATTGGTTCCTGGTTGAGTTATGGCCTGGGAAGCCCGAACAAGAACCTTCCCTCCTTCATTGTGCTGTTGTCAAAAGGTCGGTCAGATACCC
Source organism: Bacteroidota bacterium (assembly GCA_039029315.1). Lineage (GTDB taxonomy): Bacteria > Bacteroidota > Bacteroidia > J057 > J057 > JBCCCJ01. Next base: position 15,022 of record JBCCGK010000161.1, on the reverse strand, counting down.
AAAACCTGAATATGCAGATTTGGGGCAATGGCTTCCTCCCATCTCATCATCAAGGTGTCCGCTTCCGATCAGGATATGACCCTGTCTTGTATCTGTCCAATCCTGACGGCATAGATCGCCAGAGCCGCCGCCGGGAACTCGATTATCTGGAACAACTGGAACAAGAACAAAAGGCTGTCTGGGGTGATCCCGAGATTGATTCCAAAATCAGTCAATACGAGATGGCCTATCGGATGCAGGCCAGCGTGCCCGAGGTAACAGATCTGTCAGATGAGCCAGATTATATCTTTGACATGTACGGACAGGACGCAAGAATCCCTGGCACCTATGCAGCCAATTGCTTGCTGGCCCGGCGGCTGGCAGAGAGGGATGTCCCATTTATTCAGCTCTATCATCTGGGTTGGGATCAACATGGCAATCTCCCGAGCGAACTTCCTCACCTGACCCGATCAGCGGATCAGGCTTCGGCTGCGCTGGTCAAGGATCTGAAACAACGGGGCCTTCTGGATGATACCCTTGTGATCTGGGGAGGAGAATTTGGGAGAACCAGTTTCTCTCAAGGAAAACTCACCAGAGATAATTATGGAAGGGATCATCATCAAAGATGTTTTTCTATTTGGATGGCTGGGGGTGGAACCAAGCCCGGAATCAGCTATGGAAAGACCGATGATTTCAGTTATAACATTGCCGAAAACGGTGTGCATGTGCATGATTTTCAAGCGACCTTGTTGCACTGTCTTGGGGTCGATCACGAACGATTGACTTTCAAGCATCAGGGCAGACGCTATCGCTTGACAGATGTGCACGGCAAGGTGGTCAAGGATCTGCTGGCGTAGAAAAGGAAAAGAAAAATTTACACTCATTGACAAGCCAACAGTATATTTTCCCACATTCATGCCTCACTCTGAATTGTGGACATGTTCTGAGGACAGATTCCAGAATGACTCTCTGTTCATGGTACGCACCTTCCGTTTGAGCAGATCGCCAAAAATATTGCCTGAGATCCAGTGTTGTCCATACTTTTCATTCGGTCCTTTTCCATGCACTACACACGCAAAGGCATGTAATCCTTTGGAAGAATGGAATAATAAATCACCCAAGTCTTCTTCCTGTTGGCTGAAAGCTTCAAATTTCAAAGACCGCTTAAATAATCTGCTTTTGTTGTCCCGTGGCAATCCATCCATGCCTTCTTCTTCCAGAATATCCTCAAGAGACCAGGATTTTGCAGTGGCATGTTTGACCCACAATTCCCAGGCAACTCCTTCTTCTTCCAACTCTTCTGCTGATCGAATAAAGGAAAAAGCACTGTCCTGAGGATTGGATAGCCCAATAAAATCTATTGCTGAGGCATAGGCATCATACAAGGTCTGCTTTTCCTTGATGAGTTTCTTGTAGAAGCGATCAGCAAATTTGCAGGCCTGATCGTCATCGACTTCTACACGGGTGGCAATCACTGCTTTGACACTGTCAATCTCCATATATTCGGCCACCTGGCCACGGGTCGCACAGCCATTTAGCACCACCAATTCTACCCCTTCCATGTATTTCTTCAGACCTTCCGCTCTGACATCATCTCCCTTGAGTTTGAGGGTTTTACTGTTGGCATGGCCTGCATAGTGGAAGATTTTGATTTGGCCCTTTCGATCTTCGAATACATCAGCAACAACATGAGGCGTCGCCTCTTTTTCATCCCAGACATCGATGATCCGTTTCCGATGCTTCTCCTTCATTGAGCCATCATAAATGGCCTTGAACTCCTGATTCAGGAACTGCAATGGATGCTCTGGATCAAAGGCAAACGCCAGGAATATGACAGGTTGGGAGGATGACATGAAGGGATACTGGCCTTGCTGTGTGTTTAGGGACTGAAGATAGGGAGTTTTGGAGGACTTTTGCAAGCGGATATCAAGCACAAAAAGGCTTTCAAGATAATCCAAAAACATGATTTCACAGAACTCTTCATTTTCATTTCGGGAAGTAGTATATTTACTTTAATCATTTTGAAATTTCGCATTCGCACAACTATGAAATTTATCTTTTGGGGAATTTTATGTGTTTTACCTCTCCTTTGTTTTGCGCAGGTACAATACAACTATTCTCCCTCAAGCCATCAGTCTAAGCTATCTTCAGATTTTATTCAACATCGAGAAGTTAGGCTGAGTCAAGATCTTCTCCGAATCCCTCTAAAAGGAAAGGCCCTGAAACGGCAAAGAGACATTTATCAACATAGATTTGAGCGTCTCAAGCAAAGGGGCAAAGATGCTGAGTTCCTTTTTGATGATCTTTTGGAGCCCTATTGTCAAAAAGTTTTCCAAAATATCTTAGTCGCCAATTCTCATCTCCCTGCTGAAGACATTCACTTGTTAGTCAGTAGAAGTGCTATTCCAAATGCCAGTTGTTTAGGAGAAGGAACCATTATCATCAATTTGGGTCTGCTCTCCCGCTTGAAGACGGAGGCTCAATTGGCTTTTGTTCTCTGTCATGAGATAGCACATTATGTCCAAAATCATGTGAATGAGCATATTCAAAAACGGGTTGTGACATTTTATAGTAAGGAAACCCAACAGAAACTCAGAGAGATCCGAAACAGCAAATACAATCAGAATGCCCAGGCCCTGGATTTGCTACAAGCGTTTACCTATGATTCCCATCGGCATGGTCGATTCAAGGAAAGTGAAGCAGATTCTATTGGCTTGATTCTACTCAGCAATACCTCTTATCCTCCGAATGCCTCCATTCAAGTAATGTCCATTTTGGAGGCTGCCGATTTAAACAAGTATGAAGGAAAACTGGATCTTAATAAGCACCTCCATCATCCTTCCTATCCCTTGAAGGAAAGCTATTTCCGGTATGAAGCTGATACAACCTTCTCTTACAGTAATGGTTCACTTATCGATTGGAATGAAGACTCTCTGCGTACTCACCCTGATACTCACAGGCGGATGCAAGCTCTTGCCAGACAATTATCTTCTGGTAGGCTAGCTAGCTTGCAGAAATATTCACCTCAAGCTTCATTTACAACTGTGAGTCAAATGAGCGATTTTGAGATTCTGGTTTATGATTTTTCCAGGCAAGCTTATGGCAAAGCTTTGTATCAAAGTCTGATCATCCTGGAGGTATATCCTGACAATCTTTTTTTACGTGCGATGATAAGTATCTGTATGTCTGAGTTGTATCTGGCCAAACTGGATCATCGTTTGAGTCAGTGCTTGGATTTTCCTGATCGCCTATATTCAGATGAGTATAACCAATTTCTCCATTTTTTTAACTCCCTCAGACTGAAGGAATATAAAGAATTGATCTACCTGTATTTGGAACCCTTGAAGGATAAATGTTTGGGAGATGAATTTTGTGGGCTGGCCTACATACAAATGTCTCAAATCAACGAAAAAGCTGGTAGCGCATTAGAATTAAAAGGTCAATATCAAAAAAGGTTTCCAAAAGGTAGGTATCAAAAACAAATCGAAGACATATTTGATTGAATCCTTTCACATAAAAACCAACCGACATGAACACTAAAAAGACTGTATTGTTTTGTTTACTAAGCTTGTTTGGCCTGTTAACTCTTGCCCAATCTATCAGTTTCTCGGATGTCTTCAAACTGGAATATCGCAATGCTGGCTATATTCAGGAAAATGACCAAATCAAGGGTTATTACATATTTTATCAGATGGATAAGGTCGCAAAAAAGACCTTTGCTTATCGCTTGCAGATCCTGGATGAACATATGAAGGAAGCTGTCTCCACAATCATCAATAGACCTAAATCTTATTCCCTCGTTGAAGCTACCTTTAATGGTCGGGCGTTTTTGTTTTTGTTTTTTGATCAAAAAAAGCAAGCGTTTGAACTTGCGACTTTTGACAAACAAGGACAGGAACTCGGTGTCAAACAATTGGAGGCAAGGAACCCCAAAGATCGAGCCTTATTTTGGAGCACTAAATATGGCCCTCAAGTGACTCAGCAAGGAGATGAAATGGGGAATCCAACTATTTATCCTGTTGGAAATCATGGCTTCTTGCGCATGTTCCCTATGTATACCGGAGCCCTCAAATTTGGAGTCACTTTAGAATATTACCCCAATGACTTGTCTGAGTCAACTTTCTGGTCGGTAAAAACCCCTGATAAGGTCTACGAAACAAAAGAAATTCTCTCTGTTCATGGGGAGTACGCGACCATTTTTTCCTCTCAATACAACACACGTGATTACTCTCAATCGACAGGAGGGATTCAAGTGTTGGATATGCGTACGGGTAAGAAGGTTCTTGAAAGCAATTTAATCTTTGAGAAAAAAGGGATCAAACCACAATTCTGTGAGTACCTCCCTGAAAGTAAAGAGATTCTGATCTTAGGAAATTATTTTGATGCCAAAGCAACAAATCCCACGAATCTCATAAATGGTCAAGGGTTTTGCGGACTGAAATTAGATTTGACAGGTTCGGTTGTCCAAAAAAACTTCATGGGTTGGAAAGAGAATGCCAGTCAATTTCTGGATATAAATGAAAAAGGAAAATTGAAAAGCGGAGGGTCAATTAGTATCCACAAAATAATTCAAACATCCAGTGGAGAGTTATTTGCCATTGGAGAGGAATATATACAAGCTAAAGCTTCCTCGGGAGGAGCCTCAAGTGGTTTTGGGAAAATTAAAGGTGGAGCCCTCAGCTCTCAAGCCTCTCCAGAATTAGGAAATATGGTCATATTTAAGTTTGCAAACGACCTAACATTGGAAGATGTTCGAATGTTTGAAAAACAGCATTCGAAAGTCACAATGCCGATAGGTTTTAGTCTGGCCCCTCCAGGATCAATTGCAATTCTAATGAAAGCATTTGGACTCTTCGACTATGCCTACACCCAACAAAGCAAGGACAAAAAGCAATTTTTCGTTTCCTACTTCTCCTCTATCAAAGAAAAAGATAAGAAGAAGGAACCCATATTTGGGGTCATTGTCAGAGATGAAACCGGAGAATTCTCCACAGATCAAATCCATTTAACAACAGAGGCCTCTGAGATGTGGGTTCTTCCAGCCAAAGCAGGTCATGTTGCCATTTGTGAATATTTCCAGAAGGATAAACGGATTGATGTTCGCTTGGAACCGATCAATTATTGAAAAGGATTCCAGCGAAATAAAAGGCCCCAACGTCTCATATATACCTAAACAAAGGAAAAAATGAGACATCTCTTGGCGAATATCGTCCTCCATATCTTGGTTGCCTTTCTTTTTGCATCAGTTGGCTGTGTGGAACGCACGCCATTGCCAGATTCTAGTGCTTCTGAAGGCGTCATCACCAAACAGGATGCCAGAAGATGCATGTGCTGTGGCGGCTGGTTCATCGAAATAGAAGGCCAAACGGAGACCTATCGTATGCTCACTGTACCCAAGAATAGCAATTTGACTTTGGAAACCTTTCCGATTCCTGTCATTCTGGAGTGGGAAAAAGATCCAGAGGCCTGTCTGGGAGACGAGATTCTGGTCCACTCCATTCGGGAGAAATAAATCAATGCTATTCACATAACACATATGAATCAGAAGACTCATTTCACCATAACTTTCATAGCCATGCTGATGGCAAGCATGTTGGGTTTCACTTCCTGCCAACAAATAGAATCCATAGAAGATACTCTGCTTGAAGAAGGAAGAATCATCGGGCAAGATTATCGCTTGTGTGCCTGCTGCGGGGGTTGGTTCATTGACATTGGTGATGAAACCTATCGAATTCCGGTTATGCCTGCGGATGCTGAACTTGATTTGTCTCGCGACCAGCTTCCTATGGATGTTCTTCTCAGATGGAGTGCTCCATTAGATCCATGCCTGGGAGATGAGATCAAAGTCAGTGAGATTCGCGAAAAATAATAAACACCTTTTTGACATCTGTTTTTCTGACTTCTAATTGATGGTTTTTCATCAATTAGAAGTCAATTGTTTTTTTAGAGACTGTTTGGGAATGTGTACTGAGAATTTTTAGGGTGTATTTTTTTCTCAGACAAGGCTCTTTTTTGTTCTCATAGTGGTGCTATGGGAACAAAAAAAGCCGCTGGATGAGGAAAAAAGACGCATACAAAAAATAAGTGACAGATTTCAAAACAGTCTTTTAGTACGGTGGAACATAAGTTTCTTATGGTTTTCCCTGAGCCCCCCTTTTCGCCTAATATCCCCCCTCAAGAGATGGGACTGGCAAGAATTTTCTTGCTTTTCAGCAGAAAAGGCCTTGTGCGAAGTCCCCTTGTCGAAGATTCCGATGTATCGGAAGGGGGACGGGTCAGTGCAAAGGGGTTCTCGAAGGAATCACAAAATATTTTTGTTACACTGTACTTAACATTCAAAAAATAAGCTTTCGATTTTGCTTGATCTTTTTCCTCAATCCTATGTCAGAAAAACTTTCATTTGGCCCGCCAAACTCAACTTTTTTTCCTTGGCTTGTGAAAAAATATCTGCGCAAAATCTGAGAGTTATTTTTCTCATGTTACTAACGTACTGGACTTTTGACAACTCATGATCGAGATTAGAAAAAGACAGAACAACTCCGGAATTTTAGAATGTGAAAAAAAACTCAAAACGGATAAGTTCTGCCACTCGATATTAGGCTTGAAAGTTGGCAAAAGCAAAGCCTTAGCCAATTTAGTGATGGGCCTGGCTAGCCAAACCACTGCCAGATCGGTGGTAGAGGTGAGCCTGAGCGGCTGCTATCATTATCAATTCAGCAGTATTTCCAAAGTACTTTCTGGTCTATGTGTTCCCTGGGCTCGGCCTGGTTGTGCCCCGAAGGACTTAGGGGAATGGCGGCTGATGCTGGAAAAAAATTTTGTCGATCAAGCGGGGATATTTTGCCAAACCCTTTGACAAGTTCTGGCTATTGAATACAGATAGTAGTTCTTTGTTTCGGCCCTATTCAAAGAGTTTGGCCAATCGGGGCTATGTGTATAAACCGAATAATCAGGTCAAGGGCAATAAGCCAGTGGATGTGGGATATGAGTTTTCAACTGTGAGTTTATCTGCCCGCTGTCCGCTCTATGGTCTAAGCGAAGCTCCCTGGAATCTTCCCTTGAGTATGCGCTTGATCCCTTTTGATGCCAATCGCAATAGTTTTACCGCAAAGCAGGTCAATGATTTGCTTGATAATGAGGAACTGCCATTCGAGAAAGAATTGGTTGTAAATGCCTTAGACAGCAAGTACTCAGCTCCCGAATACATTGCCGATACTCACTCTCAGGCCCATTTGGTCAATATCATCCGTCTGGCATCGAACCGCAATGTATGGAAGAAACTCAGTGAGCAAGAACAAAAACAGCGCAGGAAAACCAATGCTGACAAGCGGAGAGCCGATGCCATTTATGGCCAACAGTACAAGCTCTCTCAGGCCCCAGAGTGGGATCTGGCCCCGGATACTGAGCAGGAATTTGGCATCCAACTGGCCAATGGCAGGAAGGTGATCGTGCGGATGGCTCTTTGGCATCAAATGATGATCCACTCCAAACGGGGCAAAAGTATGAAGGACAAGCCCTTTGATTTAGTCAAGGTTGAGCTGCTCGATGGGCAAAGCAGGGAAGCCCTCTTCCAAAGACCGATGTGGCTGGGGGTGTGGGGAAAGCGGCGGGCAGAACTCAGCCTCGATCAAATCTATTGGGCCTATCGCAACCGCTTTGACATCGAACATTTTTTCCGTTTTGGTAAACAACGCCTGCTGCTCAATCAGTTCCAAACCCCTGAGCAGGACCATTGGCAAAATTGGTTGGAAGTGGTAAATTGTGCCTATTGGCTCTTGTGGGTGGCCAGTGACCAGGCCAGCCACCAAACCAAAAAATGGCAACAGTATGATAAAAACGTCAAAAAGAGAAAACAATACCACCTAAGACCCTCCCCTTCACAAGTCCAGCAACAGCTCGAATCTATTATTTTGGCTTTTGAGCAAGAGCCATTTCTCCCAAAACTCCAATGAAAAGGAAAGGGGAGAAAACCAGGAACCAAATTCCCCAAAAGACCGCAGTACCCGGTCCGAAAAAAGACCAAAAAACAGAAAAAATCAGTCCCATGATCAACAATCAACCAACAGCATAAGTAATTTTCCCTGAGCCAAAGGCTTCAGCAGGAGGCGGTTGTGTCAAAAGTTCAGTAATAGGAATATTGGTTTTAGTGAAGATTTAACCGTCTGCGCCCAAGCCATCTCCCTTCTTGCGTTAATGTTAGAACGTATATACCTTTCGGGAGGTGAGACACTTCAAGTGTCCTTTTCAAACAATTCCCATTTGGTCTAATTGTATCCTCTAATAATTGTTGCCCGGATCCATTTATCATACTTATTTTCACATGCTTTCCAATTTGAACTCCACAATAATTGATGTGAAGGTTTTCTGAAGTTGGATTAGGCCATACTTGGAGATTATGCACTGAAATGGGCAACAACTCTTCACTACTTACCAAACTATCACAATCTGGTTCGAAACATCCATTTGAGTCTAGTTTGAGAAGAAACATGTCTTGATTGACTTCAAAAGTAAATCCTGTTATTAGTAGGCTTCCATCAAAAGCTTCAATTAAATCTGTTCCATTAAAACCAATCCTGCTACTATCCGAGAATACGTAACGACGCTCCCATAAGCGTTGCCCCTGAGGGTTAAGTTTTTCCAACCATAAATGTGCTTGGGCACCGGGAGAACTAGCTTGATAGCCGATAATTATGACACTACTATCTGCTAGCACTTCTAATGAAGCTGGCATGGTAAAGAAATTAGTTGACAAATATGTTCTCCAGATTTCGTCCCCCTGAATTGATATTCGTGAAATGAAAAACTGAAAAGGTTGATTAAAGGGGATAAGGGTAGTATCATGGCAATTGAGCATATAGTATTCTCCCCCTTCAATAGCATATAGATAACTCCCACAATTGTCCTTGTTCGGGTTACCATAATATTCTCGATCCCATTCAGTCTGTCCTAGACTATCTGTTTTGATCAACCACCCACGAGTACTATTTCGAGATAGAAGATTGTCTTTTCCCCCAGCAAGCATAAATCCCTCATCTAAGGTTTGGTTGATTGTAATTCCAATATCATTGAAAGGGCCACCATAGGTCCTTTGCCAAAGACGATGACCCTCCTGATCAGTTTTCAATAATAGATAATCTTCTCTGCCTTGATTGTCTGGGAAACGGATATAGCCAGAAAAAGCCAACCCGCTATCTGGCGTCTCTACTACATCATGTAATTGAGAAATTCCTATCTGTCGATACCTACGGCTCCAAAGCGTATCACCTTGCTCTGAGAACTTGATTATCAGATTCTCAAAAAAACCTGCGGTATCCCTGATAGTTCCTCCAAATACATATCCACCATCATTGGTTCTGATCAAGTTTCCCCACAAGCCATTATACCATTCTTCTCCTGCTTTTGCATATCCACGTTGCCAAATAGATTCTCCTGTATCATCAACTTTGGCTATTCTTAAACCATAAGAAACGATTCCTGAATCCAGAGGAATATACCCATTACCACTGATGATATATCCAGAATCAGCTGGAATGATTGAAACGGCTCCTTCTTGCTGACCATCAAAATCAATCCGTTTAAAAAAAGTAGGAGTCTGAGCAGGTATCCCTGCCAAAACTCCTACCAATAAAAATATCATCCAGAAAATACGGATCATCTTTGGATAATTAACTTTTCACTTTGAACAATTTTCCCTTTCACTATTAGTTGAACAATATACATACCTGACGGATAGGAAAGTATGTCAATATATTGAGTCTCTTCTGGATCGTCTAGTTTTTCAGAAAGTAACTCATGACCAAATAGATCTAGCAATTGGACTTTTGTTGAAGATTCTTGTTCATGTAGCATACATTCAATAACCAATTTCCCTTTGGCTGGATTGGGATACATGCTAAAAAAATGTTCTTTATTTACAGTTAGATCTGCCCTTCTTGCTTGTTCTGGATCAGGAATTTCAAAATCCAAGGGAATTTCTTCATCAAATACCAAACGCAATATTGCTAGCGCATTGTAAGCATAGGGCGTCTCCGTTCCTGCAATCTGGCGAAGGCTTGCTTCCTCTTCACTTGTCATGTCAAAGTATGTCCTGCCTTCACTTGATATTGTATTGATCCAAGTATGCAAATCATAAAAAGCGTTTTGTTCATCTGTAAGGCGAGGAAATTGATTTAACAATTCTGTTGCAGCAGTATGATCGCCTTGCTGAATCAGGTATGGAATAACCATACTTTTGGCAAACATAGAAGTATCCGATTGTAAGTGGGAGATAGCCTGTATCGGATTGTCTTGGTAAGCATAATGGAATAATAACCGTTGCGTTGCAATATCCCTTTGTGTGTTCAAGTATGATAGATATGCAGGTTCTGAAGGTTCAGTTGCCAATTCTTGGTTAAGATATTGTATAAGTTGAGTAATAGGATTATCTCCCTCATTTAGTTCTTCTAGTTTAGAAGGGCAAGACTCTGCTGTGTGAGGAGAGGTGCAGGGAAATAAAGCTACATTTGATGATACACACTGAGGAGTATAATCTGTTCCTGTGTGATGACTGTAATCAAATCCTGTTAATGTATTATCAACAAAGAGGTGATCCATTGAGGTAGAGATACAAAGACCATCATTTATCCGGTTACCGGCTGGGGCGGAAAAGTAATCTGGCGCACTAACAATGTTCTGACAAAATCCCTGGTTTGGTAAATTTGTCCCATCATTATAGATATTATAATAAGCAATCGAGGAAAAATCATTGCATTTGACCTGTAAGCCACTATTATCTTCAAAGGCTAAAAAACCCATGGCCAAATCCTCGAAACTATTCAGATAGGCTTCATGATTTGTGGTTCCAGACTCATTGGAAATCGCCCCTAAACCAAATCCGATGCCTCCATAGTGATAACTATTTTCCGAGAAAATAAACCCATTGCTTCCAGAGAAGGCTGTTCCAGTCGAAAAGGAAAGGAGTGAACCTGTACTGGGAGTGGTATGGGTAGTATGAATATTTCTACTATAGAGAATATTACTGTGTAAGCCTACCAAGTAACTTCCATAGTTATTATTATCAAACTGGTTTCGATCAATGGTAATTGGATCAGCTAAGGCCATAGAAGAGGTTGGTTGCACGCCAATATGGAGATTCTGAAAAACATTGCCTTGATACTGCACACATGTTGGCACAGGAGGAGTAGGATTCTGAGCAGTAGAAGTACAGAAAGCCCCAACAGTATAGCCAGCATCAATGGAATATATGCCTATTCCCCGTTCTTCATTTGCAAAAGAACCAGGATCAGTATTTTGAAATGTATTACCCTTGATTTCTACGCCTTCAGTGTTCCAAAGAGTAATAAAAGGAGCGATATTGTCATGAGGAATCTGGGTCTCAGGTGTGTGCTCAAAAAGACAATCACTGATCAAACTTACGTTATCATCACTTGAACCACCAGCCGAAGTTGGTCTGAATTGCATAAACTCAATCGACCGTCGGTTATTTCGGAAAGTTGACTGACTTGCTATAATTATCCCCCCAGAATTTGATAAATCATTGTAGCTTGGGGTTTTCCGAACCAGGGTTACAGCATTTTGAGCATGTTCTAGCAAGGCCCCATTTTTCAAAATAATAGCCCCATGATTGGGATGAAGTTGAGGGAGTGGTGGTGGTGGGATAGATAATACTCCTCCGTGAGATGGATGAACTTTTGTGGGATCTCCGTATACTTCTATTCCGTACCAGGTTTTGCCGCAACGATTGGTAATGACTCCTCCATCTATCACCAATTTCCCACCTCGTTCTACCAAGATTCGGCCATTGACGGGCATATTGAGAGTTCCAGTTAAGGTGAGTACAGCTCCAGACTCGATACGCAAATTGCCCGTTAAGTTGCGATCATCTGCCCAAATTTCATGATCTGGATTAGCAGCTGTAGGAGCAGGAATGATCCGTTCCGTATTCAGAAATGCGGGTATATCAATCTCTCCTTCCCAGAGGCCTCGTCCATAGGTAGCAACTCGAATCCGACCTACGCAATAGTTTATTTTCAACTCTGTTACCCGCACATTGGGGAAACCAAAGCCATATTTATGCCACGAAGTTGTTGGGTTTTCTTTCACATACACACCAGCATCTGTACCAATAAATAAACAATCATCAGATCCATCAAGATATTCAATGGCATTGACTGGTAGGTTGGCAAGCTCGCCGTTGGGGTCTGCATTTTGCCATGTTTGTCCAGCGTCTTCAGAGTACCAAACCTTTGCAGTCGGTTCATAGCCTGAGAATGAAATCCAAACTCGCTCATGGTCCTTAGGGTCTACAGCTATGTCAGTAATGACAGGAAAGAATAACTCACCAGGCTGATTCGGAATTGGGAGTTGTAAGGCAAGCCGTAATTCTTGATTCAAATTGATTACGTTATCTGTTGGGTTTGGAGAGTCATACTCACTCGGACGAATCAAAAACATATATGGATTGATTCTGTTGGTATTCAGGTTGCCCCCTCCATCAACACGGATCAAGTCGTTTTCAGCACCGGATAGAGCTAAGTAAATATAATCTGGATTGCTTGGAGCAATTGCCATCTCGGTAAAAAGGCGTTGATATCGAAGATTTAAATTTGTTTGAGCTTCTGCAACTTTAGATACAGGCTCCCATAGATCTTCCCAATCGCACGGATTGGGAATGGTTTCTTGAGTTCGTCGAAATATCTCGGTGAGAGTAAAATACATATCATCATTATGAGGATGATTTTGCATTTGATATGTATTAGGAACTCTTTCAAGAGTGAAGGTAGAGCTCCCATCTATATCTTCTGGCATGCAATTTTCAGCTGTTTGAGGAAAATTAGGGATGAGATCCACTCGTTCAAAAATACTATTGGTTTGAATATAGCCCGACTGGCCTCTTCGATCATCAATTCTGGCACCATATCCATCACCTCCTCCTATCAATTCCCATTCATATTGCTCTGAAGACTGCCCTTCTGTTGTACCCATAACAGCAATATCTTGCAAGCCAGTCAAGGTAACATAAGGGTCGAATTCAGAATCATCAAAGGTCCATATCTTGGCAACTTCCAAGCCGCTTGATCGAGCATCCCAGCCTCCTCGACCAGTATTACTGATATTTTTGAGACTCACTCCACCGTCCGTCCCTGCCCATAGTCTTAGGCCCGTTGTGGACCAGGCTGGTGGAAATTTCAAGTCATGAATATCAGCATGCACATTGAAGTTGTTATAAAAAGACCGTTCAGTAAAATTTGATTGAGTAATGGTAGATTGTTGAATATCATTCGTCCCCCAAACCGTGGTCGTTCCAAAATATACTTCATCTTCATTTGTTGGAGAAACGGCAATTGCCATCCGTCGAGGAGAGATTCGGTCATTTGCTATAGCGGGGCCACTTACAGCATCCGTTACAAAATGCCTTGGCCTCCAGATTCCTCCATTGGGGTCATTATTGAATTCATAAATCAAAGCAACTCGCCGATTATATGAGTCATCACCAATAACCACACCATGCTCAACCCCAATAATGTAGGCATATAGACGATTCTCATCAGTAGGAGCAACTGCGATATTGATTCGCATGACGACAAAATCCTGTGGATTTATCACAGGCAGATTGGCCCAATCAAGCCCAGTATGTGGAGCTGCAGTCAAACTTGACCAAGTATCTCCCCCATCTTCTGATCTAAATATATCCTTCCCACTAGCATATATCACATTGGGATTTCCGGGATTGAGCGCCAGGCCTCTAAACTCTCGTGCATCTTCGTCAGAAACAGCGATAGGAAGCTTCGTCCAATGGGCTATATGACTTCCTGGGGGTGAAGAGTTAAGATCAACGAATTGACCTCGAAGGATTCCTTTACTGCTTGCCAAGAATAACTCGTTTCCATAAGTACCTTGTCTGAGAATCATTTTTCGAATTGTTCCCCCACCTTTAAAAAGGTCTAACAAATCTAGAGATCCTCCAGGAAATTGAGAATTAACACTGATGTTTTGCCATGTTTGTCCTGCATCCAGGGATCGATACACCCCATGACATACCATTGCATTATCACCACCATCGTTTCCACTAAAAAAATTTGGAGTAATATTATTATTCATGAGGGTATGTTGGGCTCCGGCCCTCTCGTCTGCTATACCAGTACTGAGATAGATTATGTTCTCGTTGTTTGGATTTACAACTACATCTGACACATTGATAAATGGGAGCTGCGTATCAGTATTCAGATGTGTCCAGTTTTGACCATTGTCAAGACTTCGCCATAATCCGCCAAATGAAGATACTGCGAATAGTGTTTGATTCCCCCCAATAGAAGGCTCTTCGCCGTACTTTGGATGAAAGGCAATCCGGTGTATTCGCCCTATACCATCTGTCCCAAGGTAATCACCTTGTCCAATAGGGCCGATCATTCTCCAATTAGGGTCCACTCCAGAGCTTGTAGTAGTGCTGAAGGAATATGGGATTTGATTGTCGATGAACTCTCTGGCATAGTCAGACATTGCTGTACCAGGAATGGAATACGTTCCATAAGGATGTAGGCGAGGCTTCCACATCATTGCCTCACGCTGCATGTGGTAAGAATCACTTCCTTCAGCAGTATCAATCATGTGAAGAGAGTCGGCGAAAAACCAGTCTAGGAAACCGTAATAAGTTGTGTCTGGAACTTGAGCAAGATTTGTCAAATAAAGGGACTGACTAAAGAAAAGACAGACAGCCAGTCGCAATCGTGTGTTCATGTGTTTAGGTATTTGAGTGTGAAAAGAAAAAGAATGAAGAAGAAGTCTTAGCGCAACATGAGTTTCTTATGTTGAACTAAGAAACTGTCCTGATTTACAAGCGATAAATTACGATGATTTGAAAAAAGCGAGAAGGAATTGGTAGGTTAGAGATGAATTTCTCACAAAACATCCTATCTACCATGACCACTTATCCAAGCGATCTGACTCCTTCTCAATGGGAACTTATCAAAGAATATTTTGATTGGCAAAGAAAACGGGACTATGAGTTGAATTTGATCCTCAACGCGATCTTTTATGTATTGAA
>JBCCGK010000160.1:0-20368 GCA_039029315.1 Bacteroidota bacterium | reverse complement strand
TGCGTAAAAACCGCCAAAATTCTAAGCCCAACTCACAAATCCACCCCAGTTTACCGAATTTTGGGGGCCAGCTCGCCTAAACTGGTAAAAGTGTACGGTAAAGAGATTTGAATTTCCATTTTGGACAAAGTCAAACTAAGACAAAGCTCTTTTTTGTTCTCATAGTGGTGCTATGGGAACAAAAAAAGCCGCTGGATGAGGAAAAAAGACGCATACAAAAAATAAATAACAGATGTTCAAACAGTCTCTTACAACCAAACTTACATTCGCCACGTATGTTTAGCTGTCTCTTTCCCCCAATCATCTCTTCTTTTTTTGTTCCTTCAATGAAGGAATGTTTACCATGAAACCACTATAGAGATGAATTTATTCCTGTTCGCATTTTCTCTTCTCACAATCCTTCTTCCCTCCCAAAGCTTGTCAAATCCTCCTTCCGAACCCAATGAACAGACGATTCTGCGCATCCAGGAAGAAGTTGCCAGGATCGACAGGGATACCAGCCTGCGCATCGAATCTGGCTGGCAACACTTTAGTCAGGCAGCTTATCAATTCACAGTCCATCACAATGATGTCGAGATTGTCAAATTGACACAGATTTTGTTCACAAAGACAGAAGCCTTTCATGAGACGGTGTATTTCCCCAATCGCCCTAGCCCTCTGTTCATATATCGCAAGACCGCGGTCCAGTATAATGATCAAAGTCGGTGGATATCCGAGGAGGAAAACTATTATTCAGAAGGAGAATTATTGCCTCCACTTACACGAGGGATCAGAATTTTGCCCTCTTCCCACTCTCGCATTGACACTGTTTCCTGGGTTCCCAGTGCCATTCAGGTCGAAGATGCTTACAAAGAAAACCGCAGGTTCATCAATCAGGTACTAGAGGAAATTCTAAGCATTTCTTTTGTTCCGGCAAGGTTGTATACAGGTCGATATGTATATGCCTATGATACCGAAAGCTTTGGGGAATGCCATACAGATCGGACATACCAAATTGAAGACAAGACCCTTAGGGATACCTATGCCTCTCTCGAAATCAAGTCTTTTGAGGGAGCCATTGCAACTTTTGTCGCTACCATGGATCTGCAAGAGGACATGATGGGAGAAATGACAGAAACCCTGACAGTAGTGGAGCTTGTTTCGATGCGTAAGCAAACTGACTGCGAGTAAGGGGGGAGACAATAAGTGCTTTCTTCTCTTGGAGTTGTAGCAGGTCATGTCTGAACGGGCATAGTAACCCTCGAACTACGATTCCTTTCACAAATATGTATTTGACCCTTTTCCCCAATCATCTCTTTTTCCATTTTCTTCCTTCCCTGAAGGAATATTTACCATGAAACCACTATAGAGATGAAAATTTTCATGAATTTATTTTTTGTTCCTTTCCTTTTTTTTCTTTTTACTATTTCTCCCCAAAATCTCCTCTCATCTGATCCTCCGCCAACACGATATCGACATCACCTTCAACGCATACAACAAGAGGTAGCCATGATCGATCGAGATACCAGCCTCAGCATTGAGACTGCCTGGTATCATCAGGGTGATGGAGATTTTCAGTACACTGTCTATCGCAATACCGAAGAGATTGTCAAACTGAAGCGGAGTATCTTTGTCGGACCGGAGGAACTTCATCAGACAATTTATTTTCCCAATCGAGCTACTCCCCTGTATTTTCATCGGCAGACAGTGATGTATTTCGATGACCTGAGTCAGCGGATCTCCGAGGAAGCCAGCTATTATGTAGATGGAGAATTGTTGCCGCCTCTCAACCGGGTCATCAAGTTTCCCACTTCTACTCATGCGCGTGTCTCCGATGTCCCCTGGTTGCCCCAATTGGAACGAATGCCCATCGTTTCTGAAGACAATAAAATCTTTGTCAAGAAAATTCTGGAAGAGATCCAGTCCAAAGAATTTGTTCCGGCAAAGCTATATACAGGTCGATATCTGTCAGCTTATGATCGAGAAAGCTTTGTCGACTGTCATACGGGCTGTGAGTATCAAATCGAAGACAGGACCTTGCGAGATATGTATGCTGAGTTGGGCCTGGAACTGTCTGTCAGGTCCCAGGCGACTTTTGTTGCGACCATGGATCTGCAAGAAGAGGTGACAGGAGAAATGGTAGAAACATTGACGCTCGTGGAATTTGTATCGATGCAGAAGGAGAAGGCATGTGAGTAACCTGGCCATACATCGCCCAGGTGGCTCACTCCATAATTCTGGCGTGAGCCACCTGAGCCCCTGGATTCAGGGTTATTGGGATGCAATCCTGTAGAACAGTTTCCTTTGGGATGCTGTTTTTGGACAAAAGGGATGTGTTTTTTCACTCATGCAACAAAAAAGCCTTCACTTCTGGCGACTCCCCTTCTCCCCATCCATAAAATAAGAGCATTCCATCTACCAGCCTCCCATCTGCACGGGTAACTGGCTGAACATTGTTGTATTTCCAGTTCGGATAAATGGATCTGTCTGGTGTCAGGTCCCGATTTTTTCGCCAGGACATGCCCTGATCTTCGCTGATCCATTCTTCCAGATCTCCGCCACCATACCTGTCCATGTAGTTCTCACTCTCAACATAGCCTTCGCCAACAATCAGATAGGCCAACAGAGTCCCATCTTGACCTCTGCTGAGATGGCAACTGTTCCATTGATGATTGGAAGCAGTAATGCGGGTTTTCTCCCATTTGCCATTGTTAAGATGCACATAGTAGTAGTGATGATCTTGCGTACTCTTGCCAGAGAGAACGTGAAGGAAAGTTGGATCTCCCTCTTCATCCAGGAGAATCGTTGGAGGTACACCAGCTCCCCGCCATTCAGTGTCCCAGATTCGACATCGGGCATTTGCCTGATCAATGTCTATGGGGGTGTCCATCTTTTCTCCCTCAACATTGAGCACATCTCCTGTCTGTAGATCAATCTTAAGATAATACAAGTTGTACTTCCATTCATTGGACACAGCTTGCTGATAACGAGGATTGAAATATCGCTCTGGTTCATTGGACCGATTGTCATCATAGGCAAAGAAAGCCACGTGCAGGAAACGGCCATCTTCACTGGGCAGGACAGTATGATAGGAGGACCATTCGAATCTTCCTTTGCTGTCCATGTCCGTAACATCTTGTTCTGGGCCTGTCCAGCTCAGGCCATTGTCTGCACTGATACGATAGGTCCAGGAGCTGATGTGCCCTGCTGTTCGGTAATACATCAGAAAACGATCATCGGCTATCTTGTAGACAGTAGGGTAGGAGATTCCCCCTGCGATTTGAGGTCCTTGCCTCCAATCTTTCCTGCTGCTCCCGATACTTGCAGGATTGTTGGAGATCAAATGCGTTCCGGGCGTCCGATGGCAACCGTGGAGGACATGTAGAAAATTGTCGGTATCAGCCCAGATCACTGGCCCATAATGATGATCACCATCAGGCGAGCCAAGCGTTATGATAGCCGAGAATTGGCGAGTAGCCAGATCATAGGTAATTGCTTGGGGTCGGGTTTGTGGTTTTTTCTTCTTGCTGGCCTCTCTCCCTGCGTTGAAAACAATATGCAGCTTGTCGCCCAACAGAACAGCAGGTGGCCGTTGCCGACGATCATACAACATCTTGATCTGACCTCCCTGTCCGAATGACAGGAGACGACCTTTCTGCAAATCAGGAGCTGGTCCGGGAGTAGTAGAGCAAGAACTCCACAATATGAATGCGGCAACCAATAATACAAACACAGTAGATTTCATCATGCAAGGATATACGTGAACCCAATCAGTCATCTCAAAGATAAAGGATTCCGGTTTTTGCCAGATTTTTTTCTCAATTTTGATCCAAATATTCAATTGTAGATTATTTTTTGAGCTGCTTTTATATTTTTTTTGATTTTGAAAAATAAATTTCTACCTTCATCGTAAATATTCTACACAAGAGTCATTTCCTCTTTTCAAACTTTTCACCCGCCTTAACAACAACACCTACTGACCCTATTGGGTCTCTTTCCTTTGGTTGTATCTATAAGTTTTCACATTCAAACTTATAAGATGCATTTTAGCTTCTTTTTGCCATTCGCCTTTACAGTCAGCGAAGCGCGCGACATTTCCACCCCCATCAATAATTCGCTACCAATCAGCGAATTACCGGAGAATCCCATTCTCTTATCCTCTCCTTTTTCTGGCCATAATGTCCTCATCAGATATGGGTAATGGCGCTCGATTTTCAACCTGAGTTCCATCACTTAGGCCAACATTTCCAACTTCGAACCGATCATGACACCATTTCTCACAAATGTGAAAAATGGGAAGAATTCTTATTGTTTTGTTAAGCACCCTCGATGGTATTTTCTAATTATTAATTTCTACAAACATGAATATTCATGGTTGGGACACTGTTTTTGCCATATCTGTCGATAAGGTCAACAGCGCCCTTGCTTCCAACAATGGAACAATCCCTGAAGCCTTTGATTTCACGCAAGGTGGCCTTCGCATGTCTGGGACATTTGATGCCTGGCACATTGTCAATGGGGGCTCAGGCAATCTTCTACGGATGAATTTCCCGATCAAAACGGGAAGCTTCCAGATGCCTGGACAATCAGCTGTATCGCTGGCAGGGATCACACTGGTGGCAGAAGTGCATTTGGCACTTTTACCAGAAGGGAACTCCTCCAAACGCTTGACGTTTGATATCAAGGCTGTTGGCAAAAATGGCCAAACAGGTCCGGGATTGATCACACCTGTCACCTTGCTCGACCCCCAGCATCATCTCACATCTTCTCAATTTGGGCTTGTTTTCTCACTCTTGCCAACCTTTATGGTGACACATGCCCAACAGGTATCATTTGTCTTTGCTACCGTCAATTTTGCTCCACCAAATAGCAATAGTTGGCTGACGCCCGTCAAAAGTGATTATGCCTTTATTGGCAAAAATGATGGTTCTTCTTTTCTCGCTATTCTGAGTGTTACGCGCAATAGAGATACCAGCCGACTGGAAAGAAAGGTCGATCCAGGCATTATCAAGACAGGTGCAAATTCTGGAATTCTCATTTCCAGAGATTTGTTTCTGGCCAATGTGATTCAGCCATCTATGCCAAGCGCATATCCGCATACTTCTTCTGGAAATTTTGTATTCTCAGCCTCGGATCATTCGATCAGGAACAGAGGAAGCTTACGTGGCCCGGATGCCAAAGCTGGTGCGATTACCTATCATCCGGTTATTTCCAGTCTTAGGACCACTGTAAATGGCGGGAATCTATCCACCAATTTATCAGGCTCCACGGATATGCATGCTGGAATCACCATGACCTATCAGATTGCAACCAGCTATTCTTTGGGGTTCAATACTGGAAATCAAAGCTTGACTTTCCGCCAAAATGGAACGCCTAGTAGCAGCCACCATGCCTCGATTCCCTGGTATTTGGCCTTTATGGGGCCGCTGGCAATTCTGATTATCGAGATCATTGTTCCTATCCTTGCCAATGAGATCGCAGCTTCTCTGAATGGAGCCGTTTCTTCTTCTATCACCCAGACGCCTCCTCAGACTGTCAAGTGGAAAGGAGCGGAACCGATGCGTGTTCATCAGGCCCTTCTGGATCAGAATTTCCTGATGCAAGGCACAGTGTAAGACAGCTCTGATTTTTTCACCGATTAAGCCATCTTTTTATGTTAGAGAAACATGTCATTCATCCATACAATCCCTTTCATCTGATTCTGCATGAACCAGGAGAACATCTCAAACTCGCTCCGCAAAGCAGAAGTGTCCTTGCCCAAACAGCAGCAAGTCCAATCGCAGACACCTTTGGCTGGGATACGGTCTTTGCCATTCGACTCCCAGACCTGAACAATGCCATCAAAACCACGGGCAGTAGCCCAAAAGCCTTCAAAGAGGACCTCGGAGGGGGCTATACCATTGAGGGAGGTTTTGACACATGGCGGGTAAGCAGGGGCGGAGATGGGCGAAACCTCTTTTTGGAAACGCCCATCAACAGCGGTACCATGATGTTCAACAAGGTAGCTGTTTCACTTGAGGGTGTTAGCGCTACCGTTGAGATTGGCTTGGATTTTCTCCCCCTTCAATCGGAAAAAGTGCCTCCTCCCAGCCAATCAGGCAGTTCGCATGACCTCAAGCCCAATCTGATCAGCAATAATCAGGAACAAGCTGTTGCCTCTGTGGTCAATGTTCGAAGAAGTAGTGGTGAGGCACTAGATGCCATCAGTAAAGCTCTGATTCAAGGTGCGCTGAATAGCTGGTTCAACAAGCATCTGGATCAGTTTGACCATACCTTCTCTATTGTGAATCTGAATCTTCTGGCAGACAATGAGAGCTTTCAATGGTTGAAACCCAGCACTTCGAGTTATGCTTATGCTGATGGGCCTGATGATCATAGCAGCGTATTCGGTGTATTGAGTACAACGGAACAGAGAAGTATTGCAGAATTGGACCATTCGATATCGCCAGCGGCCTTTCAAGAAGGAATGGGGGCGGGATTCTTAATCAACTCCCGGCTGTTCTTGCGTGAATCTGTCCTGAAGGGCCTTCCCAAAGCATTTGCGGGGGCATCTGAAAGTGATTTTCAAATGACAAACAGCCATTCTGAAATCATCAAGAATCCCCATGCAACTGTCAAGCTCAATCCTGTAACCTACAATAGTGTTGACTATCAGCCAATCCTCAATTCATTCAATCTCTCTCTTGCAGATACAGAGATCGTGATCAAAATGCAGCTCAAGGTCAATGTCTTTCCGGGTGTTGATTCAATCATCGATACAACCTATTACTATACCCTGGAACTTGTCGATAAACCCGATGGTAGGCAAACGCTTGGATTCAAACAAACAAGGAAGCCTGAGATTGTACCCACGAAGCATGTTGCACCAGAAGTGAAGGTTACCTTCATTCTTCTCGAAATCATTGGCGGATTGGTCGGTCTGCTTACTGGAGGAGCTGAAGATATCGTAGAGTTCATCATCACTGGGGTGATTGTGGCAGTCATTGTAGGCGTCATCGAAGGAATCGAACTACTCATCACGGATGTCCTGACCAATGGCGTTGCCAATGCGATGCCTGCCATCAATCCTATGATTTTTGCGGCCACTGATCCCATCAGCTGGCCTACCCAACAATCCAAATTCACCCTTACTTCTGTGCGCTTAAATGGGGCGATCCAACTTGGCGGAAACCTCAATTTTGCGAGCTAAGAGACTGTTTGAAAATCTATCACTTATTTTTTGTATGTGTCTTTTTTTCTCATCCGGCAGCTTTTTTTGTTCCCATAGCCCACTATGAGAACAAAAAAGGGTCTTGTCTGAGAAAAAAACACAGCCTGAAAATTCTCAGCACAGATTCCAAAACAGTCTCTAAGAAGCCTAGGACATATTCTCTTTTTTCACTCACATATCAAACAAAATCATTATGCCAACAGATAATATTCTCATCCAAGCCTACGACAAGCCTATTTCCTTTCAATTACCTGAGCTTGACGCCCATCTTGAGCGCCTTAATCAAGGAGGAGCACATCCGTCCGCTGCCGCTTTTCTTGCAGCCGCATCCACTGTTCCGATTGCCAATACAGAAGGCTGGGATACCATCTATGCTATCCGAGTTCCAGATGTCAATCAGGCCATTGCCCAACAGAAGACTTCTCCTACCTCTTTCAACAATACCACAAAAGATCCCAAATTTGGGTTGAACACGACCATTGATGGGAGTTTTGGAGACTGGCAGATTACACTGAGAGGCGGGGGACAAAACGTCAACATGGCTGTTCCTGTTTCCAAAGGGACCTTTACGCTCAATGGCGTCGAAAACAAATTGGATGGCTTGAAAGTCATTATTCAGATCAAGATGCAATATTATCCAGAGATGCCTCTCTCACTCCAGCCACCTTCTGCCACCGGAACGGAGCATCAACTCAAAGTCAAATTGACTTCAGACATTCCAGAGATTCCGGTTGTCAGTGTCCTGAACCTAGTATGGCCCGAAGGAGTACCTGATCCGGGTGGCATTGAAGACGCCCTCATCGAAGCCAATTTTCAAGACTGGTTCAACAAACATCTCCAAGATTTTGACCAGGTATTTGCTGCGGTCAAGCTCAATCTTCGCGCAGACAAAAACCATCTGAAATGGTTGAAGCCTACGCATACGAGTTATGCCTATTCAGAAATCCCAAACACAACCAATCTTTGCGATGCCATCTTTGGCGTATTGTGCATCACGACAAGCAAGGTTGATCCCAAAACACTTTCACAGAATATCCCATCTGGTGCGATTCCCAAAGGAGAGCGATCTGCTTTCCTGATAGGAAGACAACTCTTCACACGAGAAGCGATGTTCACGGGTTTGCCAAACGCCTTCCAGAAGGGCACAGCAAAAGACAATTTTGAGTTAATCGACAATGATACAGCTATCACGCTCTCTGCAAAGGCCAAGAACAAAGATGTCATTGCGTTGGATAATGTGAAGTATGCGGGCACGACCTACCATCCATTTTTGCACAATTTGGATGTACAAGTGAATGAAGCTGAAATCATCACAACGATGACAGTAAAAATCCAGATCTCTCCTGGCATCAATGCCTTCTTAGATATCATCAATTATCATGGCCTGCAATTGGAGAAAAACAGCAATGGAGGAACCCAAACCCTTGGATTTATTCAGACAAGAGATGCCAAATGCTCACATAGAACGGTAACTGATCCGGGGGTGATTGCAGGAGAAGCAATTGCTGGCTTGATTGTATCGGTGATTGGGTTGTTTGTTGGAAAAGCGGCAAAAGAGACAGCCAAACGTATCATCATCGCCATCATCGTTGCCGTCATTGCCGGTATCATCACGGCGATTCAGCTCATCATCACCGATGTGATCGCCAAGGGAGTGGAAAATGCCATGCCGCCATTTGATCCAATCATCAAGGAAGGCACAGATCCGATTGTCTGGCCGACTGCGACTTCTCAATTCACATTGACTGCGGCAACCCTCAATGGCTCTGTTCAGATCAGTGGAGTTCCAGAATTTATCGGCCCCAATCCTTGCAGCAATTCCTGATCCAGTGGTCTTATCACTCCTATTTCAGCTTCAGAGAGAATTGGCAAAACACTTCCTGTCAATCCTCTTCGGGAAGACATGATCTATTTCCAAATTTGATTCACATTGACATTCAACATTCATGACATCTATATTCAAACAAATGATGAAGAAAGCAGTCATCACTTTCCCTGAGCTTTCTTCGAACCTTGTTGCTTCCAGTTCACCACCAGCATCCGTTCTGGCAGAGACAGAGGGCTGGGATATTGTTCAGGCAATCAGTCTGGATACGCTAAATGGCTATCTCCAATTCAGTGAACACGGACCCCTGACCCTCAATTATCAGCCAGAAGGAGGTGCAGTTTCTCTTTCTCTTCAGGCAACATTGGGACATTTCTCAGTAGTGCCTGGAGGTAGTGGGCCGAATGTATGGCTTTCCTTCCCGGTTGACCAAGGCACTATAACAGTCAATCAGGTTCCAGTATCTCTTGAGCAGGCGCGCATCATATTGGAAGTACGCCTGGCCTTTGAGCCACCCATGCCAAGTTCTCCTTCAAAAGAATCTACTACTCATCGCCTGCTTGTCAGTCATACCAATGCCACGCCAGAGGTGCCCGAGGTATCAGTCCTAGAGGTGATTTTCCCGCCATCTGAGGATCCCGGAAAGCTGATGGAATCTCTCACCGCCCAGGCATTTGGTGCCTGGTTTAAGGAAAATATCGATTCGATACGGGATGTGGTATTCGCAGAAGTAAGCCTGAATAGCAAGCCAGCCGACTCACAGCTTCAATGGGCAGTTCCGACTTTTGCCAGTTATGCCTATGAAGATGCACCAGAAGGCGAGCAGGGGAATTTTGCGATTCTGATCAGAACCCTGAATCAGCCAGTAGATAATCTGTTCCAGACACTGTCATCCGTGGCTGTTCCAGTAGCCCAGAAGGGCAGTGTGTTGGTCAATCCACAGACCGTTTTGACATATTCTATGTTACCTGGGATTAGCCATGTGTTTTCGGATGCTAAGCCCAGCGATTTTACCCTTATCAACAATCATACAGAGCTTGTCAATCGGAAAGGGACCCGATTCAAGATGAAGCCTTTCAAGATCCCTAGCGGTCCAAATGCTGGAACAACTGTCCGGCCAGAATTGGTCAGTTTTGACCTCCTGTTTCGGGATAAAGAAGTTTTTCTTACCACAGAGGCTGAAGTCACACTCTTTCCGGGTATCCATGTATTCATTACTCACAAAAGTCATCTGGGCCTGACAATCGCCAGCAAGAAAGATGGCTCACAAACACTGGACTATGTTCCGATAAGTGCCCCAGAAGTAAGCCATCGAATTGAGAAATCAGATACAAATATTGCCTTGGAAGTAATCATTCCGCTTGTCCTTTCCATCCTTGGTCCCATTGGAGGAGGATTACTCAAAGAGATTGGCGACAAGGTTGCTTTATTGATCCTGATGTCTATTCTCAAAATTGGGACGACTGCCATCATCGCAACGATTGGGGATACGGGGCGAGATGACTTGCCCGAGAAATTGCCTCCCCTCGACGATCTTCTCAGGACAGTGAGTCAAGGCATCAAATGGGGAGGACAGTCCACCCGTTTTGATGCCCAAAAAGCAGATGTCAATGGGTCCATTCAGCTAGGGGGTAGACTTGAGGCCAAGGTAGCACCAGGTCTGAATGATCGTCTGATTTCCCTTGCCAATGCGCATATCCAAGGCAAGGGTGAATACAACATCTCGGAAGCAGAAGCACAAGATTTGTTGGACAATACAGCGACTGAAGGGAGTCAGCGCCTCAAGGATCATCGAAGCTTGAAGCATATTTTGGGTGCCTACAGATTTACGGAAAAAGGAAGAAGCCTGATTGAGAAGCGAGTCATGTAGATATTACCCAATCAAGACCTGGACTCTTGTGGCACAAAAATGCTGGAATCATTCCATTGAATATTCTCGGTGTTTTTGTGCCTTTTTTTGAATTTGGTTAGAGGGGTTGAGGTAAATCTTCCAATGAAAGATCACTTTGGGCATTGGCTCTTCTCCCATTTCAAATGCGGCTATGAATGATAAAAGCCAGGAGAAACATTTAGGCAATTCGTCTGATATCGAACCAATCTGTTCGATATCGAACGAAAACATTATAAGCACTTTTTCACAAACAACTGATTACCAGAATCTTAAAAATTGGCATTCATCTTGGCAAGCTCATGAGACTACATCAAAGAATATCTTATGGATAGTGTCATCTCCGTCAGTGAACAACAAAAAGCCAAACGATCGAAGATCATCCGTTTTGCCTGGATTGGCGCGGTGGTGATTATTTTGTTCTTTCTATTTCGGAATGTTCTCAAGACCTCGGTTGAACTGGATGAAATTCGGATTGGCAAGGTCGAACAAGGGCCGATTGAAAATGCCATCACCTCATCTGGTTTGGTTGTTCCGGCATTTGAGCAGATTGTTACCTCTCCGGTCAGTGCGGCGATCAAAAAGGTCCACCTTCGATCAGGAACGGATGTAGTGGGGGGAGAGTTAATTTTGGAACTGGAACAAGGATATGTGCAACTGGAGGTAGACAAGCTACAGGATGAATTGGAACTCAAAAAGAACAATGTAACTCGCCTCAAGCTGGAGTATGACAAAAATCTGCGCGAACTTGAACTGGAAGATCAAATCAAAGGCTTGCAACTCTCAAGTCTGGAAGCCCAACTCGCAGATGTAAAGCGCCTGCGTGAAGTCGGTGGTGCCACCCAGGAAGAGGTAGAGAAAGCAGATCTTGCCTTGAAAATCGCCCGATTGGAAAAAAAGAAGTTGGAAAATGACTTGGGCTTCCGCAAACAGTCGCTGAATAGTGATCGAAGAAATCTGGAACTGGAAGTTCAAATTCAGGAAAAAAGGCTCCTCGAACTTCAGAGAAAGCTGAATGAGACCAAGGTAAAAGCACCGCAGGAAGGCGTCATCACCTGGGTCAATGAAGATATCGGCAAGCAAGTCAATGAGGGAGAATCTCTTGTTCGACTGGCCAATCTCACCAGCTTTCGCATCGAAGCGACCAGTTCTGATATGTACGCTGACCGGATCAACACTGGTCTTCCTGTCAAAGTCAGAATCAATGGGCAGGATCTGACAGGATATATCACCCTGATCCTCCCTGCTGTAGAAAACAACACCGTCCAGTTTCATGTAAGCCTTGATGATCCGACCCATACTTCTCTACGCACCAATATGCGGGTCGAAGTCTATATCATCACAGAGCGTAAGGAGAATGTCCTTCGCGTAGTCAATGGTCCTGCATTCACAGGAGCAAGAGAGCAAGAAGTCTTTGTCGTCAAGGGGGATCATGCAGAGAAACGATGGGTCAGAATCGGTCTGAACAATCTCGATTATGTGGAGCTGCAAGGAAATATACAGCCTGGAGAACAGCTGATAATCTCAGACACCAAAGATTATCTGCACCTGGATCGATTTGACTTGAAAAAATAAGCGAGATCCCATGCCATTGATACACCTTCATATTCTTCTAAAGTGGGCTACTGTCTGGTTCCTTTTTTGCTGCTCCCTGCTATCGATAAGGGCACAAGACAGCTTAAGCCTTGCACAAGTCATCGAGCTGGCTCGCATACATTCTCTTCCAGCCTACAGAGCTGAAGTAGATGTCAGGCAGGCAGAATGGGCTTATAAAAGCTATCGCGCCAGCCTTAAGCCACAGTTGAGGCTCAGTGGAAATATTCCCAATTTCACCAATTCTTTTTCAGAAACCATCCAGCCAGATGGGACGATTCAGTTTAACCGGATTACCTACAACAACTCCTATTTATCTCTACAAGCCCGACAAGACATCCCGGCTACTGGCACGTCTATTTTTGTGCAATCCGACTTGCAGCGCTATGATGATTTTCAAACCAAATTTCTTAGCTATAATGGGGTTCCGGTTCGAATCGGCATTTTGCAACCTCTTTCTTTGTACAATCCACTAAAATGGGCCAAACGATTAGCTCCTCTTCGTTTGGAGGAAGCAGAGAAGCAATTCGTTACCGATGTCGAGGCTATCTCTATTGAGGTGTTGCCTTTTTTCTTCGATTTGTTGTTGGCACAGATTGATGCCCAGATTGCGCAAGTCAACCAAAACAGCAATCAATCCCTCTTCCAGATTGCCGAGGAGCGATTTGAGTTAGGAAAAATTTCAGAAAATGATCTGCTTCAACTTCAGTTGGAACTCCTTCAATCTGAGAAAGGCGTTCGGGATGCTCAAAAATCTGTCCTTGCAGCACAAACTGCCTTGGGGAGTTTTTTGGGGAAGCCAGAGCTCATTCCTCAATTAGCTATCCAAAGTCCCGGCATACAGAACTTGCCTCCCATCCAGGAACAAGCGGCCGTCAAGACTGCTTTTCAGAATCGCCCAGAATCTCTGAGTTATCAACGACGACAATTGGAAGCCCAACAGGCTGTAGCTGAGGTCAAGGGTCAATATGGATGGCGTGCAGACTTATATGCGTCCTTTGGCTTTGCCAGGGGATCGGAAGTCCTGAATGACATCTACCTGAGTCCTCAATCTGAGCAGGGTGTGTTCATGCAAGTATCCATTCCCTTGCTGGATTGGGGAAGGGGCAAAGCCGAACGGCGACAAGCAGAGTTGGACCTTGCCTTTGTCAATCGATCCGTTCAACAGGAACAACAAGCCTTCGAAGCTTCTGTCAGACAGTGGGTGGTGCATTGCAATCAAATGCAAGACATCATGCGCCTGGCCAAGGAGACCCAGGACATTGCGCAGAAACGATTTGACATCTCCAAGGATCGCTATCTGCTGGGAGACATTAGCATCACAGAATTGACCTTGTCTCTCCAGGCCAAGGATCGGGCAAGGCGTTCATACATGTTTGCGCTGAGAGAATACTGGCAAGCCTGGCACCAACTCCGGCTGCTCACATTATACGATTTCGAACAAGACAACAACATTCATTATGATTTCAATTGATCACGTCAGCAAAATCTATCGCACTGATACGATAGAAACCCTCGCCCTCAATGACATTCATCTGGATGTGGAAGAAGGGGAATTCCTCTCAATCATGGGGCCTTCTGGTTGTGGGAAAAGTACGCTTCTCAACATCATGGGCTTGTTGGATGAGCCCTCCAAAGGTGTTGTCCACCTCAATGGAGAGACCATTGGTCAGTACAATACCAAAGCCTTGGCACGATTTCGCAATGAGCATTTAGGGTTTATTTTTCAGAGTTTTCATCTGATCAATGATCTCTCTGTCATCGACAATGTAGAGCTCCCTTTGATCTACCGACGCATGACTGCCAAGGAACGACGCACGGCTGCTGAAGAAGCTTTGACACAAGTAGGATTAAAAAACCGCATGCGACATTTTCCTTCACAACTCTCTGGTGGTCAAAAGCAGCGTGTCGCCATTGCCAGAGCCATCGTCGGCAAGCCAACCATCATCCTGGCAGATGAGCCCACCGGAAACCTCGATAGTGTCATGGGGAACGAAATCATGGATATCCTCATTCGCCTGAATCAAGAGAACAAGACAACTGTCGTTATGGTCACCCATGACGAGAGCATGGCGCGCAAGACGCATCGATTGGTCAGATTGTTTGATGGAAGCCAGGTAAACTAAAGGGAATTCAGGGGGATAAAGGGTATAGGGGAATAAGGTATAGGGCTGGGTGGTTATGAATTTAAACAGCTCAGTAGCCTAGTACCCTTCTCACAACAAAGCCTTATACCCAATACCGCATACCTTATACCGCTACAGTTCAAAACAGAAAAAATGCTAGAAAACTATCTCAAAATAGCCTTCAAAGTTCTGGCTCGAAAGAAGTTTTACAGCTTCATCAGCCTCTTTGGCATCAGCTTCACACTGATGATCCTAATGGTGATCGCCTCCTTTCTTGACAATGAATTGGGGAGTCATTCTCCGATGAGCAATCAGGATCGAATCACCTTTCTGCCCACTGTCAAGATGCAATTTATTCGTCCAGATACAGTGTATGTGATTGACACCGTACTTACCAATGGAACGGTGAGTTATGACACCACGCGAACGATTAACAACAACAGCCAATCTACCTCTATTTCCGGGGCCAATTATGTTGTTCTGGATCGCTACCTTCGGGATTTGCCTAACACGATTGATCACTCCTATTATAGTCCAAGTCATACGCATGATCTATTCATCAACAGCAAAAAGCTGTCGATGGATGCGATTTATACGGATGCTGCTTATTGGCGAATCTTTGATTTCAAGTTTGTGGAAGGAGGGCCATATCGGGAGACAGAAGTTAGCAATCAGGCTCCCAGCATTGTCATCAGCGAAACAGCTCGCAAGTCCTATTTCGGAGCCAATGAATCGGCCCTGGGCAAAGAAATCCCCATCAATCGAGTCAACTACAAGATCATCGGAGTGGTGAAAGATGTCAATCAGTCCTGGGGCTTCCTCAATGCAGAATTGTATATCCCTTTTACCCATATCCGTTCTTCGGAACTTCAAAGAGATGACAACTATCTTGGTGGCTTTGAGGGAGCATTTCTCTCAGCAAGTCCTGCTCAACGCGACCTTGCCGAGGACGAGATCGACAAAAAAGAAACACTCATCCCCATTCCGAATCCCGAAGACTTTAACAAACTGGATCTTCTCCCTTTTACTGCCCTGGAACGATATGCCAGAGGTCTGTTTTGGGAAGAAGACAAAAGCCTCAGCCTGCGATATTTTTATTTGGTCATCGGAGGCTTGCTTTCCTTGTTTGTGTTATTGCCTACCCTGAATCTGGTCAACCTCAATGTAACCAGAATCATGGAGCGATCGTCAGAAATTGGGGTCCGAAAAGCTTTTGGTGCGGGAACAGGAGATCTCCTCATTCAATTCATTTTCGAGAATATCATTTTGACCCTGTTAGGCGGCATCATCGGCTTCATTCTGGCTATCTGGTTGATTCAGGTACTGAATGCCAGTCAAGTATTTCCTGATGCCATGCTTTCCTTCCATTTTTCCATTTTTGTCTACGGATTCCTGATTATCCTCTTTTTTGGGATCATCTCCGGGCTATTGCCTGCCCTTCGAATGTCTAAGCTTCATGTCGTAACCGCTTTAAGAGAAACAGCCGTATGATACGCCACTTATTTATCCTTATCTGGAATCGAAAGCGGCAAAATGCCCTCATGATCCTGGAGATTTTTCTCGCTTTCCTGATTTTATTTGCTGTACTGACCTTCGTATATCACAGCATGTCTAGATATAGCAAACCATTAGGATTCGACACAGAGGACATATGGATTGCAATGATCAATGTGCCTCGCGGGACCGATTCCCTTAGCATCGTATCTACCAAGGAACAGCTCAAACAGGCCATTACATCATTTCCTGAAATTCAGGCAGCCAGCTTTAGCAACAGTGTGACTCCATTCGGCGGATCAGTCTGGTCCACCTCTTCCGACGATAATGGATTTGAGCTCTCGACCAATATGGTCAGAGCAGATGAAGATTATGACGATCTCTACAATCTCAATCTCATTGAAGGGAAATGGCCAACAAAGGCAGACTATGAGGGAAAATACGATCCCATTGTTGTGTCCAAAAAGCTCAAAGAAACCTACTTCAAGGACACCAGCATCATCGGCAGAGTACTCGTCATCAATGGAGAGAAGCAGGTATTGGGGGTCGTGGATCATTTCAAATACCGGGGAGAATTTGAAGAGGAGGACAATATGACTTTCTTCTCTCTACCGATCCACTCAATCGATGGCACCACTCTACAAATGCGGATCAAACCGGGCACTTCTCCTGAATTTGAAGAGACTGTCAATCAAACAATTAAGCGTATCGCCAAGGATTGGGATTTTGTCATCACCAATTTGGAAAACAGGCGTATCCGACAAAGTCGAGAAACCTGGATTCCCATTGTCGCTTTGCTATCTATCTGTGGGTTTTTGGTGATCAATGTAGCGCTAGGGCTATTTGGGATTTTGTTATACAACATCCGCAAACGACGATCAGAAATTGGTTTGAGACGTGCTGTTGGTGCCTCGCCAGCTGGAATCATCTCACAGTTTATGCTGGAAATCCTGATCCTGTCAACCCTGGGAATCATTGCAGGTCTGTTTTTTGCAGCCCAATTACCTATCATGAAATTGTTTGAAGTGGCGAATCCCATTTATCTTTGGGCGATGCTTTCTTCTGCTGGGGTGATCTATACACTTGTAATTCTTTGTACTTTGTACCCAAGTTCTCAAGCATCTATGATTCATCCTGCCGTAGCTTTGCATGAAGAATAAACATGAGCCTGCCATCCCATATTCTGATCATTGACGACGACGAAACTGTCTGTAGCTCTTTGCGCTTGTTGCTGACTAGGGCAGGACATGAAGTCGAAACGACCTTTGATCCACGGTCTGCGATGCGCCGTATTGGCAAAAAACGCCCGGATCTGGTGATTCTGGATATGAATTTCACCATCGACACTTCTGGCAGGCAAGGATTACGAACACTCAAGGAGATCCAATCCATAGATTCAAGTATCCCAGTCATTTTGATTACTGGCTGGGGTACACTTCAATTGGCTGTCAAGGGCATGAAAGCTGGAGCCAGGGATTTTTTGACCAAACCCTGGGACAACAAAATGCTCCTCAACTCTGTCCATACCCTCTTGCAATTGGATGCCGTCAACAATCAGGAAGAACAAGGGACACGCTTCAGCAATATCATTGGGCAAGATTCCGGGTTTTTGGCCATCTTGCAGACTGCACAAAGAGTCAGTAAGACCAATGCCAGCGTGCTGATTTTGGGAGAAAGCGGAACAGGAAAGGAACTGTTGGCAGAGGCCATTCATTATGAAAGTACCCGTGCTAACAATCCGTTTGTGAAAGTCAACCTGGGCGGGATCTCTTCCACTTTATTCGAAAGTGAGATGTTTGGTCATAAGAAAGGAGCTTTTACAGGTGCGATATCGGACAGAGTAGGACGGTTTGACCGAGCAGACTTTGGGACAATCTTTCTGGATGAAATTGGGGATCTGGATATGAGTTGCCAGGTAAAATTGCTTCGGGTCTTGCAGGAGAAAACCTTTGAGGTTCTTGGAAGTAGTCAACCACGCAAAGTCGACGTTCGTGTGATCAGTGCAACAAACAAGAACCTGGAAAACATGGTAATACAAGGAAGTTTTCGAGAAGATTTATTCTATCGCATTAACTTGATTAGCCTACAACTTCCTGCTTTGAGGGAGCGAAAAAGCGATATTCCTTTACTGGTAGAGTTCTATGTAAACAACCTCAAGGATATCTATCAGCGCCCCACACTCTCAGTCAGCAAGCACGCCCTTAACTGGCTGGAAGAACAACATTTTCCCGGCAACATTCGCCAGCTCAAAAATTTGGTGGAAAGAACCGTTTTGGTTTCTCCGGGAGAACGACTGGAAAAAGAAGATTTTGCCCGACAGTTTCGGGCGCGTTCACAACAGACACAGACCATCAATCTGCCGGAGGTAGGAGAGATCAGCCTGGAAGAAATGGAAAAACAAATGATCGAGAAGGCTCTCACCTATCACCAGCGCAAAATCACACCAACGGCTCATTCTCTGGGGATTACCAGAAGTGCTCTCTATCGGAGATTGAGTAAATATGAGATTCCATATGACGCTTAAGGTCAAGTACTGGCTGTATCTGGGCGTGATCCACTCCCTGTTATTTGCTCTTGTGTATCTGTTGCTAGAAGAAAATAAATGGTATGTCCTCCTATCAGAATTGGGGATTATTCTTCTCCTATGGCTGGGATATCGCTTATTTCTTGCCTTTCTCCAACCGGTCCAACGAATGGTTCAAGGGGCCGACACCATTGAAGATCAAGATTTTCACCATACTTTTTCCCAGACTACCTCTCCTGAGATGAATCGTCTGATCAAGGTCTACAATGGTATGATTGGCCATATTCGGGAAGAGCGGATTCAGATTGCAGAGCAGCATTTTTTTCTCGACAAGCTCATTGAAGCCTCGCCTTCTGGGATCATTCTCCTTGATTTTGATAACCACCTGACCTTGCTCAATCCCAGTGCAAAGCGCTGGCTGAAACTCAGCGATAGTGCGCTTGGCAAATCTGTGGAGGAATTGGAGCATCCTATTCTTAACAAAATCAACCAGTTGGAGGTTGGAGAATCCAGCATCGTTTCTGCTCAAGGGATTGAACAATACCGCTGTCACATGGTCGATTTTATCCATAGAGGCTTTCATCGGAAGTTCTTTCTCATGGAAGAACTGTCCAAAGAACTGCTTGCTACTGAAAAGCGTGCCTACGGCAAGGTCATTCGGATGATGGCCCATGAAGTGAACAATTCGATTGGTGCGGTCAATTCTATTCTGGATTCTGTCCGGGATATGCATCAGGAAGCTGTTCCTCCCCAAGCAGAAGAGGTGGTTCCCTTTCTGGATCTCTCTATCAATCGGAATAAGCGACTGACCAAATTCATGCAGAATTTTGCTTCAGTGATTCGACTGCCAGAACCTCATAAAGAGCTCATCGATTTGCATCATCTGGTTCAACAAGTGACTGCTCTGATGGCTCCTCAGGCAAAGGATCGGGAGATCGATATAGACCTGAATTTTGCTCCCGCTAAGGTCCAGGCAATGTTGGACCTCAATCAGATGGAACAAGTCCTGGTGAATGTCTTGAAGAATTCCATGGAAGCTATCGATCAGCAAGGAATCATCCGTGTACAAACAACAGAACAACCTGTGAGCATATCTATTTCAGACAATGGGCAGGGGATCCCAAAGGAGGTTGCTTTGGATTTATTCTCTCCTTTTTTTAGTACCAAGAAAACAGGGCAGGGGGTAGGACTGACGCTCGTTCGGGAGATTCTACTCAATCATGATGTCCATTTTTCTTTGGAAACGAAGGCCAATGGCTGGACTGTGTTTGAGATGCGCTTGTGAGGATTTTTTTTGTAATTTGAAGCAAAGATTACATACCATTTCTGTAGTAGAAGCATTTGAGAATTTAGCAGAAGTTCTAGCTAAAATGGATCTGGGGAAAATCGTTTCTCGCAGAGCATCAAAAGGAATGTCCCAGAGGGTTGAAACATTGATCAATCGAAAAAAAGAAGGTACGATTTCAAAGGATGAATCTGTAGAACTAGAAAGATTTCTAGCACTTGACCTTTTGATTAATCTGGCCAAAGCAAGAGCAAAAAGACTTCTAGCTGCATGAGTACAGGAGTTTCTCAACTCATCCGTCGGAATGTGGCATCCAGGCGCGAATTATTCAAAGAAAAATCTTAAAGACTGTTTGAACATCTGTTACTTATTTTTTGTATGCGTCTTTTTTCCTCATCCTACAGCTTTTTTTGTTCTCATAGCACCACTATGAGAACAAAAAAG
>JBCCGK010000159.1:0-20589 GCA_039029315.1 Bacteroidota bacterium | reverse complement strand
CAAAAGCATCACGCTTCTGCCCCCCATTATTTCTTTCAATATTTCTAGCTCGTTTTTGCCTCCACTTGATCCTTCCCGCGAAAAGCCTGACAAAGGTCCGACTTACTATCTACAAAAACAAATATTTCTCGAAAAAAAGTTAAAGATCGTTTTCCCTTTTCTACCCTGCTTTTGCCCACTGAAGTAGCGAATTATTCACCGCTTTTCTCTGTAAGGGGTGGCAAAGGTGCAGAGTCTTTATGAACTATCCAAACTTTTTAACGAAAAAATATGCCATGTTTTTCCACACCTTTCGCAATTGCTTAAAAATCAGGAAGTTTTCGTCATAGGCCTAAAAAAACCCTTGTTTTCTTTTTTTTCGAGCATGCATCTTTTTTCGATCGACACTCTAAGGAAGTGACCTATTGATTAGACAAAGGAATACAGATCTTTTTTCGGATCAATCCTTTGACCATGTTTTCATTCTCACTTTCTAACGGATCTAACAGATGGTATCACAGCTTTCTTTCTCTCGCTTTTGGATGTTGTTGCTCCCGTTTTTGATCTGTTTCCATGTCAATTTGAAGGGACAGACCTTGATCAAGGGAACTGTCATGACACAAGAAGGCGACTTGCTTTCAGGGGCAATTGTGCAAATTAAAGGAAGCAGACAGGGCACAATTACAGATGGTCATGGCATTTTTGCGCTCTCTCTTCAGGATCCAGCTTCTATTCTGGAGATCAAATATCCTGAATATAAAACGGCCAAGGTCTCTTGCAAGGGGAAACGACAATTGATTGTTCAGCTTTCTCCCAAAGCTTCTCGCAATACTTCCTACACCAAAGGATACATTTCTGCCTCAACGACCTATAGAACAGGAGCCGTCTCCACTTTGGAAGGAGAGACTCTTCAACAGATTCCTTCTGCATCCTTTGACAATCAGCTCCAGGGACGCCTTGCTGGCGTCATGGTAGGGGCCAATCATCAGGCAGGCGGAGAATCCATGTTGAGAATTCGTGGATTTGGAACTCTTAATCACAATGATCCGCTTATTGTTATTGATGGGGTCCCGGTAGCGGGAGATTTTCATATGCTCTCTCCAGACCATATCGACCATATATCAGTTCTTAAGGATGCCTCTGCAGCAGCCATTTATGGAGCCAGAGCCGGAAATGGTGTGCTTTTGATCTCTACAAAAAAAGGGAAAAAGGGAAAGGCTCGCCTACACATTAGTTCTCGTTATGGAATTCAGCAGGCAAGCTCACAACATTCTCTCCTGAACACTCAACAGCTCGGAGAACTTCTATATACTGCGCAGAAAAATGATTATTTGCAGGCAAACCCTGGCAATCCTGGAGGATTCGTCTTTCAGCATGCACAATATGGTCTTGATCCTGGTTCTCCAGATTTTTTGCCTGACTATGTGTTCCCCTCAGGTGCCATGAAAGGAGATCCCGGTACCGCTCCTAGTGCCTACAGTGCGGCAGAACCCTGGCACTTAATCACAGAAGCCAATCAGGCCGGGACAGATTGGCAAAGCGAGATTTTCACTCCAGCTCCTATTCAGAATCACACCTTGGGCATGTCAGGGGGGAGTAAATATTCCAGCTATTATATGGGGGTAAATTATCTTAACCAGCAAGGGATTCTTGATGAAACTGGCTTTCAGCGGTTCTCCCTTCGCTCCAACAGTTCATTTTCGCCCAATCCGTGGATACGTGTAGGGGAGCAACTAGAGGTGAGTTATGGCCGAATGATTGCTCAAGAGACTGATCTCCTTAGGCATCCGGCTTCGCATGCGATTCGGATGCATCCCATGATCCCCGTCCTGGATATTATGGGAAATTATGCGGGAACCAAAGGGGCACATGTAGGAAATGTCCACAATCCGGTAGCCCAGCTGAATCGCAACAAGGACAATGTCAGCAATCAATGGAAAATCATCGGGTCAGCTTTTTTGGAACTAGACATTCTCAAGAATCTCCGCTTCAAAAGTCAATTTGGGGTTGATTACCAATCGCTTTTTGCCAATACCTTTACGATTCGATCTATAGAACATGCCGAACCAGCTGCCAGCAATTCTCTTAGAGTGGATTTTCGCAATCGTCTTAGTTGGACCCTGTTCAATTTGCTGGACTATCGCTGGAAGTTTGGCAAAATTCATCAACTCCAGCTACTTGCTGGTCAAGAAGCCAGTGAAGGGAAATCCAGATATCTATTTGGTGCACGGGATAACTTTTATTCAGATGATCTCAGTTACCGATTTTTGAATGCTGGAACTACTGGCCTGGACAATGGACATGGTGGTAGTGAGTTTGCGATGAGTTCATTCTTCGGGCATGGCTCCTATGTCTTCCTGAATCGATATATGATTGAGGCAAATGTCAGACGAGATGGTTCTTCCAGATTTGGTCCCAACAACCGATACGGATTGTTCTATGGAGGAAGCATTGGCTGGCGGCTATCTGAAGAACTGTTCTTGCTAGGCGTGCCAGGGCTGAATGTGCTGACGCTTCGTGCAGGGTGGGGCAAAACTGGCAATCAGGAAATTGCGGATGACGCTGCATACTCCACCTACCGAAGTAGTCTTTCAGCTTCTTCCTATGATATTTGGGGCAATAACCAGCAGGTCGTCAGTGGATTTGATTCTCAACGCTTCGGTAATCCCAATGTAAAATGGGAAAATACCCAAATGATCAATATTGGCCTGGATCTGGAATTATTTCGCAGCATCCGCCTTCAAGCGGATTGGTACAAACGAACTACCTCAGATATGTTGTTGATTCCAGGTTTGTCTGGCGTACTAGGAGAAGCACTCGCTCCCTATCGCAATCAAGGACAGATGGTCAATACAGGAATTGATGTTTCTTTTGGACTTAAAGGCCATCTGAATTCTCGCCTGGGGTATGATCTTCAGGCCAATGTCTCGACTTATCGCAATACTTTGGTTTCGTTGGGGGAGCTGGATGAGACAGGCATTCTCGGGCCGAATCTTCAGGATTTTTCCTATACCCGCTCTGTTCCGGGATATCCAATCTCATCTTTCTGGGGACTTGAAACAGATGGATTTATTTCAGAAAAGGAAGTGCAGGATGGACAATATGATGCGTATTATGATCGTCCAGGCAGGTTCAGATATGTCGACCAAAATCAGGACGGACGTATCGATGAGGAAGACCATATATTTCTTGGCAGCCCCCATCCTGATGTAATATATGGTCTCAGCGGGTCCTTGAATCTCTTTCGGTTTGATCTTGGCATGTTTGTTCAGGGAATGTTTGGGAATGAATTGCTCAATTATTCAAAAGCATGGACTGATTTTGCAGCATTTCAAAGCAATCGCAGTCACCGTATGCTGCATGAGTCCTGGACGCCTTCTTTGGGAAATCAGGCGTCCTTGCCTGTCCTGAGTCAACAAGATAACTTGAGTCATCAACCTTCCTCCTATTTTGTTGAGGACGGGTCCTATATCAGGGTGAAACAACTGGAACTGGGCTACACCCTTGGCTCGATGAGGCTGTATTGTCAAGCAATCAACCTCTTCACCTTCACAGGATATGAGGGTCTTGATCCTGAGATTCCCCTCTACCAGGCCAACACACATCTTTATGGCATAGACATCGGCACTTCTCCTACCCCCAAAACCATTCTCTTTGGGATGAATATTGGTTTCTAATCAGGGAAATGGATTCATTTTTCATGGTCAGGGATGTCTGACTGCCACAGCCCACACACTGATCCGAACTCCCAAGTTCTTCCTTCTTATCATACCAATCCAATCATTATGAAAAATATATCTTCCATCGCTTGTTTATTTTTTCTCTGTTTGTCGTCTTGCAGCGAAGATTTTTTGGAACGTCAACCTTTGGGCGTTGTAGGCGAACGCCAGCTGGAAACCGAAGACGGTGCCTATGCTTTACTCATGGGAGCATACAGCCTGCTCGATGGAATCGGGACAGACAACAATGGATACTGGCAAGCCGCAGGATCTAATTTCATCTATGGAAGTATCGCCTCAGATGATGCCTACAAGGGTGCTTCTGCCCCGGAACAATCGCCGATCAGTCAGATAGAACGCTACGAGACCACAGCCCAAAACGGCTTCCTGGACAACAAATGGCGAACACTCTATGATGGAATTTCCAGATGTAATGATGCGATCCGAGTCAGCCAGAATGTAACGGATTTGTCTGAAGAAACCCGCAATGTCTTCCTGGCCGAAGCGCGCTTCCTACGTGCACACTATCATTTTGATGCGGTTCAGTTGTGGGGCTATATTCCCTATGTAGATGAAACGGTCCTGGATCTGTCAGAACTTGAGAATACCATCATACCCTGGGAGCAGATTGAAGCAGATCTATCGTTTGCGGTGACACATCTACCAGCTGTCCAGATTCAGGCAGGCCGTGCCACAAGTTGGGCTGCCAAAGCCTATCAAGCAAAAGTTCATCTGTTTCAGGAGGAGTATTCACAGGCCAAAGGTCTGTTAGATGATATATTGGACAATGGGCCATTTGAGTTAATGGATTGCTACCACGACAATTTTCGGATTGCCGGCAACAACAATGCAGAATCTATCTTTGAAATTCAACATTCAGTCAATGATGGGACCAATGGGGAAAATGGAAACTTTGGGGAAGTTCTGAATTATCCGTACGCGGCCGGACCTGCTGGTTGCTGCGGCCTTCATCAACCGTCCCAAAACCTGGTCAATGCACACCAAACAACCGATCAGGGGCTTCCACTCATAGATCAATTCAATGATTTGGATGTGAAACACGATGAAGGAATCCCTTCAGAGAATGCCTTCAGCGAACATAGTGGGAACCTGGACCCACGACTGGATTGGTCTGTCGGCAGGAGGGGAATTCCCTTTCTTGATTGGGGGGATCATCCAGGAAAAAACTGGATCAGAGATCAGGCATATGGTGGACCTTATTCTCCTAAAAAAAATGCCTTCTATGCATCTGAGAAAGGAACAGGGTCTACGGCATCTGGCTGGGCAAAAGGAGCGAATGCCAATAATTTGCGTTTAATCCGACTGGCGCACATCATTCTTTGGCGAGCCGAAGTAGCGGTACATGAAGGAGAGCTTGAGTTGGCACGAAAACTGACCAACAGGCTCCGCAATCGTGCTGCTAATGGGTGCTGGGTCCTGGAAGGAGGCGTTGCTGATAATGGCAGTCATTCCGGTCCAAATGGAGAAGAACCCGCAGCCAATTATGTGATCGCCTCCTACCCTGTCGGTCATCCGGTCTTTCTCAATCAGGCTGATGCACTCAAGGCCATTCACATGGAGAGCAGATTAGAATTTGCAATGGAAGGGAACAGGTTCTTCGACCTGGTGCGGTGGAAGATCGCTCACCAAACCCTCAATGATTACCTGAATGCAGAACATCAACTACGGTCTTATCTGGATGGAAGTTTCTTTTTGGAAGGACAACATGAATTGTTCCCCATCCCATCTTCTCAACTCAGATCAATACAAAAGCTGAAACAAAACACGGGTTATTAACAAGAAATCTCAACAGAATAGCATGATTGTTGTCGAAATTGAAAAAAAATAGTCTTTCACAGGTAAGGTTTTATCATCATTTGTCCCCCTGGGTATGAATCAGTTAGTGTCTATTGAGTCATTTTTACACACCTATTCAATCCAGGGAAAGAAATTTGGCCATTTGCGCAAAATGGCCTATCTCCCACCGTCTGACAAATCAGAGAAATTGACCTGTAATAATTTCCAAAGAAAAGACTAAAAGCGGCTTGAAAAACATCTCGAAAATAAACTATTTAATGTCATAGAATTTTTTCGCCCGCCCTAACATTTTTCACACATTTTTTCGCCTTGCTCTTAATTCCACAATCATGCTACCAAATTCGTCCCTTCAGGAAGGGATATTAACCCAGAACAGTCTTCAGTATCAAGATCTACAAGCACTCCTCACTGGAGAATTATTAGCACTCAGAATTCCTCTTTTCTACGCCCCGGAGCACTGTCTTCAATTGCTTGCTTCCTTTCAGGGATTGCCCTTATTTGGACCATATAGAATGGCCAAAGACATGCAAATCCATCGGATAGGAATGAGTCTTTTTGAGACAGAAAATCAACCTGAGTATCTGCATCGATACTATAAGGATGCCAGGGATTCGATGAAAAAGCTTAGTCTGATTTGCTATCCACTCACCAATCCGCTTACCCAATTGCACGAGCAGTTGCACGAGCTTTGGCCTCATGGGGCCCAGGTCGAAAATCTACATGGATTTCCGATGCAACAAGGGATTGTGCGCTTGTTTGAAGCGGGGAAAGACAGTGGGCTTCCTCCCCATTATGATCTGTTGCAAAATGATGTCCCGGACTCTCCTCGGGCCGCTCAACAGCTGACTCAATTGGCTGCGAATATCTACCTGCAAGTACCTGATGAGGGCGGGGAGTTGGACCTGTGGGATTTTCAACCCACTCAACAAGAGTTTGAAGAACTCTGTACTGGCCATCATGACTTTATGGATCGATCTCTTCTTCCTCCCAAGGCTGCTACTTTGCGCCCTCAAACAGGAGAATTGATTCTCATGCAATCCAGCAAAGTTCATTCGGTTCGTCCCAGCTATGGCACCCGTCTGAGCATGGCCTGTTTTGTTGGATACTATGGGCAGCATGAGCCGCTTACTTATTGGGTTTAATGGGAGAAAGGGGAATAGAGGAAATAAGGGGATTTTCATCATTTAGGTCATATTGCCCCTTATTTCCAAGACCCTGTCCAACTACTTTCTTCTTTATTGTTTGATCATTTTGGCATGGCTGATGCCGTGTTCATGAATGATCCGAACGATATATGTTCCTGCTGGCAGGTGTCCTACTGAGAGATTTGTCTGAAAGATAGGACGATCTTTGATCTTGTCTTCACGATGCAGGATCTGTCCCAATTGATTCATAATTTCGACAGATACGGGACCATTCCTCTTGCTGTCCCATTCTACCATGAGCTGATCTTGTACTGGATTTGGATACAGCTTAATGGTCTTCTCTGAAGCAGAAGAGAAAAGATCCCAAATCCCTGTACTCCGCTCCACTGTTACCATCGCTTCGCAACTATTGCTGTTGCCATTATTATCTATCACGGTCAATGAGATACTTTGTGTGCCAATATCAGCTGTCCCAAAGGTATCCTGACTCAGCGTCATCATCATGATTCCGCAGGCATCCATGGAACCTGCATCAATCATAGCTGGGTCTAGCACTGCCTGACCGCTTGAATCCAAAACGATTGTCAGATCCAGGCACAGCACGACAGGCGCAATTGTATCCAACACGGTAAGTTGAGCCTCACAGGAATCGACCACCCCATTGCTGTCTTCTACAAATAACATCACCATCTGCGTGCCCACATCTCCACATCCCAGGCTGTCTCGGTTTGCTGATAAGAGGGGTGTTCCGAAAGCAACGGTTGAACCGCCATCCAATTCTTCAGGAATCACAAAAGCAAAGCCAGAAGAGTCCAGATACATCGTCAGATCCTGACAAATGGCCAAAGGTCCCTGATCGGCCATCACGGTAACCATTGCAAAACAGCTATCACTGTTTCCATTGATATCTGTGGCAATCAGACTGACCATATTGGCTCCCACATCAGCTGTGGAGAAGCTATCCTGTCCCAGTTCCAGACTAAAGAGTCCACAAGCATCTGCACTTCCATTATCCAGTTGAGCCGGGGTGATAACCGCCAGTCCA
Organism: Bacteroidota bacterium; assembly: GCA_039029315.1. Classification (GTDB taxonomy): domain Bacteria; phylum Bacteroidota; class Bacteroidia; order J057; family J057; genus JBCCCJ01. Next base: position 12,883 of record JBCCGK010000159.1, on the reverse strand, counting down.
CTTGCATCCAGTTGGATCGTGATATCCTGGCATTGGACGGAAGGCGGGGTGACATCCTGTACGATGACTGTTTGCTGCATGATTGTCTGATTGCCATTGCCATCATCAAAGGTCCAGCTTACTGCATAGGTTCCCTGAGCATTGTAGGTCAGAGGGTCAGTAGTTGTGCCTTGAATGAATCCTGCACAATTGTCGATGGTCAAAGGAACTGTTACGGTTGCGCTACATTCTTCTACAATATCAGGGAGAAAAGCCGAATCAGGGGGAATCATATCTTCTACCAGAAACTGAACTTGTGAGCTGCTTTGGCAATCATCATTCAAACTATAGCTCACCGTATAGGGAGTTCCGACTACCACTGAATTCATGTCCAACTCACCAGTAGCAGCATTGATTGTTGCGCTTGGGAACACACTGAATGTTCCCCCCTGATTACCCGTTATGATGGCCAGGGGATTCGGACTGCCTGGACAAACCGTATCCGGATACTGGAATGAGGCATCACTGGAGTCTTGAACGAACAAGGGCTGACTCATGATGGAAGGACAGGTACCATTGGTTTGATAACTGATGAGATAGCTAGAGCCTGGGAATGTGCTCGCCAGATCTAACTCTCCCGTATAGGCATCGATGGAGGCGCCATTATTCACAAAAAAGAAACCGCCACTTTGCCCTGTGACAACTGCAATCGGATTGCCTGCATTGGTACAGGCTGTATCAGGCATGATAAAAGAAGCGTCATCTGCTGCCAAGATCTGGACCATCAGTGTTGAAATTGCTGGACAAGCGGAGGTCGCCCCTACCGTATAGCTAACAGAATAAGTCGTACCAGGTGCAGTACTACTCAAATCCAGAACACCTGTAATGCTATTGATACTTGCTCCATTGTCCACCGAAAAGGTGCCTCCCAAATCTCCTGTGATAAGGGCCTGCGGATTGAATCCATTTTCACAAACAGAAGACACAAACAGGAAGCCCGCGTCAAAAGGAGAAACACAGGTCTGAACTGTCACCGAACCTTGATTGACAATGGGAGCTTGCAAGACAGCATTGGCTAGATAGGCCAGATTGGTCACAGAACTGTCCATGACCACAGGGGTCGTGCCGGAGGCTGCGCTCGGTTTGATTTCAAAACAAAGGCGAATCACTTCCGTTCCTGCTGGAAGTGTGGTTGTTCCCCCACTGAAATTGATCCAGCTAAAGGTGGCTGCATCGAGGGGGATCAATCCCTGGCCTGGGTTTCCAAAAATATTATTGATCCCTGGACTAGGACTGGTAATATCAATAAAATCAAGAATGGTCGAATCCCAGCGTAAAGTCCCTTGATATCCACTGATGGCTGTAAAATTATCTACAGTAATCGGAACAAAAACGGTATCTCCAACAGCACCTGTATCCGATCCAACTGTAAAGCTCATCGTTTGGGCATGCGAGCTGAGTTTCCCTCCTATGATCAACATGACAAATAGGAGAGAAAAACATATATTTTTCATGAACATGTATTTTGAAAATAAAGGGTATCAGACAGAAAAAATCATGGAGAAGAGAATCCTCTCGCAGACAAGGTGAGTTCCAATTGGATGTGCCAAAAATGGAGGAATGATCCTCGAGGCACAATTTTTTTACTTTAAATGTTCTGAGCGGCAGAATATCTGTTTTGAATGGTAAGTTTCTTCCGAAAATCGAATCATACGCATGTCTTAAACAGAGGGAAAAAGATCAGGATCTACCCATGCAGATCCTGATCACTGGTATCCGCTTGGCCACAGAAGACAGCTGCCTCTCTGCTTCTAGCCAGAAGGCTTTGGCCTCCTAGTTCATCTTCTGGATGCGAATCGCAGAAGAGAAGCCACCGGCTTGTATACGAACGATATATATTCCCTGCGCTACTTCCATGCCCTTCTCATTCCTACCATTCCACTCGATCTGATGCTCACCTGTTGGGTATTTGCCATCAAATCGCTGGATCAACTGCCCTCTCACATCGTAGATAGTAAGATCTACTTCCTCTCTCTGTCCCAATGAGAAGATCAGGTGTGTGGATGTACTGAATGGGTTGGGGACATTCTGTAGCAGGCTGTAACCTTTCAGTTCCCAACGATCAATACTGGTGGTTCCGCCGATGGTCATGCTGCTTGAGCTGAAACCAATGCCCAATCGCTCTCCAGTCATATCAAATGCTTTGACTGGCGTGGCATCAGAATTGATCTCAAATCGAGCCTCCATACCCGCTTCTCCAATTACGTCGAACTCCAACTCAAAAGCAGTGTCTCCATTTTTCAGGCTCACCGACTGTCCGCCAAAGTCTACCCAGGCTGCGGAGAGATAGCCATTTGCTGCCATGTCATCATTGTATACCCCTTGCAGTGCACCATCTGTGATGCCTGTCAAGCGCAAGACCTGTGCATCCCATGTCATGGTCAGCTGATAGCCTGTAATCGCGTTGAAGTCCTTGACACGGACAGGAATGCTGATTCTGCTCCCAGCTGTGAGGGAATTCAAACCTTGTCCCATCTCAAAGTAGAAGGAGTCAGCAGGCGCCGGTGTACGCAAAGCAGCTGGATTCCAGTCCTGATTCACATCTCCCAATTTCACACCGACAAAGTCCTGATTGGCTGCATCTGCCGTAGGGCTTATAAAGTCTCGCCGTGTGGGGAAGCCATAAGGTGCAGCAGGGTTGGGGAAGGTGTAGTCGGAAGGAATGAACGTCCAGATCGCATCCTCTATACCAGTAACTGGATTGGTGAAATACTGTCTGGTACCCACCAGCTTCTGAAGGATCTGGAAAGCATCAAAGATGTTGATGTTCTGGTTCGCATTGACATCTGCTGCGATGATTTTGTACGGATCGGTGAGTGCATTGATTTGTAAAATGTGCTGCACGATTCCGAAAGCATCTGCAATGTCTACTCCATTGTTGGTCGCTGCATCATCGATTTTGTCCGCCCCCAGGTCATTGGTGGAGCCACAAGGAGAGAGCAGGAAGTCAAAACCATAAGGTCCAGGATTGCCTACTGAAGGGGCTGTCTGCGTCAGCGGACCATCATCTCCAGCCAGATCCCAGATCACGCCTGGAATCACAGGTGCTGCCACGCTTGGATAAGTCGCCTGACCTGTTACGCTGATGATCGGATCATCAAGTACGGTTACCAGCGCAGTCTGAGCGGCAGAGTTGCCATTGACATCGGTTACAGTCAGGCTTACGGTAATGGGAGAGAGCGCAACATCATTACAGTCAAAGCTGCTGATGTCCAGGACTCGGGTGTCAATCGCACAATTGTCGGAAGAACCATTGTCGATCTGTGCGGGCGTGATGCTTGCATTTCCAGCAGCATCGAGTTGAACGCTGATGTCCTGGGTAAGAACAGTCGGTAAAACATTGTCTTCGACGGTTACGGTAGCCGTCCCGCTATTGCTGTTGCCATTGACATCGGTTACGGTCAGGGTAACAGTTACGGGTGAACCGACATTGCTACAATCAAAGCTTGTGATGTCCAGTGAAGTACTGGCGATGCCACAAGGATCAGAAGATCCGTTGTCGATCTGAGCGGCAGTAATGCTTGCTGCTCCTGCTGCATCGAGCTGAACAGTGATATCCTGAGTTACAACTGTGGGAAGCTCATTGTCTTCAACCGTTACCACGACCTGACAGCTAGCTGTATTGCCAGAACCGTCTACCGTAGAAAGGGTAATGGTATTGGCACCCACTGCCAAAGGCGTACCAGGAGCAGGGCTTTGGGTGATGACAAGAGAGCCGCCAGAACCAGAACCGCTTGAAGCGAGAGTGATCGATAGGTCAATAGGTGCAAGTACGTTATTATTGCTTGTACCATCTCCCACTTGTCCAAAACTATTGCCTCCCCAAGCCCAGAGATTGTCAGCGGATTTTACAGCCAAATTATGGACACCCTGCCCTTTGGCAATCGCGATCCAATCAGTGTCTGTCCCGATTTGTACAGGACTCGTTTGATTTCCGGCTGGCGAACCAATTCCCAATCGACCAGAGTTATCCTCCCCTGCGGCCCAGAGGGTGCCATCTGTCTTGCGTGCGATCAAATGGAACAGGCCTCCAGAAACCTCGGTCCAATCCGTATCTGTTCCGACTTGTGTGGGACTGCTTTGGGAAGTCGTAGATCCAATCCCCAATTCCCCATTCGTATTCCTTCCCCAAGCCCATAAGGTACCATTACTTTTGATCCCATAGCTTGATTGTGAATTTGCCGAAAGGCTCATCCAATCCGTATCACTTCCGATTTGTAAAGGGGTGGTTTGCTGTATGGTAGCACCAAGTCCCAACTGACCATGCGTACCGCTTCCCCAAACCCATAATGTACCATTGCTTTTTATGGCCATTGCGTGAGTACCCCCTGCTGCCACACTGATCCAATCTGTATCACTTCCGATTTGCAAAATGCTACTTTGAAAAGCGCCCGTAGTGCCGTTCCCCATTTGGCCATCATTATTCCTTCCCCATGCCCATAAGGTCCCATCATTTTTTAGGGCAACTACATGTGCACTAAATGCTGACAACATCGCCCAGTCAGTATCAGTCCCCACTTGTACAGGGCTATTTTGTTGGATGGTATTACCAATCCCTAGAGCGTGGGCTTGATTTCTGCCCCAAGCCCATAGGGTACCATCTGTTTTCAACGCATAGGAATTATCACCTCCCGCCTCAACAGATGCCCAATCCATATCTGTTCCGACTTGTACGGGGCTATGTTGGTCAGCCGTAGAGCCAATGCCCAATTGCCCAAAGTGATTTCTTCCTACCGCCCATAGACTTCCATCATCCTTGATAAGGAGAGAAAATTCACTTCCAGTGGCAATTTTGGACGCCTCATTCCCACCAGAACCACCACAATTGTCAGTTGCGGTTGTCAGTACGGTCAGGTCAGGCGCGGCTGCTGTACAGAGTCCTGCATCTGTATCGATGGTCTGAGGTGCTGGACATACGATGGTTGGAGCAATATTGTCCTCGACTGTTACAGTCGCAGTTCCAGTATTGCTATTGCCGTTGACATCGGTTACGGTCAGCGTTACCGTTACGGTTCCCAGATCAGCGCAGCCAAAGCTTGTGATGTCCAGGGAAGTGCTGGCGACTCCACAGGCGTCGGAAGATCCATTGTCGATCTGAGCGGCAGTGATGCTTGCGGCTCCATTGGCATCGAGTTGAACGGTGATGTCCTGGGTAACAACTGTCGGTAAAACATTGTCTTCGACAGTTACGACAGCCGTTTCGCTATCGCTATTGCCATTGACATCGGTTACGGTCAAAGTTACAGTTACAGGGTTCCCGACATCATTACAATCAAAGCTGCTGATGTCCAACGAGCTGCTCGCAATCCCACAGGCATCGGAAGAGCCATTGTCGATCTGAGCGGCGGTGATGCTTGCTACTCCAGCTGCATCGAGCTGAACGGTGATGTCCTGAGTAAGAACGGTCGGTGCAACATTGTCTTGGACGGTTACGACAGCTGTTCCAGTACTGCTATTGCCATTGACGTCGGTTACTGTCAGGGTTACGGTTACTGGTGCGGCGACATTGTTACAGTCAAAGGTGCTGATGTCCAAAGAGGTGCTGGCGATGCCACAGGCATCGGAAGAACCATTGTCAATCTGAGCTGCAGTGATGCTTGCGTCTCCATTGGCATCGAGCTGAACGGTGATGTCTTGAGTAACAACTGTCGGTGCTTCATTGTCTTCGACTGTTACCACAACCTGGCAGGAGGCTGCATTGCCAGAGCCGTCTACAGTGGAGAGCGTAATGGTATTGGCGCCAAGTGCCAAAGGTGTACCTGGAGCGGGGCTTTGGGTGATGACAAGAGGACCACCAGAGCCGCCAGAACCAGCAGAACCACCCGGAGTGATTGTCATGCCTAAGGCAGTTGGTGAAGATGCATCAATAGTGGTACCAATGCCCAGTTGTCCCTGATGATTTCGTCCCCAGCCATAAACATTGGTATTGGATTTCACAGCAAAAGAAAAGGAACCTTCTCCTTCTGAAAGAACATCCCAATCGGTATCTGTTCCGATTTGTCCTGGGCTTGAAACATTGCCGCTTATCGTACCATTCCCAAGTCGGCCATTGGAGCCTTTTCCCCAGGACCAGAGCGTGCCATCTGTCTTTCGTGCGCTCACATGGTCCAATCCTCCAGAAACCTGTGCCCAATCCGTATCTGTCCCAACTTGCACGGGGCTACTTTGGTCAATGGTAGACCCTATCCCCAATTCACCAAAATCATTCCTTCCCCAGGACCACAAGCTTCCATCACTTTTGATTGCATAGCTGGCATATGTTCCGCAGGAGATGCTCTCCCAATCGGTAGCGCTGCCTACTTGAACAGGGACATTTTGGTTGACCGTAGACCCAATCCCCAATTGGCCAAAATCATTCCTTCCCCAAGCCCACAGGCTTCCATCGCTTTTTAAGACCAATGATAAACTCGAGCCTGTCGATGCAGACGCCCAATCGGTATCGGTACCTATCTGTAAGGGGGTGTGTTGATTCGTATTCGTACCGTTCCCCACTGATCCATACAAATTATATCCCCAGGCCCACAAGGTTCCATCACTTTTTACTGCCAGGGTATTATAGGTTTTACAGGAAATGCTCACCCAATCAGTATCGGTCCCTATTTGCACAGGGTTAAGTTGTTGCGTACCAGGTACTCCTAGTTCGCCAAACGCATTCCTTCCCCAAACCCATAGGCTTCCATCTGTTTTCAACGCAAAACCTTGATGCTCCCCCGCAGAAACAGATGCCCAATCAGTATCTGTTCCAATTTGAGTTGCAGTAGAGACACTAGTGCCGGAAGAACCATTGCCCAATTGCCCAGCATGATTCCGTCCCGTCGACCACAGCGTACCATCATCTTTGAGGAAATAAGAATGTTGGAATCCTGTGGCGATTTGGTTGATATGAATCGCCCCAGAACCACCACCAGGACCCCCACAATTATCAGTTGCGGTTGTCAGTACGGTCAGATCAGGCGCGGCTGCTGTACAAAGTCCAGCATCGGTATCGATGGTTTGAGGTGCTGGACAGACAATTGTAGGAGCGATATTGTCCTCAACGGTTACTGTGGCAGTCCCGGTATTGCTATTGCCGTTGACGTCGGTTACAGTCAGGGTTACTACTACGGTTCCCAGATCAGCGCAGCCAAAGCTTGTGATGTCCAAAGAGGTACTTGCGACCCCACAGGCATCGGAAGATCCATTGTCGATCTGAGCGGCAGTGATGCTTGCTGCTCCATTGGCATCGAGTTGAACGGTGATGTCCTGGGTAACAACTGTCGGTAAAACATTGTCTTCGACAGTTACGACAGCCGTTTCGCTATCGCTATTGCCATGGATATCGGTTACGGTCAGGGTTACTGTTACCGGATTCCCGACATCATTACAATCAAAGCTGCTGATGTCCAACGAGCTGCTCGCAATCCCACAGGCATCGGAAGAGCCATTGTCAATCTGAGCGGCAGCGATACTAGCTGCTCCAGCCGCGTCGAGCTGAACGGTGATGTCCTGAGTAAGAACGGTCGGTGCAACATTGTCTTGGACGGTTACGACAGCTGTTCCTGTACTGCTGTTTCCATTGACGTCGGTTACAGTCAGGGTTACAGTTACTGGTGCGGCGATATTGCTACAGTCAAAGCTTGTGATGTCCAGTGATGTGCTGGCGATGCCACAAGCATCAGAAGAGCCATTATCGATTTGGGCAGCGGTGATGCTTGCATCTCCATTGGCATCAAGCTGAACGGTGATGCCCTGGGTAACAACTGTGGGTGCTTCATTGTCTTCAACTGTAACCACAACTGTGCAAGAAGCTGGATTACCAGAACCGTCTACTGTAGAGAGCGTAATGGTATTGGCGCCAAGTGCCAATGGCGTACCAGGAGCGGGACTTTGAGTGATGACAAAAGAACTGCCAGGACCGCCTGGAGTGGTCGTCAAGCCTAAAGCAATAGGAGAAGAGACATCAGCCGTGGTGCCGTTGCCCATTTGTCCGAAATTATTCCGTCCCCAGCCATAAACGTTGTTATTAGATTTCAGAGCGAAAGCATGGGATCCTGCTCCTTGAGAACGAGAAAGAGCAGCCCAATCAGTATCTGTGCCGATTTGTGCTGGGCTGGTAACATTACCGCTTGTCGTACCATTTCCAAGTCGACCATTGCTCCCTCGTCCCCAGGACCAAAGCGTACCATTCGATTTGAGAGCTTTTGCATACCCAGACCCTCCGCTAATTTCTGCCCAATCGCTGTCTGTCCCAACTTGTGCCGGGCTGTTTTGGTCAGCTGTAGACCCAATCCCCAATTGTCCAAAGTTATTCCTTCCCCAGGCCCATAGGGTACCATTGCTCTTGATCCCATAGTTTGCAGTGTATCCTGATGAAATGCTCTCCCAATCCGTATCACTGCCCACTTGTACAGGTGTGTTTTGATGAGTGTTAGACCCAATCCCCAATTGCCCTTGACCATTATATCCCCAAGCCCATAGGGTACCATCACTTTTTAAGGCCATAGAGGTGGCATCTCCGGTTTGTACAGCTACCCAATCAGTGGCTGTTCCCAACTGTATGGGGCTGTGTTGATTTGTAGTAGAGCCGTTCCCCACTTGTCCGTAATTATTGTATCCCCAGGCCCATAAGCTCCCATCGCTTTTGAGTGCCAGGGTATTATAATTTGCACAGGAAACACTCACCCAATCCGTATCGGTCCCCACTTGTACAGGGGCAAGATGTTGATTACCAGATATCCCCAAATTGCCATATACACCTCTTCCCCAAGCCCAAAGTGTACCATCTGTTTTCAATGCAAAACTATGATACTCTCCGCCATCTACATATGCCCAATCTGTATCTGTTCCGATTTGAGTAGCAGTAGGATTACTCGTACTGGAAAAACCAAGGCCCAATTGTCCATGCGAATTATATCCCGTTGACCATAGACTTCCATCATCTTCGATGAACAGCGTATGATGATATCCAGTGGCAATATTGTTGGTGTTCAACCCAAGAGAACCACTCCCACAATTATCATCTACAGTTGCCAACCCGGTCAAATCAGGTGCGGCTGCTGTACAGATTCCTGCATCGGTATCGATGGTTTGAGGAGCTGGACATACAATGGAGGGAGCAATATTGTCTTCCACAGTAACCACTGCGGTATTGGAAGCAGAATTTCCATTGACGTCGGTTACGGTCAAGCTTACCGTTACGGTTCCCAGATCCCCACAGCCGAAGCTTGTGATATCCAAAGAGGTGCTGGCAACTCCACAGGCATCGGAAGAACCATTGTCAATCTGAGCGGCAGTGATGCTTGCGTCCCCGTTGGCATCAAGCGAAACGGTGATGTCCTGAGTAAGGACGGTGGGCGCTTCATTGTCTTCAACTGTAATGTTGAAATTACAGAAATTCGTATTTCCTGCTGCATCCGTTACCGTATAGGTGATGGTGGTCGCACCCACATTGAATTGAGAACCAGAAGCAGGTCCGCCAGTTCGTGTTACGGTGACGCCATATCCCTGACTGACCAGGTTATCATCTCCTACTGCATCTGCAAAGTTCACGGTAGCATAACACTCTCCAGCATCCGTATCCTGTGTGATAGGATTGGGACAAGTAATGGTGGGTACCTCTGTATCTACAATCACAAAACTGCCATCGGTGGTTGCCGTGGCAGTGCTGCTGTTGCCCCACTCATCCTGAATCTGGATAGAGAAGGTTACAGTACCATCTCCTCCAATTGCTACGTCTTTGGTTGCGGTATAAGAAACGCCAGAGCCGCTCAGTGATACACTGGCGGCACCGCCTTCGAGGATGTCTACTACAGGTGTCTGATCAGGCGTTTCAGAGGTGGTGAAACTCAAGCTTATTTCATTTCCCACAGTGGCCAACTCTGTGTCATTGGCATTGTCGCTAATGATGCTGATCACATCTACCGTAGGTGCATCTGCGTCGATGTCTACTCCGCCTGGATCGACAGTCGGAGTCGATTGGCTACCAGAGTTTGGGTCGGTCGCGTAGGCAAGGGGGGTTATCGAGCCGTCGAGCACAATATCACTGAAGCCTGTGGTGGCACCTGAATTGACGGTGAACTCCAGCATGGCGATGGTATCTCCATCTGTCAGGGTGAGTGTTGAGAGACTGGGCTCATACCACAAGAAGGTGACGGCGTCGTTGGGGACACCGCCCTGTCCAGATGCCCCAAAAAACATATTGGTTAGGGGACTGGTCGCTGAGCTGTAGGTCAGGGCAGCGTCATCGAAGCTGATGGTTCCCTGAAAAGTCGCGATGCCAGTAAAGTTGAGGACAGTGACGGGAACCGAAATGGTGTTGTTCGGACCGGAATCACCGTCGCCTACGACGAGTTGGAGACCATTCGCATTGGTCGTCGGAGAAGAATAGCCTACTGCTAGACTCAGCGTTGTGAAGAGGCCGAGGAACAAATAGAAGACAGCATGTGTACATCTTCTTGGTGTGGAGTTTCGCCATCCGGAGGAGGCTGTTGATTTGCGTAAATTCATGTTAGGTATTAGAGAGTTAAGTAGCTTGAACAAAAAGGGAAGATTGAAGCCAAGGGAAGAAGAACGGATCGAATAGACATAGAGGGTGTGCCCTCACAATGGTGGCCATTGTGCAGCAACAGGTAAAGAGCAAGGAAAGGGGAATGAGAAAGGAGAGAGCAGGCTTCCTGATTTTCAGCTGTAGTACAGACGCAGTCCTACAGAAATCAGGAACATGCTTATGGATCGCTAGCTATTCGAATGCATAGAATTGTTTCATTAAAATTAACTGTCCGAACAAAAAACAGGTATGGGTTGATGAAAGCTATGCGAAAAAGTGAAAATTCAAGATAGAGAACATGCCTAGTATTGGCAATATTTGGGTTGTCGGAGGAAATTGAAAGATATTTCATACTATATTGATAGTCAGTCATATATTGTATGTGAATTCATGTTCAAGTCGTTCATTTTCCGTATTTTCCCGCTAAAAAAAGCGTAGAAATACGCAGCCTCCAAGCAATGATTGGAAGAGAAAGAGAGAAGAAGATTTTGTCAAGTTGCTACCTATGTTTTAGTAGCTGAAACAAAGGTGGGGATTATCCAGTAGATCCGATAGAGTGATTCTTTGGAAAAATCAGTTTGGGGGAAAGTTCGGGGAGGTTGCGTATTTCTACGTATGTTCTGTGGTGAAATGCTATCTCCCTGGCTAGAAGACATTTGTCAATGACAAGGAATGCGGGCGGCATTTCTCCCTATTGAGGGAGAGCGAGAGGGAGGAGCCACCATCCAAATCTCTGATTTCCAGCTTTTTCCTTCCCCCACCTGCCTCCAAAGGGGAAGATTCTTCGAATTGCTTGCCTGGAAATGTGTCTTATCCGACTGAAGGGAAGAATTTCATAACGCCATCTCTACCGCGAAGAAGGCAACATCTGTTATGTCGACACCTGGTATTGATGAGTGGAGGAGAGGCTTAATGTTCAACAGAATAGAGCCACCCTGACTCTTTTTAGATTCAGAATGACTCATTCACCTTTGGTTAAGTTTTAGGAGACCTTCCTAACGCCTTACCCACTGCGTGCCATTGGACCAATAAATGGTGTTTCCATCCACCAATGACAAAACTCCCGTTTGTCCCGTCCCCCCATCATCGAAGCTGATCACCTCCTGGGGGGTCTGTCTGAGAACGTTTGCGTTAAAAGTACCCCCTTCGGTAGTAATGATTGCACTGTCGGATGAACCACCACTTCTGATTTCGATAGATTCAGAGTTTGGTTCATAAAACCAATTTCCGAGAACTGAATTACTCATACTAATAGGGTGTTTATGGTGAAAAAAAGAAAAATGTACATGGCCTAGCTTTTTTACTATAAGGGCCACTTGTATGTCATGGTCGAGGAGGTGAAATTGGGGATAATTCGGAAAATCTGATAGAGTGTTTGTACGGAAAAAACGAATTGCGGAAAAATTCGGAATCCATAAGTATTTCCACGCATTTTCTCCGATGAATTGCGGAAAAAATGTTATTTACCATTGATTGAATTGACTCATTAGATTATCAGGGGGAATATGATGGCATTGTACTGGAGCATACATCCACCAGGCTCGCTATCTAATGGGACTGATAAGAATATCGTTCAATATGATATGTTAGTTAAAGGGGTAAAACTTGAAAAGGATGGATGGCCTGATACATTTTTTGGCACCAAGAATGAAGATCTTGCCATGGACAGAAGCTGCCCTTGTCCCTCTGTCCTTCCCTGTTGCAATCCTTCAGATTGATTGTTCGAAGACAGATAGCCTCACATTCATGACTACTTTTTTCTGGAATGATTTGGTTTGGGCATCCCCTATACACATAGGGCTATGGCGATTCCCGTTTTCATTGAGATCATCCGATTTCAACAGCTTTCCCTGGCACAACGTCAATCGTGGTTCCTGGTGCTGCTTTCCATTTTGACTGGAGTATTTTCAAGGGTCTTTCCCAGCAACAATATGCCCATTTTTCATTTCAATACAGTGGGGGAGTATACATTAATCGTTTCTGTATTTTAAGTTCTTTTCCTCACTCTGACCTCCCCTTTTGCTGATTGGCGGCGCACCTCCTTGGTCAGGGAGGAGGGGATGGCGAGAGTCATTTTTTGCGGAGAAAAGGCCTTGTGTGAAGTCTCCTTTCAGGAGGCGCGGCTTGTGCGAGCGAGGTCCAAAGTATAGCAAAAGACTTTGAATACACAGTATTTAATACAGTGGAACACAAATAAATTAATATTCGTATTTTTGTAGAAAAACGAATTATGCAGAAAGATCATATCAACCTGAAGGAGGAAGATCGAGCGCATCTATTGGAGCTGACTTCCACCGGTTCTTTGCCAATCCGGGTATT
>JBCCGK010000158.1:0-20605 GCA_039029315.1 Bacteroidota bacterium | reverse complement strand
CCTTAGCAATGGGCACGACCCGCAGATTATGTCATTGACACATATTCCTCCCACTCCCCTCTCATGAACCCCTCCGCTGCGGTCCCGTTCCCCTTAGCAATGGGCACGACCCGCAGATTATGTCATTGACACATATTCCTCCCTCTCCCCTCTCATGAACCCCTCCGCTGCGGTCCCGTTCCCCTTAGCAATGGGAACGACCCGCAGATTATGTCAATGACACATATCCCTCCCACTCCCCTCTCTTCGAAAGAGAGGGGCCGGGGGTGAGTTCAACAACCAGCAAGCCTCTCCGCTACCATCTCCCAATTCTCCAACACCTCCTCATTGTTAAATCGAATCACACGAAACCCCATCTCTATTAGTCGGGCTTCCCGGATTTGGTCGTAATCCATTTGTTGTAAGTGGATCTTTCCATCCAACTCCACAATCAATTTCCATTCATGACAATGAAAATCAGCAATAAAAAAGCGTCTTTGACCAGCGATTTCTTCCTGTTGAATAATGAATTGTCGGTTAAACTTTTTCCCTAAAAACCGTCGGTTGCGGACTTTTTCCCAAAAGAATCGTTCTGCAGGTGTAGGATTCTTTCGCATTTCTCGGGCGAATTGCAGAATTTTTTGATAGGTCATAGTTAGTGAATGATTGTGCTTATATTGAACCCCTCCGCTACAGTCCCGTTCTCCTTAGCAATGGGAACGACCCGCAGATTATGTCAATGACACATATCCCTCCCACTCCGTCCTCATGTACCCCTCCGCTTCGGTCCCGTTCCCCTTAGCAATGGGCATGACCCGCAAGTTTTGTCATTGACAAATATCCCTCCCACTCCGTCCTCATGTACCCCTCCGCTTCGGTCCCGTTCCCCTTAGCAATGGGAACGACCCGCAGATTATGTCAATGACACATATCCCTCCCACTCCCCTCTCTTCGAAAGAGAGGGGCCGGGGGTGAGTTCATGAACACCCCTCACATCCACTCCCTCGCATTCACAAAAGCCTCGATCCAGGGAGAGACATCATCCAGGCGATCCTTTGGATAATGCGCCCAGTTCCAGGGGAAGGTCGAACGTTCCAAATGGGGCATGGTCACCAGATGGCGTCCATCTGCACTGCCAAGCATGGCAGCATTGTAGGCACTTCCATTCGGATTGGATGGATAGCCTTCATACCCATACTTGGCAACGATATGATAGGCAGATTCAGGTTCTGGCAGGAAAAACTTTCCTTCTCCATGAGACACCCAAATACCCAATCGAGCACCAGCCAGATTCTTCATCATGACTGTCTGGTTCGGTAAGATATCTACAGAAGTGAAAGCACTTTCGTGTTTCCCGGAATCATTATAGTGGAGCAACCCTTGGCGATCATGTTCAGGATTGATCAAATTGAGTTCCATGAAGAGCTGACATCCATTGCAAATACCGATAGATAGGACATCTTCTCGGGCAAAGAATCGATCAAGAGCGGCCTTGGCTTTTGGGTTATACAGGAAGGCACCCGCCCAACCCTTTGCAGAGCCTAGGACATCAGAATTAGAGAACCCCCCAACTGCGCCAAGGAATCGGACATCTTCCAATGTTTCACGACCCGATATCAGGTCAGTCATATGCACATCCTTCACATCAAAACCTGCCATATACATCGCATTCGCAAGTTCTCGTTCCGAATTACTGCCCTTTTCACGAAGCACAGCAGCCTTGGGACGATTGTTTGGCCGGACAGGTTTTTTCCCAGAGAATGGCTGTGGGAAGGTATATAGGAGCGGCTGCTTCATATAGTCCTTGTATCGCTCGTCGGCAAGAGATAGGGTGGTTTGTTTACGATCAAGCAACCAGGAAGTCTCATACCAATCCTGGCGATAGGTAGCAATGTCTATCTGCTGGTTCTCCCCTTTGTAGGTGAGGGAAATCTGTCCTGCTTGGTCTGCCTGTCCAATTGGATATGCCACAAGTCCCAAGTCTTGTATGCGCGCCTCGATGGTGTGATCTTTCCCCTGAATCAATAGTGCAGGATTCTCTGAAAACAAGAGTGTGATAAGATCAGGACTTTCCAAATCACTCAGATCCAGTTTCAGGCCAGCAGCCGGATCAGAGAAACACATTTCCAACAAAGCCGTGATCATCCCCCCCGCAGAGACATCGTGCCCTGCCAATACGAGGTCTTCCCGAATCAAGTTCTGTACAGCATCAAATGCTTTGGCGAAATAAGCTGCATCCAAAACGGTCGGTACTTGTGCACCAATGGCATTACGGATTTGTGCAAAAGAGCTGCCGCCCAATTTGAATGGATCTCCACTCAGTGGGAGATAGTACAAGGAGCCACCGTCTGCCTGGAAGACAGGTTCCACGATTCTGGTGATATCGTCGCAATGCCCTGTTGCAGAAACGATAACGGTTCCTGGAGCGAGGACATCTCCCCCTGGATATTTTTGTTTCATGGAAAGGGAGTCCTTGCCCGTTGGCACATTGATTCCTAGTGCGATAGCGAATTCTGACAAGCCTTTCACGGCTTCATAAAGTCGGGCATCTTCGCCTTCATTGCGGCAAGGCCACATCCAGTTAGCAGAAAGGGAGACAGATTTTAGCCCTTCTTGCAAGGGTGCCCAGACCAGATTGGTCAGGGCTTCAGCAACAGAATTGCGGGAGCCTGCAACCGGATCAATCAGTCCACTGACGGGAGCATGTCCGATCGCTGTTGCCAAGCCATGACCACTCTCGTAATCCAGTGCCATGACCCCGCAATTATTGAGAGGCAATTGAAGCGGACCAGTACATTGCTGTTTGGCAACCAGCCCTCCCACACAGCGGTCTACTTTGTTGGTAAGCCAATCCTTACATGCGACAGCTTCAAGTTTGAGTACCTGCCCCAGATAGTTGGCGAACTCACTGGCATGGTAGGAAACTGGCGCATAGGTTCGGTTTACACGGCGGTCTGCCATGATGGTTTTAGGAGAACTCCCAAACATATCTGATAAGGCCAGATCCATAGGTTTGGCATCTGTTTCTTCTGAAACAAAGGCAAATCGCATGTCACCAGTTACCTCGCCTACGACATACAAGGGAGCTCTTTCTCTTTCGGCAATTGCCTGAAGAGTTGGAAGATCTTCCTGGGAAATGATCAGTCCCATACGCTCCTGAGACTCATTGCCAATGATTTCTTTGGCAGAAAGCGTAGGATCTCCAATTGGCAACCGATTGAGGTAAATGATTCCACCAGCTTCTTCCACCAATTCAGACAGGCTGTTGAGGTGGCCTCCCGCACCATGATCATGAATTGAGATGATGGGGTTTGTGCTGCTTTCTACCATTCCACGAATCGCATTTGCCACGCGTTTTTGCATCTCCGGATTGGAGCGTTGCACCGCATTCAATTCCAGACCCGCCCCAAATTCACCTGTATCGGCAGAAGAAACGGAAGCCCCGCCCATTCCAATCCGATAATTGTCTCCGCCCATCACCACGATTTGATCGCCGGGTTTGGGAGGAAGTTTTTGGGCCTGCTCTATTCGGCCATAGCCAATTCCTCCTGCCAGCATGATGACCTTGTCATAGCCCAGTTGGCGATCCTCTGAATTTTGTTCAAAAGTCAGTACCGACCCACTTATGAGTGGCTGACCAAATTTGTTTCCAAAATCAGAGGCACCATTGGAGGCCTTGATAAGGATATCGACGGGAGTCTGATACAGCCAGGGGCGAGCCGGAAAAGCTTGTTCCCATATACGATTTTCCTTCAGTCGAGAATATGAGGTCATGTATACAGCCGTTCCTGCAAGTGGGAGAGATCCTTGTCCCCCAGCCAGACGGTCTCGAATTTCTCCCCCGGAACCTGTAGCAGCCCCATTGAAGGGTTCCACGGTTGTGGGGAAGTTGTGGGTTTCGGCCTTGAGAGACAGAACGGTATCAATTGAGGTTCTCTGATACCAGTCTGGTACATCTGCTTTCTCGGGAGAAAACTGGATTATTTGAGGCCCTTTGACAAATGCAACATTGTCCTTATAGGCAGAGATGATTCCATTTGGGTGGGTTTGTGAGGTTGCTTTGATGAGGGAAAAAAGCGACTGAGTTTGTTCTTCCCCATCGATCACGAAGGTGCCATTGAAAATCTTGTGCCGACAGTGCTCGCTGTTCACTTGTGAGAATCCAAAGACCTCCGAGTCAGTAAGCGGGCGTCCCAAGCGTTCAGCCAGTTGTCCGAGATACTCAATTTCTTCTGTGTTCAGTGCCAGGCCTTCTGTCTGATTATAGGAGGCAATGTCTTCCACGGGCTGAATAGCTGCTGGAACGATCTCAATGGTGAATATATGCTGATCGAGCACGGGATACGCTTGATAAAGCATTGGATCGAAACCGCCATCCTTTGTTGCTGCGACAAACCGCTCGATTCGCTGGACACCTTCAATGGCCATATTTTGAGTGATCTCAACGGCATTGGTACTCCACGGGGTGATCATAGCAGCCCTGGGACCGATGAAGGGACCATCGAGTTCTGTTTCAGGAAGCAGAGGTTGGTTGCCAAATAACCAAACGAGTTTCTCTACATCCGTTTGAGTCAGCGCGTTTGGGATGTCTACTGCGAAAATCTGGGAGGAGGGAGAACCAAAATAGAGAATCATTGCAGTGATGTTGGGGTTTTTGAAGCCGCAAAGATCGTGTTTTTTGTTGTGTTTCGCTAATGAGGCATGGAAAGACGAGCGCAAACGGTTTCAAGCCCTTTTGGGGGAAAACGAATTCTGATATGAGGATGAATCCTGGTAATATTTGGGACAATTGTCCTGTCATTCTTGCAAAAGACCTGAAAGATTGCATCCCTTTAGCTTCTACTTTGATCTATTTACATATAAGGCTTCCCATCTGGTCCTGATCTGGATACAGAATTTGATCTATCATTCCTTCAATCTCTTCCTATACACATGATCCGCCTTTTTTCCCTTCTCCCTACTTTGTTGTTGGTTGTTGTGCATGCACAAATCCTGTTGGGACAAGCTCCCGATACACCCTATCCTGTATTTTCTTTTGACATGCCGCCGGAATCTTACCAATCAGTCGTTGAGAGCCGGGGAGAAAAAATCGAAGTTTATCCTGCATCTTCCCTGTTGAATGGAGAAGAAATTGAGGTAGAACGACTGCGTGTCCGTGGAAAATCCTCACTGCATTTTCCCAAGAAAAGTTTTTGTGTGCGTCTGGCCTCAGGAACCCGAATAAGACTGGCCGGACAATCCAAAAAGATTGCCAAGAAGTTTTATCTGATGAGTTTGTCCCAGGATCTTTGGCATTTTCATAACCGGCTGGCTTTTTTGAGTATGCATGAGATAGGGATTTTTCCCCTGTACAATGAATATGTAGAAGTCATCATCAATGGAGAATCTCAGGGTATCTATCTTTTGCTGGAGCATCCTGAGCAGTATGTCTTGAAATCGAATGATGGGGACTTTCTTCTTCGTAGAGGCAATGAAGAACAGGTAGATGATTATAAGGCAGGCAAGCATTTGGCCTCAAAAGAGTCCAGGGCCTATTTAAAACGGTTTGCCAGCATCCAAAAAATGTGTCAGTCCAAAAAAGGAGAACGCCTGTATCAGGCACTTTCGCAGGTCCTAGATCTGGATAGTTATATGAAGTGGTTGGCCTTCAATTATTGGATTTGTAATGGAGACTATGCAGATGAAGTGTTTTTTTACAGTTTGCCACAACAAGCTGGCCCGCTTTTCTCCATACTTCCCTGGGACTATGACGACATTTTTTATGAGGCTCCGCACGAAGGCTGGGAGACTCGTAATCGGGAATTGGGGTCTGCAATGATTTTTTCCAGTGAAGATCTTTTGGGTCGCACCATTGCCAATGATCCATTTCTCTACCAACAATACCTCTCCATCTTCGCCAATATGCTCAATCAGCTCAACCAGGACAAGATCACAGAACTCTTCGACCAGATCAGAGTAGAATTGACTCCCTTGATGGAATTGCCTTACTTTCAGGAAGTGAATCCCTATGACAAAGAAGGTAGAATCAGAGCTGAAATCATCTCCCAGACTATGCAGACAAAAGAGGCGTATATGCAACAAAAACGGACAGAATTCTTGTCCATCTTTGCAGACTAAATGCGAATGTAGACATCATAGAAAAGTGATAAAGGGCCATGAAGACCCTTTATGTTGACAATCTATCAGCTACGGAACCATGTCTTAGAGACAGTTTTGAGATCTATGCTGAGAATGAGGAAAAAACACACTTACAAAAAATAAGTGACAGATGTTCAAACAGTCTCTTATAAATCAAAATTAATTCCCTGGGCTAGCGGCAGTTCTTCTGACCAGTTGATGGTATTGGTCTGCCGCCGCATATACGCTTTCCAGGCATCGGAACCAGATTCTCTTCCTCCGCCAGTTTCTTTTTCTCCCCCAAATGCACCCCCAATCTCTGCGCCAGAGGTCCCAATATTGACATTGGCAATCCCGCAGTCAGATCCCAGGTGAGACAGGAAGTATTCTGACTCTCGCATATTTTCTGTAAAAATGGCAGAAGAAAGCCCTTGAGGAACATCGTTATGAAGCTGTACGGCCTCTTGAATGCTGCTGTACTTGATGAGGTACAGAATTGGAGCAAATGTCTCTTCCTGTACCATGTCCATATCATTGGAGGCTTCGACGATGGCCGGTACGACATAGGTGCCGGTTTCATATCCCTCTCCTTCGAGAACCTCTCCACCATATAGCAGGGTAGCTCCCTCAGATTGAACCTTGGATAAGGCAGCTTGCATACTCTCCACCGCCTGTGTGTCAATCAACGGGCCAATTAGCACGCCTTCTTTCAAGGGGTGACCAATTCTGGATGTGAGAGATTCATACGCTTTTAGTAGCCGTTCTTTCAATGTGTCATAGATATCTTCATCGACGATGAGGCGGCGCGTAGTGGTACATCGTTGGCCACAAGTGCCGACGGATCCAAATACAATTGCAGGGATGGCGAGTTGAAGATTGGCATGTTTGGAGACAATAATGGCATTGTTTCCGCCCAATTCCAGAATAGATTTTCCCAATCGCTTGGCAACTGTCTCTGATACGGCTTTGCCCATGCGGGTAGATCCGGTTGCAGAGACTAAAGGAACACGCTTGTCTTCAGCCATCAATTGACCAATCGTATGATCTCCAACAATCACATTGAAGATTCCTTCTGGTAAGTTGTTGGCTTTTAGCACCTTCTCTGCAATGTTCATGCAGGCAATCGCTGTCAGTGGCGTTTTTTCGCTGGGTTTCCATACAGAGACATTGCCACATACCGCTGCGATCATGGCATTCCATGCCCAGACTGCAACAGGAAAATTGAAGGCAGAAATGATGCCCACAACCCCAAGAGGATGCCATTGCTCGTACATCCTGTGATGCTTACGCTCAGATTTCATCGTCAATCCATACAACTGACGAGAGAGCCCTACTGCAAAGTCACAGATATCAATCATTTCCTGCACCTCTCCCAGTCCTTCCTGGTAGATTTTGCCCATTTCCAGGCTAACCAATTGTCCCAGAGCCTCTTTGTGCTGTCGTAGCGCATCGCCGATTTGGCGGACGATTTCTCCTCTTCTTGGAGCAGGAATATCTCGCCATACTTCGAATGCTTCCTGTGCGGCCTGTATGACCATTTCATATTTTTCCTCCCCAGCCATTTGCACACCTCCTAACAACTGCCCATCGGCTGCTGAATGAATGTCCACATATTCACTGTCGGACGCATGCCAACATTCGGTCCCCAGATGAATGACGGGGTTTTTTTCTTTGAGGCCAAGAGATTCGAGGGTTGCGGAGAGTTCGGTTGCTATCATGAATTGTAAAAAAAATCAAGGGTGAAAACTATCTCTCAAACGAGAAATAGTAGATAGAATTCGAATGAATCATGAGACCTATGTTCATTCGTAAATAAAAAATGGAGAGTTCTTATTCCGCTTTGACAATGACACCAGTTGCCTCCAGAGAAAGTTCCTTTTTGGGTTCTGTGATGGCTTTTTCGGCTTCTTCTTTGGACATGCCAGCATCTTCCGCCAGATGTCTTGCTTCCTCAACAGACAGGGTTTCGACAGAGAGTTTGCCTTCCATGACGGCTGTCTTTCCAGCGGCATCCGTTGGGACAAAGAATCCATAATCCTTGAACTTGACGCGCATCTCTTCTCCATTGGGCAAGGCCATGGTCATCCAGCATCCTTTGACTTTGCAGGCAGCCTCAATTGTCCCGCTGAGTTTGACCTGAGCTTCTTCACCGATATCCTCCAGCAAGCCATCAATGTCAGAAATAGCTACTGCCCCCTCTTCATTGATTCGCTGGCCGTGATAGCTCATGTTGCCATCTGCGGAGACAGAATCTTTCGGAAAAACCATTTTTTGGGCTGACACCTGAAGTACGCCGAGGATCAGGCCGAGTGTGAAGGAAATAGCAATCAGTGATTTCATATCTATTAATTTGAGTTCATTCGATTTCGACTGAGAAAATAAAAGATCACAAGAATCTTTGCATGTATTTTTTGTCAGTCAGTCAGTGACCAGCAAAATTAACCAATTCCTGTTCATTGTCCTACTGCTGCTTGATGATCAAATCTGCGAAAGTGTAATAGAAGCACCAAGCCCGCGATAAACATGATGCCACTGAGCATCATACAAGCATAGACAATGTTCTCTCCATTTGCTTCGGCAGAAAAAAAAGGAATCGCAAGAAGACTGATGAAACTGACACGCATACTGACATTGATCACTGTAAAAATGGAGTTTACACGGCCAATGACTCGATTGGGAACTATTCTGACAAGATAGGTGATCCGTTGAATTCTTGTACCTGCATTGCAAATGCCCAACAGATATGCTCCGGTCAGGGTAATCAGGACTGAGCGCGTGAATGCCCAGATCATGTAAATAATTCCAGCAAAAAAGAGGAGAAAAATGATTTGTTTGACCAAATGTGTTCGCCTGATCCACATAGAAAACCCAATGATTCCGGCAGTAATGGCTCCCAAAGAATAGACTCCTTTCAGGGAAGAGAGTACAATGGCTGCTTCCTGAAGATAATCCTTGACATAGATAGGGGCCAGCACCTGAATGACCACCAATAAGGAGAAGAAAATGACATGCGAAGCCACCCCGAACAGCAACAACTCTTTCCTTTCCAGCAGATAATGAAACCCTAATCTCAATCGCTCAATGGTCGATCCTTTGTCTACTTGCTTCTTTGGACCGGGCGTATAAGGAATCTGGCTGAGGAGAAAAAATGCGACTACATAAGTGCTCCCATCCAGGAGAAAAATCTCATGCAAACTCCAGGGAGCAAATCGCCAGGCTTCTGGCCACCAGTCAATGGACAAAGTGCCATCCAACAAAATGCCCCCCAGCATCATGCCAATAAATCCAGTTGTTTGGCCCTGAATTTCGATGGCACTGTTGACCCTTGCATAATATTCTGGCTCAAACAACTCCTGGACAAAGGCATAGAGGTTGGGATAGTGAACATTATAGGTGAAGATGGTCAGGGTATAAATAAAAGCGATCAACAGGAACGGCACCTCTCCCCAATACCAGCCCAACCACGCAATGCCGATCAGGCAACAACTGTCAATAGCTGTAATTGTGAGAAATATTCGCTTGCGATTGTATTTGTCCACAAGGGTCCCTGCATACAATCCCCAGAACATGGCCAGTAAGGTTACCACGGCAACCATGGAGGCATTTAATTGCTTGCCACCAGCTTGTTGGATTAGATGCCAGGGTATGGCCAACATTGTGATCCCCTGTGCAAAGCCAGAGACAGTATTGGCACCAAACAAAAATATGAGCGCTCGAAGGTGTTTCAAGAAGGCAAAGATACAGGAAAAATGAGAACAGACTGTTGTGTTAAAGTTTTCTTAAAACCCTTGCTGAGAACATCCCGAATGGGTCATAACCGTATATTCAACTGTTATCGCGCAAAAGAAACAACAATCAAGTACAATGAAGCAAATTTTGTCATATACCCTTGTCTCCCTACTCGTCAGTGGGTTGACCTTGGGCGTGTACCATTTTTCTGGGGTCGGACAGCAAGAACAACTGGTCCAGGTCCAACCAGCTGTTAAGTTCAATGACTCCTTTGCTTTTCAGGCCAATCATAATATGCCTACAGCAAATTCTGCTACTGTACCAACCAACTTCAATGCAGCAGCAGAAGTCGCCATGCCTGCAGTTGTTCATATCAAATCAATCAAGACAAGAACACGCAGCAATTATGATCCATTTTATGAATTATTTGGTGTGCGGCCACAACAGCGAAATTCCAATTCCCGACAGCAAGTATCCAGTGGCTCAGGGGTAATCATCGGATCAGACGGCTATATCGTGACCAATAATCATGTGATCGAGGATGCCGATGAACTGGATGTGACCTTATATGACAATCGAACCTATAAAGCTTCCGTGATCGGAACAGACCCTTCGACAGACCTTGGATTGATCAAGATAGAAGCCTACGGCCTGTCTACCGTAGAGCTTGTCAATTCTGATGAGGTAAAAGTAGGAGAATGGGTGCTGGCTGTTGGAAATCCATTCAGTTTGGCTTCCACAGTTACGGCAGGAATTGTCAGTGCCATAGGACGTGATTTGGAGATTATCAAGGATCGTATGGCAATCGAATCCTTTATCCAGACAGACGCCGCTGTAAATCCAGGAAACAGTGGTGGTGCTTTGGTGGATTTGGATGGGAAATTGATTGGGGTGAACACAGCCATTGCTTCTCCCACAGGCGCATATGCCGGATATGCCTTTGCAGTTCCAGCAAATATCGTCAGAAAAGTAGTCAGTGATCTGAAAGAATTTGGCTCTGTCCAACGAGGATTTCTCGGAATTACCTATGCAGAAAGCCTGGATGGTGATGTCGCAAAAGCCAGAAGCTTGGACATTACTGAGGGAGTCCTGATCGAAGGACTGGTAGAAACGGGAGGCGCCAGACAGGCCGGACTGGAGAGAGGAGACATCATCGTGAGTGTAGATGGAGTCGAGGTGAAAAATGATGCAAAACTCCTTGAGCTAATTGGAAGAAATCGCCCAGGTGATATCATTCGGGTAGAAGTCTATCGCGACAGCGAATATCGTACATTCGATGTGCAATTGACAGATCAGGATGGCAATACTGAAGTGCAAGCCATCGAAAGAAATGAAACCCTCAGCCAGATTGGCGTGGAATTAAGAGATCTGACGGATCGGGAGCTCAATCGGATTGGGATCGATAATGGCGTTCTGGTGACAAAGCTTACCGCAGGCAAGTTGCGAAGTCAGACCAGCATCAAAAAAGATTTCATCATTCTGCAAGTGGATGGTCAGAATGTAGCTTCAGCAGATGAAGTAGTGAATACCTTCGAATTAGGGGATGACAAAGTAACCCTCATGGGGTTCTATCCCGGCTACCGCCGTGCGTATGAATACACAGTAGATCTAAATAAATAAAAAATCGTTCTTTATTCTTTCCCTTGAATCCTCCGCTTTGTTCCTGGAATGAGGCGGAGGCTTTTTTATGTGGAAAAGGTGTGGAAAACTAATTTGATTGGCTCTTTGAGTGAAAGTTGTTGAGTATTAGTTGTTTGTGTAGTGTTTTTTTGAGACTTGTCTCCCGGAATACCGCGATTCGGAAAGCTTATTCTCCGTTCATTCCCCTATCCCTGGCCCACAATGGCAAGAGATAAACGCAGGAAAACCGTGAGCGCCTTTCAATGATGTGGATAACTTGTGGATTAGTGGACAATTGCTTCAAGTCTCTTCAATACTTGGGTGATGCCGGTTTCGTCCGGGCTATATTGAATCAAAGTAGCTGATTGAAGATCAGTTGATATTTGAATGGGAGATTGACTGAGAAGGACCAATTGTTTTCCCAATATCTGAGCGATACCGGCAAAATACCACTTCTCAGGTGTAGGAACAGTCAGATCTACCAGCCAGACTGTTGCCATTCGCA
Organism: Bacteroidota bacterium; assembly: GCA_039029315.1. Classification (GTDB taxonomy): domain Bacteria; phylum Bacteroidota; class Bacteroidia; order J057; family J057; genus JBCCCJ01. The sequence continues at coordinate 8,655 of JBCCGK010000158.1, read as the reverse complement.
TGAATTCGAGCCGTTCTTCCCAAGCCTTATGAGAGCAAGAGGTCTGAACAGCCGAGAGTGAAATCTCATGCCGATCTGCCCATGAACTTATTCCTTGCCCAAGAGGGTCCATGCGCAGGGTATTCAGGCCAGAATCCAGGACCCAAGAGGGGGTAGGCAGAATATCTGGAATGACGGATTTTCGGGTGAGTCTGAGCCGATATTCCAATTCCTTCGCAAGTTGGTTATGCAAAGATGGGTCCCCCCACATGATGCTTTGAAATACCTGGCCCCTTCCTTGTCGTTCCTGGAACCGATAGATCACACTGGCACTTTGCCCGGTGGTCAAACGAAGCATGCCGATGGAGACCTCTTTCAGTTGATCCTGGTATTCTGGGACAAGTCGCAATAACTGATATCGACTCAAGCCTGAGAATTGTAATCCAGAATAAGTTGACAGATATCCTACAGTATGTACGCCATCCAGCATATATTCTGAGATATATCTGGTCGCTGCAACCAATTCAAGAATATCAAATCTGGCTTGCGAACAGACATAAGATCGATGAAGGCATGCTTGCTCCGAACTGGCAGGAGGCTCCTTGCTGATGGTATGGTGAATCACTTCCAGAATCTCTTCCGCATACTGTGAGACAAGCTGGACATGCGCATTGGGGTCTTTGGAGAGGGGATGAAACCACAATCGGAGGAATAACTGTTGGCCATCGTAGCTTGCCGAATACAAATCCAGCATCCAGAGCTTGTTTCGTTGCTGCTGAAAGAAATACCGCAACTCCCGGAACTTGAGCGCCAGATAGGTATCTCCATTTGTGGTCTCCAGGCGGATGTGGAAGGCGCTGCCACCCAGATAGCGATCTGATAAATACCAGACCATTTCAGTAAGTGTTTCGAATGAGAGAAAGTCCGAATAATAGAAGGCATCCTCCAACTTCAGGGTCGGTTGTGCAAATGTGTGCTGCCATTTGGGCAAGGAGGAGTGTAGATCTCTCAACATACGGACTATTCTTCCTCTAAAAAGGTCTTGATAACTGCTGCCATCTCAGAATTTTCATAGCCTTTTTGTGCCAGGAACTTTGACAAATGTGCCTTTTTTTCGAAAGGACTCAAATCCGAAATTTGCTTTTTTCGTTGCCGGATCAATTTTCTCATAGAAATCTCATAGGATTCTTCATCAATCTCTTCGGCAATCGCTTGTTCAATCAACTCCTCTGGAACTTGTTTCCCACGAAGTTCATAACGTATTTTTTGTCTTCCCCACTTTTTATAAATAAACTTTCCGCGCACATAAGCCTGAGCAAAACGCATTTCATTTAGGAAATTTTCTCGCTCCAAATGCGCAAGAATCTTCTCCAGATCTTCCTCCGGAGCGCGCAATGAAATCAACTTTTTACGAACTTCGCTTTTACAACGTTCCTGATAGGTACAATACTTGTAAATTTTCGTGAGAATTTCTTCTGCCATAAAGTAGGGTGTTTACATTAAATTACGGTATAATAAGAAAAAACTGCCAACTCTGATAGGATTCGTATATTAGTACTCTGGAATTCAACCTCATAATTATGACCCTGTTTCGCACATATATTTTGGGAATAATCTTACTAGCATTAGCTTTTGGCCAAATCTCCTGCCGAAAATACGAAGATGGCCCAAATTTTAGCCTTCGGTCCAAGGAAGAACGAGTCGTCAATACCTGGCTCGCACAATCAGTTTTTCGAAATGACTTGGATGAGACCGGACAATACACCAGCTACAGCATGGTATTTGAACGGAATGGACGATTTTCCTGGATCATTACTCCCGAAATCGGCGACCCCATTATTGTCGGAGCTGCATGGGAACTGACCAGTTTGAATCTGCAAATCAAGTTGACCTTTGATGAAAAAGATCCTATCTCTGGAGAAACCCGCTTGTTGTACATGGATATTCGAAGACTGACAGAAAACGAACTCTGGCTGAGTTATCTGTTTGAGGGAGATTATTATGACCTCAAGCTGAATTAATAGCCCTAAAAATGTTTATCTTTTTTGGCGGATGTGAGTCTGATGACTTACATCCGTTTTTCATAGATGTTGTGAATCGTGGACTGTTCAACTAACTTGCGGTGCCAATAGTAAAATTCCATTTTTCATGAGCGAACAAGCCTTTCGAATCGAAACAGATACCATGGGGGAAATTCAGGTCCCCCAGGAAAAATACTGGGGTGCACAAACCCAAAGATCTCTCCATAATTTCAAAATAGGGGGACAAAAGATGCCGATTGAAGTGATCCGAGCCTATGCGATCCTCAAAAAAGCAGCAGCACAAACAAATGCTGCTTTGACAAGCTTCTCGCAAGACAAGGCAGAGATCATTGGGAAGGTCTGTGATGAAATCATCGCTGGAAAACTCGATGATCACTTCCCATTGGTGGTGTGGCAGACGGGCTCAGGGACACAGACCAATATGAATGTCAATGAGGTGATTTCAAATCGGGCCATTGAGATTTTGGGTGGGGAAAAAGGAAGCAAAAGCCCGATTCACCCCAATGATGATGTGAACAAATCTCAGTCCAGCAATGATACCTTTCCGACGGCTATGCACATTGCTGCCTATTCTCAGATAGTCGAGCAGACATTGCCACGAATCCAGAAGTTGGAAGCAACGCTTGCAGAGAAATCTGCTAACTTTCAGCAGGTAGTCAAAATTGGTCGAACACACCTGATGGATGCCACACCTTTGACAGTTGGACAAGAATTTTCTGGCTATGCTACCCAGTTGAGGAGAGGAATGGAGGCAATTCGGGATAGCTTGAAGCATCTGCTGGAATTGGCCTTGGGAGGAACGGCCGTGGGGACAGGACTCAATACCCCGGAAGGCTATCCAGAAATGGTCGCATCAAAAATAGCAGAGCTGTCCGGCCATCCATTCATTACAGCAGAAAACAAATTTGAAGCACTCTCAGCTCATGATGCCATAGTAGAAGCATCTGGCGCTTTGAAGCGTGTAGCAGTGAGCCTGATGACCATTGCCAACAATATCCGCTTGCTGGCCTCAGGCCCCCGTTGTGGAATTGGCGAACTCAATATCCCTGCCAATGAACCAGGCTCTTCCATTATGCCAGGCAAAGTCAATCCCACCCAGGCAGAAGCTTTGACCATGGCTTGCGCTCAGGTGATAGGCAATGATACAGCAATCTCTGTAGCCGGGAGCCACGGACACTTCCAACTCAATGTGTTCAAGCCTGTCATGATCTACAATCTGTTGATGTCTGCCCGTCTCATCGGGGACGCCTGTGAATCCTTCAATGACAAGCTTGCGGTAGGAATTGAGCCTAATCATCTTCGAATTGAACACAACCTGCACAATTCTCTGATGCTGGTTACAGCCTTGAACACCCATATCGGCTACGACAAAGCTGCCAAAATCGCCAAGACTGCATTTGCTGAAAATACCACACTCAAAGAGGCGGCCATGAACCTTGGCTTCCTGTCTTCTGAAGAATTTGACAAAATCGTGGTTCCTGAACAAATGGTTGGTCGACCTTAAATTCCTGCGCATGTCTTTGTTTGCTGCCTTACCGGAGGATTTTCTTCATTTTGTATGGAAAACGCTCAATTTTCGGCTCAAGGATTTGCGAACAAGCCAGGGAGACCTCATCCAGCTTATCCGTCCGGGGATACATAATCAGGATCAAGGGCCCGATTTTTTGCAAGCCAGCCTTCGGATTGGACAAGTGATCTGGCATGGGCAAGTTGAGATTCATGTGAAGGCAGAAGACTGGTATCGGCATGGGCATCATCTGGATCCGCAATACAATGCCACGATTCTGCATGTAGTATTGCAGGCCGGGAAGCGTCCAGCCATGCGCCAGGATGGAACAATCATCCCTGAGTGTGTGCTCGAACCACATATTCCATCAGAAGTCATTCATACCTACTCTCAGATTCGATTGTCTGAAAGCCGGATTCCGTGTGCAGCTTTGCTCCCAACTGTTCCGAGATTTTTCAGACAGCAATGGGTCGATCGATTGACGATCGAGCGAATGGAGACCAAGGCCATGCAATTCCAACAGGAATTCCTGGCAGATGGTGCAGATTGGGAAGAAGGGCTTTGGCAAGGTCTGGCTTGTTATATGGCAGGACCAGCCAACCAGCATGCCTTTTTGCAAATGGCCCAGATCATTCCCTACAGCATTATTCGGCACTACCAGCATCACCTCCCCTTTCTGGAATCCTTGTTGTTCGGTGGGATTGGCTGCCTGGAGACTAAGTCCTCAACAGACAGCTATTATCAACAACTTGCTTCAGAATGGGCATTTCTCCAACAAAAACATAGCCTGGATGGACCTCAGTCTGTTTTGCTAAAATTTGGACGAATGAGGCCCGCTTCCTTTCCGACCATCCGTCTGGCTCAATTAGCACAACTCCTGCATCAACATCGACCCTTGATCAAACTATTGAGCAAAGAGGGCATGACACATTTTCTCCAGAAAGACATTACGGTTTCGGACTATTGGCGATCCCATTATCGCTTTTTTGAATCAAGTGTCCGTCGCAAAAAATCTCTTGGAACGAGTCAGAAAGAGATTCTGGTCAGCAATGTCATGATTCCGGCTGCTTTTGTCTATCAGCGGGCGCATGGGAGGGAAGATCTCTATGAGTTGATCGAAACAGGCTTGCAGCAATTAGCTGCTGAAAACAATCGACTGACAAGACCTTTGGAGAAGCTTGGATTTCGGAATGAAAATGCCTTTCATTCGCAGGGATTGATTCAATTACATAAGCATTATTGTTCTCCCAAGCGATGCCTGAGTTGCCATCTCGGCCAACGGATGATGAAAAAGAAGGACGAATAGGAGGACAAGCGAATCAATCAATGTTCCCTCAAATGCCTGTGTCTAGAAATTTTTCGCAAGAGAGGTGGTGAAAATTGGTCTTTGAATGGAATAATCCTCCATGCCCCATGCCAGATCCAGACGTGCTGACCATCCCAGAACATTTGTCCGCAAACCAGAACCAAACCCAATCAGGAAGGGACTCTTGAGGGTTTGTAGTTTGATTGTAATTGGTCCGCTGGCAATGTAGTGGGTATCTGTTGGTTTCTTTTGAGAGAATGGATTTCCATCTTCCCAGGCAGTACCTGCATCAATAAATGGGATGATTTCGAGATTGTAGAGCGGATTCGCTGGCAGAGAATGCTTCGCCATGCGTGTCAGAGGAATGCGTACTTCCAGATTGGCTGCGACATAGCGGGAACCATTTCTTGTATTGGGCAAAAATCCTCGAACAGGTGCCACAAACTCGAGAAAATGAATTGCATGCAGAGAAGTATCTGTAACTTGATTCTGGACACGGGTATTTCTCTCTCGGTTTTGGAAGATGATGGGCCGGTGTAATCGTCGCCTGGTGTCTCCCATGTAGAATTGTTTGAGGCTCTTGGGAGCACTAATTGAGGAGGCAAGGCGAGTTGCCAGCACAATAGGACCTGAAAGTTTGTGATAGTGTTTCAGTTCGAGTCTGGCTCGGTTGAAAGCAATCCCTTTTTGTGCCAGGGAATAAAAACTCTCAAAGCCTGCCTGTCCATATACCCCCTTGTATTGATAGCCATTGGTCTCTCTTACCCGATCCAGGGTGAAGTCTACTTTGGCATGAACAAGGTGATCCAGGGCATTTTGGAGGGTTGCGCGAAGCAGTTGCTGGTCTTTTCTGTCTGTCCGATAGAAGCCCACACGAAGAGAAGACTCAAAGTATGGCAAGAATGGATATATGATCCCAATATCTGCATAGGTCCGATCAAATCTAAAGATCAGCGAATCACTCTGGACGACGCCAGTCTGACGAATACGTCTTGCACGATGGCCTGCTTCAATGAAAAAGTCTATTTTGCGTTTCTGATAGGTGTATTTGATCACCGTTTCAGAATTCCGAAGGTTGATGGAGGGCCAGGTGCGAAAATCGATTTTGTGGTTGCCAAAGAGATCGACTGCTTGTAGCGTAAATTCTGGTCCCAACTTGGCAATGGGATCATATTGTAAGCCAAATCCAATGGAGGAAACCTTCCAGGGAGAGCGGGCTGTCTGAGAGCCGCCCACCCGGATGTCCTTCAGTTCAGGAGGGGCCTGTTTCCCAAATACTGTTGAGATGATTCTATCTTCAGGCAGGAATTGATCCTCTGTCTCCACAATTGGATTGCTTGGTGGGGCTTCATAATCATCTTCCTCTTCATCGAAAATATAATAGCGTGCCTTTGGCTTTTCCTCTTTCTCTTCTGCCTCTACTTCTGTTTCAGGGGTCCGGGAATCCTGATCTTGCTCCAATTCTTCTATTTCCAGCGCATCGATGCTTGCTTGCTCTGCCTCCAATGCTTCAAGTTCTTTTTTGCGACGAAGACTTTCCTGTTGGGTTTCGAACACCACTTCATACTGTAATCTGAGCAAGGTTGGAGAGGGAGGATAGGGGGACCGAAGACTTTCGAGTGGAACCAGATATAATTGTGGATATCCATTGACAGGAACCGTCATGGCAATGATATCTTCCGCTTGCTGAAAGGCCTGTAGGCCTATAGACAGGTCGCTGATGTGCGCGACCGTCGGGAAGCCCTTTTCTTGAGGTTCTGTCAATTCTTCCAGATTCACAATACCAACTGCATCTGATCGATAGGTGAGAGAGTTCTCCATGGTCCAATTGGGACTTCTCTCACTCAGGGAAGGGGTATGTGTGATTCTTGTGATAGATGAGGGATTCCCATTTTGTAAGGTTAATCGATAGAGGTCAAAATTGGTTTGATATCCATTGAGTTGCTGACCTTCCACTGCGATCCCCAAACTATCTCGATTGGAGCTGAAGTAGAGGGTTTGATTGTCAGGCCCCCAGCTAGGATCAAGATTGTCAAAGGAATCTTCGGTCAGCGGCGAGAGTTCTGCTCCTTCACGCGGCAAGAGGTAGAGATCATAGGTTCCAGACAAGGAATTGAGCGCTGATAGAAGTAACTGACTTCCATCAGAGGACCAATTGATGTGCTGAACCCGACTGATTTTTGATGGTAAGGCCACACTTGTGTGTGTGCCTGTTTCGCTATCCAGATAGACCAATTCATAGGATTTGTTTTTCCAAATGGTGCTCACGAGCGTTTGACCATTAGGGTCCCAGGCCATGCTGGCATGAATGGCGAAGGTCTCGGCATCTTGTCTGCCAGCCCTGAATTTCACAGAGGTAGGTGTCCGCTTTTTGGTAGAAAGGTCATACAATTCAATCGTATGTTTCTCTCCCCGAACAAGATACATAGCGATCTGCCTTTGACCTGCATGATAGGAATAAGCGATCAGATTTTCTCCATCTTCTATCGGAATATTGATGGCAGAGGAAATCTCCTGCACATTGACCCGATTTTTCATTTGTGCTTCTGCTCGGACGATGAGAAATTCTTTCCATCTGGCAGTCAAGGTATTGAGATTGACTCCTAATACAGAGATGATTCCTGACTCTATGGAGTGAGAAATATTCACCAGATAGATGATTTCTGATATTTTTTGTTCTCCATACTCATGAGTGATAAAGTGCCAGATGGATTTTCTTACCAATCTGTTCAGAGGCTTATCCCCTTCCAATGCCAGTTCCATGAGATCATCGACAGGGATGGAGTTGATGATCATCTGATCTTCATATGTCCAGCCAGAGGCCACGAATTCTGACAATCCTTGCTGGAACCAGGGGGCATCATACAAGAGGAGCTGGGATTGGAAGGTCGTTCCCAGTTTGGTCCCATAGGTGAAATCCTTCAAAATCAGGGAAGCTACCTCGCGTTTTACGCTCACATACAGATCCCTGCTTGTCTCTGGATGAATGACGATTCCATGCCGATCCGGCAGATGAAATACACCTGGATTATGATCCTTTTTGACAAAGGTCAAATTTGAAGCCAGCAAGGTTTGTGCATCCGCGGCATAAATTATGGTGTATCTCGATTCAGGTTTGTAATCAAACAATACCCCTAATTCAAATCTGGCCCTTTCTGCAAAACGAGCCGTAATGAGTGCCCCTCCTTGATGTAAATCCGGATAATAAATATCAAAATTGTCTGTAGAGATGAGATTCCAGTCCCTGATATTGGCCTGAACATTTTGATTCTGCGCAGGGAGTTGGGAGAGAAAAAACAAACAGCAAGACAAAAAAATGAGGGAGGTTTGGGTTCGCATATTCACGTATCGAAGGAGGTTTGTTCGTAGGAGTCTTTCTCGTATTTCAGGTCGTTTTGTATCCATGATCAGGCAAAGGAAGGATACTGAAGAATAGAAAAATGTCCTGCCACCGCCATTGCCAACAACAATTCTACTATCTCTAGGATCTTTTTGATTGCCATTTTCCATAAATGATGTGAGGATCGGATCTGAAAAATGAGAAAGAAAGATACGAAAAAATATGCCTTCGCCGAATGAGGGGTAAGGGAAAGTCCAAAAAAGAATACGAGCTTCGTCAAGAAGCTCGCATCAGGGAAACTTGGGTGATAGATTAATTTATTTCTCTGGACCTAGTACACTGTAACATAAGTTTATTTACATTCTACATTTAGATTATTCACCTTTTGGTATTTTTTAATGAGTTTAGTTCTCGCGGTTTTGATAGAAAATTGCCAGTTGATTTTGATTTGTTTTTCATTTCGATATTGAATCAGAGCCAT
>JBCCGK010000157.1:0-20652 GCA_039029315.1 Bacteroidota bacterium | reverse complement strand
GATTCCTGGCCCTGTGGGCTAATGTCTCCCGCTGGCGGGAGAGCGAGAGGGTGGAAGATGATGACCAAATATACATGTGTCCACTTACTTAGAATGAATCAACATCACCCCAAAATGGCGAAGTTCATGTATTCAAAAAAGCCAACTACAGGCTGGAATGAAGGATAATTTTGTTTTCAAAATGGCCAAGGTCAAAGAGTCTCTTAATACTAGAGCAAAATGAATCCGGTATTTTTGTCTTGGATCAATTCGCTGACAACCAATACCTTATTCCCCCTATACCTCTATACCCCATACCTTCACCATTCTGCTTGACTACTTATCAGTCGGCTCTCACAAAATACTCATCAAATCTATTGCAACAGTTGGAGGCCAAGATCAAACTATCTGGATAATGATACACTGTTTTGGAGGGTTCCATCAACTACATTATCCCTATTTCAACAGCTTCCATTCTGTTTGCAAATTCTAAAAGGATTACTTCAATTGTCGGTAGGAATGAATATTCATCCCCCCAAGCACGATTAGCCCTATTCCTCCAAAGATTGCCCCATAAAAGAGAAATCCTTTCATATCCAGGCTCAAGCCAATCCCAATGAAGGCCAGGAACAAACCGAGGACAATCTGAATGATCCCTTTGTTGAGGAAATCTTTTTCAATAGTTACTTCCTCTCCAAAGATTGTGGACTTTTGCTCTGTTTTGACATCTTCAGGAAGCCTCCTTCTTTGCTCTGCCTCAGAACTCCCCATCTCAGATGGCAATTCTAGCCTAAAGATATCACCAAAGACCATTTCAGGCTTTTCTAATCCTCGTTCTTCCAGCAATTGCTCCAGGGCTTTTTTCTCTTCAAAGACATTAGGTCGAGTCGGACCCTCATAGCCATTTTCCCGGACGGTGCAATAGGCGTTTATGCCCCGATATTCGTGGATCAACTCATCATCTGTAAGTGCCTGGTGCTGCTGGTAGTATTCGGCTTGTGTTTTCATATGTTATTGGTTTAAATGTTTTTTCAACTATCGTAATTATTTGGTTTGGATGCTTTTTATCTCGGCTTTGGTCAAAATCAAGGCTTGGTAGGTGTTAAGGAACAGCCAAAAAAATACCTATGCACCTTTGCTGATCCCTTTAATTACGGGATCTTCATTTTGCACCATCTCAGCTTCAGAAACATCTCGATTGGCCCACCTACCTCGATTTGTCTTCCTTGAGCTGGTACAAAATCTCCGCGCAAAAGTTACCTCTAATTTTTTTCATGTCCCTAAGTTTGACTTTAGCCATTGTGAATTTTTCAAAAGGCTACTGATTGGCTTAGAAAAAAGAATATCCAAATGCCCCAGATTAATAGTTAACTTCGACCTCTAAATATGCCCAAAAGACGAAGTCAAATAATAAAAAAAAGCCATTATAAAACAATCAGGGCAGTTTTGCCTTCTGAAAAATGACTAAAGTCAAACTTAGAGCAATTCCTCAAATTCCGGCTCTCCTTTTCTCCAAATGGCCGAATATCTCCACAACAAATGCCGCTGGACCCTGGAGGTGGGGAGAATGGACTGGAACAGTTGCTGTTGATCAGAAAAACTGAGAGCCGGTGAGGTCATTTTCATGTCGTAAGGCATGGGACTTGAGAGTTGCCCGTTTTTCAGGAATTTGCAGACCACATCTATTGGCAAGGAAAAACAACTATACACCAAATCCATGAAAGAAACTTCTCGATACAATCCCAGTACCAGTAACAACCCTCCCGGTCGGAGGAGTTGCTGGATCTTTTGAAGACTTGTCGATAACTCCATATGATGGATCGAGGCAATCATGCTGATCAGATCAATCGAATGGGGGGCGATATCCATCTCACCAAAATCACGATGAACAAAGCGCACATTACGGGCTAGATTGGTGCCTTTTTTTGCTTTCTCAATGGCGTGTCGATCAGAATCAATGCCAATTACTTCTTCACAATAAGCGGATAATTTTCTTGTGAATGAGCCAGAACCGCAGCCAATATCGAGCCCAATCTTCATCGGGCGATCGATCTGCCTCAGCAGATGAGAATGAAAGTGATTGTTATGATTCCAGTGTTCTTGCATGAAATATTGGCGTGAATAAAGAACCCTGTATTATACTTTGGACCGCATGAATTGTTCCGTTTGATTCTTTTTTCATTCCCTGAGCTCTGCTCCCAATTTTTCCGGCTAATAAGCCTGGACGTGGCGCGTTTGCGGGATGGAATCAGGGCAGAAAAACGCGTTACGTCTAAAGGGCAGAAAAACGCCTTCTAAAGTGAAGAATCTATCAGGTCCAATGTATAAATGTATACGCGATGTTCCATATCAATTGCAATGAGGGTTGTTCGATTTTCTTGGTGCAATTGACCCCCATGAATCCTTAACCTTCATTCAGTCCCCCTGCTTAGCTCAACAATAGATCCAGTGCTCCACATAGTGCTGCTCCGCCAATGATCGACCAGGAAATCCAGTCCTTGAATTCATTCTTTGGGTGAAACAAAAACAAGAGATGAAGTCCTAAATGAATGAGGAAAAAGTAGTTCCATCCCCGTATAAAACCCTCTGTCTGAGAACTAGCTAGTTCAGCAAATATCCAATAAAACAGCGGAATATGGGCAAATAGAAATATCGGAAACCCCCATTGATCTTTCAGGTAGGAAAGCCCTGGAAAAATTCGCCACTCTCGACATCTGATGGCATCCATCTCGTGCATCATCAAAAAACTCATACCCAGATAAAAAAACAGATGTTGACTCATATTCAATTGATTTCTGCTGACTTTCCTGAACGGTCGTGACTTTGGCAGGTGAAGAATTTGACTTATAAAAAAAATAAACACTGAGGGTAACCTTTTTCTTTTTCCTGGCATCAACGAGCAATCTAACATAACAAACCAACAAAAAATCAAGAAATGAACGCTCAAGAAAATCAACTGATGCTTGTCCCTACCATTTGGAGAACCCTGAGACCTTATCTTTTTTTGTGCTTGCTTGTGTCCTTACTCATTTGGACTTCCTGTAAGCCTGAGCATCTGTGTGAAGCTGACGAGTGTGGCATGTATCCAGACTGTGTGCCTTGCTCAGTGAGTGATCCTGAGAATCCTTATTTCCCGCCAGAAAAGACAGCTTTGGATAATGAAAGTATCAAACCAGATGGAAATTTTGTCCCAAGCAATGATGTCATCGATGGCTTCGGCTATGAAGGATCAGGCAAACTGACTTTCGAATTGGGATGTGACCAATTGGTCCTTGAAGTGGAGGATGCCAACATCAAGTTCAATTCCGACAGTGTCTTTGCTGGTCTGAGCGGCCGAGTCAAACTGCCAGAACAGGAAAGTTGTTTTCTCATCGGTGCCCCTGAGAATCCTGATGATCTTTTCAAGGTAGATGTCTTTTTTCACTCTGGTGCCTATATCAATGCAGAATATGACTTGAAAATCGATCTGGAAGAGGAGCGGCAATATTTCATTTTTGCTGCGAGAAGCGATTTGAATCTGGGATTGTGCGCTCCGGGGAGTAGCCATGCAAGCGAAAGTCTGAGTTTTAGCTTGAATCTGGGGCAGATCATATACTTGATTGATCTCTGTGATCCCATGCGCTATGTCGACTATGGAAGTGGCTTGATTGGTCGAAAGGCAATTGGGAAATCCAGTCAGGGACAATTGACCTTCGAAGCAGATCTGCCAGTAACAGGAGAGATTGAGGATTTTTTGGGAAAAAGTCTTCGATATCAGGCATTTACTTACAAAGGTCTCCTCAAGTTGGAAGGCTTGCTGGTACAAAACAAAGACATAGACGCGACCCTGGCTACTGACAATTTTCTCGAATCAGATTTCAATGTTGGCTATCAAGCTGGATTCAATGGATCAGCGGGCCTCTCTCTCAAGGTCATGTCTTTGCCGATGGGACAAGCCAGTGTAGGATTTTCCGTCGAGGGCGGAACCAGTGGAGCTGGCCTTCGAGCCTATCTGAGGGGAATCACTGATGCCTATGGTGGCTGGTGGCCAGAAATCATTCCACTGAAACCCATCAATACCAGAGAAGTCATTGGCTATATCAATTCCGACAATGGAGAATTTGCCCTATCGATGGAAACCAGCTACGGGATTGAATTGCCGTCGGGAATGTCCGTTGTATCAGGAGAAAATGCCGTCTCCACCACCACCAGGATCACCGATGAAGAGTTCTCCTTTACGCGTGCATACACCTTGGGAGACAATACATTTGACATGCGAGCAGCGATCCGGGAAGGAGAGACGGAGTTGAGTACAGGACTCCCACCAAGCTTTGCCAACAATCTGCGTCAAAACATCATTGAGCGATTGGGACTGCGTCTGGAGGAGATTGAAGAAGTCCAGATCGACTATCAAAGTGCATTTGAGAATTACCAACTTGCATTGGGGCTGGATGGACTACGAGAGCAAATCCCTTCGATCACTGCCTATGCCCGAACTCAAATCGATCTGGGGGTCCAAAAGGGAAAGAACGAAGCAGCCAGCCGGATTCCAGATCGTCTGAAATGTAGCAGTTGTAGCCGTGGACCTGTCCAGACACAAATCAACGCCTGGATTGAAGATGTCGCAGATGAGTATCGGGACATTCTGGATGAATTGGATGCGGCTGTTGCGGTCTCAGTGGACAATGACCAAAGCCGCCAAAGAATCAAGGCAGCCTTACAAGCCCTCATTGGCAAAAGACAACTGACTGGTTCCAGAACGTTCAATCGATTTTGCGTGAAGCAAGACCTTCCATGGCCTCTGGATTATGCCTGTGTCAACAACCCCACTGGCAGCTTTACGGTCAATTTGGCGGAATATAATATCGATGTGCTCTCGAATTCAGAAGTAGCCTTATTGTCTCAGGCTGCCAGTAAAGTATCTGATATTCCAGTTGCGTATCAAGGCTATGTGGATGCGAAAGCGATTTTTGACCAGTTGGAGCCAGAATTTGATCGCATATCTGACCTGAGAGATGGATTCGAAGAGGTAAGCCAACCGCTTCCAGACATTGGACGAGTAGGCTTCCTGAAAAATCATATAAACGGAGAGTTCCTGTTTTTCTATGACAAGGGAGAGGGAAGTCGCGTCACTCTGGATCGGGAATTTGATCCATTTGATCCCGACACCTTCCTTGACGCTTTTTTCGATTTGTAAAGAAGGCTTCTGAACAGGAATCATTGGATAGACGGGTAGAAAGATGGCACAATTGGATTCCGTGCTACTTTCTGCCCGTCTCTGTTTTCTTCCGATCCCCTCATTTTTCCCTCCCACACCTCCCAAAAATTGTCTACCTTTCCTTTGTGAGAGCAGTTGAATGCCTACGATCGATCTTCGTCCTGCTAGGAATTTTCCTATGTTTTCCTGCTGTTGCCCAACTCCAATTGCTACAAGAACCAGAATCTGCCATACAGCTGTCTTTCAACAGGCAAAACAACTTTACATTCAGTACACAACTGAATCTGGCCTATCGTATTCAGAAGGGCAAGTATAGGCTGGAAACGGATGTGTATGTTGACAATATCATCAACACCAGACGTAGGACAGCCCCTATTGTGCAATTTTATGTGCGGACCAATGTCAGGCAGTATTATGAACTAGGGCCCAAACTGGAATTGGCGTCCTGGCTGGAGAGTGATCAGTTTTGGAATACACGCAATCAACGATATAGCCTCTATGCAGGAGTCAAATACCAACCCTGGAAGCACCTCAGCCTAACGCCTCTGATAGGGTATAGCTGGGATTATCGAACCCAGATTCTGGACCAGGGAGTAACTCCTGCCTTATTGTTGAGAAGCAGATATGATTTTGGGGATGGATTGCTGATGGAAACCCGCCTACTTGCCCGCACCAAATATATATCTCCCAGACACCAGCGCAACATCAATTTCCGAACAGAATGGTCCAAGTCCTTCAGCAAGGATGCTGGTCTGGTCCTTGGCTTACATGGCGGCAGTAATGAGATGGATGATTACAAAAGTCAATCTATCGAACGGATCAAGTCAGATACCATTGAGGGAAATGTGGGATTGCAATATCGGATTCTGCCAGCAGTGTTCTGGGAATCACACAATCAAGCCAGTTTTATTCGTAGAGCCTTCGATTATGATGTGCTGAAAGGAAATGTGGTGGAGTTCAATGATCTCCTCTTCAATCAGGTTGAGTTTTATACCAAACAAAAATTGTCATTTTCCACCCCCAAGACAAAAGGACTCTTCAGTTATGAATACCAGAATCTGGGTCGCGCTTATGAGTTGGAAAATTCGAAAGGCTTGATACCTAGAGAGTATGATCGACTTCGGGAAAGAGAAAGTCAAAAAGATTATTTTCGGCGACTCAACCGTCTGGAATTGACAGTTCGGCACCAGCTCGCCCCCAAGCATTCTTTGGCCCTGATCGGCTCCAACCGCTATGTGCAATATGATTCGCCCTCAGAAGAGAACTTTGATGATCATGATGAACTGAGTTATGGTCTTAGTACCGAGTGGCGAGCCAGCTGGTCCAGGCGCTTTTCGACTCGATACAAACTGATCAGTAGTGTGCGTCAATATGCTTTCCTCTTGCGCGAGCGAAGCCAGGATAATTATACACAACGCTCTCTCCGTCTGGATTTCTCCTATCGCTGGGACATTCTGGACCAATTGAGTATGAAAGGAGAACAGCTGGTGTATGTGACCTACCATGTGAAGGATTTTGAAGATCGAAACTTCACCAATCGGTCTACCCGCAACATGGAAAGCCGTCTCAATCTCAAGTACCGACCCAAGCCCAATCTGGATATGGAGTTGAACCTGTATAGAAGAGAACTGCATGTGTCATATCTCAACTGGGAAGCCTTTGCAGAATCTCCACTGGATACGACATTCACCTATATAGCAGAACAACTGAATCACTGGCAGTGGCCCACCAAATGGGAATCTGCAAGGCTACAGCTCGATCTGGGATACAAACACTTCAGTCAGATTCGACATCTCAATACCTCCATGATCAGCTTACAGAATATCCTTACCCCGATCAATCTGCACATTCGCAACCATCAAACGGGGCCGGTGACAGGCCTCCGATTTATCCATCGGAGACCTGGCTCGCTGGAATTCTCTGTGTGGTGGCAAATTCAGTCCCAGGATTTTGTCTTCAAAGAAATTGAGAGTTTTACCACACTTTCGGCCAACTATCGGGAAGAAGTCCTCACCAATCATCAATTTCACTTTCGACCCTTTGTCAAACTCCAGGCAAATGTGCTATTGAGGAAATAGGGGATTTTCGTACTTTCGTGCATTCTCTGCTTCATGTACGTCAACACAAAGACATGGAACTGTTTTGGATCATTGTGGAGATTTCCTGAATCAGATATATCACTAATTTGTAGCCCCCTCAAATGGAAGAACAAAAAAAGACCAACCCTAACCAGCTGAATATCGAACTACCGGGAGACCTTGCCAAAGGTGTGTATAGCAATTTGGCTGTCGTTTCTCATTCCCACTCAGAATTCGTCCTGGATTTTATTCAAGTGATTCCCGGAACGCCCAAGGCAGAAGTTCGGGCACGTGTCATCATGACTCCCCAAAATACCAAACGCCTGATGCTGGCCATGAAGGAAAACCTGGATAAGTATGAACGGGTACATGGAGAAGTGCGGGTTGCTGAAAAAGAAATTCAAATTCCGCCAAACTTTGGTGGCACAACTGGATTTGCATGACCTTTGCTGAAGCTACAGATATCTTGCATCGCATGGTGCAAAGTCCCAGCCTGCGACGTCATTGTCTGAGTATCTCTTTGGTGATGCGTCATTATGCTGAGAAGTATGGCGAAGATCCTGAAGAATGGGCCATTGCTGGTCTCCTGCACGATGCTGATTATGAGCAATACCCAGACCAACATCCTCAGGTGATTGTCGATCAGCTACGGGAAGCTGGAGAGGAGAAGATCGCCCATGCAATCTCAGCACACTATACCAAATGGGGCGTCTCTTATGATACGACCCTGGATAAAGCCTTGCTGGCATGTGATGAGTTGACAGGCTTCATTATCGCAGTGGCCTTGGTGCGACCAACGCGCATAGAAGGCATGAAGCCAAAATCTGTGAGAAAGAAACTCAAAGACAAAAAATTTGCCGCCAAAGTAGAGCGAGACGAAATTGAAAAAGGCGTTGAACTGCTGGGAGTAGATCCCAACGAGCACATCGCCTTTATTATTTCCATTCTGAATCAATATCAGGACGAGCTGACCCTAGGCCCCATTTAGGACAGGAACAGGTGAATAGTTGAACAGACGCGTATAATATTCATCTGCCATTCTATTCGAATCAAAGAATGGAACGACCTCTTTCATGCCATTTTTGACAATTCGCATCCATTCTTTTCGGTTGTCATAATAGGTTGGCAACAGTTCTTCATTGAGAATTTGCATCAGATGCTCATAATCGTGATCATCCTGCACCTCAACAGGCTGTGAGAGGTCTGCCTCGGGAATGACAAATGAGTTATGGCCGTGCTTTCCGAATTCAGGAATCCAGCCATCATTGACAGTCAGGTTGACAGAGCCATTCATTGCAGCTGTCATGCCACTCGTGCCAGAGGCTTCTCTGGGACGTCGAGGCGTATTGAGCCATACATCTGATCCTTTTTTGAGGAGGGCAGAGAGGTCCATCTCATAGCCAGAAACAATGGTAGCAGTTTTGCTGAGATGGGTCATTTGTCGAAGGCGGTTGAAGAGATCCACAGCATAATCATCCAGCGGATAAGGTTTGCCTGCCCAGATGATCTGCACCGGATAGTTGGTCTGGCTAATGAGCTCGTAAAAGGCTGACAGATTGCGCATGATAAGGTCTGCGCGCTTGTAGGCTGCGAATCGACGGGCCCATACGATGGTCAAGGCATCAGGATCAAGCAGATTGCCCGTCTGATCCGCAACAAAGCGGAAGAGATCCTCTTTCAACTCCCTTTTTCGTGCCCATAGGGCCTCATCATCATCTGCCTCCAGCGCAGCTTTCATGTCTGCATCCTGCCAGTATTTTTGATTCTGCGCATTGGTAATGCCGATGATCGACGGACGTTTTTTTACTCCTGCCCACATATCATTGGATACCTCTGCATGAAGTTGGGAGACCCCATTGGCGATTTTGGAGAGAGACAGTGCTGCCGGAGTATATCCAAAACTGTCCCCCTGGGTATCTGTTATGTCTCGGACTTCTTCGACAGGGACGCCGCTAAAAAATCCCATTTTGTTCAACAGATGAATGTTCCGCTCTTCATTTCCTGCTCGTTCTGGAGTATGGGTAGTAAACACGACTTGCTCCCGTACCTTATCGACATTGCCTTCTTTTTGGTAAAGGTGGAAGGCCAATGGCAAGGCATGGGCTTCATTCATATGATAGATGTCCGCTCCTCCCAATGCTTCTACCAACTTGATCCCGCCGATTCCCAATACCATACTTTGGGCGATTCTGGCAGGTGCATTGTTGTCATAGAGGCGATGCGTGATCGTTTGAGAGAGATAGTCATTTTCTCCTTCGATATCTGTGGTGAGAAAATACATTGGAATCGTGCCAAATACCTCCGGTGATAAGTACCAGGGCTGAACCTTGACAGTCTTGCCGTGGATATTGATTGGGATCAGGAGATCTGTTTTTTGAAGAAAGGTATAGTACCGTTCTCGCCACAAGACCTTCATATCGCTATTGGCATCTCGCATTTGGTCGTAATAGCCATATTTCCACAGCATGCCTATACCAATCATATTCTGTTTCAAATCATAGGCACTTCTCATGTGAGACCCTGCCAGATATCCGAGGCCACCGGAATAGATTTTGAAAATATGATCGATGCCAAATTCCATGCTGAAATAGGCAACTCTTTTTTGATAAATCTCTGGAGAAGCGTAGGGATGTTCCCAGGTAGGTTTATGGTTCATGAAGGTAGTATTTTTATCAAGACTAACATTTTATTTCTGCCAAAATTAGAGCCTTTATAGGGATATTCAACAGCCAATCTCATATTTTTTCTTACAATTAGAGAGACTGATACGGTGACCTTTATGACATCTTCCCGTCTTAATAAAAGTTTGATAGGATGTAAGGCTATGTAACTGTTATGCAGGAGTTTAATTGTATGGACAAAAAAGCACTCATCATCGGAGGAATGAGTGGCATAGGGCGGGAATTCGCCAAATTGGCTGCAAAAGATTGGAAAAATCTGATGTTAATCGATGAACGTGAAGATGATTTGCTTGCCATTCGAAAGGAACTTGGACAAGTCTCTTCTTCTGATCCTTCGGAATTCGATGTATACGTCAGCGAAGAGAAATTGTCTTTTCCCGATTCAGCCGAGAATATTTATACCGATATCTTGTTGTACAATCAGTTCAATGGAAAATCGGGTGAAATTGACTTGTTGATCAATGTCCTGGAGTTTCATGATACTTCCGGAAATGTTGATATGTGGGAGGAAAGTGCTGTTGCTTCTCCTTTCAATATTGCTACTCTGATGGAAATCAACCAGTATTTTTTTAGGGATATGATCAAGACGGGGGAAGGAGAAATCCTCAATGTGATAGCCAAACCCGAAACTATGTCTGTGGAGTTGGAAGAGATGTATTCTGAAACCCAGGCACTGTTACTGGAATTTTCTCACGAACTCAACAAAAGTTCAGCCAGTGATAAAATCGGGATTCATACCCTCTGTACATCAGAGAATTCTTTTGTCTTGCAAGCCCAACTTATTCCTGAGCATGTGGCGCATGATCTTACCCCGCCCACCTGTTCTGCTGAAGCCATTGCTGGATACGGATATCAGGTTATCAACCAAAACAGGGCCAGAGGCCAGGCTTGAATTTGAGTTTATGAGGGAGCTTGCGTAATTTCCATGTATGCTGCCTGACCAACTCAAACATTGCCTGAATACCTTTTATGATAGCGGTCTTCCCATTACGGTTCTTACCGGTGCTGGTGTCTCTGCCGAGAGCGGTATCCCTACCTTTCGAGGAAAAGAAGGCTATTGGCAGATTGGTTCAACAAATTATCAACCACAGGAAATCGGAACCTTTCATATGTTCCGACGACAACCCGAAGAGGTATGGAAGTGGTATCTATTTCGGAGGACAGTGTGCCATCAATCCTCTCCCAATGCCGGTCATATGGCGATCGTGGAGTTGGAAAAAATCTTTGGAGACCGCTTCACACTCATCACTCAGAATGTCGATGGTCTGCACCTGAGAGCAGGCAATAGTCTCGAGCGATCCTATCTGGTTCATGGAACCCTGGAGTATGTAAGATGTAGCAAAGGATGTACACGGGAGCTGTTTCCCTTTCCCGATGGAATTGGAGACAAAAGTCGGGAGACTGATCTGACAGAAGAGGAAAAAAGAATCCTTACTTGTCCGTATTGCGGAGACTGGACTCGACCACATATATTGTGGTTTGATGAGTATTATGACGAAGACTACTATCGATTCGAAAGCTCAATGAAACAAGCACTGGAGACAGGACTGCTGATCACCATTGGAACCTCTGGTGCAACGACCCTTCCTGTCCGTGTAGTAGAGGTGGTCTTATCGCGAGAGGTTCCGCTGATTGATATCAATATCGCCCCGAATGTGTTTGGACGTTCCGCAGAAAAAAGTGGCAATGGGTTTTTTCTACAGGGCTCAAGTGGGACCATCCTACCTGAAATTGTGCAACATATTTCCCTCAGAATCTCAGACCACCCTGGAACATGATCTCCCGTCTGAACAATCGTTGCTTGGTCGGCACCCAAATGGAGAAATTGTGAAAACGAGCTTCTGCAAAAACTGCCAGTTTGTTGTTGAGTTGAACCAACACCCCTCCGCCAATGCCCGCACTAATCTGAAAATTATCAAAGATGGGTTCTTCATTGATAATATAGGTGCTTAAGGTATCCCCATTTTGCAAGGCCGATTGCTGGATTCCACTGTTATTTTTGAGAAAACGAGCAAAGGTCAGACCCACATCGAAAAAAGGTCGGATTTTCTTATTGGGAGAAGTATATCTCAACATCAGGGGTAGACTGATGGAGCTGAGGTTCACGACCACATCCGTATCATAATTTTCAGTGATTTTCTCATACCAAAAATCTGAGTAACTATAATAAGCTTCTACATGAAGAAATAAATTGCGGGCGGGGATTGGGAGGTCCACAAATCCGCCAACAGTGAAGGTGCCATCATAAGAAAATTCTGCTTCTTGTAGAATCTGCATACTGACAGCATGACCTGCAACAAGAGTGGAAAGATTCCATCCCACAAAAGTCCCATAATGAGGCTTGGGCAAGGGCCGCTCATCACAAGCATTGAATTTTTCGACAAATCTCGATAAAGACGCCTGACTAAATTTGACCTCGTCAACCGCTTCAACTGCAGGCACGCAATCACGACACAAGCTTCGGAGTGCTTGTTTGAAATCATATGAATCATCAGAAGGATCGAACTCTACAATTTCGATCAAGCCTCCTTCTTCATTTTCTACAAAAAACCGCTTTCTCCATTTGCTTGAATAATAAAATAACCGCATGTTTCCATCCACCAACAACCGGAGAAATACCTGAGTCGGTTCCTCTTCAATGATGATCATTTTGGAGTGATAGACATGGGCCATATTGAAGCCATATTCTGTTAACTGTTGTGGCAGAAGCGTCAGATTGTCAAATTCGCTCAGGATTTGTTGGCATTCCTTGGCGTTGACAATTGGTCCTTGATTGCGGAGTTTGATCTTATCTAAGCGTTGGCCCTCAGCGGTGACATAGTACCCGCTTTGAGCCTGAGTATGGGCGAAACAGATCAATGCAAGGAGTGTGAGTAAGAGTAAATATTTCAAATCCATATAAGGAAAATTAGGATACATAGAAGAAAAAGGCAAGTGTATGGATGGAGAATTTGGCGTTTGGATCAGCTTTTGGTAACATTCGCAATCTTCAATATATCCAGCTTTTGGATCAACATAAAATCTAAAATCTCATGACACGGGTTTTGCCTTTCTTCTATTTCATCCTTCTTACATTCATCGCCTCTTGTAGCCACGATCCTCTGTCATCTTACCAGCAATGGCATCCCCTGACCTTGTCTTTCGAAGGTCCTGATACAGAGGAGCAGGCTGAGGTCAATCCATTTACAGATTACCGCCTGGAAGTTGAGTTCCGATTGGGAGCCAAATCCTACCTGATTCGAGGATTTTATGCTGCTGATGGAAATTCTGCGGAGACAAGTGCAGAAAAAGGCAATGTTTGGCAAGTGAAATTTAGTCCAGATGAAAGTGGCACCTGGACCTATTCTGCCTCTCTCAGAAAGGGGTCTATGATTGCTATCAGTGATGATCCAGAAGCGGGAGAAGCGCTTGAGCTGGTCCATGCGACAGGAAGTTTTGTGGTACGCCCAATGGCGGAGGCGACAGGCGAAAGTCGAGATTTTCGATTACATGGCCGGATAGAAAAGACAGGTAGATATTTTCGACATATGGGCTCAGGAAGGTATGTTATGAAAGGGGGAGCCGATAGTCCAGAGAATTTTTTGGCCTATGCTGACTTTGATGGGACACAAAGAGGAGAAGGATATCAGGCAAGAGAGGGCGAAAATGCCGCGGAAGGCTTGCATACCTATAGGCCACATGTGGGAGATTGGAAAGTCGGTGATCCCACCTGGCAGGATGGCAAGGGAAAAGGCATGATTGGAGCCTTGAATTATCTTGCTTCAACAGGCATGAATTCTGTTTATTTTCTCACAATGAACATCAAGGGAGATGGGGAGGATGTCTGGCCGTACACCAATTATTCTGAGCGAATGCGATTTGATTGTAGCAAATTGGCGCAGTGGGACATGGTTTTTTCTCATATGGAATCCCTCGGTCTGATGATGCATGTGGTGACCCAGGAAACAGAAAATGAACGTTTACTCGACGATGGGGATACCGGGCCAGAACGTCAACTTTACTATCGGGAGTTGATCGCACGTTTTGGGCATCATCTCGGCCTTGTCTGGAATCTGGGAGAAGAAAATGGACCAGCCAACTTCTCGCCAGATGGACAGACCGCAGAGCAGCAGAAGGCCATGGCTACCTACCTCAAGACCCATGACCCGTACAACCATCCCATCGTGATTCATACACATTCCACCCCTCCTTCGAAAGATGAAATTCTGACAGATTTGTTGGGGCACCCGGAATTAGACGGCCTGTCCTTGCAAATCAATCATCGGGAAGATGTCTATCCCGAAATTCGAAAATGGCGGAGCTTGTCAGCACAAGCCAATCATGAATGGCTCATGGGCATGGATGAAATCGGCCAATGGCATACCGGTGTGATGCCCGATGCGATCAATCCGAATCATGATACCATCAGACAGCAGGTTTTGTGGGGAAGCCTCATGGCTGGTGCGGCGGGGGTAGAGTGGTATTTTGGGGCGAGGTATGAAGGCAATGATTTGGCTTGTGAAGACTGGAGAAGCAGAGAGAATATGTGGGACCAGACACGGTTTGCAATAGATCTGTTCGACGAGATTCCCTATTGGGAAATGGAGGCAATGGACGAGCTTATGGAGCCGAAAGGCCCCTGGCTGTTCGGACACCCTCGGAAGGGAATCTATCTCATCTATTTTGTGGAATGGGGAAATTATACCATACAGCTTCCAACAGCTTTAGGAAGGTATGAGGAACTCTGGTACAACCCCCGAACAGGAAAGAAATATCCAGGACAAGAAGCCAATCTGAATGATAGGAATGGAACAATCTCAGTCAGTGCGCCACCAGAAGACCCCCAGAAGGACTGGGCATTGCTGATTCAGTACAAAGAAAAAGAGTAATTCCTTGTCCTGAACAACAAGTCAATACAGGAATCAACCCGAATGTCTTTGACTTGCCAAAGACATTCGGGTTGACTCCTGTTGATATGTTCTTTTCCAGTGTCTTTGGCTTATTTCCGCCACGCACTGAGAATAATGCCACCTATCACGAGTTTTACCACTTCAAATCCGCCTGTAATCCAGGATAGTCCATAAGGATTGCTGGCAAATAAATCATTGGTCATGCGAGGGAGCAAGACAAAGGCGATACCAATGATGGCTGCAATCATGACCCCTTGCGCGATTGAGCTAACATTCAGTTTGGCGAATAGCCAGGCCAGGCCATACATGCCAGCCGCACTGGAGATGACATTGGTGATCCAGGTTCCAGCACTTCCGCCAGCTTCTACATCTGCTTGAGTCAAGCCGACCATGCTCATCCAGGAATCGCCAAAGAGGGGACCATACCAGAGAAATCCCAGAACGAAAGTGGATACAATGGCAGCGACGACTGCGAGGTGATTGATGTTTAATCCTTTCATGAGAGTAGTTTTAGTAGTTGATAATCAGTATGTAATGGGTAGTTGCTTGATAGGTAAGATTGGGAAAATTGTTTGAAAATCCAAGAATTCGAAGCATCTGGCCGGAGAGGAAGCCCAACTATGCCTTTTGGATCCAGACGCCTGTTATGGAAGTATATGCAGCTCAAAATCATGCCTGGGAAACTCTTTTCCATTCAAAATGATGGAGAGTTGATGTAGACCAGAATGATACCTTCGGGTGCTGATTCGTTTGAAATGCTGCCTGCGTTCTATGCGAATGCTATCCTGGGGTGCATATTCCTTTTCACTGATTTTGAAGACCTTCCTGGACAGACTGCCATTGGCCTTCTGATAGTAAATGGCATATTCCAGGCGGATAATCTGCGGATGGGGATTTTGATTAGATACGGTACATGTAAAATGCAGGTATTCTCCCAATTGAATGCTGCTTTGCTCCAGTTGTAGATCCTGCAATTGAATTCCAGCATTATACCCCAATCCAAATAAGGCCAGAGCAGCCGGATTCCCAGCTTTCAAAAGTGTTCGACAGGCATGTTTGACAAGCTTGTCTGTCTCAGGACTCAGCCCCTTCCATCGTGTGCACACTTCTAGGACCACCTCAGGATGATCCTTGGATATGTCATTCAAATTGTTGGCGACACTCCGACGGACATATTCTGAGGGATCATTCTTGAGTTGTTCTAGGATTGGGAGAATTGGGGAGGGGTCTTCCTTAAATGCAGGCAAAGCCATCGCCCAGGGAAGGCGCGGTCGGATGCCCTCACTCGCCAATCTTCTGACATGATGATTCGGATGAGTCGTCCATTCGGACATTTGCCTGCACATGTCCTTCTGGTATCTGATGAAAAACGGCCGTACGGCAAATTCGCAACTGAAAAACTGCGTGATCTCCTCCATCGCCAGGACTGATTGCTCATACTGCTCCAAGCCAAATACCTCAATGAATTCTGGCAAAAACATATACTCAATGCTATGCCCTTCGATTCCACGGTCCCGCCACTCCTGTATCATTCCCTTCAGAACTTCTATGGCATCTTTATAGACATCTGGTAGGTAGTTTCCAAGAATTATCGTCGTATGTCGACTCCGTTCCTTGAGTTCCAAATTTTTCCAGTCCTCGCTGAAAATACTGTTTAGAAATGCTTGTTTGGGGAAATCTGGAAGCTGCCTGGACAGACTTTCAGCCAGCCGGTCATACAGTTCTGTAGAAAAATACTCTTTTAAAGGAATAGCCATGAGAATGAAATCGCTAACATTGTGATGATAGAAAGGGGGTTCATTCTCGAATGATAAAAGTACAAATTGATGGGGAAAGTGCCTAATTTTTGAATAGGATATTGCCGGGACAGATGTCGACCTGTCCCAACGAATTCATCATGAATGTGCCATTTGGTATTAATCGATCATCCATCGAATCACTGGACCACCATCTTATGCAGGGATTGACCATTGATTCGAATAAGATACAATCCACTCCGAACAGAAGGCACAGACTCTTCGACCCTGAAAGCACTCCCGGAGATTGGAGCCTTTGTTTGTCGAATCATTCGGCCATGTATATCCAGCCATTCTATGGTCAAAAAGGAGTCATAATCCCCCTGGCCTGTGATGACAATCTTCTTTTCCGCTGGAGTGGGAAAGATCGAGAATCTATCAAAGGAGTCCTCATCAATCCCAATCCTCAATGTCGGATGGTATTGTCGGGTTATTCCATCAATACTCTCGATGGCTTCTCTCTGAAACAAAGACAAAGGGGTCAGCACTATGATTGGTGGTCCGAGTCCATTGCCTTCGAGTTGGAAGACCCCTCCTCAACAGTTCTGACATATTTCGTCCCTAAAAATCCATGCTCCAGTCCCTTCACCGACAAAACTTGCTAATTCGTAGAAAAAGCACGAAAAACAAATTGTACTGTCCTATCCTCAAGCCGCTATGCCCAGCTTTTTGGGTCTTTTTGACACCAGTTTGATCTGCCAATCCCAACCCTCTGACTATGCTACAAAGCTACCTTACCACTGCCATTAGAAATTTATCCCGCCGAAAAGGATATACCTTTCTCAATGTTCTGGGGCTGTCTATCGGCTTGACAGCCTTCTTGCTGATTCTTCAGTATGTCCATTTTGAGAGGAGTTATGATCAGTTCCATGAGCGGCATGACAATATCTACCGGCTAAGCCTGGAACAATACCAAAATGGAGAATTGGTCATTGAAAGTGCGGAGAACTATCCTGCCTTGGGTCCTGCTATGGCCGGTGATTTTCCAGAGGTGCAGGCATATGCGCGTCTGTACAATCTAGGGGCTAAGAACAATATGGTGGTGACCAATGAGGATGCTGTGGGAGAACCCATCAAATTCAAACAAAGGCGCTTGCTGTATGCCAGTGGGGGCTTTCTGCTCATGTTTTCTTATGAGGTATTGGCTGGTAATGCTGAAACTGCACTGGCAGAACCATTTCAAATGGTGATCACGGAGAGCTATGCGAAAAAGTATTTTGGAGCAGCAGACCCACTCGGAAAGATGCTTCGGATGCAGGATGATGACTTCAATGATGAACTCTGCCGGGTGAGTGCTGTCGTGAAAGACCCGCCACCAAATACCCATCTGAAATTCGATGTACTGATTTCCTATTCCACACTCTATAGTCGCGGCAGGGACGAGGAGCGAGCACGGTCCAGATATGACCACGGCTGGAGACGAAAGGACATGTATACCTATGTGCAAGTTCGACCCGGAACGGACCAACAAAGCTTGCAGGACAAGCTGGCAAATCTTGCAAGCACATATATGCCATTTTTGGAAGAGGAAAACCGCAAAGAGCATTTTGTTCTGCAACCGATTGAAGACATTCACCTCTATTCCGCCTTGAATGATGAGCCAGAAACTCACGGAGACGGACGTGCCGTTACGTTCTTGTTGATCGTGGCCCTGTTTATTCTGCTCATTGCCTATATCAATTACATCAATCTTGCTACGGCCAGATCTCTGGAGCGCGCCAATGAAGTTGGTGTTCGAAAGGTCATGGGAGCGAGTCGAAGCCAGTTGATCGGGCAATTTCTGATGGAGTCTATCCTGGTGAATTTGGTGGCAATTCTTTTGTCCATTGGTTTGTTTGCGCTATTAGTACCAGCTTTTGGGGAGGTAGCTGGCTTGCCAGAAGGGGATCAGTTGTGGGAACATGTCTTGTGGAAGCAGGGCTGGTTTGTTGGATTGATTGTAGGATTCATTCTGCTGGGATCTCTTTTGTCTGGCTTGTATCCTGCCTTTATTCTGTCGGGATTCATGCCCATACAGGTCTTGAGTGGAAAACTGCGCTCAAGCAGGGGAAGCGCTATATTCAGGAAAGGATTGGTGATTTTTCAGTTTGCAGCCTGTGTGGCCTTGATTATTGGGACGATGACTGTGCGATCCCAGCTCAGATTTATGCAGAGTCAGGAATTAGGCTTTGATCCAGAGCAGATTCTGGTAGTTGAGCGTCCGGGAGTCAGAATCCGGGATGCCGAAGCACGGCAGGCCAGCATTGATGGCTTCAAGTCTGATCTGGAAGCTCATGCATCCATTTCTGATGTGAGTAGCACCTTGATGGTTCCCGGACGGAAGATGCGCTGGCGATTTCCGGTACGCAGACTCGGAGACGACCCGGACCAAACCCACTCTTTTCATCTCAATTTGGTTGATTTCAACTTTGTGGATGCCTTCGGGATGCAGATTGTGGCAGGTCGGAATTTCGATAGATCCTATAGCACGGATGTGGATACAGCTTGTCTGATTACTGAGGGAGGAGCAAGAATGCTGGGCTTTCAGAGGCCGGAGGATGCTATTGGAATCACCATCACGGACGGGGGAGACAATCAGGCCATCATCGTCGGGATCGTAGGAGATTATCACCAGGAATCCTTGCACCATCCTGCACCGCCAACGCTCTTCTTTGTGTCGGATTATGCCGAATACTATCTCATGCGTGTGCAGATGCAGGGAGTACAATCAACTGTTGCTGTGATTGAACAGGTGTGGCAGACCCGATTCCCCGGAAACCCTTTCCACTACTTTTTTATGGAAGAATTCTTCGATGCCCAATACAAAAATGATCAGCAATTTGGTCAAATGTTTGGCTTGTTCTCCTTGCTTGCCATTCTGATAGGAGCATTGGGCTTGGTCGGATTATCTGCCTATATGGCCCAGCAACGAGTCAAGGAAATCGGTGTCCGAAAGGTTCTGGGTGCCAATGTGCCTGATATTCTGGTCTTGCTTTCCAAAGATTTCCTCAAACTGGTAGGTATCGCGAATCTGCTTGCCTGGCCCATCATCGGGTGGATCATGCACAATTGGCTCGAAGGCTTTGCCCTGAGAACTTCTCTCAGCTGGTGGGTATTTGTGTTGGCTGCGATTCTGGTTATTGTGATCGCCTTTCTGACAGTCAGTTTTCAGTCCCTGCGCACCGCGCGCATTGATCCAGTTAAGGCTTTGCGGACAGAGTAGTTCTTTCTGGAGATAGACACTTTGTTTTTGACAAGACAAGAAAAATTGTCTTGCCAGAGTTACAATTCCCCCTGTTCATGATACCGAGAGTCGACAATACTTACAACTCATTAATCGAACATGAACATGAAATTTCTATCTATCACCTTCGCTGCAGTACTTACAATCGGACTATGGGGATTTGCAGTCAATCCAGAAACCACAGAGGCGGATGTTCCAACTGAGCTGATTGAGGAGACGCTTCCCATTCCTGGCTGCGACATTACCATCAAAGCGGAAAACAAAAGTTTGAAAAAGATCACCATCCAATTTGCAGACTCTGATGTCAAAACCAAAACAGGAACCTGGTCCAATATTTATTACGGGGCACAGAATCGCAGCCGATGCAACAAAAAAAATCTGGTTGTAAATGCGAAAAGTTCTACCTTGACCAATTCTTGTGAGATGGATTTGGGCTGTAATTTTCAAAGACGATATCGCTTCAAGCTCAAGTCAGTATTCGAAGGCAAAACCAGTTACTATACTGTTTACTTCCCATCTTCTACTTCCTATTGCGAAAAAGGAAAGACCGTCATCAATCTCGGCAATATAGGCCGTCATTTCCGATAGAAGAAATTTCTTAGAGACTGTTTTGGTATCTGTGCTGAGACTTTTTATAGGGAATTGTTTTCTCAGCCTAGGCCCTTTTTTGTTCTCCTAGTGGGGCTATGGGAACAAAAAAAGCCGCAGAATGAGGAAAAAATACGCATACAAAAAATAAGTGACAGATTTTCAAACAGTCTCTAAAGACTCAAACAAAAAATAAGGGACAGATGTTCAAACAGTCTCTG
>JBCCGK010000156.1:0-20717 GCA_039029315.1 Bacteroidota bacterium | reverse complement strand
GAATATCCGACGATGTATAGTGAAGTTAGGCTCAAGAACCTTCTTCAGGGGACTCACTATCTGCCTGCTACGAGAGGGAATCCTCTGCCGATTGCCAAAAAGAACCGTCAGTGGATGGCCAAGAATATTCCCTCAGTCAAGGAGGAGCCATATTCTGCTTCCATCAATGATGGCCGTCCGATGATTCGATTTCAGTTGATCATGTCCAGGTCGCCTGCTTTGTTTGGCCGCGCTCCCATGGAGTCAGAAGATCAGGAGGTTCTGATCCAGGATACCTGGACATTTGTCTATAAGCAACTCCACCGGGATACCCACCAAAAGGAAGAGCCAAAAGAAAGAAAAGCGCTTCAAACCCTTGTGCAATCTCTGATCAGGGATGCCTTGACAGAAGAGGAAAAAATATCGAGAATCTTTCTCCATGTTCGAAATCATTTTCGATGGAATGGCCTCCACTCTACCTGGGTCTGGCGTCGACCTTCCGAGATCTACAAAAACCGAAAGACCCATTCCGGAGACATCAATATGATGCTATATTATTTGCTTGAAATTGCAGGCCTCAATGTTCGCAAATGTTTTGTCAGCTCCCGAAGTCAAGGAAAAGCCTTCATTCAAGCACCAATTATCAGTCAGTTTGATCGTGTATTTTGTCTGGCAAGTGTTGACAAGGAAATTTTCTTACTGGATGCTACAGATCCCTTCAGAGGCTATGAATATCCCGACCCTGATTTATTGAACGAATACATCTACATCTTGCAAGGAGAAAAATCCGGCTGGGCCCAGGTTCCATCCAAATATGTCAGCCAGAGCAATACCCTCGTCAAGACCCAACTCAATGCTTCCGGGCATCTGACAGGTGAGCTGAGAGAAATCCATCGCGGATATGTTGCCATCGATATTCACAAACAGATAGATTCCCTCTCTCAAGAAGATTTTTGGGCCACACATCAGCCCAACTTGCGTCAACACCTCACGGCAGATCAGTGGAAGGTTGCCCAGATAGAGGCGATCCAAAACAAATCAGAACACTATCTGGAGTTGTTGTATCCCATCGCATCCGACAATTATATTGAATATCTGGGAGATAGGATACTCATAGACCCCATGCTGGGATTCGGGATAGACACCAATCCTTTTCAGGAAGTGGAGCGTACCCGGCCAATAGATTTTGGATATAAAATCATCAGAGAGCACAACTTCACCATGGACAAGCCTGATGGATATGTGGTCGAAAAATTGCCTGCAGAAATGGATACCAAACTGTTGGGGGGAGAAATTGTGGTTAGGTTCAGTTGTTCAGAAGAAGGAGATAAAATCAGTCTCCGAAGCCAGGTATACGTCCAGAAACCCAGCATTTTGAAGGAGGAATATACAGCTGTGAGAGAGATGTTTGCCAGAATCAAGGACTTGCACACGGATCGGATTGTCTTACGCAAGGAAGGAGAATAATCCCAAGCAGATTCAGCGAATATGTGGATGCTGTTTTCGGAGGATTTGGGCTGATTCTCCAATCGGGATCAGCTCTCCTACGGCATGTCGGCCGAGTTCTGCGGCATTTCCTTCATCGGTGTCGATATGCATTTCCAGTTTGTAT
The DNA here is from genome assembly GCA_039029315.1 of Bacteroidota bacterium. Lineage (GTDB taxonomy): Bacteria > Bacteroidota > Bacteroidia > J057 > J057 > JBCCCJ01. The sequence continues at coordinate 19,126 of JBCCGK010000156.1, read as the reverse complement.
CTCGGAGAAACCCGCACCAATACATCACCAAACGTCAGGCTTCGATCTCCATCAGACACCCTGACCTCGACGATATCCTTGTCTGAGACGCCAAACAGTTGAGCGTCTTCTGGTGTCATATGAATGTGCCTCCAGGCACAGATGACGCCTTCTTTCAGGCTTACAGATCCATATGGGCCAACTAATTTGATGCCCGGCGTATTTTGGACTTTGCCGGAAGCTCGAATGGGGGCATCGATCCCCAGAAAAAACTCATCCGTTCGGGCAATCTCTACCTGACATTTGCTCCGTGTAGGCCCGAGAATCCGCACTCGCTCCAATTGATTTTTGGGTCCAAGCAGTGTTACTCGCTCATTGGCAGCAAATTGTCCAGGTTGAGAGAGAGCTTTGTACTCTGTAAGGGTATATCCAGGTCCAAATAGTTGTTCGACTACCTCTTGGGTGAGATGGACATGACGAGCTGAGATGGCAATTGGAATAGAATAACTCTGACTAGACACCTTTTGGGCTTCCTGGATGATCAGGGAAGATTGTCGGGCAATCTCAAACTGCTCATCTGTTGGAATTACCAACAATTTGCATCGGCTATTGGAGGTAGAAATATCTGCAATGCTTTTGGGGTCGTCCAGATCAGCATCCCGGTTCGCGTCTTCATCCAGAATCGCACCCAGAAACTCCAGTCGTTGCGCCACCCGTTCCCTGATCACAGCACTATTTTCTCCAATCCCACCTGTGAAGATAATCGCATCTACGCCTCCCATTACCGCCGCATAGGCCCCGATATACTTTCTCAACCGATGCGAAAAGACTTGGATCGCCAATCTTGCATCTTCGTCCCCATCAGCAGCCCGATCTTCGATGTCCCGCATATCATTGTCTCCACTCAAGCCTTTGAGGCCGCTCTCTTTATTCAGAAAGTGATCCAGATCATCGGCTGACAGCTTCTCCTGTTGTTGGATGTGAAGCAATATTCCTGGATCAACATCACCACTTCGTGTCCCCATCACAAGCCCTTCCAGTGGCGTCAATCCCATAGAGGTCTCGACCGATCGCCCATACTCCACTGCACAAATGCTTGCACCATTTCCCAGGTGGCAGCTGATCAGTCTTAACTCTCGTATCCCAAATCCCAATTGCGCTGCTGCACGATGTGCCACATAGCTATGACTCGTTCCATGAAATCCATATCTCCTCAAGCCATATTGTGTTCGCCATGCCTTTGGAAGCGCATATTCTCTGGCTCTCCGGGGCAAGGTGTGGTGAAATGCAGTATCAAATACGGCTACATGCGGAATATCTGGCCAGAACTCCTGCGCCAGGCGGATTCCTAACAGATTGACAGGATTGTGAAGGGGCGCCAAGGAACTGACTGCCTCTATCTGTTCTATTACCTCTGTAGTAATTCTGGTCGGATCGCTGAACTGCTCTCCACCGTGAACCACTCGATGACCAATTCCAGCAATTGTTGAAGGAAGTTTTTGTTTGAATAAGGGGATCGCAAACCGTAAGGCTTGATCATGCCCCTCTCCCGGACAGGATATAGAGTCTTTCTCATCCGAAAATTTAAGGCTAGCTTCTGCTTCTCCGATTCGGGAAAGCTTCATGCTGATATTGGTCTCATGTCGGGCTACATCGATCAGTTCAGCTTTGACAGAGGAGGATCCGCAGTTAAGGACAAGGACGAGCATAATCAGATTTTCTCAAACTGACGCAAAAAACGAACATCATTTTGTGAATACAGGCGCAAATCCGGCACCTGATAAAGAAGCTGGGCAATTCGCTCTACCCCCATACCAAAGGCATAGCCCGAATACACATCTGGATCAATCTTACAGTTTTCGAGTACATTGGGATCTACCATTCCACAACCCATGATCTCTACCCATCCCGTTTTCTTACAGACATTGCAGCCATCTCCTCCACAAATCAGACAACTTACATCCATCTCTGCGCTGATTTCGGTAAAGGGGAAATAGGAAGGTCGTAGTCGAATTTGTGTTTTGTCCCCGAATATCATGCTTGCAAAATACTGCAAGGATTGCTTCATATCTGCAAAGCTGATTCCCTTGTCGATCACCAATCCTTCGACCTGATGAAAGAAGCAATGCGCCCGGGCAGAGATTGCTTCATTCCGGTATACCCTTCCCGGTGCCAAAATACGGAAAGGGGGCTTGCCCGTTTCCATCGCTCGAATCTGCACAGAAGAGGTATGCGTGCGCAGAAGATAATCCGGATTCCTGTTGACAAAGAAGGTATCCTGCATATCTCTTGCAGGATGATTGTCCGGGAAGTTCAGGGCTGAAAAATTGTGCCAGTCATCCTCTATTTCCGGTCCTTCTGCTACGGTATATCCCAGACGCTCAAAAACAGAAACAATCTTGTTCAGCACAATAGACAATGGATGCCTCGCCCCCGGCACAAATGGATCTCCTGGCAAGGTCATATCGTGTGGCCGATCCACATGATGTGAGCTGGCAACCAATTCCTGTTCGAATTCTTTGAGGCGCTCTTGCGCGCGTTTTTTGAGTTCATTGAGAGGCTTTCCAACTTCTCGTTTGAGCTCAGAAGCCATGGTCTTAAACTCGCCAAACAATTCGTTGATTGCGGCTTTCTTGTTGGTAAAATTCCTTCTATAAGTATCCAGGTCCTCTTCTTTTTGGACTTTGAAGGCCTCTACTTCATTGAGTAGCTTCTGGATTTTGTCTAACATGGGAGTTTTTTCTTGAAATAAATGCGCCCACAAAGATAGAGAGTAATTGGTAAAGGGGGAAGAACCTACCCCCAAGATTCCATCTTGCTTTTTTCCATGTCGTCTTCGCCCAAGCTGGAATGTCCTGATAATCCAGGCTATAATCTCCCTTTCTTAGGTCAAGAAGCCCCTTTTTCCGTATTTCATAAAAAAAAGCCAGATCGAGATATCTCGTCGGCATCATAAATATTAGCACCCGAATTTCTCCATCTTTAACGATAATCCCTTCTATTTCTGAACGAAATCCTTTTTTCACAATCCCTCTTTCATTCAAAATCAAATCATCGAAACCCGTAGTCTGCCGCAGACTAGTGGTTCAAGACTTAAGTTTCTGATCATTAAGTCGTAGGATTTTTGTGCTCCACCCATGCATTTTTGAGGAAGATAGCGTGCTATCTGACGAAAAAACAAGGCAGATGGAGTGCAAAAGGACCAGACTTGGATTGTCAAGAACTTATGGCTTGAACCAACCACTAGATTGTATCTCAAGCAAGGTGCCTTGATCACCAGCATATCGGCCGACCAACATGATCCCCATCATTTTATCTTTTCTTTTTGCGTGAACTCAAATTTACAACTTCCTTCACGTCTTTTTCCTGAACTCATGAGGGTTATTCTCGACTCAGTTGTTTAGACAATAGAATCTATATTCTAACCTATTGTCAGTCGGATATTCATAAATATGAATAAACTTTCCTTTTCAGGTTTTTCATTAAACCTTTTTATTTAGTGCTAGTGTGTGTAGTTAAACAGAGGGGGCACCCAGCGAGGTGACCCCCTTTTGTCGTCACAAAGATAGGCAGTATTTTGGGATGATTTTTTCAAAAAAAATCCTAGACCTTTGTTGCTTTCAGCAGACAAACCTTACCCCATGAAGTATGTTCTCTCCTATGCAATCTCCTTTTTGCTGGTAACGATCATTGGGCAAACTGGATATTCGCAACAAAAATTCACCATCAGTGGCTATGTACAAGATGCTGAAACAGGTGAAAAACTCATCAATGCCAAAGTATTTGACAAAACTACTGCACAAGGCGTCATCACAAATAGTTACGGATTTTTTAGTCTGACTCTACCGGAGGGACAAGTCTCCATTGTTGCGGCCTATGCAGGATATCAATCATTTGTGCTAGACTTTGAGCTCAACCAGGATTCCGAGATGCAGTTTGAGTTGGAGTATTACAAAACCGAGGAGGTCGAAATCGTGGCGGAAGAGCAGGTGCGGATTGAGGAACAAACCGAAATGAGTACCATCAGCATTCCCGTGGAGCAGATCAAACTGTTGCCAGCACTTCTTGGAGAGGTTGATGTAATCAAGGCGGTTCAGTTGCTTCCGGGAGTCCAATCTGGCTCAGAAGGCACAACAGGTCTGTATGTTCGGGGAGGAGGTCCAGATCAGAATCTGATCTTGCTTGATGATGTTCCTCTGTATTATGTGAGTCATCTTGGCGGTTTCTTCTCCGTCTTCAATGCAGATGCCCTGAGTAATGTCAAACTCATCAAAGGTGGATTCCCTTCTCGCTATGGCGGAAGACTATCTTCTGTCCTGGATATCAGAATGAAGGAGGGAAATATGAACAAATTCGTGGTAGACGGAACCATCGGTCTGGTTTCATCCAAATTATCTGTACAGGGGCCCATTATTCCCAACAAGACATCCTTCATGATCTCGGCGCGAAGGACCTATCTGGATCTGTTCACGCGCCCACTCTCTCAAATCATCAGTCGAGCCAGCTCTGATGGGGAGGGGAGCCTCTCTTTTGGATACTATTTTTATGATCTGAATGGAAAAATCAATCACATCATTTCAGCCAAAGATCGTCTGTTCTTTAGCTTCTATCTTGGTGATGATGATTTGGGCTTCAATATCAAGAATCAGTCAGGCCTCGTGGGTGAGCCGGATTTCTTCGAAAGCAAAATCAAAAGTTCAGTCAGATGGGGCAACCGTCTGGCAGCATTGCGCTGGAATCATATTTGGACCCCCAAACTGTTCAGCAATCTGACCGCTACTTTCACTGATTATCGATTCCGTGTCAACAATGATTTTCAGGAAGCACGTGCCATCTCCAACGGAGAAGATCTCGCAATCTCTCAAGGATTACTCAACTATCGCTCCGGCATTCAGGATGCAGGCGCCAAACTGGATTTTGATTTTTATCCCAATCCCAATCATGACATCAAGTTCGGCGCGCTGCTGACACATCATACTTTTACTCCCGGACTCTTTGGATTCAATATCTCGGCGGGAGATTCTACGATACTGGATACAGCACTCAGTCCTGATTTAAGCAGAGGGATTGAAGGCGGCTTATACATCGAGAACCGTATGAAGTTAGGCAGCCGATTCAGTGCCAATGTCGGTGTGAGAGGCAGCTTCTATCGGGTCAATGATGTCAATTATGCTTTCCTTGAGCCCCGGATTTCTTCCAGATTTCTTGTCTCTGATCGACTTTCCCTGAAGAGCTCCTTTGTGCAGATGAATCAATATTTGCATCTGCTGACGACTTCTGGCTCAGGCCTGCCGATTGATTTGTGGGTTCCTGCGACAGATCGAGTTGCCCCTCAGCGGTCCTGGCAAGCAGCAATTGGAGCAGCAGCTACTTTGGGTGATGGGAAATATGAGTTCAGTGTAGAGGGATATTACAAACAAATGAGCGGCTTGATTGAATATAAGGAAGGGACGAATTTCTTCCTATCCTTTGAAGACCGCTGGGAGGATCGAGTCGAAGCCAATGGTACAGGAGAAGCTTATGGCGTTGAGGTATTGTTTCAGAAAAAGAAAGGAAAAACAACTGGCTGGGCAGGCTATACCCTCGCCTGGAACAATCGCCAATTCGCCAACATCAACCAAGGCAATGTATATCCTTATAAGTACGATCGTCGCCACGACATTGGGATTGTCGTCGCGCATAGGGTCAAGGAAGGGGTTACACTTTCAGGGACCTGGGTATTTGGTACGGGCAATGCTCTGACAATGCCGACTGGTGGTTATGCGTCATTGCAGCAAGATGTTCAGCGTTTTCTCCCACAATTTGATTGGACGTTTTACAATTATGGCAATGGCCAATTTGGTTCTGGCGGGGGTATACAATTGTATGAAGAAGGAAGAAATAATTTCCGAATGGCTGCCTATCATCGACTTGATATCGGATTTAATTTTACCAAACAAAAAAAGTGGGGAGAAAGAACCTGGAGTGTCGGTGTGTATAATCTTTATGCCCGACAAAATCCCTATACTTACTTCCTGGATTCTGTTCCTGACCCAGCCAATGGTGCGAATTCGTTCAAGCCGGAGTTGAGGCGAATTTCATTGTTCCCCTTCCCGATTCCATTTATCAGCTATAGCTTTCACTTTGAAAAAACACTTCCCAACAGATAGAGCTCATGTCTCCAATTCATATGATTCGATCCATTTTTGCCCTCGTGGGATGTATGCTATTCTTGTCAGCCTGCGATGGACTGGTTACAGAGCCGCTGCCTGAACACACGCCACAACTCGTCCTCAATGGCTTTTTCGAACCAGACAAACCGATGGATGTCTACTTGTCCAGAAGTTATGGCTTACTGGAACAGATCGACTCTGCGGCTCAAATCATGATAGAGGATGCAACTGTAGAGCTGTTGGAAGATGGTCAAGTGCTTGCAGAGATGATATATCGGGACACGATCATAGATCCATTTATTAGTTTTGCCCGCGATAGAAGGCTTGGAAAATATTCAGCAGCGGGCCTAACTGCAGAATCGGGAAAAACCTATACAGTTCGTGCGACACGATCTGGCTATGAGCCTATAGAAGCCAGCACGACAATCCCCTTTCCTGCCAATGTGCTTGCTGTTGAGATAGACCAAAATGTAGCACGCGTTCAGGAGCCGTTTCAGCAAACAAGTCGCTCTCAATCCATCGCCAGGATCACTCTGGCAGACCCTGCCGATATTGTCAACTATTATAGCTTTGGCATCTCAATTTGGTTTTTTGATTCGGCCTTTCAATCTCAATCCCAAACAGAAATCCTTTCTATTGGCCTTGCTGAACGCTCAGATAATGGCGGATTCGAATCTGGCGAAACCATTGTGAGTGATCAGGAGTTTGATGGAGAAACTGCAACGCTTGAATTCCTGATTGACTTGCCGACTTCCTGGCTGGACAGAAGTGAGATTTATGAACTTGCCATTGACTCCATTGTGGTGTTTTCTACCTCCTCCAACCATGACTATGCCCAATATTCGATCAAGAAGCGACAACAAGCTGGTGGCTTAGGTGGATTTGATTTTTTCCCTTCAGAATCTGTTGTGGTGTATGACAATGTAGAAGGAGGTTTCGGAATTTTGGGAGGATTTGTGATAAGAAGGGACAAGTTTCCAGGCTGATCATGATTCTTGATCGCTCAGGCTCATCTGATTTTGGTCTCCAATCTTTTCCAATAACTCAATTCGATTATTGAAAGGGTCATAAAAGGAAAAGCGTCTAAAGCCAGGCAAGTCGGGAGATTCTCTCAGCTTCAGTCCTCGGGCTGTCATCATTTCCCGAATCTCCTCCAACTGCTCTACTTCAAAGGCTGGATGCCTTTTGGAGTGGTTTTCGACCTGTTCAGTTCCCACATGCAACTCAATATCAGCAACCATTAGCCAAAAGCCCCCGTTCTTCTTTAAGATATCGGGTTTCTCGATTTCTTCCAGCCCTAAAAAGTCACAATAGAATTCTCGTGCTTCCTGCTCTTTGCCAACAGGAATGCAGATCTGGACATGATTGAGTCGGAGAAAGTTGATGGTCATGGCAGGAAAAAGATATGAGTGATCGTGAAACAAGTCGAGTGAATATCAACAGTTAACTCCCGAATATGGATAAAAAATAGACGGGAGCACAATTACTGAAAGAACAATGAAATCATACCTGAGGGCCTTAACAGGAGATTTTCATTTTTATCATTTTTTAATCTTAAAGTAATGAGAACATTTTTCTACTACCTATTCATGTTATTTGTCCTCATCGGTTGTCAAAGAAGTCCAGGCCTTGGACCGGCTGAGTTATTCTTCCTTGATTCTACTCCTAGCCCGGGAGTGTCTCCTGTAGATGCGAATAATGATTTATTCAATTGTGGCGGAGCAGTATACCCAACAGATACTTCCTCCAGATATTGTGAGTTTGTCCAGGGAGAAGATTTCCCTCTTCCCGAAGCAGCTAAATACTGGTTGCCTCAGTACTCATTTGCCATAGGAACGAACTTTCGCTATATGAATAAAGATTCTGAAACGATAGAACTTAGCCTAACTGAGAAAGAGCATATCCTTGTGAATCGGGTGATGCACAGGGATTCATGTGCAGCCTATCCAGATAAAAGGACAGGTATTTGCCATGAGATTGAACTCTTCTATGTCATTCTTGAGAATGCAGAGCAAGACCTTAAGATGTATGTTGAAGTAGGAGTAACCCAATTCAAAAATCCAGGTCCTGATCCATTTTTCACGCCTCAGGGGCAAATTTGGTTGTCAAGACTCACCTCCGAAGGGACCTTTAGTCAATGGATGTGGCCAGAAGAATTGGATGAATCTGAATTTCAGTATCAGTTGTTTGATTTTGCTGAAGAACAGACAATCTTGAATCGAACCTTCGACAATGTGTGGAGCAGGAATGATTGGTATTATTCCAAGGAGATAGGATTGCTTGCTTTTCAGGATGGGGAAGATGTGCTTTGGGTTTTGCAGGAATAGAGGGTTTATTCTTTAGGAGCTAACTATTAAATAAAAGAAGCTCCTTTTGTGGGCTTCTTTTATTTATCTAGATCAGAATTTATACATAAAAAGGAAACAGGCTGTCAAATCAAATCTTTTTAAACCAGTTGGAAGATTGAGAAACCAGATCAATTACAATGACTTTTGGTTCTTCGATTCTGTAGATAATATGATACTGAAACTTCCCATTTTCACTGGCGCGGTACGCCTGTCTTCATATCGGATTTGATACATTTTGGGATTATTTTCCAGAGCCTCAATTTTGTCCCAAATGACTGAAAGAATATCAGTGCCTTCTCCAGCTTTACGATCCTGATGGTAGCGGAAAATATGATTGATAGATTCTTCAGCCTGTTCAGAAAGTACAACGATGTACTTCATGCTTCCATTTTTTTTCGAACTTCTCGCCAGGGCCTTGTTTTCATTTCCCCAGATTTGATTTTTGCATCAATGGCATCGATGTGCGCTGTTAATTCATCTGAGAAAACAAGCGTATCAGGTGAATCTGCTTCCTCTTCCTGAAAAGATTCCACAAGCCACGCCATCAAAACTAAACGGAATTGTCTGGAAAGACCCTTGATATATTCTTTTATGATTTTCATTTCATAAGATACAACTATTCTGTGTTTTGGTGAATAAATCGCTCCCCAAAAATTCTCTTCTCAACCCCTCTCCTCTTTCTTCTTCCAATATCTCAACAAACCAGCCACACTCATCCAGGGCGGGTTGGCAGTAAAGTATTCTTTGATTTCCTGCTTGTTGAGGCCTGCATCATAGAGAGGTTTGGCGGCAAATTCCTGAAATCCAGGGATCAGTTCCTCGGCGGACTTCCCCGCTTCATAATGGGGTTTGATCCAGTGCGCCCAATCATGCAACACCTGACGCAACTCAGCGAAGTGCGGCTCTATATCAGTTGCTTCTCCAAAATGAGTCAGAAATAAGCGCTTGGGTTTCAAGGCCAAAATCCGATCAATAGAATGATCCCATGCCTCAATGTCGATATCAGGCGGAGGACAAGGCGGCAGATTGGGACCATTATTGATTCTGGCTCCTCCGACATCTCCGGTAAAGACGGCATCCTCCAATTGCCACGCAATATGATGAGAAGCATGTCCCGGGGTATGCCATGCAGCAAAGGTTTTGTCTCCCACCGTGAAGCTTTGTCCATCTTCAACTGAGATCAACTGCGATTCAGGTATGTTCTCCATTAGCCCCCAAAGCGTCTCCATCTGATCGCCATAAATCATGCGCGCTGAGTTGTACAGGCGTTCTGGATTCAACAGATGCTTCCAACCTCTTGGATGTACATAGACAGTAGCTCCTGCTTTTGCCAAAGCCCAGGCAGCTCCCGCATGATCAAAATGGATATGGGACAAAAATACATGCTTGATATCTCCCGGTTGATAGCCGATGGATTCCAGGCCTGCCACGAGATTCTTATAGGCGGAATGCGGTCCTGTCTCTACCATAACAGGTCCAACTGTGGTGTCAATCACATAGGAAGCAATGGAGTGAGAGGTTTGAAAATGAAGGTCTATCGTATGAATCATGGGGCAAAGATACAAGACTCTTGAAAGAATCCGCAGCTTGTCATTAGCTATCTTATCCAGATCTTTTCCAGATGCCGATGGTTATCTTTTCGAAGCTCGACCAGATACAAACCCGAACTAAGTCCTGACAGATCCATACGAAATCGTTGTTCTCTTGAATGATCTTTTCTGATCATTTGCCCCACCATATTATGCAGCATGATGTCATAGCCAGACATGCCAGGATTCATCTCTATCCATAGCTCTGATTCCGCAGGATTGGGATAGATGCGGATGTCCTCTCCTACAATTGGAGGGAGGCCCATGATGGTATCATCAGGTGTGGTATCAGGGACCGTCCAAGCGTAGAGCATAAGTCCCCCTCTTGGATTGCCTGCGACATAGGTATACAAACCTGAGGTATCCAGGATGGCGGCGGTCATATTGCTCAGCGTCCCAAAATCAAACAAGTATCCAACTGTTTCCAAAGAATCCGTCTCTGCCAAATGAAGATCATCAAAAATCTCCAGCTTTCCTGTCTCAGACCCAATGATTAACTCTACAGCTTGATCATGATCATAATCCAAAAATCTTGGATGAGCAAACCCGCTGTAGAAGCTCCCATAATCATTGCTGACTTTGATTTTGCCGAATGTCTCAGTCACAAGGGAAAAGACAAAATTGAGCGAGTCCCCAACATTCTCATAATGCCAGATTCTGCCCAGTCGATTCCCAATAAACAAATCCAAATCTCCATCAGCATCATAATCATACAATTCAGGTGCTGCGGCTCCTCCAATATCTATGGGAATCCCCAAGGAATCAGTAAGCAAATTCTGAGTAGCCAAAGAATAATCAGCAGGCATTCCCTCTGCAGCAGTATTGATGAAGTGATAGATCAATCCTTCTGAGATCCCTAGCAATAAATCCATATCCCCGTCGCCGTCCAGATCCCCCCCTCCCAAGGCTGGTTGCCGGATTGGAGGATCAAACAGATCATAATCAAGGTAACTTGAGTCTGCAATCTGGAAAACAGCTGCTTCGGCTGATCCTACGTTTTCGTAGAGATAGGATCGATTGTATTCATAGAGCGAATCTCCTACCAGAATATTGGTGAAGGCACCTGCGACCAGAAGATCCAACAAACCGTCATTGTTGTGATCAAAAAAGTAAGGAGAGGAATATTCTCCCGCATCGATATGATCCTGGACAAGAAAGTCTCTTCCTGTGTACCGGAAGTCTACCTGATTGTCTTCTCCATCATTTTCATACACCACCACACCAGAAACATTCTCCAAGGCTTCAATGGTGGTATTGGGAGCGACCAACAAATCTCGCACTCCGTCATTGTTCACATCTTCATAAAAGGCGGCTGGAAATGTCCTGACATCTATACTCACATCCAGTTGGGGATATAAGGTCTCTACAGAATCCATCAGCGCATACTGCTTACTCCCATGATTGTAGGCGCCTACCATCGTTGGATAAGAGACATCGCCGACCAGCACATCATGTAAGCTGTCAGCATTCATATCGAAGACCAGTAGACTAGACCCCACATGCCTGCTAGAGCCTCCCGGTTCTCCCCCGCCCCCTCTTGGACAACTGGTCGAGTCTCCGACTGCCAGGGTATTGTCCACACTGCTCTCAGCAAATTCACCCCAGCACCCAAATTCTGAAACAAAATGAAGGGTGTCACATCTGCCATACAGTTCCATGGAGAGGTTTCTGTTCAGGACAAAAAAGTTGTATCCATTCGTACTGGAAACCACATCTACATCCCCATCCCAATCAATATCTATGATAGCCGGGATGTCGGTCCGCACAACGTACATCCAACTCGAACCATCCGTGAAGATCGGATCATACCTTAACTCAAAGCCCACGGAATCTCCAGATTCTGTTGGATACACCAATTGTTCATATATCCGAAAGTTGGACCCACTTCCTCTCCCACAAAACAAATCCTCCAATCCATCACAATTATAATCCGCAAACAAGGCCCATTGGACGCACTCACAGCTATCCAGTTGTGCAAGCATTTCAGGGGCATATTCATAGTCAATTTTGTTCGGGCTTCCACCATTTTTGAATACCGTGAAAGTATACTCACTTTTATCAAAGACCACCATCTCTTTGTTTCCATCCAAATCCAGGTCTACCGTTGAGAATTGTGGATTATTCATCCCCCCCGACCAGGGATGCGCCATCACTCCACCCGTCATATCCTTGACAGGAATCTTGTTGCTGAGTTGATAGGATTGAGAGAAAAGTATTGTGTGAGACAGAATCAGCAGGCTGGCAACGATCAAACGCATGTGAGTTCAGATTAAGGTGGGGTCATAAGAAGGAGCATCCACGAATTGTAGATGAAGTAGTGCGTATGATTCAAAGATACAGCTTTTTACTCAAGAATAAGTGTTTGTTAGCTGACGCTTCTGCTTCTTTGTGTTATAACCCTTTCAAATGAAAAACCATGAAAACAAAACACGTATGGCGCGGAATTATTTTGGCTGTGTGTCTGCTTTGGATCAGACTGTTTGTAGGAGTATATGAACACGATGAATATCTCTCTCATCACTATTTCATCAAACACAGCCCTACCTGGCAATGGTATTTTTATTCTCCTATCGGCTACCAAAACAAAGACCTCGAAGATCTAAGTCTGGAAGAAAAATGGCAGGAACGCGCCTTTCATGAATTTGTCAGGAATCAGGGGCATAGCCGTTGAGAAATATGCAAATTTGTCTGTTTCTTTGCAGAGGCCATCTCCCCTGGATTCATCTTAAATGGTTAGACAATACTAGTTTTAATTTGGGTTTAAGGGAAATAGGGGATATAATGGCTTGATTGGTCAGGATTCCGCCTTATCTCCCTTATTCCCACTATCCCCCCTCAAAAATAAATTTGTCCCCTTACTTAGTAGAGATTTCATTCGATCATGCCTCAGTCAGACTCTCCGATTTCCTCCCTCCTTGCCACACTGCATCAAGGTGCTCAGGTACACATTGATAGCCGCAAGGTCCAATCAGGAGATATATTCTTTGCCTTGAAAGGAGAACATGTAGATGGCAATGCTTATGCAGGCAAAGCACTTGGTTTTGGAGCAGCTTTGGCAGTGATTGACAATCCAGCCTATGATCAGGCGGATCATGATCGACTGCTTTTGGTTGAAGACAGCCTGAAGGCCTTACAAGCATTTGCCAGGGCCAGAAGGCAAGAACTGAACATTCCCATCCTTGGTATCACAGGAAGCAATGGCAAGACAACGAGCAAAGAATTGATTCATTCGGTGCTGAAAACAGAGAAAAAAGTATTTGCCACGCAGGGAAATTTCAACAACCACATCGGTGTGCCCTTGACCTTGCTGGCCATTCCTGATGATGCAGAGATTGCCATTGTAGAAATGGGAACCAATCAGCCTGGAGATATTTCCGAACTCGTCGAGATGGCTCAACCGACGCATGGCATGATCACCAACATCGGGGCAGCACACCTGGAAAAACTCGGGAGCCTGGAAGGAGTAAGAAAGGAAAAAGGCACGCTCTTCGATCATCTCAGACGCAGCAATGGCGTTGTTTTCCTGAATGAATCAGACCCACACTTGAATATCGCTGCGCGGGGTGTCAAGCGACTCATCACCTATGGAGAGCAACAATCGGAATGGTTTGCCAACATCACAAAGCATGGCCTGGATCACATGGAACTACAGATTCATCACGCGCATTGGTCAGAACCTCAAACTTTCCAGGCCCAACTTAGCGGTACCTATAACGCTACCAATATTCTCTCTGCGGTAGTAATTGGGTCATTTTTCGGCATTTCGCTTGAAGGGCTCAAGCAGGGAATCCATACCTACCAATCCTCCAACAACCGTAGCCAAATCCTGCATAAGGGACCCTATACCATCTGGTTGGATGCCTACAATGCCAATATTTCCTCCATGAAAGCTGCGATCCAACACATCTGTGAAATAGGAGAAGAACCTGTTGGACTCATCTTGGGGGATATGTTGGAGATGGGAGAAGCAGAGCAGGCCATTCACAAAGAGCTAGGGACCTTTGTCCAACGGTTTTCTCCAACAGTTACGATCGCCATCGGTCCCCGGATGAGATTCTTCGCTGAAAAGGCTCCTTCTCCTACGCATTGGTACCCTTCTGTAGTCGATGCCAGTGTCCAGATTGCCGAGCGACTCAGAGGAGCGAGATTGCTTTTGATCAAGGGTTCGCGAGGTATGGCTTTGGAGCGGTTGGTGGAGCTGATTGGTTGATTTTACTTCCTGCCAGATCCATCAGGCATATCTTCAACACCTCCTTCTTATCTGTTTCAAATGAAATGATCTGTTCTTTGTGAAGGGGATTTGGAAAGAGATGGAAGCCGATATGGGATTTATGACTTGTGATAGAAGTGAAAGGGGCTTTATCATGGATCAAGAGAGAATAGGTTAGCTCAGCTTTGTTGAGCTGGTTGATAGGAAAGGGCCACCAACCTGCAGAACTTCCATCCGAATTTCTGGCCTGGTATAGATAGCCGCCTTCCAGTTTAGCACTTTGTTGATCATAGGAAAGCAAATATGCTCTTTCGTATGCTTTCAGCTGATTCGTTGAAGGATCAAAGAGCTGCAAAAGCGTGCTAGAACTCGCACGCGGCCAGGCGGCAATGATAGAGTCTGTGCTGGGCAGATTATGGCTGACAGTAGCTGTGATTTTGTATACATCCACCACATAATCACCAGGAGGAACCCAAAGCCCTGGTCCAGTGCCTGTGCTGATTTCATAGCCTTCCGGCAAAGTAATAGCTTAATTGCTCTGAATCAGTGTATCAGTCAGAACAAAGGGAAAACTTGCATCAGTTCCAAAATGTTTGAGTTTCCTGTATGGTTTTTTGACCAGTTCCAAAGCTGCACCTGCATCGATTCTTCCAAACCCGGTTAAGGAGTCAACCCCAGCAAACCCTTTAGCAGAATCTGTATCCGTTGCCGTCAATTCCATGATTCTTTCCAAAAGAAATTCTTCAAGCCCGTGAATCTTTTGTGATGATTTCCTCATACTTTTTCCTGATCTTGGCACTTTGCGAATCCCTCTCAATCTCCACTCCTATGGCACATATTCATATTCCCAAAGCATGGGAAGACCGCAACATCACACCGATAGAAGAGTCTACCTATCGCCACCGTCGGCAATTCATCAAAGAACTCAGTCTCTTTGGGATAGGTGCAGCCATGAGTCCTGCACTCCTTGCCCATGCATCACGGGAAGAAGCGCCCAACTTCACCTTTGAAGGACAAGAGAAGTACTATCCAGCCAAGAGAAATGATCGATATCCCCTGGACCGCAAAATGACCAAAGAGTCTGTCGCGACCCAATACAACAATTTCTACGAGTTTATCCACCCCAAGGACCCCAATATCTACAATGTGTACAAATACGTTCACACCTTCGATACCAGCGACTGGACCATCAAGGTGGGTGGCATGTGCGAGAATAAGGGGACTTTCCATTTGGGGGAGCTGATCAAGGAATTTGGAACAGAAGAACGTACCTATCGCTTCCGATGTGTCGAAAGATGGGCCATGGCAGTGCCTTGGACAGGCTTCCCGATGGCCAAATTGATTGCCTTCCTCCAGCCCAAGGCAAAAGCCCGCTTTGTCCGTTTTACCAGTTTTGCCAATCGAAATCAGATGCCCGGTGTCCTGAATCAAGAATGGTATCCCTGGCCCTACCAGGAAGGACTGTCGATTGAGGAGGCGACCAATGAGCTTGCGTTCATGGCAACTGGGATCTATGGCAAACCACTTCCCAAACAACATGGCGCACCCATCCGCTGTGTGACTCCCTGGAAGTATGGATATAAGAACATCAAGTCCGTAGTCAAAATTGACTTCATCCGTTTTCAACCCAAAACCTTCTGGAACTCTGTAACACCGGATGAATATCCTTTCGTCTCCAATGTAGATCCCGGCCTGCCTCACCCAAGATGGTCGCAAGCGGAAGAATATATGATTCCCAATGGACGGAAGAGGCCTACTCTCAAGTACAATGGCTATGGAGAATTTGTGGCGGGATTGTATGAATAAGTTTCTCCTTAAGAATTGAACACAGAGCCACAGGGACACAGAGTCTTGCAGATTAGATTTCTTATTCTTCTTTGAAGAGGAGCCAGGTATCTGGATCAAGGACAACCTGATATGGCTCCCAGGGTACCTTGATGCTAAAGCTTTCTTCCTTTTCGCTGATCTCGAGCTTCTGAATGATGGATGTTCCTTTGACTTTGGGATCGAGTCGGATGTCCAAAGGGAATTGGTAGAGCTTTCCTTTCTGTGTTTGTTTGATACTGAGTTGAATGCTCTTTTTCTTGGCATCATAGGTCCAATCGGTTTCCAGCACAGGGAAGCCTGGCTGATACAACCACTGCTGAAAAAAAGCATCCAATTGCTGGCCTGAGACTTCTTCCACCACTTCTTGGAAATCTTTGCTTAGCGCATTGCTGAATTGATATGTTTCATAATAAGTCCGAACGGATTGTTGAAAGTCCTCATCTCCAATTTTTCTGCGAAGCATATGAAGGATCCAGGCACCTTTCTGATAAGAATTGGTATTGAGTAAGGCATTGAGGTCTGTTACGGATGGATCTACCACGGGCTTTCGGCTGGCAGAGGAAGACAATATTTGGGTGCGATTGGCTTGCATGAGTGTTAGGAGGGGTTCCCGGCCATATGTAGCTTCCATATACAGAGAAGTGAAATAGGTAGCAAATCCTTCACTCAGCCAGATATGAAACCAGCTTGCTTCCGATGCAGAGTTGCCAAACCACTGATGCGCAATTTCATGGGCAATGAGGGTTTCTGAACGTCGATCTCCTGTAACTGAAGATTCTGAGTAGAAAATATTGCTGGCATTCTCCATGCCGCCATAGCGCGTTTTGGATTGTACATTCGCCAGTTTTGCATAGGGATAAGGTCCAATATATTCTGCCATCATGGCGACCACTTGCATCGCAAGTGCATAGTCAAAGAATCCTTTGTCTCGATCTTGGGGATATACCCAGGATGAAATGGGAATCCCATCAACTTTTCCTACATATTGGACAGCGAATCGTGCGGCCCCCATGACCATGACTTTGGTCGGAAGTGCCACCGTACTGCGCCAGTGGGTCAGCCGCATACCAGCAGAGAGATCAGATTCTTCGACCAATTCTCCATTCGCCACCACCTGATAGGCATCCGGCGCAATCACAATGAAGTCACAAAAGGCTTTGTCTGCCGGATGATCCACTGTTGGCAGCCAATAATGTGCGCGATTCGGCCAATTGTCTCCAAAAAAAGTGCGATCTCCATATTTGTTTTTGCTGATAATTAAGCCGTCCTCTGGTGTGCCCTCATACTGAATCCAAACCCTCACGGTATCCTCCGACTTGCTTGGCGTGGGGAGTTGAATCTGCAACCGCTCCTGCTTGTGAGAAAAGGTCAAGCTCTCCTTGTTCATGCGTACCTCCCCTACTGTCATCCCCCGATCATCCAAATCCAGAACCAATTGTTCTGTTCCAGCTTGAGGGAATCGAACTGTCACCTCTGTCTGGCCTTTGACAAGGTCTGTAGACGCTGACATTTCCAATTGAAAATTGTAATGAAGAATGTCGATCTGAGGATCAGGCAATCTCTCTTGAGCGAACAACTGTAGCCCCATGCCAAGGATACAGAATATGAGAATAAGGAAGGAATGGTTCATAGCAACATAATTGGGTCTCAGAGACTGTTTGGGTTTTGTTTTTGGAAATAGGCGTAACAAAACCTTAGAATGTCATTCAAATTGTCTCTCCGCCTGAAATTACCTTTTCCCTCCTATACACTCAAAACTGTAATTGAATTTTTGCAATTTTCCTCCTCATACTCATTCCTATGTCTACGACTCGCTTATTTCCTCCACTTAAAGGTCTGATCGCCGCTCCTTTTACAGCTTTCCATCAAGATGGACAGCTAGATCTGGAAACCATAGAACAGCAATGCCAATTGCTCGTCGAGGATGGTGTCATTGGGGCCTTTATCTGTGGAACAACCGGAGAAGGCCTATCCCTCAGTATCGCAGAAAGAAAATCCGTTGCAGAAAGCTGGATGCGTATTGCTCCCGCTGATTTCAAAGTGATCGTTCATGTCGGGCACAATAGTTTGATCGATGCCAGAGACCTGGCCGCTCATGCCGAAGCCATAGGTGCTTGGGGCATTGGTGGTTTTTCTCCTTTTTTCTTTTCAGTGACTACTGCGGAACTGTTGGCAGAATTATGCGGAGAGATCGCTGCGGCAGCGCCATCTTTGCCTTTTTATTATTACCATATCCCTTCCTTGACAGGGGTTCATCTTCCAATGAGAGATTTTCTGCAAGCTGCTCATGGCCATATTCCCAATTTGGCTGGAATCAAGTATTCTCATGGGGACTTGATGGATATGCGTTTGAGCAGAGCATTTGCTGAGGGAAGATATGAACTCATGTTCGGATCAGATGAAATCCTCTTATCAGCCCTGGCCCTGGGAGTGACGGCTGGCGTTGGCAGCACCTACAATTATGCTGCCCCACTTTTTCATAAGGTCATCCAGGAATTTGACGCAGGCAATATGGAGGCAGCTCACCGCTATCAATTGCTCTGCATGCAAATGGTTGAGGTCCTCCTCAGCTATCGCGGTGGGACTACTTTTGGAAAAATTGCCCTCAAACACCGAGGTGTTGATTGTGGGCCTTGTCGCCTTCCTCTCAAAAGCATCTCGGCCCAGGAAGAAGCAGACATTCATCGGGCACTCAATCAGCTTGGGTTTTGGGAGGCATTGGAGGCAGCTCGCTAAGAGACTGTTTGAACATCTATCCCTTATTTTTTGTATGCGTCTTTTTTCCTCATCCGGCGGCTTTCTTTGTTCCCATAGCACAACTATGAGAACAAAAAAGAGCCTTGTCTGAGGAAAAAATACACCATAAAAATTCTCAGCACAGATTCCAAAACAGTCTCTAAGTTTGACTTTGTCCATTTTTATAGGAGAAAAATCCTCCCATATGCTCTGGAAACCGTCTTTTTGAATGAATGAACTTCGCTGTTTTTGGGTGATGTTGATTAATTCTCATTGAAAATTTAT
>JBCCGK010000155.1:0-21325 GCA_039029315.1 Bacteroidota bacterium | reverse complement strand
ATCATATTCAACTTGATTTAAACTCGTAAGAGATCTAAGTTGTGAGTCGGTTCCCAGGTGCTTAGGTTTTTGTTTCACACCTCTAATCAAAGACTTGGGAACCACTTTTTCTCATACAAGCCTATTCGTGATAATCATTACCCTCTATAGTAATTCCCTTCACTCCCCAACAAATTCCTCGAAGATCAGTTCGAGCCTATCCCTGAGATGGCGCATGGCATATCCTTTTCTGGAAATGATGGTTTTGAGATTTTCTCCTCTTGATTCTGCAATTTCTCTCAAGGTGATTCCTTCCAACTCATTCAGAACAAAAACCTCTCGCTGTTTTTCGGGCAATGCCTCCAGCGCATCATACAATTCTTCCCAAAATTGTTCCTGGAGATAAGCCACTTCTGGAGACTCCTCGGTCTCCCACAGCACCTCCTGCAACAAGCCTTCTTCATCTGCCTCATAGAGATACTCCTCCAGCCAGTCCATAGATTTCTTGCGGTAGCTGTCGATGATTTTGTTTCGAGCTACCTGAAAGAGCCAGGCTTTGATGTGCTGGATCGGTTGCTTACGGACTTGTTTGCTGAATTGATACCATACTTCCTGAAGGATATCCTCCGCTTCTTCAATCGATGAAATTCTTGATCGAATGAATCCTGTGAGTACCCCTTCATATTGGGCGATCAGACGGCTCATGCTCTCCTGAAGCCCTCTCATGTCATGCGTTTTGTCTCCCATTCACGAGGGTAGACGAATGAGGCAGATTTTTCCTTTAAATTTTTTTTAGAAGTCTCCCGGCCAAGCAGAAAAATCGACTGTCGATCAGGAACTTTTGGAATGAGTATCAGGGTTCGATTTGATAGGAAGATGGAATGAAGGATGCCTGATCGTCCTACTTATACTTGTATACACCTTTGCTAATCTTACTACCTATGAAAGAAGGACGAATCCATTATGAGTATTGGGATCATACCTTGCGTATTCGGATCCCCTGGCGAAAAATTGGAAGAGAAATTCTTGTGTTGGGTCCAGAAACACTGCTACTTAGAAAACAGATCTTTGGTATAGGGAAAGCCCAAATATATCCGCTGGACCACATTGTCGGTCTTACCTTTGTTCCAGCCGATTCCGCCCATCTCACCAAAGCTTATGGCAAGAAAAGGGGGCTTCTGTTCTCCTGCTACAAACAACTGATCCCATTTGGAAAAAATTTAAGCCAAGCAGAAGGAAAGCGCATCCTGGAATTGATGGAGATGACGGATAACCTCTATTTCAAGATTCCCGTTCAGGCTGCGATATTTAAGTTATATCCATTTTAGAGGCAGAAAGCGGGCCATGTGCTGAATCAAAAATGCCCCAATCCAGGGATGGATTGGGGAGGCAGGGAAAGAAAAAATCTATGCTATGTCTGAATGGATATATTCGGTTCAGTCAAACCACTCCTTAAATGCCAAATAATTTTCAAAGAATCCATTTGGGGATTGAGGGCCGGAATAATCTGCTTTTTTGTATACTGCTGAAAATTTTTCTTCGACGCCCCAACATCTGATCATGGTATGGCAAGTATAAATCACTGTCCCTCCTCTTGGTCGATAGCCACCATCCCATCTACTCCAATCAAAGTTGAACTGCTCACCGCCTGATACAAAGTCATGTGTCCCTTCTCCATAAATGTCCTCTTCGGATGGATCGAATGCGATGAAAGGTCCGCAAAAATCGCTTCGTGAACGATTATAAATAGACTGAAGCAAAACACTCCATACTGACACTGTCCCATCATTGTAGATCTGCCAGAGTTCATAAGGTCGGACAGAAAAGTCAGCAATGTGATATTCTTTCCATTGCATATGGGGGGTATTGACATTGGGAACGCAAGAGGGACTGCTGGATACGGTGTAGCTTTTGCCAGTCAATGGCGCACAGCAACCCGCAGCAATAGAATTGACAGTAGTTGCAATATCAGGAGCCAGAACATTGAGGATTTGACCATTGTATTCGCGAATGGTATAGTCCCAAATCCAATGGATGCGATTGTTGGAGGGCTGGGCAGCAATGGTATTACACACAGATTTGTCGGCAGGATCTTCCACAGTAATCACCCGATCAAACTGATCCAGAGGATCTCCTGTAGGCGTGTGCGGCTGAATGGTGATCTCTACCGTGAGTGGATAATTCACATCTTCCAAACCCGGATCAAGATCAAGGATCAAGACTGAGCTTGTATCAGATTCTTCTTCAGCAATGTACTGACCATCGAGGAATTCTTCTGGTACATCAAAGTAAAAACTCGCCCCCTTCACAGCCACATAATAACCCGATATATCTTGAGAATGATGCTCCTTCAGGAGTTGGATTCTATTGCCAAGTGGATATCCTTTGACGGAAAAAATGGTGTCTCGCACCTCCATTTTGATTTGGCCATCTGGAGCCGGTGGAAGTTGGCCATCAATCTGAGTAGAATGTGGAAACACCAGCATACTGGATGCCAGATCCGGATCAATCGAACGAAGCTGATTGATAGGAGTTTCGGGTTCAGGAGTGGTCTCAGTGGGTTGGCAGGCGACAATGACGATCATGCAGGCCACCAGAATCAGAAAAAAACTTGTTTGAATGTTTTTCATATGTGAGTTTGTTTGAGATACAAACTCAAATTGCAGGATAGCTGGGCGTGATCTCTCACCCGATCGGGTGGAATTTGGATCAAGGGCTATTTTGGGGTTGACATAATCGTCTTGCTTTGATCCAGTCTCCTTCCTTCATTGCATTCGCGAAATCTATCCACTTGATCCCTTGTTGGACATTTTGAAAAGCTTTGATCATATCAGACATCTTCTTATCAAAAAACGCCCTTGCCAATACTGGTTCGGTGACAACCCCTACCAGTGATTTGACGACAGAATACTGATCTTTATAATGTTCAGGATGGCGCATGCTAGGATCAATTTTTTGGCAGACAATTCTGGTAAAATATTCTGCCATTCCTTCGTTGAGATTGTGATTGGAAGACGCCAATCTACTGGTTGAATAAATGTGAATGGCTTCATGGATCATGGTTCCTTTATCACCCTTAGACATATGTATCCAAGCTTTGCCCATGCTGTCTACAAATCCATCCACTTTGCTTCTTTTTAGACCCCAATCTTTTCCATAATGAGCTGTGCCTGCTCGGTCCCAATTGACATCATCTACTACTGCTACCCTTCCTTCTATCTGCCGCCCTTCTACCATAGCATCCCGAATATAGATAGCAAGGTGTTTTTGAACAAGAGAATCCGCTTCTTCAGGAGACTGATGATTCGTAGGAGTTTTGAACATTCGCAGATCTGTCAATAATTTGAGATAATCATCTGGGTGTAGAGTTTTTCTCACCTTTTTCATCAGTTTGGTATTGTTCAAAATATCTTGCCTATCTGTTTCCGTTGTCGTTTTGGCTAATACCATGGCTTGAATCTCTTCAAATGCTGCCATTTTCTTTTCTTCCAATGCAACCGAAATCTGATCAGCCAGTGGCACTTCGCTTGAAGGTACATTCTCAGATTCAGATGTTTGATCCAATTCTTCAGATTGAGGCGTTTCCTCTGAAGGATCTTGCTCAATGGTCTCTTCTGGAGACTCTGGGGGATCAGGGGAAGAAAATTGCAAGACAGGAGGTGTCAAAAAGCTTCCTTTACCTTCCTCCTGTTGTTGTTCAGGCTCTGCTGCTGAACGATTTCGCTGTGTTGTGTTGGAATGGGTTTTCACCTGGATTCTGTTTAAAGACATGTGTAGCCCTCCTCCAGAAATAGGGAGAGTTCGCCTGAATCCAAGTTGTGAAATGAGCAATGAGATTCTCTCACCCGATCGGGTGGAATCATAAAGATTTCTGGAGTGAACAGACCCTTAGAGACTGTTTGAACGTCTATCACTTATTTTTTGCATGCGTCTTTTTTCTTCATTCTGCGGCTTTTTTGTTCTCATAGCACCACTATGAGAACAAAAAAGGGCCTTGGCTGAGAAAAAAATACACCATAAACATTCTCAGCACAGATCTCCAAGCAGTCTCTTATTGAAAGAGGAGTTTCCCCTTTGCCAACAGATGTCCTTCCTTCTCCATCTTCCAAAAGTACATGCCTGCTGTAAGAGCTTGTTCCTGAAGTACCATACTCAATTCTGTATTTCCTTTTGGGATCGCCAAAGAGAGCAGGATGCGACCTCTGAGGTCATAGAGTTGCCAAAGAATGTCCGAGTCCTGAGGAGGTAAGCGGAGGACCAATTCACCACTTGTTGGGTTAGGAAAGAGCTGTACCTCTGTGATGGGCAGCACTTCAATGGAGGTTGTCATGCAGGAATCCAATTGTGAATCCAGCCAATCTACACGATCAGCAATCCATCCTTTCAGATAATTGACCTCTGATTCATAAGTAGAACCAACGAAATTGTTGGGCCAGACATAATTTCCCAACACAGTCCAGCGCGTCTCATTCCACACCTGAGATTCGTCCAGGAGCATTGTCATGGAATCTATCAGGTGATTGATTGAGTCCAATTGGAAAGGGCCTTGACGAAGTTCCCGCCAGCGGCAATGAATGGCATGGTTGAATCTGGCTTCCTGAAACAGTTTTTCCCACCAGAAAGGATGTGGTTGACAGACATCCTTGGCCCAGCCATCCGTTTCTCCTCCCATGCAATAATCCGCATTCCCAAATCCAAGATTGAAGTCCCAGATGGGGCCCTGGTATAATTTTCCCCCATCGCTGAATTTTTCTTTATACAAAAAAGCACTGAGCCGATAGGCATCTACATTTTTGGTGAGTTCATTGGCAAGAAAAAAATCGACAAAAGACGGCACATCTATTGATTTTTCATAGCCTGTAATAGGATCGCCGAAGCCACTACTGTTCATCAGATTTTCCCAATTCTGAATCCAGTTTTGGATATAGTCTTTTTGTTTTTGATGCAAATTGTCAGCGCTTGGGTGGTGAAAAGCATAATAGGGTTGATAGGTATATGACGAAAACCACCCATCTCCCGGATCCGGAGAATCCCGATCAATCTGGAGGATATACCCTCCGGTCAATTCATCGCCTACTGTGTCTGAAGGGCTCAATTTGGCAATGTCAAGCCGATTCTTGTCTCGTTTGATTTTTTCTGTCAACAAATAAACCCCTCGATATTCACTATTGAGAAATAGTTCACAGAATTTCGTGCGTGGAGCATAACGTCCCATTCTCCTCCCCAACTCATAAATCAGGGCATTGCGCATCAGGCTCTTATCACTATAGGGTCCATGTAGAATCCAGTCATTTTCAGCGGGAAGCCCAAGCAAGTCAACATTGAAATTGTCTCCAAGACTGTCTTGTGTTTCGAATCCAAAATTTTTTTTGGGGAAAATGGCTGCAGAGGAGGAGCCTCGAATTTCTATGGAGATTTGTCCATCAAAATTATTGGGAGGATCAAAGAGTTGATTGCGATTGGCAGGACCATAATCGATGGCTTCCATAGTAGCCACGATTCGTGTGTCGGCCTGAATGTCCTGTCCATCAGTTTTGACATGTAGAATGGGGAGTTCTGACCGCAAAGGCCCCAAATAAAAGAAGGGATGTTCTCCTGCCACATATATGGTCGAATCCAATACGCCCATCGACAGGTAAAATCTCCCACTGAGATCGGAAGAGGTCAAACTCCAGTTGTGTACCTGAATGGCCAATACATTTGTGCCACTGACCATATAATCGGCGAGTGCATTTGGGTCCAGGTAATATAAGTCCGGCCTACCTCCCTGATAGATCTGAGCTTCGTGATCAGTAGAAGGGGTATCATCAAAGTTTGGATCATCTTCTTCCATATTGCCTTTGGCAATGAGATGTCCATTGAGATAAGCAACGAATCCATCATCAAAATCTGCGTGAAGAATTCCTACATAAGGATTCATGCTATCGGACAAGACAAACTCCTGCCGCATGAATACCGATATGACCGGAGGATTAATCACTGTATTGTCATCCCCATCTCCATATCCAATTCCTCCCGGCCCAACATTCCAACTGCTTGCATCGAAGCCTGCAAGCCTCCATCCAGGATCAAGATTGGAGCCAGGCACAATGTACTGCCAGGAACTATCCGCGGAGACGACTGTCTCCCAATGATCGATCTGAACATGCTGGGCCAGGCTTGTCGCTGTAGCAAGCGCGAAACTCATGATCCAGAAAAACAGGATCTTATACCCTGGGAATATGTGTTGGAGGATGGTAGAAGGATTCACGTGTAAATGTTAAAGACTCAGCAATGAGGTCTGGGAATACCGATTCCAGAATCATCACAGAAATGTAGCCTGTAAATGTACCAATGTCTGCGGAGTTACAATACATTACTGTGAGAAAATAAAGAAGCATGCCACTGACTAAGTTGTCTATTCAATGCTGAGAAGTAGCTCATAAACATCCTGATCAGTTGGTTGATCCACCTTCTGGCTCATCTCCTGATCAAACAGGCGATTCAAATTATTTCCGGCCAAATCCTCCAAACGACTTTCAATCACTAGCCTGTATTGATCTTTTTGCCAGGGCAAATCAGGGAAGAAATACCAACTCTTTTCTGCCCGACCAATATCGATTTTCCCTTGAATCACCTCATTTTGGGAATTCTTGAGTAAGAATGTTTTGGTCAGGAGTAGATGATCCATTGACTCTCCAAATTCAATGACCAAGGGAATTCTTGTTCCTTCTGAGGGAGAAGAGATGGTCCAGTCTGAAACATCCGGTTTGCCGCGATCCTCCGCGACTGCAAAGATCGACTTGTGAATGCCATGAGTGAGGGGATAGCCTTCAGTTGTGGTCCAGGTGGAATCTATGGAAAGATGGTAAAGATGTCCTTCCTCCATGGGAGCGCCCCAGATCTTATTGGGACCCAAAGCCCGTTTCACTCTACCTGGATCAAACCAAAGGGTAAGAATTCTGCCTGTTTCATCCCACAATTCCGGTTGCAATTCCAGGAAAGGGGAGGGGAGGGCCTCGCCAGATTCATCTGACCAGAGAAGATGCTCATAAGCCACACCTTGCCGCATGGGCTGGGAAAAATGAATGAATAGCTTGAGTTGGTTAGCAGGCAATGAATCAACAGAGGGGTAGATACTCAGCACTCTGGCAGCTTCTTTCGGAGCCTTCTGTGGAATCCGAAAAAGAATAGGCTCAGATGATTTGTATTGAGCACGGTAGCTGAGATTGGGGCGAAAAGGAAATCTGGGAGTAAATGTGAGAACTCCCGAGACTGAAGTATAGCTGCCTAGAATGGCTGGCTGCTTGGTGAAAGGGGCTTTTTCTCCAACATATACGCTAAGAATGTTTGGAGCCTCTTCCATTCCCGCCTCCCAGAGTGTATCCTGTAGTTGCACATTCCATGTATGCCCATCCTGAACCCAAACAGCTGTGGGAACAGTTTGCCCACAAATGAGAGAGGAGGCAAAGCCGATCCACAGCAAGCTGAGAATCGGCTTTGGAAATACGTTCAGAAGGATCATCTTACAATCTTCGCTTGGATACGGTTTCCATGTCCAGAGATCCATTGGCCTGACGACGAATCATCAAGACAGCTTGCTCATTGTAATCGTCGAGTTGGGTGACGAAGACATAGGGCATATTGAGGAATTCAACTCCGGCAATCGCAGAATTTTCCTTGACGGGTTCCGTCAAAAAGTCGGTATAGGAAGCCACCTTTTCGGGATCAATTTTCATCAATGCCCGACTTGAATTAGCCATCAGGAGGTAAGACTTCCCATTGTTCTCATAGCTGATGATATCCAGTGGGGTATTCCTGTTTCCCAATTCGGCGACAGTTTTTCCTTTGGTGTGTTCTCCCGCTTTCATTTCGCTCAATGGAAAGATGACAAGCGGTGTACAAGTATAGCTGGCTAGAATATGTGCTTCTCCATTCAGCTTATAAGGCATAAATGTCTTGATGGGAGAATGCGTTTCATATTTTCCGTGAGCAGCGTGAAAAATCTCCAGGGTGGAGTACTTCTGCTGGTCTGAAAAGGGGAAATTGATGCTGCGGAAGGTTGAGCCAAATTCTTCATTGGACAAACCAGAGACCATGACCTGCCCATCAAAATAAGCCATGTCTGAGATGGCCCATTTTCTTTGCGACCTGCCTCGTCTGTCCTTGGCATCTGCCTTGATCGGATTGGTCAGATCTGTGACAGAAAAACTGGCAGATTCCAGAGAAACCAATTCCAGATTCTCTCCGCTGGTCTTGACGAGGACTGGTGTTCCATCTTCGAGATGGGCAGCGATGTAGATGGTTTTGGAAATTGGATTGACCGCCATGTCCTGGATGGAGAGTTTATCTGCTGTTGTTCCAACGAGTGAGGCGATTTTGTGATCAATTTGCTTCATGCTGATCCGATCAGCTGCTCCACGAGAGACCTGATCTTCAGTATCCATCGCGACGATTTTGGCATGATGCGAATCTCCTAAAAACAGAATGCCTTCAGGTCCAAAGGCCATCGCATTGATAGACTTGATGTGTGGATTTCCTTGCTCAAAGCCTGATGTGAGATCAGGTCCGCCTTCTGTTGGGAAGGTGTATTGGGGCATAAGCAGCAACAGGAGGCTACATATGTACGTAAGCAGTTTCATAGTTAAGGGTTGGGGTGAATACTCAAAGACAGGAGATCAATGCGTTGAATCGAAGATACGGAAATTTCAGAGAAATCGCGCTTATCCTTTTTAACAAAAATTCCTATAAGATGTTCCCAGAAACGCAAAAAAAGAGATTTGATGCAGCTGCAGAAGAATATTTGCTGCAAATCAGGCAAGATCCACAGGTGATAGGAGTGATCTTTTCTGGCTCTTATGTGCATGCGAAGCTGGGACCGCATTCGGATATCGATGTGATGGTCATTACACATCCCTCTATGACTGATAGAGAACGAGGCAATACCTGGATCAATGGGGTAGAGATCGAATATTTTCAAAATCCTCCGCAGCAGATTCGGGCCTATTTTGAGCGGGAAACCTATCGACCTGTCACAGCACATATGTTGGCCAATGGCATTGTGAGACATGATATTCATCCGGAGGTACAGGCGATTCTGACAGAAGCGAAGACCATTGTTGCGCAGATTCCAGAGGCATGGAGTTCATTCAAGCAGGAATTTGCCCGCTATGGATTGGATGATTTGCGGAAGGATCTGTTGGATTGTCAAGCGATGGAGGATCTGATCAGTGGTCGATTACTGGCTTTCCAATTGATTGAGGAGTGTATACAAGTCTATTTTGGAATGAGCAGACAATGGGGGGAGAAGAAGAAGCGCTTGATGGGTTTTTTGAGAAAAAGCAATCCAGACCTCTCACAGATTCTTCAGGAAGCCATAGGCGCAACGGATTTCGACCAGCAAGTTCAGAAGACAATTCTGCTAGTCGAATATATGGAAACTCTGCTCGGTGGAAGACGAGCAGATGAATGGCAGTTGAAAAGCCCTCTGGATTGTTGAGGAGCCAGACCGTCTCCTCAAAAAACGTCTGGTTCACCTCCCTGAATTCTCTCACTCACTTCTGAGTTGCTCCGCAGGGTTTGCACTGGCAGCTTTGAAGGTTTGGAAGCCAATGGTCAACCAGGCAATCAAGAGAGCTGCGATTCCGCATAGGCCAAAATACCACCATTTCAGATCAATCTGGTAGGCAAATGAATCCAACCACCGCTGGGCAACCACATAGCTAATCGGAATACCGATCAGGATGGCAAGTAACACCATCTGACTGAAGTTGCGAGACAGCAATCTGACAATTTCCCAGACGCTTGCACCAAGAATCTTGCGAATGCTGATCTCCTTGTTCCGACGCTCGGCGGTAAAGGAGGCCAAACCAAACAGACCTAGACAGGAAATGATGATCGCAAGCGTCCCAAAATAGCTGGATAAGGTGGCAACTCGCTGTTCTGCGACATACAACGCCTGATAATCCTCATCCAAAAAGGTAAATTGAAACTCCTTATCTGGATAAAACTTTTTGAATAACGTACGGATTTGCTTGAGGGTGGATGGTTCTGTTCCAGCCTGGATTTTGACCAGCATTTGTCTGCCAGCAGGGCGGAATCTCAAAATAAGTGGGCCGATCTTTTCATGTATAGATCCATACTGGAAATCCTTGATGACGCCAATGATTTGACGATGTTCTCGACCATTCCCTACATTTTTGTCGAGAATGGTGCCAATGGGATCTTTCAAGCCCATCAGCTTGAGGGCCGATTCATTGAGGATGATCTTAAAGCGATCATCCTTCATCTCCCTGGAAAAAGAACGTCCCATGATCACCTCTATGCCCAGGGTTTCAATGACATCGTATCCGATTTGTGGCGCTTTGAACAGATAGGCTTCATCTGAGACTTCCCCTGTCCAAACATAGCCACTCTGAGCGTCCATTCCACTGAGGAAGTTCCCATTCATATTGGAAGCAAGGGCTACGCCTGAGATCTTTTCCAATTCTGAAAGGAAGACCGTTGGATCGTCGAAACTCCCTCGATCAAATCGAATGACTTGATCCCGATTATAGCCCAGGTTTCGGGTCTGTGTATACGCCATTTGCTGCTGGACCACCACCACCCCGACCATGAACACCAAAGAGATGGCAAACTGAAAAATGACCAGGCCCTTTCTGATCCACTGCTCTCCGGAGGTCGAACTGCGCTTGCCTTTCAATACCAGAATTGGATCAAAGCCGGACAAATAAAAAGCTGGATAACTCCCTGCCAGCAAGCCACAGATCACGACAACTCCCGTAATCAGGAAGATCAGGCTGCTATCCCAGGTCAAAAGAAGATCTTTACCGGTGATTTCATTGAATTGAGGAAGCATCATGCCAATGAAAAGCAAGGCCAGCAAAAATGACAAAAAGGCCATCAACATGGATTCACTCAAAAACTGAATCATCAAATTCTTGCGTGTAGCTCCAATCGCTTTTTTGACTCCAATCTCTTTCATCTTCTTGGAAGCCTGGGCAGTAGAGAGGTTCATGAAATTGATACAGGCAATGATCAGAATGAAGAGAGCAATGAGCGAAAACATGCGCACATAACTGATTCTCCCTCCCACGTTTACCCCATTCTCAAATTCCCCATGGAGATATTTTTTCTTGTATTGCTGTACAAAGATTTCGGATTGTTCTTTCCATTGGGTTTTGGATTGCAAATAAGGGCGGATTTTTTCATTAAACTGATCGATATTTGTTCCTTTTTTGAGAATCAGGAAGTTCAGCCCTGCGTTTGAATACCACTTTTCTGATTCCTCA
Organism: Bacteroidota bacterium; assembly: GCA_039029315.1. Taxonomy (GTDB): domain Bacteria; phylum Bacteroidota; class Bacteroidia; order J057; family J057; genus JBCCCJ01. The sequence goes on along the minus strand of JBCCGK010000155.1, from coordinate 10,076 downwards.
TCCAGATCAAGATAGATGTCATGATGGAAGATCAGATCAAACTTCATCGTGGAGTGGACCGGCACATCCTCAAAGATCCCGGAGATCAGAAAGGGGCCCTGGAAGAAGTCGTGTTTCCATTCGATAGTTTTGCCGACAGCATCTCTTGTCGTACGAAACAGAGATTTAGCCAGGGTTTCGGAAATAGCAATGCTTCTTTTGTCTGTGAGGATCTGCTCTCGATTCCCCGCAATCAGATGATAGGAAAAGACCTTGAAGAAATCTTCACTGGCAAAAATCGCACTGCCTTTTGCCTGATTCTCTTCATGACTCAAAATGCCAGCTTGAAAATACCTGCTAACAACAGTACTAAGCTCTACTTCAGGCATTTCTTTTACCAGTTCGCTGCCTAGGAAGACGGGGGTTCTTCCCATGGTGAGAATCTCCTGAGCGACTGGGAAGTTTTCTTGGATTTGATACAGTTGATCCCCTTTCTCGAAGATGTTATTTACCCGCAACTCATCCTGGACCCAAAAGAAGATCAACAAAGCACCCGCCAATCCTGTAGAGAGGCCGATAAGGTTGATCAAGAAGGTGGTTTTGTTTCGAAGAAAACCACGATAACTGATGATAAGATTGTGTTTGAACATGGCTGTGGGAGGGATGAATGATTGTGGATGAATATGCTTGAGGATAGATGGACGAAGAAGTTTGAGGGTTTCGACTGTATAAAGCCTTTTTGTTTTTTTCAGAGAATAGCGCTCCAGATTATCTTGAAATACTTCCTCCATATCTCCTTCGATCTCTTCGAGATAGTCTTCCCGAATGACCCAACGCATAAAGGAAAGGGGCCATTTGGGTGGATGAGGATCTGATTGATTTTTTTTCATGTGAAAAATATCCAATAGGAGCTACCCTATTCATCCCGCAAACACAGTACAGGATCGATCCTGGCGGCCCGATACGTTTGAAATCCAACGGTCAGCCATGCAATCAGCAAAGCCGTCACAGCCGCAATCATAAATAGCCACCAGTGCAGTTCGATTCGGTACGCAAAACTCTCCAACCAGCGATTGGCAATCAGATACCCAATTGGCAAAGCAATCAGGATGGCAAGCAAAACCATTTTTGTGAAGGACAAGGAGAGCATCCGTGTGATTCCCCAGATACTTGCTCCCAGAATTTTGCGGATGCCGATCTCTTTGCTTCGTCGTTCCGCCATAAAAGCAGTCAAACCAAAAAGCCCAAGACAGGAAATGAGGATCGCCAGGATAGCGAAGTAACCAGACAAGGCTGCAACTCTCTCCTCGGCTTCATACAATTGCTGATACTCCTGATCCAGAAAGCTAAAGCTAAATGGGAAGCCGGGATGAAATGTCTCATACAGGTCTTCAATCTGACTGATTGTTGCTTTTTCTGTTCCAGCCTGGATGTTCACCAGGATGTCCCGCCCCCCATTTCGAAAACGAAAAATCAAGGGTTCCACCTGTCGATGAATAGATCCATAATGAAAGTCTTTGACAAGGCCGATGATTTCTCTTGTTTCTGATCCATAGCCGATAGTGGTCCCGATTGGATTGTCCAACTGCATCAGTTGGAGGGCTGTCTCATTGATGATAATATGGGAGGTGCCATCATTGAATTCCCGCGAAAATGATCGTCCCTCCAACATCTCCATGCCCAATGTCTCGATCACATCATAGCCGATTCTTGGAGCCTGAAATCTGAATTTTTTGTCTGCCTCTTCTCCCCGCCAGGAATAGCCACTTTGATTGTCATAACCGCTCAGAATATTGCCATTCATATTCGATGCCAGCACCACTCCAGGAATTTGTTTCAATTCTCTCAGAAAGAGGGCAGGAGCTTTATTGCTGTTTCCCATCAAAAAAGAAATCACATGATCCCGTTGGAAACCCAGATGTTTGGTTTGGATATATGTCATTTGCTGTTTGACCACCAACACACCTACAATCAGAATCACCGATAAGGTAAACTGAAAAATGACCAATCCCTGGCGAATCCATTGTTCCCCAGCCGAACTACTGCGCCTTCCTTTCAGAACGGATATTGGATCAAAGCCAGACAGATAAAAGGCAGGATAACTACCAGCGACAAAGCCTGTAAACAGCACAATCCCTGCCAGAGATATCAAGACATTTGGCTCAAAAACCAGACGAATAGACTTATCCGTAAGCTCATTGAAGTGAGGAAGGATCAACAGAACCAGACAGAAAGCAAGAAAAAAAGAAAGAACCGCCATGAGCATGGATTCACTCAGAAATTGCCATATTAGTTCCCTTCGACTGGCTCCGATCGCCTTCTTGACTCCAATTTCCTTCATCTTTGTGGATGCCTGTGCTGTAGACAGATTCATAAAATTGATACAGGCGATCAGCAGAATAAACAGGGCGACGATGGAAAACAATCTGACATAGACAATTCTTCCTCCAAGCTGAACACCATTTTCGTATGTCCCATGCAAATATTGCTGAGAATACTGCTGAACAAAGACTTTTGAGTTTTTTCTCCAGGGAAGCTGAGAGCTTGTAAAGAGAAAGTCCCCAATCTTATCATTGAATGTCTGGATGTCTGTATCCTTTTTTAAAACAAGTAAAGTCTTTGCATAGGACCCACTCCAATGGCCAGCCCAGCGGTCAGCCTTGATAAGGAGGTCAAAATGAGCGACTGCATCAAATTGCAGACTGGCATTGTCTGGGGGATCTTCATAAACCCCGGCAACCTGTACGATTTCCTCAAAGGTTTCACCATCGAACTGAAACTTCCAGGTTAAGGTTTTTCCCATGGCCTTCTCCGCGGATAGAAACATTTTGATGGCGATGTCTTCTGAGAGGACAATATTTCTTTTGTCCGAGAGAACATACGCAGTATTCCCTTCAATGAGTGGATATGACAGCTGCTCAAAGAAATTGGAACTGGCAAATAGGCCATTACTTGCCTGGATCTGACCCTCATGGGAGAGAATGCCTTCAGGTTTGCAAAAATCTGCATTGATCACCACGGCTGCTTCTACTTCAGGCATCTCCTCTGCCATGGCTTGCGCAAGAAGAGCAGGGGTATCATCTTCCGTTTGGATGTTCTCTTCTTTTTGAATATGAAGCTTTACCTGATATAACTGGGGGTCTATCTCGTGGAAGGAATCGACAGACAATTCATCAGCCACCCAGAGATAAATAAGCAAGGTACAGGCCAAACCTGTTGATAGTCCAATGAGATTGATGAGGAAGCTGGTCTTGTTGCGGAGAAACCCCCGATAGCTGATTAAAAGATTGTGTCGGAACATGGCAGTGGGAGGGACGAATGATTGTGGATTGAAATGTTTGAGGATTGCAGGTCGGAGAAGTTTGAGGGTTTCGACCGTATAAAGCCTTTTTGTCTTTTTCAGAGAATAGCGCTCCAGATTGTCCTGAAAGACCTCCTCCATATCCCCTTCGATCTCTTCGAGATAGTCTTCCCGGATGGCCCAGCGCATAAAGGACAGGGGCCATTGGGGTGGGCGGGGATCTGGTGGCTGTTCTTTCATCCGAAGCTGAATCCTGGAGACAAGTCAGAGATGGAGGACCAAAGTCCGGCTCGAATCTCCTTCATTCTGGCCAGGACACTATGACCAGCAGGAGTTGCGCTGTAGATACGCTTGCGCTTGCCACCTCTCTTGGCGGTGGCCTCTCCAAAATGAGACGTGAGAAAGCCTTTCTCTTCCATGCGTTTCAAGGCTGATTGGATAGATCCAACACTGATGCTGTTGCCTATGCGCTCCTCCAACTCCTTTTTGATGGCTACTCCATATGCCTCTCTTTGCAAGACAATGACAGTCAAAAGCACAAGCTCCTCAAATTCGCCGATCTTGGTGATTTTCATTTTATTCGTAATTGCAGACAATATAGGCGAATATATTTTATTCGCAATTGCAGTTTTTATCATTCGCAACTTTGACCACATGAAATGGGGCTAGGAGAGGGGATCAAATAGACATATCACAGGAGAGAATCGGTAAACTGTCTTGTATGTCAGGAATTACCCCTCTTCACCCTTCTTCTCTTTTTGATAGTTGGTAGGTGTCATGCCTGTATGCTGTTTGAATAGGGAATAAAAGGTGGATTTGGATTTAAACCCTGCTTCCTGGCTGATCCCGCGAATGGTAAGCTTGCTATATTGGGGATCTAACAAGAGCATTTTTGCTTCTTCTAATCGATAGGCATTGATAAAGTCGAAAAAATTTTTCTCAAAGTGTTCATTGATCACTTGGGACAGTTCCTGGCGAGAAACCCCTAGTATCTCAGCCAGTTCTGTGAGATTCAGATCTGATCTGAGAAATAGTCGATCTGATTCCATGGAAGTGGTGAGCTGGCTAATTAGGAGGGTTTGCCATCCATCGACACCTTTGGAGTGGCTGTATTTTTCTTTTTTGGGATGAGGATAGGTGTAGGTGAAAATCTCTGGCTGAGTAATCGCTTGAAAAGAAGACCAATAAAACACAATTGTCACTATAGCGAGGGTTACAAAATGCGAGCTACGATCAAGCGAGTTAATTTCCTGATTCTGACATGCCTGAACAAGGCCTATGGAGGAACCAATGACCCCGGCTAAGCCAACCAGACCAACCATCGCGGTCAATATCCAAAGCCAAGACAATTGTTTTTTGTCCAGGTTGGAGAACTCATTTCGAATTCTGTTTTTGAAATCCTTGAGAATGAACAAACACAAGATGGCATAAACGATGATGACCAATCCGTGGGCCATTTCAAGGAGTTTGCTTTGAATAACAAAGGTTTGGCTTTGCTCTGCCATGAACCGTATTTTTTCCTCCTGACTCATCGTCCATATAGGACTCACAGCCAGAATCCCCATCAATGTGGGCAGGAAATGAAGCAGGTCTTTTGTGTGAAATTTCGGCGACTCACTACTGATCAATTTGACGTAAAAAAAATACAATACCGGAATGGGAAAGGCGAGAAACCATGCGCAAAACCTCAGATTGAGTTGAAAATTGTTGTGGGACAGATCTTCCCAGAAGATGAGCAAAAGAAATTGAATGGAGGAGATAATAATGGAAAGCGCCAAAAATCGATTGGCCTGATAGTTACTTCTTTTGAAAAACAAAAAAATCCCCACCAGGAATCCTTGAATAGCACCTAATAATGGGAGAGTGAGCATGAATGTTCTAGTTGCAGTCCACAGAGAGAACTGAAATCGATTCCAATTTGCTCATCTTTGCAGAAAAAAAAAATACCTGGGAAAGATGAACTTCCCCAGGATGAAAAGAAGTTGTAATCCATACAATATTATCGACCACTGTGTCGGGATTCTGCTTCCTTTTTCAGATCAGCAGCAAATTGCTCAAAGGATTCATCAAAAGGAGGAATGAATTTGCCATACATCGGAAACATCATACCTCCTATTTTTTCTGACATGCTGAAGGTCAGGCTACCATCTCCATTCGGATCAAGGGTGTAGACACGACTCCCTTTTCCATCTCCCCAAACCAATCGTTTCTCTGTCACCATTTCTTTCACTCTCAGTTTGAAGGTTCTTTTTTCGTCAAGTGTGGATTTGAGCTGAATTTTTTCTCCTTCCTGAATATTGCCTTCCAGAGAAATGATGGTAGAATTCCACCGGGGAAAGTCTGAAGCCGTTGTGAGCAAGTTCCACACGATGGTGGGGCTTGCATGAATCGTTGTACTCACCATCGTTTCTCGACTGAAGGTCTTCTTGATGGTGCTTGCTTTGCCTGTTTGGGCATAGATGTCAGTTGCCATAATTGTGAAGGTTAAGATGATAATGAAAGATTTCATAATAGAATTATTGAATGGTTGAGATGTGACAAGAGTTGGGATTGAAGGGAATCAGATCTTCTTGTTCATGATCATTTGGATGATGAGGACATGACTCACCCACAGGAGTGGGACATAATAATGAAGGATTAGCCAGTTGACCCCAACCTCGTAGGTCGTTGTCTGATAGAGGAAAATATTGATGAGAACAAGCACCAAACATCCCATGCCAACAAGGCTGAAAATCCAGACCAACAGAAGAGACCTCATCTTTGTATAGTGAATGGTCAGCACGCAGGTCAGTGCAAGGACAGCAGAAATCAATTCTCCGCAAGCGATCGCTTCGGCAATGACTTTTGGGAATATATGTAAATGGTCAGGGGTTGTCGGCACAATCATCATCAGAGCCACTGTCCGAAAACAGTGAATCAGAAGCAATCCTATCAGTGCTTTGTAAAACGGAATCTTCCTCAATCGAGGTAGCAAAAAGATTCCAAACATCAGGCTATACGTGATCAGGGCAATCGAAAATGATATACCAAAAGCAATCAATGCGTCCATGAGTCCCAATTGTTTCTGTTGGGACAAGTATAGGGAGCAGGAACATCATTTGGGAGCAAATTGCTGGTCAATCTGTCCGTCCCGGCCTCAGCGGACAGCTTTTTTGAGTTGGACAGGTCAAAATGAGAATGGCCCTCGGCTATTCATGACGAAGGTTTTGCTCAGATTCGTAAAATGTATGTATACAATCAATAAGATGAACAAGACGATGATGGGAAACAGTCTGACATAGACAATTCTTCCTCCAACTTGAAGCCCGTTTTCATATGGTCCAGGTACATATTGCTCAGAATATTGCCGAACAAATACGTTCGAGTTTTTTTCTCCGGGGAAGCTGAGAACTGCTAAACAGGAATAGGCATTTTCATGCTCTCAATTAGTTATTCCCTCATTACCTTCAAAGTCGTCTCTCTCCCATCAACAAAGATTTTTATAAAATATAGACCCGATACATCGGGAAGGAAGAACTGAACTTGATCGCTGTGATTCCATTTTTTTTGACTGATCTCATGCCCAAGAACATTGTAGATCCGGATTTGAATTTTTTCATAGGTCTTCCCCAATTCAATCGAGAACATACCTGAACTTGGATTGGGGTAATAATGCAAAGCAGACGCAATAGAGGCCTCTATCATTACAGAGGAAACGAACAAACATTCTGATGTATCAACGCATATTCCATTGTCTATGATAACTGCATAGGTGCCTGACTGAGTAGGTGTAAATGATTGATTCGTTTGGTCAGAAATTATCATATATCCTGCATCACAATCAAGCCATTGGTACATCGCATTGGGAATAGATGCCACTAAACCCGAGTCTTCTTGGATGATATCTGCGACTAAGGATTCAATGCTTAAGTTCAAAGTCAGGCTACTATCACAGCCCTCATCAGTTGTGAACTGCTGCATGTACACCCCGCTTGAGGTGTAGGTCTGTCCATTCAATTCAAAGCTATTGCAAGCTATTTCTGTCATGCTTTGTTCGAACAGTGGTATGTGATCAATGACAGTATTTGAAACGGTATTGGTGAGGATGGGGTCGTTGAAGTCAAAATAAATTCCGACCTGATTCTCAATCAAAGTTCCATTGCTAAGACCTGTATCAGGATATACCTCAAAGATCACGTATCCATGACTCTCTGGCTCATTGCTTGTGCTGTCAGGTAGATAGATCTCATCAAACCGAAATTTGAGAACATTTCCAGGCAATACTTCTGTAATCATAGGGCTGTGGCTTTGGCTAATTACTTTGACTGAATTCAGATGGAGATCTGCTTCCAAAGTGTCCAGAATAAAAATATCAATGGCATCAGCATTGCCTGTGTTCTGAAAGCGGATCGTATAGGTAAGTAGCTGACTTTCTTCTACATACCCAACATCACAAGTCCCAATAGGGAATACTTGTTTATCATTGGGATCATAGGAATTAACAATGGGAAAGCAGTACTGCCTGATATTGTTGCTTGTATCCACATCTCCAGCAAGGGGACTGACAAGAAGATCCAAACAAACCTCTTGACCGATCATCGCACTATCATTTGTCCAAACAATTATCTCTGGCTGGAAGTGGGCAGAATCATAAGTGAGGATCGGAACATTCCACATGAGGCTATCTCCCACAATCATATCTGGCGGAGGAGTTGCACTATGATACATAAGCAAAGAATCAAGAACTAATAGTAATTGACCAGATGAAGGAGGGCATTGCTCATTGAATACATCTAGCCATATCCTGGATGACAGAACGGGTCTAAACGGAGTCGCAACCAAATTCACGCCAAGATCAATCCCTCCGAATCCTGGTCCATCCATCAGGACAGATCGTTCATTTTGGCATCCTGAAATGGAACTCACAGTGACGGTATACAAGCCAGAAGCAGTAGGCTCAATGGTACTATCTGTGATTGGAGGGACGACATCCCATACATAAGTATATGGTCCTTGCTCATTTAGGGGAAGAACTGAAGCATATCCATCATTGGTACAACTTACATTGGTGACACTATCAATGATAATTGTAAAATCACCACAATCTCCTTGTGTAAATGTTAAAATTCCAGCATCAGAAAAAGAATTGGAAACAAATAAGATAGAATCTGGGCCTGGATCGACATCCACTGAGTCTGAAAACTTGAACTCGACAAAGAGTTGGCTAGAAGCATCCATCGTGGCTGAAGTTGTAAAAGTATGTATTTCTTCTACCAATAGATTGACCCAAACCAGGTTCCCAGCAGAATCTAGTTTCTGAAGAAACATAGAACCGGAAGAACTTAGTCCAGGAGGATCGGAAAGGATAGCACTTCCAAGTCCTGGATCAAAATCCACGTCCATCGTGAACCCTCCGGTCGTGAAAACATTTCCCGATCCGTCTACATTTATAGAGCCTAGGCTGGTTACTCCTTCGCCACCAATTTGTTTGGCCCACATATACTGACCTGCTGAATCAAGTTTTAAGATAAAAATATCGCGCTCAGAAATAGAACCCGTTGGCTCTGACAGAGAATCAACTGCTGAGCTTGGATCAAAATCTGTTGAGCCATTAAATTCACCTGCAATCAAAATGTGATGAGTAGAATCAAATGCCATTTTAAAGGGAAGGGTTCGATTTGTTCCTTCAAAATATCTCAGCCATATAGAATTCCCATTTTGATCTAGTTTCTGCACAAACATATTGTATATCAGTCCAGTTGGCGCAACGATTGTGTCAGAGACAAATGGATGATTGAAATACGTAGTGTCTCGAATGGTGCCTGCGATATACAGGAAATTATCAGATTCTATTTCAATTGATTGTATGGATTTAGATCCAGGGCCAATCAATTGTCTTACCCACAGAAGGCCACCAGTAGAATTGTACTTTGCCACAAAAGGACTAGATAGTGAGTATAGAGAGTAATTTGAGCCTCCTACATCAAAATTTACTGTTCCACTCGAAACACCTATTAAATAAATATCGCTTGAATCACTAACTATTAATCCTCTACTTCTAGCATAAAGACCAGTAGTAGGCAAATGCTTCACCCATACAAAATTTCCGGAGGGGTCTAATTTCAACAAAAAAGCGTACTCTTTAAGAGGAGGCACTTGAATAACAGTAGAATCAGGCCCCGGATCAAAATCTACATCTACACTGAATGATCCTGCGATATAAACATTTCCCAATCGATCCACAGAAATGAATTTCCCAAGATCCTTTTCTATAAATGATACTTGTTTCGCCCAAACTAGATTTCCCAATGAATCCAGTTTTTGAATAAACAAATCGGTCGTATTAATATTTAAATCAAAGGCTGCTTGAAGGATGAGTGAATCGGGACCAGGATCTATATCTATGGCACCTTTAAAAAAGCCAATGGAATACACATAGCCAGAATCGCTGACAAAGACTTGTTCACACTCTACAGTTGAACTACTTTTGATTTGTTTTGCCCAATCCAGATTCACAAGCTGAGCAGAGAGGAGAGATGATATGCAGAGGAAAATAGAAAGGAGAAGATGTGTTTTCATGTTTGAAAAAATTATGCCTTTCACCTAAAGGATAAGGCTATTCGGAAATACATACGAAAATCCAGAAACTTAGAGACAGATTTTCAAACAGTCTCTTAGTTTGACTTTGGCCATTTTTTATAGGAGAAAAATCCTCCCATATGCTCTGGAAATCGTCTTTTTTAATTAATGAACTTCGCTGTTTTTGGGTGATGTTGATTAATTCTCATTGAAAATTTATTCACAACTGTACACTTTT
>JBCCGK010000154.1:0-21420 GCA_039029315.1 Bacteroidota bacterium | reverse complement strand
TCAACAAGAAATGCCCTCCAGCCAGCATAGCCTCGATCTACAAGTTGGAAGTCCTGGTCTCTATCTCATTCAGATAGAGCTGGCAGGAGAGACATTTCAGAAAAAATGGATGGTGAAATAGTCCACGGTCATTCTTGACAAAACTCTGTATAGAGGACCCGGCACTTTCTTGTCCCCCAACTAGGACAGAGAGGCCGGGTTGCTACATTGCGCTTCTTCCGTTCACGTCTTTGGAAGAAGCTCCCATAAAAAATGATTAGATCAAGCTAATCACTAATTGCAAGTATACGTGCTTCGGACTTCGGTCGTAACTCCAAAAAGCTCAGAACTCTGGCTGATCTCAAAGTCATTGTCTTTGAGCATGTCCAGTTGATCTCCACACCATTCCGCTTCTGGAATGCTAGCAGAGGATTGCTCTACGCCATCCAGAAATGTTTTGGCCTCGCCTGTACAAGTTTGGCATTGGTTGCAGGCAATTCCTGTAAAAATAAAAGTGATCAAAGCGCTTGTGAACAAAATCTTTTTCATGATTGTTGTGAAAATTGGTAAAAAAATAAAATCAATGTGAACGATTGCCTATTCAAAACTGCCTCTTTTTCCCCTCTTGCAACAGATCGACTTGTCTAGCGTAAGAACTTGGTTTATGAGCGGTAGCACTAAGTCTATAAGTGGTAACTATTCCCCCAATGAGAGAACTGCTTTCTCAAATCGGGAAATTCTGATAGGACGGAGTATTTTTGGTGTACTTGATAATCAGGGGATTATGAATAGGAACGGCCTTGGCATGTCTCTTGGTTCCTTAGAGACTGTTTGAGTTTTGTTTATGGAATTTGTTATAGTTTTTTTTTGACCTTCAAGGCGGAAAAACCGGAATGTAGCAGAGCTACATGAGGATTTTTTCAACGCAGAAGGGCGAAAAAAGGGGCAAAACAAAACCATAGGATAATATTCAAACAGTCTCTTAGAGTCATCTCAGGATTTTTACCTTTCAATCCCTAAGCCACATGTCGAAATCCAATCCATCACAATTCTCAAAATCCACCCCCAATCGATTTAACAGCAAAGAGAAGCCATCGTTCAACCTTTTGGATGAGCTGCCCAAGCCTGGGCAAATGGATCTCTTCCCTATTGCGGTCTTCATCATGGGGATCGTGAGTTGTTATACGACAGCCGTCGGCCTTCAGCCCATGCTCAACAGTCTGGTCCTCTCTTATGCCATGGCGATTGCACTCAGTATTTTTCTGGTAGCGATTGCCTTGCGAATTCCAATGGCATACAAATCCGGGGATCAACGAAAACTCATATTGGGATATACTTTGGTGGCCCTATTCAGTGTGTTACTTAATTTCAATGCGATTTATGGGGTTTTCACCTCTGAAAAATTGCTGTATGAAGAACTCAAAAACAACAAGTCTGCCTTGACAGCGATGCAAGTTCAGGCCAGGGAGTCTCTCGAACAGCATTTCAACGCATCTGACATTCAGCGACAACTCAAGGAAGCCGAAGCCCTGCTTGAAGAAGAAAAAACCAATCCCAACAACCGTGGATATGGAGAAATCGCAAGAAAACTCAACAAGGAAACGGTCATTCCCTTGCAAGCACAGTTGGCAAACATCCAGGCCAAATATGTCCCGACCATGCACAGGATTGACAGCGTGGTCCAGCATGCCCAGACCGGAATCGATGCTGCCCTTGCGAGTGGAGAGATCAGACAATATCGTCAAGCCGTGGATCAAAGCATTGATGCGCATACCTATGTCGCAGAAAGTACTGAGAACATTGTCGGAAAAGAAGCGTTTGCCTACCAACCGCTTGTCTTCCAGCATAGAGATGTCGGCAACCTGAACCACTCCTTATGGACCATCATTAATCTCCATACCTTGAGCGGAAGTCAGACGGCTGCTGTCCTGGTTTCCTTGTTGTTGGCCATCCTGATCGACTTTATCGTCCTCTTTGTGCTGGTCTTGATTAATCGACCTGAAAAAGAAGAGGATGTGGAAACTACAGAGCAGAATATTTCTCTGGGAGCACATACCTCTTTCTCTCATCCATCTACGCCTGTTGCAGAAGAGGCACAAGAGCGGCATAGCAGCATATATGCCATTCGAAAGAAACGAGAATCCACCGAGACAAGAAAGAGTGGCGAATACCAGGCTCCCATTGTTCAGTCAACCTCAACCTACCAGCCAGTAGATGAGCTTGATCATTTCTTTTAGCAAATCGGTCCAGCCTCTTTACCAACACCTTCATTTTTTTTCAAACAATCTCTCAATCTCAAACCATTCATATATGAAACGGTCAGTCATTCATTTGCCCAAACATGATCCTGAACTCACGGAGATCATTTCTGAGACCCTGACACTCAGAGAAGAAGCAGAGCAAAAAGAACAGAAACTGGAGCAGAGCCTTCAAGCCAAACCCAATCCTTATCTCAAGGACCCGGAGGCAGCAGGAACAGAAGACATACCCGAACAAGAGACCTTTCATCCTCATATAGAATTGGTACAGGTCGCCCAAGACACCATCCATGAACATGCGCCACGGACCGAGGAAGAAATTCTTGCCAAAAACACCAACTATGTCTTCATTTTTGGCTACACCGGTTCCGGGAAATCGACTGTCTTGACTGCGATCAATATGTATATGCGCCAACACTATCGGGTCATTCTGAACCAATCCGAGAACCAGGAAGGAATTCGGCTGATTCACCAAATGATGCGAGACATTGAGCAAGGATTCTTTCCACAGGCAACCTCTATCGGCCAGATTACCGAATATGATACCGCTTTCAGGATCAATGGAGAAGATGTGAATCTCACCTTTTTGGAAATGGCTGGGGAGGATTTGAAAAAAGTAGATGTAGACACTGGGGAAGAAGGCTTGCCCGACAGTGTCAAGGCCTACCTGAATTGTCCCGGAATCTCTATCTCCTTCCTGATCGTAGCAGATTATGAGCGCGTTATTCAGCGAACGGAAGACAAGTTGATTTTGCAGTTTTTGAGTTATCTGTACAATGAGAATATCGACTTGTCCAGGGTAGGCGTGATCCTCAGCAAGTTTGATCGCGGAAGGACCGATGCCAATGTTGAAGATGTCATCCAAACTTATCTTCCACAGGTAGACAAATGGTTGAGTTCAGGTGACATTGCCCAGCCAAGGGTATTTCCTTTCAGCATAGGGGAAATCCAGACGTATCAGGATCAGAAGGATGAAATTTCGAATGTCGAACTGGAAGACTGTGCCGAGATTGTCCCCTGGCTCCACAAAGTCCTTTGCCTGCCAGGATCGCGAACCGAAAGCAAACCGGAAAGTGGAGGGATTCGTTCTTTCCTGAAATTTCTCAAACGATAATCGTTCTTTTCACCCTTCAAATGTTGTGCGTATGTCTCACGAACATATAGGCTATGCCCGTTTTGGCAAGCTAGATGGATTTCAGTGGATCGAAAAAACCGGAATCATGGGCCATTTTCGCAGACCCGAGGATGTCAGTACGCTGAGTCAGGCACTGGCACTCCGTCAGGAGGCGATCAGGATGTATGCAGGAGAGAAGATTCTGGGATTGACCCACTTGACATCTCATGGCCATCAATACAGATTCATTACCTCCTATTCATACAGACTGGATCGGTACAAACGCGATGGCTATATGGCGGTCTCTCTGGCACTCAAAGAGATCAAGGTCAAAGCCCGGGATATTCTGGATTGCCTGGAAGAACTAGAAAAAACAGATCCTGGAGAGGCGGATCAAACAGTTCTGAGGCCTTTTTCTCAAAAATTGGTCGGATGGCCTGTGGCTTTCTCCTGTCCTTCGAAACAAAATCAGGCGACAGCTTTTGTGACACTCCCGGATTGGTCGTCTTGTGAACAGCTTCTGGCTGCAGCTTGCGAGGGCTTGTTCAATCAATATCAGTGGATCTATGCCTCGGATGGAGAGCGAACCTGTCAGGGAGTTGATACCAATGAAGTGGATATCCTGAGATTGTCTGCGAGCGGGAAGAAGATAGAGGCTGACATCCCGGAGACGGAATCTCTCTCAAAAGTTCCGAAAAACTCCCTCGTATATGCCTTTGAATCGGGCCAGGAGGATCAATGGGGCAAACAAAAATCCAAAAACATGGACAAATCCAAATCCGGATTCGGACTGCACGCCCTCAAAAGATTTTTTGGCGGCTGATTTATTCAGCCCTTCGACGACCTACTTACGTCATCCTAACCACTGCAAGGAGAGTTGCTATTGCATTCAATAGGTTAGCTCTCCTTTTGCATTAAAAAGGTTTTGATAAACTCTGTCAGCTCACCATCCATCACAGCCTGTACATTGCTGGTCTTGAGTTCTGTTCGCAGGTCTTTGACCTGCTTGTATGGATGGAAGACATAGTTTCGGATCTGCGACCCCCATTCGATGGCTTGCTTTTCTGACTCAGCATCACTTTGTGCTTGATTGCGTCGTTGGATTTCAAGATCATATAGCTTGCTTTTGAGCAATTGCATGGCCTTCTCCTTGTTTCGCAATTGGCTCCGTTCTGTCTGCGAAAAGATGACAATGCCAGAGGGAATATGCTTCAAACGGACTGCGGTCTCTACTTTGTTGACATTCTGCCCACCTTTCCCGCTGGAATGCGTAGTGGTGAGTTCTATGTCCTTGGAATTGATCTCAATCTCGATGGTATCATCGATCAATGGCCGGACATCTACAGAGGCAAAAGTGGTTTGTCGCTTGCCTTGGGCATTGAATGGACTGATGCGAACCATTCTATGGACGCCCTTTTCTCCTTTCAAAAAACCGTAGGCAAAGTTGCCGGAAATCTCCAGTTCTGTACTCTTGAGTCCAGCGGTATCTCCTACAACTTCATCCAGCAATTTCCAGGAAAATCCGTTCTTCTCCGCATACATCACATACATACGTTTGAGCATTTCTACCCAATCCTGACTTTCTGTTCCTCCTGCCCCGGAATTGATTTCAAGTGTGCAATCGAGACGATCTTCCTCTTTGTCGAGCATTTTTTGAAATTCCAGATCTTCCAGGAGTTTGGTGGCAGATTGATAGGCTTCTTCTACCTCAGATTCCTCCCCTTCTCCTTCTTTGAAAAAATCAAAGAGAATTTCTACTTCACTTGCGGCTGATTCGACCTTTTTGTAGGCTTCGGTCCACAGTTTGATGGCGGAGATTTCGCGGAGTATTTTTTGTGCCTCTTCCGGGTGGTCCCAAAAGTCAGGCTGAAGCGTGATGGCTTCTTTTTCTTCGATGGTTGCTAGCTTCTGAGCAATGTCAAAGATAGCCCTTCAGCGCATGTGCACGCTCTTGAAGGCCTCGTATTTGATCCTGTGTCATAGGATGGTGATTGGGGATAGTGAATAATGGGACAAAGATAGGAGGATGGCAGGGGAAAACAAGGAGAATACAGACTTGATCCGAAAAATACTCAGGAAACATTCACCAAAGAGAGGGGTAATAGAATGTTTCCTGAGTGTGCAAATAGCCTGAATAGCAGTCAGATTGTTCTTGAGGCCAAATACAGAGATCTATTCCTGTATGGCTGTTGGAAGAACATCTGCTACCAATATGGGGCGCAATCTCCTATTCTCGAAAAAGATGTATTTTTTTGACATGCACAAAACCGGAAGAGCGAATGATCAAATGATACAGAGCAGAAGGGAGGGAATGTCCTGAGTCATCTCGGCCATCCCAACTCACCAGCTGTTCACCTTGACTCAATTCATCCTCCATAAGACTTCTTACTCTTTGCCCCATGAGGGTGACGATCTCTATTTGGACGGGAGCAGGCTCACTGAGTGAGAATTCGATATAGAGCTCATTGGAAAAGGGATTGGGAAAGGTACGGACATGAGGGAATCGTTCCTTGCCTTCATCAAGAGAAGTTGGTAGGCAAAACTTGACCGGAATCGAGTCAATCTGTTCACAGCCATTGAGATATCTTCGAAAGGTCGCCCAATGGAGGCCAGAATCCAGACTAGCCGGCTCAATTGCCCCTTGCCAATTGGCAACTCCCCCCCAACTTCCGCTAGCTGCCGGCGAGGGTACTAACACCTGTGTTGAGTCCTCCTTGCGGAGACATAAGGTATCCCCGATCAAGCTGCCATTGACGAGAAAATCGACCAATTCAGGGCCTTGGCGAACGAAGAATGAAATCGAATCCGAGAGCGTTTTGCACCCCAGGGGATCTGGATAATGATAGTACACCGTATACACCCCAACCCCTTGACTCGTCTGGAATACACCAGAAGAATCTACATCTCCACTCCAGTATCCGCCTGTTGGGAATACATCAAACGTATGAGTAACTGTATTGCTACAGAGATAAGAAGGAAAAAAATTCAGGATCTCAGGTTGAACGCCTTTGTAGGTAAACAAACGAAAATTACCGTTTACATTAATCATGGACTCGATGCCACAGTTGGGGAGGAAGTCATGTGGGTAGAGAATGGAGTGAGTCGGAAGTCCATCATACCCAATCTCAACTTCCTCAAATATCCAGTTTGGGGCAGCATCTGTGCCATGATTGCGGTAGAGACCTCCATTCAGGAAGACATCTTGATCTCCATCCATGTCGAAATCTATAAATCCAGCCCTTCCATATGAATTACTGGATGGAGGCAAAGGCAGAAGCTGAGTAGTTACGAGTTCCCAGGATGGGTGGGGGCCAGTTCCCCGATCAATGAAATGATACATTAGAGAGTGGGAGGAAATCACAAGATCAAGCGTATCATCTTCAAATAAATCTATCAGGAGAGGAAATACACTGCTTCCATGATCAAACAGATCAAAGAAAGGGTCTGATTGGGGGACAAAGTGAGGCAGGAGTGAATCTCCCTGATTGTTGAATAGTTGGATGTGTCCTTCTCTGGTCCCAACAATCATATCCAGGTCGTGATCTCCGTCCCAATCCCAAAATGTTCCTTCCGTCATTCTTGGAACAACTATAGAGGTGAAGGTATCAGGGACAAATTGCCAGGCAGCTTGCTGTATGCTTCCGGTATTTTTATAATATGCAAGCCCATTGTAGGACAGATGTAAGAGGTCCTCTTTGTGATCTCCATCCAGGTCCACCAGGTCAGCAATAGATCGATAGTCTCCGATTACAGGGTAATTTGGGAGTTCGAAGGTCCACTGAGGTGCCTGTGCGGTGCCATCATTGCGAAAAAACTGGAAGCCTGTGCCTGTGATAAATACATCCAGATCCTGATCGTTGTCTATATCAATCATTCTGGCTCTGACCAGACATCCATTCTGAAGTTTGCAGGCATCCCAAGGCAGGAAGGAGAGAGTTTGCAATTGCCAATCTGTGGTGTCAGGATGTGGATGAGCATCTTCATAGTGTTGGAGATTGCCATAGGCTTCCGTAACAAACAAATCGAGGAGCCCATCCTGATCAAAATCCACAACCTCATGAGCGGTTCGGAAGCCTCCAATGATAGTGGCAGTCGCAGTGTTTGCACTGTCCCAAACAGGATGTGTTGCGCTTCCGATGTTCTCATGGAAGGCATATCCTCCCAATCCTCCGCCAGCAAGAATATCTTTGTCTCCATCCTGATCGACATCTACCAACTCAACAGTACTCCGGTCATGCATGTCAATACCGACCAGCCTATTGCTTACCAACATCCAATCAGCACTATCTGCCGTCCCCACGTGAAGATAGAAAGCAATGTGGCCTCCTTTTCCTCCATCTGTGCCATTTCCAATGAACAGGTCCTCAAGTCCATCTCCGTTGACATCTGCAAAGGAGGGAGAGGCGGCGCCAAAAGGAACGTGTATGTCTCCCCAAAAATCAGGCACCAAAGTCCACTGAATCGTATCCGGGCGACAATCATTGCGGTAGAAATGCAAGCGCCCATCATTCGTTCCGGTGACCAGATCCATATCACCATCGTGATCAAGGTCCACGAAATCAAAATCCGATCCAAGAAATCCATCACCATAGCCATTGACAGTCCAGATACCATTGATTTTGACATCTGTAATCGATTCAAACTGATACACAGTTTGTGCAGAAAGGAAAGAAGCGGTCCACAACCATAGGTTGATCGACACAGCAAAAAAGTAGCTTGTCCTGTTCATATGTTTGAGAGTTATCTGTTAGAGACTGACGAAATTGTCAGCGTATGTGTACCGAGACCTTCTTTTGTGCAAAAAAGTCAAGAAGAGGGGGATTTTTTTTTTGCCCTTCTGATTTTTCCCCCAATAGAACAACTACTTCAGGAAATCCAGCCAGGATTCTGAGACTTGAAGGGGGCGATTGTCCCCAATGAGAATCATCGGGGCCCAATAGCGTGGACTTGTCCAGGCAGGATTACTTTCCTGTAGGTAGAGGCGTTTGGCTTGTTGCAAGGCGACATCCTTGGGACTTCCCTTTTCCAGCTCTCGATAGAAGGCCAACATCAAGTCCTTGCTTGCCCCATCAGGAATGATATTCAGACTCGTGATCATGCTTTGGGCGCCAGCAGACATACTGGCCTGAGCCAGACTGATGATCCCTTCCCCGGTCTGATAGATTCCCTTGGCTGTCTCACACGCACTTAATACCAACAATTGGGCCTTCATATCCAGGCCATAAATATCGGATAAAGTCAAAGAGTCCTCTGCGAAATAAATGCTACTCCGTCGAACTTCAGAAGGGTCCATCTTCCCATGCGTGGAGAGGTGGATGATAGATTTGTTGGCATAGTTTCGGAGAAAAGTAGCTTTTGTGGCTTGCTGATCTAACAGCAATTTCCCTTGAATCTGTTGGTGAATCCCTGCGGCTTCCTCGGCAGAGAGAGGGAGAGGAGTAAGAGGAAGCATGCGGGATGATGCACGAAACACTGGTGCCATGATCAATGCTCCTTGTCTTGCAAAATCTGTTTTCTGTTTCAGAAGATCAAAAATACTGGCAGAGTAGCTATAAGTAATGGCATGTCGATGCAACAAAAATGGTTGATCAAATATGTCTGTTCTCCCTTGATCGGTAGTCAGCAAACTCTCGAATGCTACTGAACTGAGTTCCCCTCCGGGAACCAGAATCAATCTTGGAGCCAGGTCAGCTAGGGGAGCAAGCAATTCCTGATACAGGCGATGAGAGATTCGTCTGAGCGGATCTGACAATTCTCCTTCAACTGTGGACAGCGTGTGAGTCTGATAAGTCCGAATCCATTGACGAATGGAATCAGGATGTGCCAATCGTTGAACATCAATCCTATCAGCATCGATATACCAGGCGTAGCTATGCTGCCCACCCAGAAAATAAGAGAGCAAGCCTGATTGCTCTGGGAGAATAGCCTGAACATCAGCAAGACTAGATACTGTAGGGCTATATTTCGCTTGATAATAGGAGGGATACTTCTCGTGAATATGATGCAGCAAGGAATCTAGTCTCCTGCGGCAACTGAAGATTTGAGGTTCGAGTTGAGCTTGTCTGACTGTATCCCGATTGGCAAAATAAGCGGCATTCAGTGCTCCGATAGAATCTTGCAAAGCCGCTTCTAGTTCCAGAACATCAGGATTCAGATCTGAAAACCGGGACAAATCCAATTGTTTGAGCTGTTGTCTGAGAGAAAAGGCCGTCGCTTTTTCTGAAATGGTGAAAGATTTGTTTACCCAATCTATATCCTGATCCTGTTCGTAGCGAGAAACCAGAAACTCAATGATGCTTTCATAAGTAGATACATTTTGACGCTGGAACTGTTCTTTGGATGTTCCATGATGAAAACTGGACTGAATCAGGTCAATCGATTGAAGGAGTGCCTGATAGGTCTGATCAAATTCCGCGACAGATAACAAGCCAGATCGAATGTTGATCAAATAAGAGCGACTCTTTTCGGTTGGGACTTCAATATTTGCCAGGGAGTTTGGGATATTCATCAGAATGGACAAGGCTGAATCCGTTCTGCGAATAGCCAGTTCCCGATCTCCTTTTGCCAAGGCGATTTCAGCCAATCGGTTATAGACGCGGGCATATTGTGGATGGTTGGTACCAACGGTAGTCTGTTTGTATGTCTGAACCAGCCTCATATATGCTTCTGCTTCAGAGAATTGTTTCTGTTCTTGTAGCAACCAGGCAAAGTTATTCCAAAGAGCTGAGAGGGTAGACTTTTTGCCATTTTTGGAAAACCATCGTTCAGCCTGCCGAAAATAATAGGCTGAAGAATCTAATTTTTGCGTGCGAATATAGGTCTCTGCAATATGCAGGTAGCTTTGTGCCAAATATCGAGGATATTGTTCTCGAAATGGGAGCGCAATAGAAATCGCCTTCTGTTGAACGGCCAATGCTTCTTCGAATCTTGCCTGACCTTTGATCGCACCTCCGAGATTGAGATAGGGATCTACATAGGCCAGGACATGTACCTCTTCATTGGCCTCCAAAATGGCAAGACTACGCTTCAAATATGTCTCCGCGAGGGCATAATCCTGTAGATGAATTAATAAAAAAACACCATAATTGTAATACAAGCTAAACAAAGGCAGAGCATCAGAATTATGATGTATCAGTGCATTTCGGACAGATTTGGAAAAATACTGATGAGCCTTGCTTGGATCACCCATTCTGGAATAAAGAGCCGCAAGATGATTATAGCAGTGATGAAGGTTTCTGGCTGAATCCCCTTCATTCCGTAGCGTGATCCTGACATATTCCTTGAGATAAGGAAGCGCTTTTTCATAGGCCTCCATCTGATAATAATTCCATCCCAGTTGATCATATACATTGGATGTCAAGGGATGTTCTGGTCCAAAATCTTTCGAAGATTTGCGAAAGTCCAATACGCCTAGTAAAAGGGTGTCAGCCTTCCGTAATCTCCCGATATTGACATAGACAACTCCCAACATCTCGTTGACATTCGACACATACGTATGCCTGGGACCATATTGATCTTCAAAGATTTTGTGAGATTTTTCCAAATAGATCAAGGCTGAATCGTAATTTCTTAGTTGGAAAAAAGTGTAGCCATACATTTTAAAAATAAAGGCTTCCGTCTCCTTGTCCTCATGAAGGCGCATGATGTCAACTGCAGACCGAATCAATGGAAAGGCTTCCGTCGGCCGAAATTGATTCCCCAAAGACATGGCTTGACTTTGCAGGCATTTGGCGTGCTCAACAGAAAATGAATCTGGCCCCATACGATACAAGTTCGTAGCAAGCAATAGCAAGGAATCTGCCTTTGGAAATGCTTGTTCCATCATCCTCAATTCTCCCAGTTTTTTGTAGGAGAAAGCCATCTGATATCCTGTCTCCCCGAATTGTGTTCGGCCTAGTTCGATAGATTGTTTCAGGACGGAATCTGCCAATTTATAGGCTGATTGTTTTTGATAGATAGAACTCAATTTGCCTTGGGCTCTCAGCAATCGGGACAAGACACTATCTTCTCTGGACGTCTGAAATTGCCTACCAAAAATCAAACTTGCCTGCTCATAGGCCCAAATCATGCTGTCTGACACATCTTTTTTCTCATACATCTGTCCTAAATCCATCAGGACATAAGGATCATAGGGGGAGACTGAATCGAGATGCATATCATGCGAACAGCTACTCAAACTGAGCAAGAAGCCCAGCAGTGCCCATATCAGGTACAACATTTTCATAAGGCAAAGCATTTGGATGTAGGATACAAGTTAGGAGAAATTTTTGGATTTCTTTCAGCAAACATCCTGGACGCAATGGATGAGGCAGGAATGACCGATTCAGGAGAAAGTCTTATTTCCCCCCGAGAAATAGATCTTCTCCCGCTTACTACTCATAAAAAACTTCTAACTTCGCCACATGAAGCTGACACAAGAATTGGCGGTCTATTTTCAGCAGCGCTTCCACAGCGAATATCCTTTATTTCTCGAAGCATTCTCGGAACCAGCACCGACCAGTATTCGCCTCAATCCTACCAAATCAGATAGCTCCGAGGAGGTCGATTCTGTTCCCTGGGCGGAGCATGGTCACTATTTGGCAAAGCGACCCAGTTTCACCCTTGATCCCAGATTTCATGCTGGTGCCTACTATGTGCAAGAGGCCAGTTCGATGTTTCTGGAAGAAGTGTGCAAGCAGGTTCTGCCATTGGACAACGATCTCAATGTATTGGATCTGTGTGCAGCTCCGGGAGGAAAATCTACCCACCTCCTTAGCTTACTGAGTCAGGAAAGTCTATTGGTTGCCAATGAAGTGATCCGAAGTCGTGCCAACATTTTGGTAGAGAACATTGCCAAATGGGGACGACACAATGCCATTGTGAGCAACAATGACCCAAGAGATTTTCAGTTGTTGGAGGGCTTTTTTGATGTCATTCTGGTGGATGCGCCTTGTTCTGGAGAAGGCATGTTCCGCAAGGACCCAAAAGCGATGCGGGAATGGTCTCCCTCTCATGTACAATTGTGTGTAGACAGACAGCGACGAATCCTGATGGATGTATGGGCAGCGCTCAAGCCAGGAGGTCATTTGATTTATTCTACTTGTACCTATAATCCCAAAGAAAACGAAGAAAATCTGGCCTGGTTTCTGACTCAGGTGGAAGCCACAACTCTCGATCTGTCTCTTCCTGCTGCATGGGGGGTTCAGGATATTCGATATCAAAACATCCATGGCTATGGACTCTATCCGCATCGCCTGAAAGGGGAAGGGCTGTTCATGTCTGTTCTGAGGAAAGAGGAAGGAAAAGCATGGCATCCGCCCAAACGAAAAAAAGGACAGCCCTATTTTGACAAACCACATAAAGACGTCATACAGCAAGTTGCCCATTGGCTGAAGCGACCAGAAGAGCTTCACATGATCCAGATCAATGATCAGCTCACGGCACTGTCTGCACCCGCTGTCCGAAAGATGGAATCACTCTATCGCTACCTTCGGGTTCGCTATGGTGGAGTCGCTTTGGCAGAAGTCAAGAGAAAGGACATCCGCCCTGCACATGCACTCGCTCTGTACACAGGCCTGGAGCAAGAATCCTTGTCTGTTCATGAGGTTGAGCGGGAGGAGGCCCTCACATTTCTCAGGAAGAAACCCTGGCCACTTGCTCTTCCCAAAGGCTGGCATCTGATCAGCTACCAAAGCCTTGGGCTGGGATGGGTCAAGGGTGTGCCGGGTCGAATCAATAATTATTATCCCCAACATTGGCGGATTCGTATGTGAGTTGGCCTATTCTCTGTTTCAGTTCGACAATCCCACTCCTCATCATGAAATCATTCTCATCTCCCGCCCTCTTTCTGTCTATCTTGAGCCTGACTGCACTATTGGCTTGCAAATCGACAGCCACGCAAACAAGCTCTTCTCCTTCCCTACAGGAGTATTTTGCCTATGCCCCTGACAAAGCCGTTCTGATCAGTGCCCATAGAGGGGGAAGATTTTATCCTGCTTATCCGGAAAACTGTCTGGAAACCATCCAGCATGTCTATGCACAGATTCCGACGGCCATCTTCGAAATAGATGTCGCAAGAACCAGGGATGGTATCCTTATCCTGATGCATGACAATTCTGTGGATCGGACGACGACAGGAAGTGGAAAAGTGGATCAGTTGAACTGGGCTGACATTCAAATGACACACTTGAAAGACGATTTTGGCAAGCAAACCAATTTCAGGGTTCCTTCTCTGGATCAGGTGCTCAATTGGGCTGACGACAATCAGGTGATCTTGATGGTGGATGTCAAACGAAGTGTGCCCTATGAAGATGTTCTTCAGTATTTGGAACAGGCAGATGCGCTGGACAATGCCGTGATCATCACGTATTCTGCCAATCAGGCGAAGAAACTCTATCAGCTCAATCCCGATTTGGTCTTGTCCGTTTCCATCCGAAATCATGAAGAACTACAACGCATGGAAGAGACGGGAATCCCTGCCCGAAATATGGTTGCGTTTACTGGAACCAGGGATTCTCCCAAAAGCCTTTTTGATGCCATTCACGCCAAAGGCATGATGTGCATTCTGGGAACACTTGGCAATCTGGACAAACAAGCAGAAGCAAAAGGGGGAAAGATCTACCTCGATTTTGTCGACAAGGGAATCAATATATTTGCTACTGATCGTCCCTTGGAGGTGGCCAAGGTATTGGGCAAGTAAGCAAAGTGGATAAAGGAGAAGCCAGAAGAAGAAAATCCCCTTCTGGCTTCTTGACAGATCTTGTCATATTGCCCTACTATCCGCAACAAGTCAAGGCTGGTCCCGCGATCAGGAACATATTGATCAGGCCAGCAAGGATTGCGATGAAGAAGTAGGTGAAGAAGGTCTTGGCACGCGTCTCTGGAGCACAATTTTTGAACCAAAGGAATCCGAATACACCCAAAGAGATAAAGAAGACCACTGCCCATGGAATCCAGCTTGGAAAACACTCAATCATAAAGAAGGTGAGCATCAGTGCAGAAATGGACATACACCAGCCTGTTGCCAACCAATCACATCTGCCGGGTTTGCAGGATTGCGATTTGCCTTGTGTAATCCACCAGAAGATAGCTGCGCCAAAGAAAAAGATGCTCAGTCCCGCATAGGCCAGAATCCCGACGCTCCAATCGGGTTCTCCCTGATCGAGGATCTCCGCTGCTATACAGATGATGGCTGCTCCAATGGACAAGGCGCCCAGGAAGGCCACAATCAGACGCATATAGCGGCAGAAGAAGGAATCTTTGGAGACGCCATCGATTTTTGTTTTGGTAACGGCATCTCCATCACAATCGCCAGGCCCGGTGGTGTGCACATTGATCGAACATTCTGCATCCTCCGGCGGGCGTTGGAAAATCAGGCTTGTTTGAGCGGTTTCGGTAATTTTGGGCTTGGACCCACTTTCCCAATTCCAGGTATACTTGCTGGGGGCCTCGCCCTTGTAGAGCACTTTTACGCTCACTTCGGCCTCTGTTTGGCTGATGTTTTTGGTGCTAAGAACCTGGATGCCTGTGATCTCTGGGCAAGCAGGTTTGTCTATGCTAGGGCCTACTTTGACATGAACCTTTCCGCCTGTTGTTTCACACTTGCCAGGTCCCCGACTATTCAGCGTTACGACATATTCTTTTTCTACAGCGAGTGCGGGGAAGGTATGTTCAATGCTGGGTTCCGCAGATTTTACCTCTGGTGATCCATCTCCAAAATTCCAGGTACATTCATCTGGTTTGGCTTTGGTAAATGCAGGAGCGAAAATGTAGGTTCGATTTCCGACCTCCTGATCTTCAATCTCGACATTGATTCTTCCCAGGAGTGGACAAACATCAGCAGGAGAAATTGTGACAGAAGTCTCAGCTTCTCCAGAACAATCACCGGGGCCTGAAATCTTGACAAGAACCGGATAGGTCTTTTGGGTAGCCTGCTTCTCATAAGCATGAGTTGCCGTAGGTTCGCTTGTGCTTGTCTCCTGCCCATCACCCCAATACCATTTGAATTGCTGGGCAGTGCCTTCCAGGCTCACCGTGAATACATAAGGCACCTTCTCTCCATCGGTCTCTGCATTTTTTACAGCAGAGACAGTGTAGGTGGCTGGGCAGCGTTTGGGTACTTCCTCCACGGCGGTATAGGTTCCACCACATTGTCCCGGCCCGTCCAGTCGTACCCGAATCTGATAGGTCATATTTTCTCCCAGCCGTCGGTCGTAGGCATGTGTGACGGTTGCTTCTGTGGTTTGAACCTCTTGAGAGCCATCACCAAAGTCCCAGAAATACTTCGAAGGCAGTACCTTCCCTTTGATGGGTAAAGTGGCTGTAACATCATAGGATTGACCATCCACATTCTCTTCTCCTGACACCCCTAACTGACCGACTATGGGACAAATGTAAGGCAGCACAACGACAACAGTGATCGTGTCCCGGCATTGAGAAGGACCATCACTGCTAACCTTTACGATAACAGATTTTTCTTCCCCATAGGCCAGGTCGTACAGATGCGTATAGGTAGTAGACTGATTGTCCACTGAAGGGGAATTGTCTCCCATTTCCCAGCGATACGTCTGCGCAACAGAGGTTCCTGGATTCAGTTCAAATGAGACTGGGATTTGTCCTGTCTCCATATCGATGTCTCCCAGTGTATAAGACAGACCTTGAAGCAGCGGGCAAGAAGGTCCGGGAATCTCGATTTTTAACTCAGTTTGCTTGGAACACTGATCTGGCCCAGTTAGACTCAGAAGAACCTTGGCCACCAATGATCCATCGTAGGGAAGGAGGTAGGTATGCTCGATTTGATGAGCGGAGCTGTTTTTGTTTTCAGATTTGTCTCCAAAGTTCCAAATTAATTCAGAGGGCCCAGGTCCACTGATGATGGCTGTGAAGCGGACGGTGGCCTGATTTCCTTCCTGCGAAAGAATCTCATGATCGATTCGCTCAATCACTGGACATACGCCCGGAATCTCAATTGGAGCAGAGACCGATTTGTCACAACTGCTTCCGGGGCCAGAAGTAGAGACAGTGATGGTATATTCTTCGGCATCGCCAGCAGGGCGGTCGTAGATATGGGTGTGGATAGGAGAATTGTTGACTTCCGGCGGGGTTCCATCCCCCCAATCCCAGCTGTAAGAAGTGGGTTTGGGATCAGAGACCTTGAATGTTACTTCAGCCGAGACAGTTTGTTTGTCACCATCTGTGGTGGAGGACCTGATGACCACCTCATCCAGGATCGGACATATGCCGGGCACATCGAGCAACTCTATACATTCGGTGTCCGCACAGACATCGGAAGGTTGGGTATAGGTCATTCTCACAGTGTAATTCACGGCATCTCCTTCGGGACGTTTATATGCATGGGAGATTTCGAGTTCTTTGCTGACTTCTGGAGGGGCAGAAGTTGCCGGAGCGACAATTGGCTGATCTCCCCAAAACCAGTTAAATGATGTGGGAAGGTTGGCAGGGTCCTTGACGAGCACCTTGAAGGTTACATGAAGATGGGTATCGGTCAATTCCTCCTTCATCTTCTGCACCCCAAAAACGACTGGACATTCTGCTTTGGGGACAACTGCCACACAATGGGCTCGGTCCACACAATCACCAGGACCTTTTCCAACCGCTTTGATGTCATACTCCTTGTCTCCTTCAAAACTTCTTGTGTAGCGATGGGTAGCATGAGGCGTTGTTGTCACGCTTTCTGTGCCATCTTTCCATACCCACTTGAATTCATCGGGCATAGGTCCGGTTACTTTCAATGCAACGGCGACCTCTGTGGTCAGCCCGTCAATATTGGTGGGTACCAGACTTGAAAACTTGACAAGCGGGCATGGGGTAGGGGGGGCAGGAAAATCATGTGTTTTGCTGCTTTCGCAATCCCCTGTACCCTTGGCTGTTACTTTGATTGTATAGGCTACAGGTGGGGTCGCGACTCTTTGGTAGGTGTGGCTGGCAGTGGGGGCGGTGGTTTCGCCAGTGGTTCCATCTCCCCACTCCCACAGATATTTCGACGCATGTCCTCCACTCGTGGATACCTGGGCAGTAACGGTTTGCTCCATGCGCTCCAGGGCACCAGCCGTGACGGTCAAGGCGGTAATCTCTGGACAGTCATGGCTCAGCTTGAGTGCTCCGCAGCCAATGGGATACATATGCCGATTTGGCTTGTAGTTGACGATGAAGGTCCATCCATCTTTGCCAAATTCTCGCTCATTGATATAGGTTTTTCGATTGGTGTTGTAGAGGTCATCCCTTTCCCATTCATCTACGATGGAATGGTTCCCTTCCTGTAGATTGAATCCCTTACTCGGATCAGCAGCAATCCCAAATATGTGGGAAATGTCTACTTTTTTGTCCTTTTTCAATCGTTTGCAAAAATATCCGCCAAGAATGGTGAAGTATATCTTTTCATTTGAAAGAGAAGGATCAAGTTTGTCAGAAGGATCTACATTCTCTATGGTTGCTCCCAATAGGTCTGAAGGCGTAAAATCGTCCGCAGATGCGGGCATACTCATGGAGAAGATCACGCCATAAGAAGGGGTTTCGGGGCTGGGCGTTGGGCTTCCCGACTTGGGGGTAGAACGGATAATAGGGCCAGATCGAACAGTTGATCTTCCAACAAATTTGGGGGGAGTTGGGATGAGTGTTTGCATAACAATTTGGTTTCTCTAGACGATACAATGTCTGATGTAATTCGCTTACAGGAAAAGAGGAAAAGCAATCTGAAAGGGTGGATTTCTCTTGATCTTTGACGATCCGAGTCATACGAATATCAATAAAACGAAAATAATTTACTTTCCATACATCAGATAGTAGATTTTTTCGTGAAAAAAAATTGGAATGGGGGACTGGAAGAGCGTCTGACTGTCAGGAACTTGTCATTGACTCTCAGCTTCTGAAATGGATCAATGGACCGCTCCTGAAGTTTTTGATTATCAGTTTTTGCTTCCCAACAACCTTTCTGTGTTTTGTCTTGTCTTTGGACTAAATCCTAAACGATTGCTGACATGTACACATCGATACAATCTTTCCTACTCTTCTTTTTTCGGACAGGAGTTATCCTTCTCATGCTAAATGGGATCACTGCTGTCATGGCGCGCCCCTATCCCATTCAGCCTTCGGAATCTTCGCCGGAGCTCCCCCCGGATGAGGCGTCGGATCTGATTGATCGTATCATCGAAAATGCAGAATCCTATATGGGCGTAAGGTACTGCTATGGAGGAACTTCAAGAAGTTGTACGGACTGTTCCGGGCTGCTGATGAATGCCTTCCGGCAGGCAGGATATCCACTGTTGCGAACCTCTCGCCAACAAGTCACACAAGGAAGATATATCGATCGGAATGCCTTAAAGCGAGGTGATCTTGTCTTTTTTGGCACAAAGGCGTATATCAGTCATGTCGCGATAGTAGTCGAATCCAGGAGAAATTATACCAAAATCCTGCACGCATCCAGTGGCAATGGCAAGGTTGCCTATGATGTATTGGAACGGCACTCACTCAATCGAAAATATGTCACGGCCCGACGGATCATCGAAACCGATGACGATGGAGGCATCCCAATCTATGTGGACAATGGG
Source organism: Bacteroidota bacterium (assembly GCA_039029315.1). Lineage (GTDB taxonomy): Bacteria > Bacteroidota > Bacteroidia > J057 > J057 > JBCCCJ01. The sequence continues at coordinate 2,524 of JBCCGK010000154.1, read as the reverse complement.
GAATCAGATCACACACACACCTTCAATGGAATTGGCGGCGGAAAAGCATGTTCTTGCGGATTCGATATGCCTTCCTTCGAAGCAGGAAAAGTTCCCGGTCAATATCCCTATGCTTCCGAACGTTTGCTTTCTGCTTCGGAGTTGCGTAATATGAGCAATAGAGATCTGAAAATTATGCGAAATGAAATTTTTGCGCGCAAGGGATATCGCTTTCAAACCATGGCCATGCGCAATTATTTTCGATCTCTGGATTGGTATCAAAAGATTCCCAAAACGCATTGCAACAAATCCATTGTGCTTTCGGGAGTCGAAAAGCAGAATCTTGTTCTGATCCGGTCATTTGAGGATGGATAGTAGCCCGTCATACAGCATCATCTCTTTGTCTAGATTCTTGTTCTGGGCCACGCTGTTACTATTACCTTTTTTGATCAATGTTGGTTTGGAGAAAGTCGATTTCCCCAAACCAATCTCTCTTTCTGAACACTATATGTCTCTGATTAAAGAGGCCTACCCAGATCAGCTGATCGGTATAGAGGAGGGCGAATTCATCTGGTGTGACAGCAGCAGAATGGCATATGATGATCCCGGCGACTTTGATGGGTTTGAAGACATGCTCAATCGGGCTGATCTACGGGCTCAAATGTCTCAACTGTATCCGATGACCTTCGATAGCCGCCTCTCACCTCCTCCCTTCTCTGATCCTGGCCGGATTCGGTGTGAAGCCTTCTTCCGAAAAATGTATGGCCAGCACAAAGCCGAAGTCCAGGCCCATCTGGTGGCTGTCCCCTGGTTGCCTTCCTCGGAGAATCAAACCGTTATGATCAGTTCGATCAATCAAGTGCATGAAAAGCTGCTGGCAATCTCCCTGGAACTGGACAGTCTGCCAGATTCTCTCAAGCAATTCGTGCGCGCTCCCATTGGCGGAACCTTCAACTGGCGAACCATCGCCGGGACAGATCGCCTCAGTATGCACAGCTTTGGGATCTGCATCGACATCGCAGTTCGACATTCTCACTATTGGAGATGGGCCAGCAATGCCTCTGATGCCCCTATTCCTTACCACAACAGCATTCCCGCTGAAATCGTGAATATCTTCGAAAAACACGGATTCATCTGGGGAGGGAAATGGTACCACTATGATACCATGCACTTCGAATATCGACCGGAATTGCTGAGAAGGGGCAAACTGTCCAGCAAGCGCGCTCCCTAACACTTTACAGAAAAGGGAAACCGATCAGCTGGCCCTAAGAGACTGTTTGAACATCTATCACTTTTTTTTTGTATGCGTCTTTTTTCCTCATCTGGCGTCTTTTTTTGTTCCTATAGCACCACTATGGGAACAAAAAAGAGCCTTGTCTGAGAAAAAAATACACGATAAAAATTCTCAGCACAGATTCCTAAACAGTCTCTAAGTTTGACTTTGTCCATTTTTTATAGAAGAAAAATCCTCCCATATGCTCTGGAAACCGTCTTTTTGAATTAATGAACTTCGCTGTTTTTGGCTTTTAAACACTCCCCACAACCTGCATCCAACTTGCAACGAAGCGGTAGTTTGAAAGAGATATCGTCTACTGAACAGCCTTACCACCGCCCTGTTCATAACCAGTTAAGTTATCAGTATCAACAATTTAATTCAGCTCCTGCCAGTCAAGGCGCCCATATTGGTGTGGGTGGTATGACGCCCCAAGAAATGATGATGCAACAACAATATATTCAACAACAGCAGCAACAGATCAACTATTACCAACAACTTCACCAGCAACAAATCTTACAACAGCAACAACAACACGAGATTTTGCTAAGGCAACAACAGGAAATGGAAATGGCTGCCATGCAACAACAACTTCTGCAACAACAAGCCATACAACAGCAGCAACAACAAGAACTAGCTTTACGGCAACAACAAGAGGAAGCCGCACGACAGCAACAACAAAAAGAAGAGGCCGCGCGACAGCATCAGATGCTTCATCATCAACAACAGCAAAAAGAAGAATATGTCCGACAGCGACACGAACAATACGCGCGGCTAAAGAAACTGAAAGACGAAGAAGAGCAAGCGAAAATTCGAATGGAAAAGATTATGATTCAGAAACAAAAAATTCTAGATGACGATTTCAATCCACGCGAATCTGCGACGGATGCTAGAATGTGTCATAGTGTCGAACCACCTTCTGTGTCCACTGCCGTTAGAGGGGTAGAAATTAGTGGTAGGGTATCGCCTAGTCCTTTTGAAGATGATTTCAGTCAGTCTTCACCTGATTTGTCGAATCCATTCAAGCAACGGGCGGCGGACGATAATTTGAACCCATTTGAGATGAAGAAGAAGACACACCAGACACATCATAGGTCGCGGTCAGATACATTTGGTAAGCTAGCGATACAAAGATCGGAGAATCCTAGTAGAACGATAAACGGTAAACAACCTTCTCCACGGCTATCTCCCATACCGTCAAGCGATGCGAGCAAACCTTTGACCATTGACACAAGTGATAGTGCTCTACTTGCAGGTACGGAAGGTCCAAAT
>JBCCGK010000153.1:0-21535 GCA_039029315.1 Bacteroidota bacterium | reverse complement strand
TTCATTGAGATCTGGTACAACAGACAAAGATTGCATTCCGCTATTGGATACAGAACACCAACCGAAATGCACAACCATCTACTCCAACTTAACTTTTTATCAACAGCTTAACTGTTTGTCCGCTTTTTCCTTGCAAGTCCACTTTATCGCATCACAGAATTCGCCATAAGTTCTAACATGGGCTAATTCATTAGTCTCAAATCGAATGTCGAACGAGTCTTCGATTTTAAGAAGCATGTCTTCTAAGTCTTCCGAGTCGATTTTTAATTCCATGTCTGTCTTTTTTGCATGTGCGGCAACGCCAAGCTATCCGCCGGATCGAGTCGAACAGGCTCGATCTGGTGGATAGCTGATGTTCTCGGCTTATTTTTTTCAAAGGTTCTGTGTTTCATATGATCTGCACTGCTTATCACAAGATAGCGATTTTTCACATTTGTGCTACAAAATGTCCGCGCTTTCTGGCTTGCGTCCTGCACCAGCGCATGGGCGAGGAGGCTTCGTCCGGGGATGCGGCGGCTTGTGGGTCGAGACTTCGTTCGCGGGCGCGGGCGGATTCACCCACAGGAAGGGATGGATGGTCGGTGCTGCTTGTCTTGGCGGGGCTGGTTCTTGGCTTCTACTTTTTTTAACAATCTCGCAGTTTTCAACTTCCTGGCATTTTTCCGATTCTGATTTTCTACAAGCCACATCCGCGATCCATTTTCTCAACAATTCCTTATCTCACCCTTCCTACTTTTTCTCAACAATATGGCTGATATATAGCCGAGAACACCTGTATATCCACCACGGTTCCATTTATATCTTATTACCCTTTGTTCACATTCCGTATATACACCCAACTCTCTCGTGTAACACGGAACTCGAAGGCACGAACATTCTGAGAAAGCGAGAAAGAAGAGACATACAAATTGGATTCATGGCCACTGGCTTATTCTTCATCAATATCCAAAAAATCCAAGGGACTACAAAGTTTCTCTCTGGCTTTTTGGGTGATGTGCGTATAGATTTCTGTTGTCTCGGGACTTTTATGGCCAAGAAGGCTTTGAATGTAACGTAGGTCCATCCCTCTCTCTAATAGATGGGTAGCAAAAGAGTGCCTCAAAGTATGTACAGTAGAATATGGATTCACCCCGGATCTAGCGACTGCTCTTCGAAAGATTTTTTGGATGCTGCTGCTTGAATATTGTCCACCCTCCTGGCCTTCAAACAACCAATAGTCAGGCCGATATTCTGTTAGATATGTTTGCAGCACTCCTGCCACTTTCTCAGAAAGCACAGAATAGCGATCTTTTTTTCCTTTTCCCGCTTTGATGAATACCGACTTGCGTTCAAAGTTAATATCTTCTATTCGAATTCGAATACTTTCTCCGATCCGAAGTCCTGCACTATAAATCAACATTAAGATGGTTTTGTGTTTAAGATTCTCCACTGCTCGAAAGATAGCCAACACTTCCTTTTCACTAAAGACACCAGGCAATTGCTGACTTCGACGAGGCCTTAACTCAAAATAGGTTTTTTCCTGGCCCAATACTTTTTCAAAATAATATTTCACAGCGTTGATGGCCTGATTCTGGGCAGATTCTGACCATTTTTTTTGTTTGACACCATGCAGCAGAAATCGCATAAGATCCTCCTTCTGCAATTCCTGTGGATGTCTTTCTGGATAATAGGCCAATAATTGCCGAAAAAAATGTGCATAGGTTTTGATGGTATTCGGACTATATCGTTGGAGTATCATCTTTTGCTGCATACGACTGACCTCAGACTCAAATGTTAAGGAAACCTTGACTTGGGACTGTTGTTTTTGACTTTTTGGCATAGGAGAAGTCTGACAAACCACAATCTGTCCTTCTCCAAAGATCCGTTTCAAATGCGTATAGGATTTCTTGTCATAGGGAATATGCCAGCATCGTCCGTCGGGGGTCCAGCGACTTCCAGGAATCTGCTTCATCATCGAAGGAAAGTTCTTATCAAACCCCATAGGAGTTATGCCGATTCTTCGTTCCTTTTGAAAGGAGAAAGGAAAAATATGAATTCTCATGGTTATTTTGGCTGAAAAATTCGGATATATTTCCCTGATATGAAAGAACTTATCGAACTTAACCAATTCTAACCGTTAATAACCGCTCTTAACAGTTAAGATTTATTATTAACGGTTAAACAGTTGATATTGACCATATTTTCCCCCAAATTAGGAGCTACCATTCATGCACCAGCCCCCCCTTTTCAATTCAACCAACCATGCCACACACCTGCCCGATCTGCAAATCCCCTGTCATCGGCCGTTCTGACAAAATCTTCTGCTCCATCGCCTGCAAAAACAACTATCACGTCCGACTCCGTCGCGCCACTGCCAAAGCTGTCCGTGAAACCGACAAAATCCTTCATCGCAATCGCTCCATTCTCCTCGAACTGATGGGCAAAAACAAAAGTCAGAAAAAACTCCCTCGGCTCACCCTCGACAAAAAGAAATTCAACTTCAACTATTACACCGGCTCTTATGTCAATTCCCGCAACAAGCGTTACCACTATGTCTATGACTTTGCCTGGATGGAATTCTCTGATCAGGAAATCCTCATCGTCCGAAGAAATACCTAAATTTGCTCTCCCAATCATACAATCTCTTACATCTGACTCCTCACACGCATGAACATCGCACTCATCGGATATGGAAAAATGGGCAAAGCCATCGAACAGGAAGCCCTGGCGCGCAATCATACCATTCAAGCTCGCATCGACCTCCACAATAAGGAAGAGCTCAAATCATTAAACCCGAACAACACAGATGCCGTTATCGAATTTACCCACCCCAGCAGCTTTGAAGGAAATCTACATGCAGTGATGGCACTGGGAATTCCCATGGTGACAGGGACCACTGGCTGGCACGACAACAAAGAAGCGGTCGAAGCAGCCGTCAACAAAGTCAAAGGAAGTCTGATCCATAGTTCCAACTTCTCCATTGGTGTCAATGTGCTCTTCATGCTGAATCAGCGACTGGCAGCCATCATGAACCAATATCCAGAATACGATTGTTACATAGAGGAGCAACATCATCGACACAAAGCCGATGCTCCTTCCGGGACTGCCCATAGCTTGGCACAACAAGTTCTGGCTGAATTAGAACGCAAAAACAGCATCGCCTCAGACGAACTTCGCCATCGTGCACCCACAGATGACGAACTCTCGGTGGGCTACATTCGCAGCGGAGAAATCATCGGAACACATCGCGTCGCCTACACCTCAGAGATTGACAGCATCCGGATCGAACATCAGGCCTACAATCGGCGTGGCTTCGCATTGGGAGCCGTGGTCGCAGCAGAATGGATCGTCGGAAAAACGGGCATCTATGAATTCTCTGAGCTGTTTTGAGAGCGTTTTTTGCTATCTTTCGTCCATGAAATCAACAGTTCTATCCAGGCTTCAGAAACTAGGCACATATGAGCCTCCGGCAGATTGGAAAAGAATCCGGACCATCGATCTCCACACAGAGGGAGAACCATTGCGGGTAATTGTGTCAGGCTTCCCGGAATTGGAAGGCTCGACCATTCTTGAATACAGGCAATCAGCCCGCAAGCAATGGGATCATCTGCGGACTGCCCTGATGTGGGAACCACGAGGCCATGCTGATATGTATGGATGCTTGCTCACGCCTCCTGTCAGCCAAGAGGCAGATGTTGGGGTTCTCTTCCTTCACAATGAAGGCTACAGCAGCATGTGTGGACACGCCATCATCGCTTTGGCGACATTGTTGGTTGAACTAGGAGTGGTGGAAGTTCATGAACCAGAAACCTGTATCAAAATTGACACACCTGCCGGTATGGTCACCGCTTATGCAAAGGTATCAAATGGCAAGGTGACAAGTGCATGGTTTTACAATGTTCCTTCCTTTGTTGTTGCGATGGATCAACTACTCGAAATGCCGGGTTTTGGGCAAGTAAAGTATGACCTGGCTTTTGGAGGAGCTTTTTATGCCTATGTAGATGCCGATGAATTGGGATTGCCCATGGTGCCGGAAAACTATATCAACCTGATCAAATTTGGAATGGCCATCAAGCATGAAGTCATCAAACAACACAGCCATCTCATCCAGCATCCATTCGAAGAAGAGTTGAGTTTTTTGTATGGGACCATTTTTACAGGGCGACCAGTTCCGGCATTCTCCATTGCCAATGAGATTGTCCACAGTCGACATGTCTGTATTTTTGCAGAAGGGGAAGTCGACCGATCTCCTACAGGCACAGGAGTAAGCGGAAGAATCCCCTTGCTCTACAGAAAAGGCATCATGTCCGAGGAGCAAAGCATCACCATCGAAAGTATATTAGGAACCAAATTTCACGGGAGTATTGGGTTCGAAACGACTTTTGGCCCCTATGATGCCATCATCCCAAAGATAGAAGGCAAGGCATATATCACAGGGCAACATGAATTTTTGATCGATCCCAACGATCCACTAAAGACAGGATTTATCTTGCGCTAGAAACAAAAGAAAGAGCCCTTCCGACATCCAACTGCCACGATCCTCCCCCACCCTCCCAAAGGGACCGTCGTGAAGCGTTTGCGGGCAGGAAGGAGACCGGATAACGCTTTACGACTAAAGGAAAACACTTTTTCCCAAAACAGCGAAACACCTTTCCCAAAAGGGAAACACCTTTCCCCAAAAGAAATAGAACACTTCCCTTCAACAGAGAAAAACTATCCGGATTTTTCATTTCACATTCCCACTATTCTTCTTATCTAGCAAGATGACCTGAAATTCCACCTGAGCGCCTGCCTATGCATCTTGTTCATACCCTCCGACAATTGGCAACCTCTCAAAGCTTCCAAAGAGGAGAAGACTATTTCGAATCTGGTTTGGTCTCCAAATTGATCAAAAAAGGCCATGAATATGAAGGAGAAGTGGAAGGCTCGAGAAAATATCGACAACATATCAACACCAAAAATGGCTTTGAGGGAAGCTGCACCTGTCCGTATGATTTTGGAGGAATCTGCAAACACCTGGTGGCGGTGGGCTTGGCGATAGAGAACGAAGAATTTACAGAAGTCTTGCAAGTGGAAGAAGAAATCGATGCGTCGATAGAACAGGAATTGTTTTTTACAGAAGTCTATGAACAGGTCGAGACAGGAGAAAAGCTCAGTTTTTTGAGAAAACTGCTGGAAAAGAACAATCAGCTTCGTGGCCAGTTTGCGGCATTTGTCTCCCAACATAAACAACATATACGCACCATCAACCTCCATCAGATTCGGGATCAAATGATCGACCGAATTGGTGAATCGGATTTTTCTTTCGATGCCCTGATGGAAAGAGGCAAGTATGAGGACGAAGGAGGGTATTATGAGGAGGATGCGATAGAGGACGGCCTGGAAGAGGTGCTGGAAGACATCTTTAGGCCATTTGTCCATAAGTTGGAGGCATGCCTGAAGGCAGGCAATCTTCAAGATGCCCTTCGAATTTTGTTAGGGGTGTATGAAGGAATGTATCTGTTCGATGAAGCGCCTGGAGATGAAGATGGCTATATAGAAGATTTTCAAGAAGAGTTAAGATCAGTATACATAGAGGGGCTGGATTCTTTTATGACCTATCTTGAAGCAGCCGTGGTCGCAACTGCCTCCCTCAAGGATCTTCAGGACCTCTTTTTTGCCCGTTGGGATCATTATGAGAAAATCTATGACTATAACGATCCTCAGTCCAGCATCCGATACGACTTATCCTTGTTTACCCCATTGTTATTGAGTTTGGCCAGTGATGCAGTGAGCGTACATTATCTGGATCTGAGAGTGACGACCTATGGCCTGGCCGGAACACCTGGGACTGCCCATTTGTTATTGGGAATCGCCAAAAGGCAAGGAAATGAGGCAAAGTGGACAGAATTGGCCGAAACCCATTCAGAAACGTATTTGGACATCGGGCAGGAGCTCCTCGAATCCTATCAAGCATCAGACAATTCCGAGGCATTTGCGAAGTTGGCCAAACGAATGTACCGAGTCTATGGAAGAAAAATAGGAGCCTACCTGCTGGACAATCTAGATCCGGAAGAGGCTCCATTATTATACAAACAAGTATTGACAGATCAACTCGAACGAACTGCTGATATAAGTTTGTATAAAAAATGGCGATCCCTGGCTTCCGAACAAGAACAAGAAGCCTATCTGCAATCCCTTCGCGCCAATTTTACCCTGACCTCTTTTTATATTCAGGTATTGGAAGTAGAAGGCCGGTTAGACGAAATTCTGGATCTCGCCAGAAAAGAATATGCCAAAGAATTTTCTACTTTCTACTTTGATCCAGGAATGGTATTAAAGCCGATCCTTACCTATGATCCCGAATTCTGTTTTCACCTACTGGCAGATATTGTTGCACAAAAAATAGCAAAAGACAGAGGACGAACGGCCTATAAGAAGATATGCGAATGGTTACAACTCATGAAACAAATTCCCGGCTTTGAGTCCCAAGCCCGTATCGTCATTCAGGAATGCTACAAACAACGACTTCCTGCCCTCAAAGACGAAATGAGAAGGGCAGGACTCCTCTAAGCTCTGACTAATAATCTGTAAACCCTATATGAAACTCAAACGAATCCTTCTTTGTCTCCTGTTCATTCCCTGCGGCCTCTACAGAATTGTTGCCCAAAGTGATACCGTGAAGATTATGCACTACAACCTTCTCTCCTTTGGGCAACCCTGTGGCAGCATAAGTACCACAGATAAGTACAATTGGTTAGGAGAAATTTTAGAACATGCCCAGCCAGATATCATGACTGTCAATGAGCTAGGGCCGAATGTGGTGTTAGGCAATGGCATTATCCAACTATCCTTCGATTATACCAGCGGGATATCTCAGGGAGATTTGACCAATGAAGCCGGAAGCAATTTTGTGAATCAGATCTTTTACCGGAATGACAAATTTGGCTATGCAGGAGTAGAAATCATCAATGGGATTGTTCGCGACATCAATGTCTACAAACTGTATCCATTGGCATCGGCACAGCCTGGAGGAGATACCCTCTTTTTCCACTGTATTGTAGCCCATTTGAAGGCAGGAAACAGTACTTCTGATCAGACACAAAGATCCAATGCCGCCAACAACATCATCAACTGGATTGCAGTTAATCCTTCAGCCAGAAATGTATTACTCCTGGGGGATCTGAATGTTGGGGGTTCCAGCGAAATGGCCTTCCAAAATCTGATCAACCCAACCAATCCCGCCAATCGTTTGCTGGACCCCATTAACAAACAAAATGGATGGGGAGGTGCTTCCAATGCAATTTATCATACGCAGTCCACCCGAAGCAGCTTTATTGATTGTGGCTCGACAGGAGGGATGGATGATCGATTTGATATGATTTTGGCAAAGGAGGCTGTAATCAATGGGACCGCAGGGATGCAATATGTGCCGGACAGCTATCACGCCCTGGGCAATGATGGAAACAGCTACAACACAGCATTGGGCTGTGCCGGGAACAACACAGTTCCCAACAATGTGTGTTCACGTCTCCAACTCATGTCTGATCATTTGCCTGTAATTGCAGAATTTTCTCTCAATCTCAGTACAAGCATAGAGGACGATCTGATCCCAGGGCTCAGCTTGCATATATCCCCCAATCCATTTGGAGACATCCTGTCTATTGGATTGACAGAAGCCACTCCTATTTTTCAAAATGTAGAGGTAGAGTTGACAGATATCTGGGGAAGAAAAGTTCGGAATGCTTCCGTTACTGCTTCCAGCCTCCTTGAATTCGATACTGCCGATTTGCCCACGGGTCTCTATGTATTGCAGGTGTCAGACAGACAGGGACGAAGGATAAGCCGAAAAATCGTAAAAAGATAATTTGGTCTCTTTTACGCAACTGTTTGACGCACACAGAGGCTAGCTGAACGCCTTCGAAAGCTTTTGTCCCAAACAAGCGGGCTGGTCGACAATCCGCGGGGAGGATGGCATGTGGGTAGGCCTTGGTTGGGATTTTCTTGATTTTTGCGCAACTTTTTATCAAGAGCACGAAGTACATGAATGCCTTTGAAAAGCTGTAGACCATGAATAAAAAGTTGCAATAGGAATCAAAAACCTCAAAAAAAAGTTGCAACAGAAATGAAAAACCCAACATGACTTCCAACAAAAAACCCAACACCATCACCAAAAATATGCAGCCAAGGATTGAACAGTCAGAAGCAAAAAAACTAATCGGTTCCAAGATGCGCATGAGTGTGTCCCATAATAAAACCGGCCAACTCTGGGGAGGATTTGCACCAAGAATGAAAGAGATTCTAAATAGAATTTCCGAAGATAAGATCTCCATGCAAATCTATCCTACCGCCTATTTTGAGCAATTCAATCCACATACTGAGTTCGACAAATGGGCAACCGTTGCGGTGAGAGATTTCAATCATATCCCCAAGGGGATGAAATCTTTTTTTCTCCAGGAAGGGCTATACGCAGTTTTTGATTATACAGGTTCGAGTTCAGATCATTCAATCTTTCAGTATATTTATTCTGTTTGGCTCCCACATTCGAACTATGTCATTGATGACAGACCACATTTTGAAGTCCTGGGTTCCAGGTATAAAAATAATGACCCCCACTCACAGGAAGAAATTTGGATTCCCATAAGAATGACAGGGGTAGATGAGGTAAAATAAAGCAAAAGAAGAACCCAAAATGGAGGAATCAATAGACATAGAATCTTTAGACCATGTAGCGATTCGCGTGAAGGATCTTGAATTGTCCGCCAACTGGTATGAAACAGTTTTAGGACTAAAGAAATATAAACTGGAAAAATGGGGAGAATTTCCAATATTTATGTTGGCCAATAAAAGCGGTGTCGCCTTATTCCCAGCTAACCTGAATGATGATTCCCTCAATCAAAATTCAAAAAATGTAAAAATAGACCATTTTGCATTTTGTGTGAATAAACAAAACTTTGAAAAAGCCATTAAAAAATATGAAGCTTTGGGCTTACAGTTTCACATTCAGGACCACTATTATTTCGATTCCATTTATACCAAAGACCCCGATGGTCATACGGTCGAATTGACATCTATAAAAGTTGATGAGAAAGAGTTCTATAAATAAAATTGGCCACACAAAAAGTAAGTAAGGGAGTGGACAATATTGGGGTTGATTTTGGGTAAAAGGGAAATAGGTGATATAATGGCTTGATTGGTAAGAGTTCTCCCGTATTTCCCCTATGCCCACTATATCCCTCACAAATAATTGTGTCCCCTTTCTTAAGGGAACACTCTTATCTTCGAGTTTGGGAAATCGGGGGAGAGTAATTCACAAGCATACACTTAGCGAATTTTTTGTGTTTGCTCTCTGGATGTGTTTGGGATGAAACGAGTGCTGAAAGGATATCTCTTCGATGCAAATTGCTGAGCCACTTACAATAAAGATAAATGGAAGAAAAACCAAGACTTTCGAGACTAACTGCTATTCTAACTCAGCTACAATCCAAAAGAATTGTGACTGCAACATCTCTTGCCGAAAGGCACAATGTTAGCATACGTACCATTTATAGAGATATTCGGACACTCGAAAAATCTGGAATCCCCATTGTGACAGAAGAAGGCAAGGGCTATTCTATCATGGAGGGGTATCACCTTCCACCTGTGCTATTTACTGAAGATGAAGCCAACGCTTTGATTACAGTGGAGCAGTTGATCCGTAAAAATAAAGATTCATCCCTCAGAGAGAATGTCTTTAGCGCCATAGAAAAAATAAAAGCGATTCTAAGATACTCCCAAAAAGGCAATGCTGATTTGTTGTCAGAGAGAATTTACTTTGGTGGCAATCAGCATATCAAAAAGACAAGTAGCAATCTCATGCAGATTCAATCCGCGATCATCCATTTTCAGGTCTTACAGATTGAATACCATTCTTCTGAACAAAAACGAACAAGCCGAAACATTGAACCTTTCGCTATCTACAGCATCAATGGGAATTTTTTGCTTATTGCTTTTTGCAGGCTGAGGAATGATTTCAGATCCTTCAGAATAGATTTCATAGAAAGCCTCGTTCCGCATAATGAGACATTTAGCCCGCACAAAATGACTTTACAAAAGTATTTTGAAAATTATATTCAAAAGCGCGAACACCCCTGACATACCTCTGTCATAACCCCATTTTATATTTGCAGCAGAACAATCTAACGCAAATATAAAATGGAAATTACAAAAATCGTTATCCTGTCTTTATCGGGTCTCATGTTACTTTTTGTAGGCGGAATGAGGCTCAGCAATCCCATCAAAACCTATTTGAAAAATTCTGGAATTACCCTAGAAAAGGATGTCAACCTGCTCAACGAGATGAGAGGGGTAAGTTCTGTTATGTTATGTGGGGGAATCATCATTCTGTTGGGGACCATTCTTCCTCAATTGACCATGAGCTCCTTTGTTGTCGCTATCTTGATTTTTCTTGGATTTGCCATCGGGAGATTCCTCAGCATTGGCTTGGATGGAAAACCCAACAAGCAGATAACTCAAGGACTGGTTTTCGAGCTTGTGTTCAGCGCAGCAAATATTTTTGGTCTGGTCAATTCCATAGGCTAATCCTTCTCCAACGAGAAAAGCACAGGACACAAGCCCAGAATCCGTCTGACCAGGACAGTCCTATGCAGCTTGCCTTACAACCCAAACCGCCTAGCCTTTTCCCTACCAAAGGACGTTGACTGAAATGGAGGTATCTCTTGCCCCATAGTTGTGAAAAATATCTATCTTGGGCCCAGCAACCCGAACTTTTTGAAACCTATACATATCCCCTATCCGTCTGATTGAAGCAATCCAACTCGATCCGGCGGATAGTTTGGGTGTATGCCTACTTAACAATCCCATACCAACAAATGACATTGAAGGATGACAATGAAAAGATTTACTTCAGTGATACTTATCAGTGTATGTCTAAGTGCGACTTATGCCCAATCGTACATCAGCAATACCATGCAATATGACAATGAAAGCAGGGAATATGATATATATGTTCCTGCGACCTACGATGGAACAACACCCGTACCCTTAATCTTCAATTTTCATGGTGGCAATGGGGATATCGCCTCTCAGATTGCCATTTCAGACATGAGTCCAATTGCCGATACCGCAACTGTCATTGTTGTTTATCCACAAGCACTTCCCGACCCTAACGATGGAGGCTCTACGAACTGGATACACAAAGATCCTACTACCGTAGATGATGTGTTTTTCATTGATGCTCTCATAGACACGCTCTCAGAAGCATACAACATTGACCAAAGCAAAATGTATGCATGTGGGTATTCTCTGGGAGGAGAATTCACTTATGAACTTAGCTGTAGGCTAAACAGGAGGATTGCAGCAATTGGGGTGGTAGCGAGAACCATGCAGACATGGACATTGAGCGAGTGTTCTCCTGTGCACAAGACAGGGGTTCTCACAATTCTTGGAACAGCAGATTTCATTTCGAATTACAATGGCGTTTGGTGGGGAGGCATTCAATATTACCTGTCAGCAGATGAAGTTCATGAGTATTGGGGTTCTTACAATAGCTGTGATACGATTCCTGATGTATCACAAATACCAAATACCGATCCTTTAGATGGCAGTACGGTAGAACGATATGTATGGTCTGATTCGAACAATTGTAGCTACGTTGAGCACCTAAAAGTAATTGAAGGCGGCCACGATTGGCCTGGCAGTTTTGGGAATATGGACATCAATGCCACTCAGGAAATTTGGAATTTTGTTTCACGCTATGACACGAGCGGTCTAGTAGGATGCACAACAACAGCGATTGAAGCCAATCACTCCGATACTTTTTACAGCGTATATCCCAATCCCTTTACTAACCGACTAACGATTGAAGTAAACCTCCCCAACAACAAAGAATTCAACATATATTCCATGCTGGGCGAACTCCTACTCAAGGGAAGATTGAACGCTGATTTGGTAACCATCGATGTATCTGCTTTCCCTCCCAATATGTATATCCTGAATATTGACAATCAATCCATCAAAGTGCTAAAAATGAAATAAATCCCAATTTTATTGGTGCCATCTACAGGAGGGTCGTCCATTCACTAAATAAATGGTAGTGGTTCAACTGTAATGCGAATCTTCCGACAGAATATTTGTAGAGATGATCGGTAGACCATCCCTCGCTTTACCTATCGTAGATAGGAAGGCATCCACTTCAATAACATCCCACCTAGCAATGGTCTGCCGATCATTGCTACGTACTGATGACAGCCTTATATGTATTGCACTACCGAAATAAGTTTTGAACTCTGACCTGCTCTTTTGTTGTGGCTCTTCGTTGCTCAATGCTCCGATCCCGATAGTCGGGATCGGAGCAGTTCGTGCCTTGACCCACAACAAAATTATCCTTCATTCCAGCCTGTAGTTGGCTTTTTTGAATACATGAGCTTCGTCATTTTAGGGTGATCTTGATTCATACTAGCTAAGAGACTGTTTTGGAGGCTGTGCTGAGAATTTTTATGGGGTATTTTTTTCTCAGTCAAGACTCTTATAGGAAAAGTGATTGCAAATTGTCCGCAAGCATTAAACTTTATTCGGGCAAGTGAGTCAATGATGTGGGAATGATCCAAGCCGAATTCTGGGATTTTCAGTCTTTTCGGTATAGAAACAGGCATATCCTTTTGAATCATGAAACTAATTGTAAGTGCTTTACTTATACTTCTCAGTTCAGTTGGATTCACTCAACCTCCTGCTTTTCCGGGAGCGCAAGGATGGGGTGCCAATGCTACAGGCGGAAGGGGAGGAATAGTCATTCAAGTAAGCAATCTCAATGATGCAGGCCCTGGAAGCCTTAGAGAAGCTGTGAACACAGCAGGCCCCAGAACGATTGTATTTCGAACAGGGGGTATTATTGAGCTTCAAACTGAAATCCAAATTACAGATCCATTTGTTTACATAGCAGCACAAACTGCTCCTGGAGATGGCATCGTTCTGAAAAACTTCCAAATCGCTGTCTTTACACACGATGTAATCATTCGTGGATTAAGGATTCGCCCTGGAGATGATCTGCCTGATCAAAGTCCTGATAATCGTGATGGCATTGCGATTCAAAGTGGTTCACATAATGTAATCATAGATCATTGTTCGTTCAGCTGGGCAACAGATGAAAATCTTAGTATTGCTGACAATGGGGTTAACTCAATCACCGTTCAGTGGTGTATTCTGAGCGAGGGATTATTGAGAAGTATACACCCTAAAGGGCTTCACAGTATGGGGGCATTGGTTACGAATGGAACCTCTCATATAAGCCTACATCACAATCTGTTTGCACATAATCATGGGCGCAATCCATTGATGCATGGGATTGATCAGGAATTTGTAAATAATGTTGTATATGATTGGGGGATTGGGAGTGAATTTCATGAAAATGGAGATACCCTTCGTGTGAATATCATTGGCAATTACTGGAAACCATTGACCTATGTACCCGAAGCAAATGAATTTCCGATTTCTGTAGATTTCACCTCCTCTACTCCTTTCCATTCCCAAATTCAAT
Organism: Bacteroidota bacterium; assembly: GCA_039029315.1. Lineage (GTDB taxonomy): Bacteria > Bacteroidota > Bacteroidia > J057 > J057 > JBCCCJ01. The sequence continues at coordinate 8,043 of JBCCGK010000153.1, read as the reverse complement.
GTCAGGAAAACCTAAGCAACAATGGATTGTTTTTTACTCCAGCACAGCTGAGCACCTTTGGAGCAGATTCTGTTCTTGTTTCATCTACTTCCCTCTTAAGTTCGCCCAGTACCATTCCTGTGCAGACTGCAAGGGAGGCTTTTGACATTGTTCTGGATTGGGCCGGAGCCCTTCATCCCACAAGAGATGCAGTAGATTTGCGGGTGTTGCAACAGCTAAGGGACAGCATGGGCGGATTCATAGATTGCGTTGGCAGCGATTCTATTTTTCTTGATTCAGGTACGATTCTATCAGCTTCTGACAGTTCATTTACCTATAGCGTATTGACCGATCCCATTAAGTATCGTGCAGAAGGTAGACGTATAATCATTAGCAGTGGAACAGGAGCTGGGCAAATAAGGAATGGGACATCCACCACTGTAATAGATCCAGTGAATGAAATAATTGAAGGATTCATCGATACAGATTGGGCAATCGTACCAGATGCAAGCTCTACCTTTGAATTTTTCGCTGCATGTGAAAATAACCTTGGTGGTTGGCCAAGCTATCAAACGGGTACTCCTCCCACTGATTCTGACAATGATGGGATGCCAGATGGTTGGGAAGTCAGTCATGGGCTCGATATGATGGATGAAAACGATAGAAATGATTTCGACCTGAGTACAGAGGGCTATACCAATTTGGAGGTCTATCTAAATGAATTCTTCCAGCCTCATACCGTATCAGCCATACAAGCAGCCGTCAGACTGAAACACCATATTCGTATTCGTCCAAATCCTTCTTCAACCATGGCAAGCTTTCACATAGACAAGCTAATGGTTGATGGGACCCTTTGGATTTACAATCATTGGGGACAAGGAGTAAAAGAAATACGTCATGTCTCTGGGCAGAAAGTAGTATTCCCCCATATTGATCTTCCGAGTGGGATATATTATGTGCATCTATTGGAAAAGAATGAAATGGTAGCAGTAGAAAAATGGGCAATTGTAAAGTGATCACTTCAATCCGCTACAAACCATCAGTAGAATCACGCAGCAAAACAATGCTGCACAATCTGTATCAATGATTGAAAACGCTGTCTGCCCTACCTCTTACTCACCATAAATAGATAACTTATGAATAAGACACTCCGATTTTTAAGTTTACTCCTGCTTGGGACGATGTTGATTGCCGCTTGTAAAAAAGACCAGATTAGCCCGGGAGATAATAATTGCACTACGATCAATCTGAACCAGGATATCCCGACAATTCCAAAACTTGGCTTAGCACCGACATATAAAGGAGAATTTAATCAATGGACCACGGATAATATTGTCCAAAGTATTGACTTAAGCCATCAGCTTGGAACTCAAGTTGTGCACTACGGTTTTAGATGGAATGAAATACAGCCAACGACTGATCAATTTGAGTGGGTATATCCGGATTCAGTCATGAACGCGATTACCAACAATGGGCAAAAGGCATCTATCATTTTACATACAATCAACACTTCCGATATAGATGACATACCTGAAGATATGCGTTTTCAAGGATTTACAGAGCCGACCTTTGCCAGCATGTATCAGCAGTTAGTGTTAGAATTCTTGGATCGGTACAATGGGAAAATAGACTATTTATGGCTGGGAAATGAAGTTGATGTATATTTTCATGAAAATCCAACTGAAATCCCAGACTATGTGCAGTTCTTTAACAACTCTAGGACCATCATCAAAAATGCTTACCCGGAGCTGGATGTTGGGATGATTTTCACCTATCACGATGCGCTCAATAATGGGACTACAGATATATATCATGAATTTTCAAAGGCTGATATCCTGGGGTTTTCATTGTATGAACAATTTCTATCAAATTCGCCCAACAAATACCAGCAAAGGGTTGAGGAGTTACTAGCACTCACTGAAAATATAGGTCCCAAAATAGCGATCACAGAAACAACCTGGAGTTCCAGCGGATTTAAAGGTTCGGTAGAAAAGCAGGAAATTTTTATTGAGCAGGCATTATCTGCCTTAAAAGCAAATCATTCCAAGCTGGAATTTTTCACGTTTTACGGTACGTATGATTTTGCACGGTCTTACGTGGAGTTGAGTGGTTTCAGCGATACAGAAATTGTTAACTGGCTCTCTACCCTCAGCTTTATTGCTGAAACTGGAGAACCGAAATCAAGTTACTGTACTTTTGTAGAGAGACTAAAGAGTTTCTAACTGATCCGTCTGCACAATGTCTCTTCTCATAGACCAGTACCTACATGAGAATCAGCGACTAGAAACCCACAGGCAGATTGAATCGCTTATTCAGGATCGAATGAGCTGAGGAAAAGACAATTCAGCATCATTTTCCATCAGAGGGAAATGAATCCAGGGCCTTTGTTGCCAAATCATGAAACTCCCAGATCATATTCATTCTACTCATGTCAAACAATTGGGTCATAAATATGGCAATCGTTTCCTGTTCAGGGTTCACAAAAAAGTAGGTATAATACGCACCTGGCCAATAGATATCCCCTTTGGTACCAAAGGGTGATTGTTCCATCACAACACCAACTCCTAGGCCATATCCCTGCCCATACATTTCATTGGAAGCGACCTGTATAGGGAAGAATTTCTTTTTTACTACATTTTCCTGCATGACTTTCATTGATGCTGGCGTCAGAATCAGCTTAGCATTCCACGTCCCTTTATTGAGGATCATTCTGCAAAAATTCAAATAATCACCCGCAGTTCCGATAAGTCCCGTATTCCCGCGGGGCATATTTTCCCCCGTGACATATTGGCTATTGGCAGGGCTTTCTACCACCTGAATCCCCCCTTCAGGTCTCGTGGCATGAAGAGAAGTTAACATGTCGGGATTGCTGGTTTGAAATGAAGTATGATGCATATCAAGTGGTTGAAAAATATGTTTGTCAAAATACACATCAATAGGGGTCCCGCTCACTTTCTCTACAATATATGCCAACAAATCATTGCTATACCCATATGCCCAGCCTTCCCCCGGTTCAAAGGCAAGATGGGTTTGGCAAATAAGGTCAATCAGTTCTTCAAGCGTATTTGTTTCTAGCCCTGTCATTTTTTTATTGGCAGCTTTGCCAGCATCCGAAAAATCAAACCGACTCGTAATGCCTGAAGTATGGGATAGAAGATGGCGAATGGTCATGGTTCGCTCAGGAAGCCTTCCTGATGTTGTCCCGTCAAACACCCGCATCTGAGCAACAGCAGGTATATAAGTAGCTACCGGATCATCTAATGATAACTTGTCTTTTTCTACCAATTGCATAATAGCCGTAGCAGTCAAAGGTTTGGTCATTGAGGCGAATCTAAACAGACTGTTTTCCGAAATAGGGGTCTGTTTTTCAGTATCCGCATACCCATAAACATCTTTGGTGAGGATGCCATTTTTTTCCAAAAAAATGACTGTCCCTGCTAGTTCACCATTGTCCACATAGGTGTGAAATTGCTTCAATAAATGTTCATAAGCAGTACGATCGGATTGAGCAGCAAGGGAACATGCCAAGCCCATCCATAGCAAACTAACTAACAATCGCTTCATTTTTGAGGTAATTTTGCGGTGAAAGGAATCATTTGACCACGAGTCGTTTTCCATCACAACAAAATTATTTCTAAAAAAGCCTAAATTACAGTGCATTTTCGCCAATATATATAGGTATTTACGACAGTGATAAAAACAGTCATAATTGTTCCCAAAGGAGAAGTCCTACCTGATGCGATTGTGTCAGCTTTTTTTTTCCTTTCACAAGCCAACCAATATAGAATCTCAAAAAATAGAGCCCCAGTCTTTGAGTTAACTATAGCAAGTCAATCCAGATCCAATTGGTTATATCATGGACATTTTGGGATAAAGGCAACCCCAATCAAGTCATTGACAACAGATATTGACCTGATCATTGTACCGGGCTTTATCACTGAAATGGAAGTCCCCTTACAAGAAAATGCAACAGTAATCGAGTGGCTCAAGAACCAATACGAACATCACCAAAGTGAATTGGCGAGTATGTGTACTGGCGCATTTTTACTTGCCGCTACCGGTGCTTTGGACAACAAAAAATGCACAACGCATTGGGCATTCTCCAAATCTTTTGCTCGACTCTTTCCCAAAGCAATATTGGAAAATGAGAAAATTGTAACCGACCATGGGGGGACGTATACGAGTGCTGGTGCTTTTTCCTCGCTGAATTTACTCTTGTATTTAGTAGAAAAATTCGCCGACAAAGAAACGGCAATATGGCTCTCAAAAGTGTTTCAGGTTGACTATAACAGAAACTCACAAAAGCCTTTCATGATATTGAATGATCTGTATAATCACCATGATGATGCGATCAAAAAATTGCAGGAATATATAGAAGAACATTATGGGGAAGAATTGTTGGTGGGCACATTGGCAAAGAGCTTTGGTTTCAGCTCCCGAACCTTAGTCCGAAGGTTCAAAAATGCAACAGGAATCTCTCCTTTAGAATTCATACAACATGTCAGAATTGAGGCGGCAAAGAGAATGCTTGAAAATAAAACAATCACCATTAATGAAATCATTTTCCAGTGTGGATACAATGACGGGGCTACTTTTCGAAAGGTATTTAAAAATCTCACAGGCCTTCAGCCATCAGGCTATCGGCAAAAATATTTTAGTCCGCAGACAAGCTTATCTTAGAGACTGCTTGAACATCTGTCCCTTATTTTTTGTACGCACTTTTTTCTCCATCCTACAGCTTTTTTTGGTCTCATAGCACCAGTAGGAATTTCCAATGGAAGCTGAGAACATAAGTAAGAAGATGGACACAAATACAATCTAAGACGTTTTTCCTCTCCCAACCCCCTCCAATCTGCGATTGCGGGATCTGTAGGCTGATGTCTCTTGCTGGCGGGAGAGCGAGAGGGTGGAGCTTGATTGTCAAATGTAAATTTGTCTGAATACTTATCTTGTTGAAATCTTAACAGAAACAAGGCATGCAAAGTCCCAATCCTGACAAAAAAATACCTCATCTGGAAGGAAAAGTAACTCTGAACCTGCATAATGGACTTTTCAAGTGCAGAATCAGGCTGAGCAATTTGCCAAAAATTGGGGGCTACAGGATCTTGTTGCATAAGGGTATGAACATCAAATCCTTTAAGGATTCCGCTGGCAAGCGGATCAATTATGATGGATATTATTCTGGAAAAGCACATCATGTTGGACTCGAATATCAATTGATAGATGACAATAACCATAAGATTGAAGAACTACCCGAAACCTTCGAACTTGAGTATGTAGGCGCTTTTCCCATATATCATGATGAATTCAACGCATTCGATTTCAAAGGCTTTATTGCCAATAACGGGAAAACATTCAGAGCTACAGAACAAAGTAAATGGTACCCTGTTATCTATGATTCAATCGGCGATCGATATGTGGATAGCTATGCCTATAAGCTAGAAATAGAAGGAGCCCATTGTACATCCATCTTTGTGAACGGAGCTGCACCTAAACAAGGAGAAAGCAATACTTTTTCATCGACAAAAGCCGTTCCTTTGTTTCTGTTTGCGGGTGATTTTGACTTTCTCTCAATAGCCGGAAATTATATCATCAATTCGGACATACCCTTTGAGCGTGCGCGCCTGCTGATAGCAGAAGTAGAGGACATAAAATCGATCTATGCATCGAATTTGGGCATCGAATATACAGATTCCATATATCTGATCAATCATGAGCCTGTGGATCAGATGCCAGAAGGAAGTCATTGGGGATTCAATGTGTATCCTGCATTTGGGTTTGCAGGGATAGATTTTAAGGATCTCTTATCTGAAAAGGGGAAGTTAAGACCTAAGTATGTAGAATTATTTGGTCATGAGTTAGCTCATAACTATTTTCTCACCAATGTCATGTCAGGAACCTTATTTTGGTTTTGGCTGGAATCCTGCGCGGACTATCTATCTTTTGATGTAGTAGAAAAAAGATGTGGGCAAACATATTTACATAAAAAGCTACTTGCCTATATCCATGAAATAAATGATGTGGAATTTCCCCCCCTTGAAGAAATAGAATCCTCCTCTCAAATTACAGAGACATATCGCTACTACTTAGGCCCACTCTTGCTGAAATGTTTTGAACTACGATTTGGATTCAAGAAGACATATCAAGTATTGCGTTCCTTGTTGGTCCTATCAGAGAAGAAAACATTAACCATAGACGAATGGGCGAAGGTCAGTCAGCAGGAAATTAGCCAAAAAGAGTTTGAAGAATTCAGAAAGGATTATTTGTCAAATGGCCGATTTAAAGAAAAGATAATCCTGGAGATCAAGAACTACTGCCAGTAAGTGATTTTTTCAAGAAAAAAATTGCGCAAGTGAATACTTTCATATAAATTGCGCAAGCATATACTTGCATATCAAGCTGAGATAATGAAAAGAGATGTATTCCATGCGATTGCAGACCCAACAAGAAGGAGTATCCTCTTGTCCTTGACAACCGAATCGCAGAATGTCAATACCTTGGCAGACAGGTTTGACATGAGCAGACAGGCAGTGTCCTTGCATATCAAATACCTTCATGAATGTGGGGTAATCTCCATAAAAAAGGAAGGTCGAGAGCGGTATTGTACTCTTGAAGCTCAAAAACTAACAGAAGTTGCCGATTGGTTAGAGCCTTTCAGACAGATGTGGCTTGGAAAACTCAATCAACTTGACAAGTTATTGGAAGAATTACAATCTGAACCCAAACAGGATGATAGAACACAATGTGCATGAACAGGATTTGTTTGAAGAATCCCCTTTCCTACCACGCTAATATGGAGAACAAAACATTAATCATAGAACAAGAATTCAATGCCCCAGTAGAGCTTGTTTGGCGGGCAATTACCGAAAAAGAGCTCATGCAAAAATGGTATTTCGACATTCCTGATTTCACCCTGGAGATTGGTGGAGTTTTTCATTTTGAAGGGGGGACGGAAGAGAAAATCTATGTCCATATCTGTGAAATGTTGGAAATTATCCCATGTCAAAAACTCAAATACTCCTGGAAATATGAAGGATACTCTGGGATTTCCTTTGTTACATTTGAATTGTTTTCTATGGGCGACAAAACCAAATTAAGACTCACTCATGAAGGAATTGATAGCTTTCCGCGCGACAATCCTGATTTGGTTAAGGATAATTTTATTGGCGGTTGGAGATTCCTTATCCATGAATCCTTAAAGAACTATCTGGAAAATGGAAAGACTCTGAAAAGGTAGCATAAGCATTTACCAAACAAACGATGAACATAAACAGATTGCAATTTTCAATTGATATTCAGGCAGAGAAGAGCAACATATGGGAAGCACTCTGGAATGAGCAATCCTATCGTGCATGGGCCAGCGTATTCTACGAAGGCTCATACATCATTGCCGATCATTGGGAAGAAGGTAGCATCGTATACTTCCTTTCACCAGATCAAAGCGGTATCTACAGCATCATAGAAACACATATTCCACATACAATGATTCGGTTTCGGCATATCGGAAATGTGATCAATGGACAAGAACAAGCCATCGATGAGGAAACAAAAAAGTGGTCAGGAGCAACAGAAATGTATACACTTTCTGAAGGAACTGACAGCATTATCCTTACTGCGGAGATAGATGTCCTTGATGAGCATCTGGACTTTATGATCGCCAAATTGCCGATAGCCTTAGAAAAGGTAAAAGATCTTTCCAAAAATTAGAAAAATTCTCTTCAATTGACATCCTAGGGATTGGATATGCAGGAAGGCTTAGAGACTGTTTGAACATCTGTCACTTATTTTTTGTATGCGTCTTTTTTCCTCATTCTGCGGCTTTTTTTGTTCTCATAGCACCACTATGAGAACAAAAAAGAGCCTTGCCTGAGAAAAAAATACACCATGAAAATTCTCAGCACAGATTCCTAAACAGTCTCTTAGTTTGACTTTGGCCAAAATGGGGATTCAAATTTCTTTACCATACACTTTTACCAGTTTAGGCGAGCTGGCCCCCAAAATTCGGCAGCGCACCAGACCAACCGATCGGTAAACTGGGGTGGATTTGTGAGTTGGGCTTAGAAT
>JBCCGK010000152.1:0-21801 GCA_039029315.1 Bacteroidota bacterium | reverse complement strand
CTGAGAATTTTTATGGAGTATTTTTTTCTCAGCCAAGGCCCTTTTTTGTTCTCATAGTGGTGCTATGAGAACAAAAAAAGCCGCAGAATGAGGAAAAAAGACGCATACAAAAAATAAGTGACAGATGTTCAAACAGTCTCTAAGAGTAGTGGCTAAGGTAAAAAGAGACAAATCTTCCTAGCAGCACGCAGTTGCGGCAGCTTTTGGCTTGCTGGAATAGTAGGAAGGCAGATGTTGGAACCTTGACTGTGCTTGTTTTGCTCGAAGCTATTCACTCCCTATTTCTCGCAAAACCAGACTTGTTAGAATCCAACATCTACCTGTTTCCTACTTGAGGTATTCTTTCAGACTTCTTCCTTTTCCGGGCATCTACCCAGTTTGCCTCACCGTTTCAGCAAGCGGATCACTTCTTGCACCTCTGGCCCTGTTAGCAGTAGGAAATATACCCCAGCAGGCATCTCCTCTCCTCTCATGTCCCTTCCATCCCAGTACATGTGTGCAGTTCTGCCATGAAGCATTTCATGTCCCAAAGCAAATTCGAACACAGTTTGCCCTTGCAAAGTAAAGATGGTGAGTGTGCTCTTTTCCAGTGCTTTAGGTGTTATATTGTCTACATCGATCTGTACTCCTTCATGATGGAAAGGATTGGGATAGGCACGAACACGGATGAGATCTATTTGCTCTGGCTCTTCTATGGACACAGGTTGGGTAGGCTCTGCAAAGCCATTGGCGTTGGAATCCTCCAGGCATAAAAAGGCCGTAACGCTTGAAAGAACCCTTTCTTGCACACTCAGAGCAACAATATCATCCCGCCAGGTCGAATACCATGGCCCCCTTTCAATCTCATAGACTTTCATTCCTGCCCATGCCTTCCGAAGCATCGTATCTGAGAGATGGGCAGTTGTCTGGTCGAACTGAAAGGGTATCTGAAAGCTTTGTTGTTGAATGTGCATGTCCAAGGTTCCCTGGAAAGGCAGGGTTCCTGTGTATTTTCCCACTTCGACATAGGCTCGATTCAGTGGTTGTTCATCAGGATAGCAGCTCAATTGCAAGCTGTCAGAGCCAATGTTGGAACTCACAGACATTTGCTGGGCTCTCTGTGTGACTGTCACAAAGGGATGTGTCAGAATCATGTTCAGACTTTCTCCATAGGTTCTGTAATGATGAACCGATCCTCCTGATACTTGGGCAAGCTGGTAGAAGAGGTATTCATTTCCACAACTATTGTTGCAAATGGATGGGTCCCAGTAAAACTCATTGTCCCACTTCCTGATATTCGCGATATGCATTGGCACATGGATCGTATCATTGATGGTCAAGGAATCAAGGGCATCATTCCCTAACCAATAACTGGCGTAATCGCTGCTATTCGAAATCAGGATGATCGAGCCTACGTTTCCCTCTTGGCTCATAAAGTCAAGCCCCTCCCGAATCAGATTGATCAAATCACTGCTACCTGCTAGTGGTAATTGGCCTGTTCCCAGGTTTTGGGCAAGGGTAGCCGAATCAGCAGGCAACCACCCACTGCTGGCAGCTTGAATCCCTGTTGGGGTATTAAGCATGAAATTGAACGAATCTGTAGGACTGAACTCTGTCAAGGCAATGTTCGTCACCATTTCTTGAACATTTGGGGTATTCGTGGAGTCATAATCCAGCAGAATCAACGTCTTGGTAGGGGGAATCGTGAAGGAATCCTTCGAGGGAAAAATGGCCAATTGATAATATCCTTCATTTTGTTGGGTCGGATATATAGAGGCAAACAAGCCATCCTCCATGGGTGAATCGAATACCAGTGTCTGGTTCCCAACCGTATCCGTTTCCTGCAAGCTTAATTCCAGCACATCTCCATATAGGGGGTGAGCCATCAGTTGAAAATTCAAACTGTCGTCCTCAGGCAGGGAAGGATTGGAGAAGAGACTATCTTCCTTCACAAAGATCTCCAGATTCGTCCCGGAGAGATATTGCATGACGTGATCAACAGGCAGTGTTGTGAAGATCTCATCCTCGGTCCATTCTGTAGGAAGCAGTACAGAAATCTTCACCTTCCGGGGCATGTTCTTTGTGATGGGAAAGATTCGAAGGTTATAGGTCGAACTGCCCCATTTGCGCAAAATGGAAGGGTCCGTACGACGATCTACAATGTCTTCGTAGATCTGTTTGGCACTGTCTTCATCCATGATGATCCCATAGCTGATATAATTGTCAATCCATAGCCAGGAATCATAGACAATTGAGTTTTTGGGGAGATAAAATGAATAAACCACCTCCAGGGAGTCATCTGGCCCATAGTTGGCTTGTGGATCAATGCTAATCTCCAGGATCATCTCCAATTGCACATAGGCTCCCTGGGGTTCAATGACATAACTTGCTTCGGAGATAAATCCACGAGAGTAACTCCAAAATTGCTGGGGATCTGTGATGTACATATATCCCTGTGCCAGGCTGGAATGAATAGAAAAAGTACAGACACAGCTGATGATTGCGCATAGAATTGTGCGTTTCATAGTAAAATGAAATGTGTAAGGTATAAGGAAGAAAGATATTGGCCCTCGGTACCTCACCAACGGATATTAGTCCAAAAATGCTGCATGGGCAGGTTTTACTTTTCCTTGCAGCATATACCCACAGATCTTCATTCCTGCTTTCAATAGACTGAATCTGGAGCCCAAATTAGTGATATTGCATCTCGCAGCAGGAATATGCCCTGCTTCATGACAGGCTTTTTTCACTTCCTGTAGCATGAAACTTCCCAAGCCCTCCCTTCTGCACGCCTCTTTCACCTCCATATACAGATCTGCAAATGGAGGATTGTAATGGGTCAAAAAGCCGCCATCTGCAACTATTTCGCCTTGCCTTTCCAAAACAAAGGCACCTCTGTCTGCATCTTTTTTGCCAAAGACATCATCTCCGCTTTGACAGCTTCTAAAAATGACATCTGTTCTTGTCATATCTGTCGTTCTATGTTCACCAAACAAAATCACCCTTGAATGAATCCCTTCCCCAAACTCGTACATCATCGATGACATCCAGAAATCATTGCTTTGGCATTCCAGATGACTTGCCCCACTTGCCCGAAGTAATTGGGCAAACAAATGACTGGCTTGCTTTCTGAAGGCTGGCAGGACAAAAAATTCGAACACTGTATCTCGATCTACCAATTCCTTCAAGCCTTTGATAGACCCATAGCCGATTCCCTGGCCATTATGGATGAAAAGGTATTCATCAGCCCAAGCCCGCCAGTGACAAGCGTCATACCTGATTTGAAAGGGATGTTCTGTGAGAAATTGTTCCCTCAAGGGCAGGATTTCTTCATATTTCAGCTTTCGGCATTCCATGATTTTTGCAGAAATGAAGGTTTTCTTCCTATGTTAGCAAAAGAGAGTGGTTTGCACATCAAGCTACTCATATGGATGTACAACAAGCTGCTTGATATAGACAACCTCTGGCATCTGTCGTCCCCCTGCTGATATTGAGCTGATAAAAGAAACAAGAATTTGATGACCTATCCAAGACTCTGCTTCCTGACATGCTGCTTTGGTCTCCTGTGTCTGACCTCCTGCCAATCTATTCAGCCCTCACAATCGAATGATCAGCGACCCAATATCCTCATCGTTCTTGTGGACGATATGGGCTTTTCTGATCCTGCTTGTTTTGGGGGAGAAATTCAAACGCCACATCTCGATCGCCTCGCCCAAAACGGGCTGCGTTTTACCCAGTTTTACAATGCTGGTAGATGTTGCCCCACACGTGCATCCTTGCTGACCGGTCTGTATCCACATCAGGCCGGGATTGGCCAAATGACGCGGGATCAGGGAGAAGAATTTCCTGGCTATAGAGGGAGGCTGATGGAGAATACCCTCACCATTGCTGAAGCACTTGGGGCAGCAGGCTATCAAACAGCTATGGTAGGTAAATGGCATGCTTCGCTTACGCCCGTAAAAGGAGGGAAAGGCGACAGCGAAGAACATATGCGATGGCTGAACCATCAGGGATATGCGGAGGATGATTTTGGAGATGTATCCACCTATCCTACAGCCAGAGGGTTTGACAAATATTTCGGAAATATCTGGGGAGTAGTCAACTATTTTGATCCGTTCAGTCTGGTCAATGGAACTGAGCCTGTCAAAGAGGTGCCAGATGATTTTTATCTCACAGATGCGATCTCTGATACAGCGGTTTCTTATATAGATGCCTTTGCTCAGTCAGAGAAGCCTTTCTTTCTATATGTTGCCCATTGTGCACCGCATTGGCCGCTTCATGCTTTGCCGGAAGACATCGCCAAATACAAAGATACCTATCGGGAAGGATGGGATGCCATACGGGAACAGCGATTTGCACGTCAGCAACAGATGGGACTTTGGGGATCATCCCGGATTCAGTTGTCACAGGCAGCGAATCGGTCGCATCAGTGGGAGGATGAACCCAATCAGGCCTGGGAGGCTGGCGCAATGGCGGTACATGCTGCCATGATCGATCGGGTAGATCAGGGATTGGGACGGATTCTTCACAAACTGGAAACGCTGGGCGAACTAGACAATACCCTGATCATGTTCCTGTCTGACAATGGTGCAAGTCCAGAGCGATATGGAAAACCTGGCTTTGACAGGAACAGTGAGACCCGCGATGGACAACAGGTACATTATGTCGATCCCGAGCTCATGGCCGGGCCAGAGACTTCCTATATGTATATTGGACAGACCTGGGCCAATGTTGCCAATACACCTTTTCGTTATTGGAAAGCCAGAACGTTTGAAGGCGGGGTGTGCACGCCTTTTGTTGCGCACTGGCCAGCAGGAATCTCTGAGCCGGCAGGAAGCATCAAGGATCAGCCCGCACACATCATTGATCTGATGGCGACCTGTCTGGATGTATCTGGTACCCAATACCCACAGAGGTTTGAGGGGCGAACAATCACACCATTGGAAGGACAAAGCCTTCGGCCACTTTTTGAAGGGGAGGCAAAAGAAACGGATCGCCAACTATTGTTTGAACATTTTCATGCAAAGGCCTTCCGCTGGGGAGATTGGAAATTGGTCGCTTATCCGCATCATCCATGGGAGTTGTACAACCTCAAGGAGGACAGAACGGAATTGAACAACCTCGCTGATCAGATGCCTGAGAAAGTTGAAGAAATGGCAGCCCTCTGGCAACAAAAAGCAGAGGATACCTTTGTCTTTCCACAATGGAATAACAGGAAACCCGATAAATTACCAGAACAAGCTTATTAATATCGTGTGAAACAGGGTTTTCTCTTTGTTTCAATGAAAAAATTTTGTGTGAGGGGCCAATGGCATGAATCACCCTGTTTTTACCTACTCCCATCTTCCTAATCATCTGCACCTTATGAAATCTATCCTTGCTTTCAGTATCATTCTCCACCTGCTTCTGGCTTGGTCTACACAGGTACTCGGACAATATCCACCCAATATTATCCTCATCATGGCAGACGATTTGGGTTCAGAAGCTGTGGGTTGCTATGGAGGCACTTCCTATCAAACGCCCGTTTTGGATGAGTTGGCCAGGACAGGCGTTCAGTTCAATCATGCCTATGCCTATCCCTTGTGTACACCTACCCGAGTCAGTCTCATGACAGGCCAATACAACTTTCGGAATTGGAAGGCATTTGGCATTCTTGATCCAGCAGAGGAGACCATTGGTCATTTGATGCAACGAATGGGATATACGACCTGTATGGTTGGCAAATGGCAACTTCAGAGTTATGACCCGCTGACTTATCCCGGAGCCCATCTCAGAAGAAATACTGGAATGAAGGTGGAGAATGCTGGCTTTGATGACTATTGTATGTGGCATACCGGCCATACCGAAGACAAAGGTTCACGCTATCCTGATCCTCTGATCAATCAAAACGGAACTGTTCTCACTGAAACCAATGGACAGTATGGACCAGATATTTTCACAGAGTATCTCAATGATTTTGTCAACCGCAACAGACATCAACCCTTCTTTGTCTACTATCCTATGGCATTGCCTCACAATCCATTTGTCCCAACACCAGACAGCAAGGAATGGCAAGATCCTACCTTGAGACATAAAGGAAGCAAACGATTCTTTGGGGATATGGTCGAATATACTGACAAGCTTGTAGGAAAAATCGTGGACAATCTGGACAAGGCAGGACTGAGGGAGAATACCCTGATAATTTTTTATAGTGATAATGGAACCAATCAACAACTCCAGTCCAATATGGGCGAAACAGTGATTCGGGGGGGGAAAGGTCTCAATATCGATGCTGGCACCCGTGTCCCGCTGATTGTGAATTGGCCCGGAACCATCGAAGCAGGCCAACTCTCGGATGAAATGATTGCCCCAAGTGATTTTCTGCCAACAATCCTCGATGCCATTCGACGTCCGCTTCCACAAGGATTTGAGACCGATGGCCAGAGTTTTTTCCCTCAACTGATAGGAGAAACAACGCACAGAAGGGAGTGGGTATTGATCGATCATAATCCTCGGCCTGGCTGGGACAAGGAGAATCTACTCCCTGCCCGATTCGTCAAAGGCCCTCGATACAAATTGTATGAGGATGGAAAATTTGTGGATTGTGAAACCGATGCCCTGGAACAACACCCACTTGGCACTCTCACTGCTGAACAAGAAGAGTTGCACCAACGATATGCTCATATCCTCGACTCTCTTCGTAAGTATCGCACGATTGGCTATTTGGAAAAACTGGACCCGGCATTTGATGAGATTGTTCCTCCTCACACCAGGATTGAGGTGATCGCGGAGGGGTTTGTGTGGTCAGAAGGCCCTGTTTGGGTGGCCGATCAGCAATGCTTATTGTTCTCGGATGTGCCCAGAAATACCATCTTCAAATGGACAGATACAGAGGGATTATCCAAATTTCTAAGTCCTTCTGGCTATACAGGAGAAAAGATACGCACAGGCGGCAAAGGCTCCAATGGTCTCTGCCTGGATCGTCAAGGGCGACTGCTTTTGTGTCGTCATGGCGACCGGGAGTTGGCACGACTTGGCAGTAGCATCAAAGATCCTCATCCCTTGTTTGTGTCTCTGGCACATAGATATGAGGGCAAGTTGTTGAATAGCCCGAATGATTTGACGGTTGATCGGGAAGGTAATATCTATTTCACTGATCCGGACTATGGAATGGATAAGGAGCTGCTTCCTGCCAGCAAGGAGTTGAACTATCAGGGTGTCTATCGGCTGAGCGTGGATGGAGAGTTGCGCTTATTGACCAAGGCCCTCCCCAAACCCAACGGGATTGCGCTCTCTCCTGACGAGCAGACCTTGTATGTGGCCAATTCTACGCCTCCCAAATGGATGGCTTATGATCTCGACAAGACAGGAAATTTATCTAATGAACGGATATTTCTCGATGCACAACAATTGGTCAAAAACAGCATCAGTCATCAGAATCCCGATGGACTGAAAGTTCGCAAAGACGGCACCATCTTCGCTACCGGACCAGATGGCATCTTGATTTTCACCCCCGAAGGAAAACATCTTGGCACCATCAAGACAGATAAGCATACGTCCAATTGTGCATTCAATGAAGATGAAACTGTGCTCTATGTCACCTGTCATGAGTTGATTCTTCGCATCGTTTTGGGCTATAAATTGGGATTTGACTAAAGAAGACATTGTGTTAAGAAGGGAATGCTAAACAATAAGGTGTGAACGATGCCTGAATTTTTTGTTGCGGATGTTCCTTCAAGAGAGGTTTGTCAATCTTTGCTATGACACAAATTGGATGAAATAGCAGCTTATTTGGTGATCAATCCAGAAAAAGCCTGTAAACAAATCCAAAAATTTTATTAACTTTTCTCACTTGGAGTTCACTTTCTAGGGAAGTGTCTCGCCCCCAATCAATTGTTGGTCTCTGGCTAACAAACAGTTATTTTTTGTCTTCATATATTACAATTCCATTTCCCAATGAAATCATGCATCCTCCTTCTGAGTCTTTTTTTTCTTGTAACGCTTGTCGCCTTCTCACAATCGGAGAGCAATCGAGAACCTCCCCCTGACAAGCCAAGGATGGAACAAAAAGAAGCTCCCGATAGCGTGCGAATTTATACAAGTTCTACCTGGCACCAATCTCGTAAATTCGCCAGAAAGAAGGCCCTCTTGCGGAAGATGAACAATACCAACAACAGTTCTACCTTTCAAACTGCCTCCAAGCGACACACATGGATCGGGCCAGTTGCCAAAAACCGTCATGCCTGGAAAAGCAAACGCAACAGAAAAGCTTATTTGAACACTGTCCCAAAAACGACGGTCACTCCCTCCGAGCTGTATAGGACGCAGAAAGAATAAGGAGATTCACCTGCTTTGTAATTCAGATTCTTTCGGCTCATCTGCCCAAGCTTGTTATAGCGCTGTCTTTAGCTAGACTCTCACTCCTGTTAGCAAACCTCAAGTAAATGGATCTAGGAATGGCTCCAGCGAGGGCCTTTGCTTAAGATCTTTTCTTGCATAGGAGTTTTTCACACAAGTTAAAAATTTCCCTCATCTTTTTCCATATACACTAGATCGAATGAACACCCAATACCTGGGTGATGCATGCCAATTATTGCTCGATTTCTATTTCCATTCTCTCTACCGTACCTTTTAGGGTATGCGTGCATAAAGGGGGCAAATGTTCCATAGGGAGTTTTTTGCTACCTGAGAATCAGTTATATCTAAGCTAGATTGAGTTTGTATCCATTTGGGTTAATGAGATCAAAGGAATCTGTGAGAAATTGTTCAGAGAAATCATACTGACCATTGAAGGAGATATGTGCCCACTTCAGCAGTGATGCCTGTTTGATCAACTCTATCATTTCTTGTTTTCGTTGCGGTGTTTTTTCCTGTTGGACCAATCGGGTGAGGTAAAGATAATTCCAGCAGATGATGGCATTTTTGATCAGGTTTTTACAGGCTTCAGCCATGAGTTGCTCTTGTCTTGTGAGAAAGATGAGGTCTCCGCCATTATTGAAGGCAATTGCCTTGTTGAACTTGTTGTTGTTTTCGGCATAAGTCTGCATGAATTTGGCTTCCTGCCTCAATTCAAGCTGATCAATATAATTGAGGATATGCAGTGTTTTGATCATTCTCCCATATTCTTTGAGCGCTTGATAAAGAGGATGCTGCCTGGAATAGGAGTTAAATCGAGTGAAGATTTCCGATGGGAGTGCATATTTGAGTTTAAGAGAACAGACCAGTCGGAGAATCTCCTGCCAATTGTCCTTGATTTTGTTTTGTTGGACATATGCTGATGGGAGAATGGGGTACCCTTTCTGTTTGTAAACGGCAATGGTTTCAAAACTATAGAGTCGTTGTTCATGAATTTTGGCGATGATTGGAGAGAATTCAAATCCCAAGAGATCCATCATGCCAAACATGGCTTCGGTGTAGCCATGGGTATCTATTCCTATTTCGCAGAGTCGGAAAGAGCCTATATCTCTATGCGGACCAAACAAGGATTGGCAGCCCTCAAAGCCAAAGGAGTGAAATTGGGAAGACCAAAAGGAAGTAAAAACAAGAAGGGAAGAGTGCTTGATCCCCACAGACAGGCAATCAAAAAGTATCTGGAGCTAGAGGTCTCAATCTCTGATATTGCCAAGATTATCAATGATCAACTCAAATCGCCGATTACTTATAATGCATTCAAGTACTTCATTCATCATGATCAAGAATTGAGGCAAATCATCAAACAGAAGAAACAAGCAGCAAGTACTGCGGGAAAATAAAGGACCTGAATGAACAGCAAGTCTGCCCACCTTGAACAAAATCAGTTCTCCCTATGGGACATTTGCCCCCTTTATGCACGCATACCCAAATTGATCTTTCATATGTTTGCCGCTTTGGCTGAATTTGAACGAAACCTCATCAGAGAAAGAACCCAGGCTGGACTCAAAGCAGCCAGGGCGAGAGGAAGGTTGGGGGGTAGGCCCATGGCCCTGAAGGAAGACAAAAGAAAATTGGCCGTCAGCCTCTATCACAAAAAGGAGCACAGTGTCGCCAAGATTTGTGAGATGATGGGCATTTCCAAACCAACACTTTATAAATATATCGAGGCGCAAAAGACGAGCGATAAGGCCAAACCGTAACTTTCTGTAAGAATGCCCCCGCTACCCCTGCATGGTCATGTGTTATCGGGAATCTCTGAGGAACATCTCATAGACTAGATCAGTTCCTGAGCGGCGCACACGGCCTTCTTCATGTGAGAAGAAGAGCAACTCTTTGGGATAGCTTCCGCTGCCGTCTGCATCCTCCCTTCAATGTAATACGTTTTCTCAGGGCATGCTCCGTGAAAAATGCCTGCATAATTGGTGGTTTTGACTCGATGGAGTCCTGACATGCCTATAACGAGTTCTATTTCATGTGCAATTAGATAGGTGGTGAAATGATTGGCATCATCTCACCACCTTGATCATGCAAAGGATTGCTAATTGATCGAGTATTTACAACGTAATCATCTTACATAGTTCTATTCTACTTGTCTACTTTTTTGTGGCAACCCCGTCTCTTTTAGTTCCTCTTTTTTTTCTTTAAAGAAAAGTTTCCACAATTTAATAATGCCAACAATGGTTAATCCAAAAATAATTACAACAATAACGCTAACAAGCGTTTCATCTATTCGTCCTAAGAAACAGGAAAAAATAACCAAAACGACAATAATACTCAATCGAATTTTACTTTCGGTTTTCATCATCTTCGTTTTTTAATTTTTGATATGCTCGATATGATTTTCGTACGGGTCCTGCGGCAGCTCCTGATCCAATAGCTGCTCTACCAGCTTTATAATTATCTAATTCTTTCTGTGCTTTAGGAAGTCCTGCTTTTCCTTGTTTTTTTCCCAAGCCTTGAGTCTTTGATCCTTTCTTTGAAGCATTAATATGTTTATTTACATTTTCTTGCAATTTTTTTCCTGTCTTTGTATTTCCTGAGGTTTTTTTCATATACCTTCCAATAGTTTGCCTTCCTGCTTGCCCTGATAGGACATCAGTTACCACATTGTCAAGTTTAACCTCATCCTCTGTTATCGCCTGACTAGCTACACTTACAGAAGCATCACCTACTACCTCTGATCCAACCTTAATTGCAGTTTTTGCCATTGGTGTTAGTTTTGATCCAGCTCTAACTAATCCTGCTACTCCCTTTGCTAATCCCACTCCTACAGCCCCTGCCGCTGCCGATACCGCAATTGATGTCATATCAACCTCGGTCAGAGCATCTCCCCAATCTTTCCCTTCTATCACATTGACTGTTACTTGAGTCCCGTAATCAAGGGCTGCTCCTACTAAAGCACCAATACATGAAGGACAGTTCCCATCAGGGTCAGTTAGGTTGCTAGGAGAATTCCAGCTATAATTATAAGGTGTTAAATGGATTTGATTTTGGTCGTCGGATAATTTATCTACCCCATTCCATCTCCCCACAGAGGCATCATACATCCTTACTCCAAAGTCGATCCATCCGATGCCC
The DNA here is from genome assembly GCA_039029315.1 of Bacteroidota bacterium. Lineage (GTDB taxonomy): Bacteria > Bacteroidota > Bacteroidia > J057 > J057 > JBCCCJ01. The sequence goes on along the minus strand of JBCCGK010000152.1, from coordinate 10,353 downwards.
AGTTCATCCTGAGTTTCTTTTCCAGTGAATAGATAGTTATTGGGCACAGCAGGAGCAGCTGTACTACTGGCATCTGCCATTGTGAGTCCAAAGGGATAAAAATGCGTCTCCTGCAAGACCTCTCCATTGACCGGATCTGGATCTACCCATCCATCTTCATTCTCATCTACAAACATGATGCGGTTGTTGCCTAAATGCGTTTGCGTCCCGATGGCTTGTGCATGGTCATGTGCTATCGGGAATCTTGCAGATACATTTCATAGATGGGTTCTCCATTGTCAATACGCACCCTTCCTTCTTCATGGGCAAAGAAGAGCAGTTTTTTCTGGCCGCTACTGACCCCATCAGCATCTTCATAGTGAAAACCGCCTGCATAATCGGTCGTTTTGATGGGGTTGAGTCCTGGCATACTTAGAATAGGTTCTTCAACGTTTTGTCTCAGTTTGGTTCCATCAGCAGAATAAATATAAGCAAGATTCTTGGCAATTCCCGGCACAACTGAGGTGGGTTTGTTGAGGTGATTGTAGCTAATGGAGCTGATGCCTTTGTTCAGATCCTGGGTGAGATTTCCATTATGATCATAGGCATAATCATCTCCAATGGTGTTTCCATCTTCAAACTGCCGAACATCTGCCAAATAGGTTTTTAAGGCCTGAGTCATCTACTTTCATGAGCCTGTTACCTGAATAGGTATAGCTGAGCCCGTCCATGAGGCCAAAGCTGCTAGCACCCGTTTTTCCCATTCTAAGCAGCTCAGTAATATTGCCGCTTTTATCATAGCCGATATTAATTAGGTCATAACTGGCACTGACAGTGTTCCAACCAGAACCGCTGTTTTCTCTGTAAAGGGCCTGTTTCAAGCGGTTTTGATTGTCATAGTCAAAGGCATAGGCCCGGATATCGCTTTCCTCACCCAGGACTTGCCACTGCATGGCAGAGATATTGTCGTTGTACAGATTCTCTGTACCAGAAACGATGCTGCTGGCTCCTGAGTTATAATGCAATTTCATGGCAAAGAGGTCCCGATAGTTGCCAGATGGCACTGTCGTTGAGGGCTCATTGATCATAATCGGGAAAAATTCTGGTTTCTCGATTCCTCAAGTAAACGATTGTCTGCAGGTATCAACGATTTTCTTTGTTTTTGCATCAATAATGAACATATAAGCATAACTCATTCCTGATGTTCGTAAAAGACATGCTACAGCTATAGTCCCACCTTGTGGATAATACTTAAATACATCTAGAATCCCCTTTTTCTTTTTGGGTACAAATATCTTTTTGAGAAACCAAACTTTCTTTTGGAGAATCGAATTAGCAGGAACATTTAACTTTGTTGTATTCCATTTTATCGTATCACCTTCTGCAGGCAATAATTTCATACAAAAAGCAAGGCTTGCTGAGGACTCTGTTTCCAATTCTTCTTGAAAAAGAATGTATTTCAATTCAGCATGATTATTTGGAATAATATAATGTGCAAAAAAATCTACTGCAACTTGTTCATAGGGGCGAATATTTATTTGCGCCATTCCTGGCTTAATGAAAATAAAACATATTGAAAGAATAAAGTAGTTTTTCATATTTTTAGTTCTTTTTGCGTCTTTTCTTTATAGCCCTATTCTTTTTCTTCTCATATCTTTTTTTAGTCATAACTGTCCCAGAATGAAAATTATTGGGTCTAATACCTTTCTCAGACCTTATGTGATTAGTTGCATTATCTCCCCCTGAACCAATATTTTTCACGGAACCTAACCCTATTCCATAAAGTGTTTCCCCAACATTACTAGGATCTAACATACTACTACCACTAGATTCATTCATCAGACCTGATCTATGTCCCATCCCAAAATTGTGTCCAGTTTCATGTTTCCCTCTTCGTAATCTTTTTGCTCCCATTCCACTCTTCCTTACAACAACAGAATAGCCTCCAGAGGTACCGTTTTTTGTTTCTCCATTTGTCTTCTTTTGGAAAAGTGGATGTTCATCACTCAAAACAAAAGAATTAAGCTCGTTTTTAGAATCTGTATCATGACCTAATTGTGCTCGATCATAACCTGCGGTGAAGTAGTCTTTCTGAGAAGGATTTGAGGACTTATTATCATTTACCTGTACATCAATTCTAAATGAGATATTATAAGTAATAGCGTCTGCTCCCTCTCCAACGACATAAACAAATTTATCATCTTGTCTTTCCCAAAATTTTTTAATTTCATTCATTTCATTTTCATCCTCGCTATTCACGATATATGTAGCATATATAGATATTGTGCCATCCTTATGATTAATTTCAACTCCATAGTCTCTGCCATCAAAATCGACAAATAATATAGGATTATTACCTGCATATAGATAAGGAGATTGAACAGTATATTCCTCAGTCAAGGCATCCACCCCATTCCACCTTGCGATACTCGCATCATACATCCTAGCCCCAAAGTCGATCCAGCCAATGCCATATTCATTCTGATATTCTTTTCCAGTAAATAGATAGTTGTTTGACACAGCAGGCGCGGCTGTACTACTGGCATCAGCCATCGTCAGGCCAAAGGGATAAAAATGGGTTTCTTGCAAGACCTCTCCATTGACCGGATCTGGATCTACCCATCCATCTTCATTCTCATCCACAAACATGATTCGGTTATTCCCTAAATGCGTTTGCGTCCCGATGGCTTGTGCATGGTCATGTGCTATCGGGAATCTTGCAGATACATTTCATAGATCGGCTCTTCATTATCAATGCGCACTCTTCCTTCTTCATGAGCAAAGAAGAGCAGTTTTTTCGGTCCGCTACTAACTCCATCGGCATCTTCATAATGAAAACCGCCAGCATAATCAGTTGTTTTGATGGGGTTGAGTCCTGGCATGCCAATGATGGGTTCTTCTACATTTTGCCTGAGTTTGGTGCCAGTTGAGCTTGCGAAATCCCGATGGCTTTTGGGCTTGCTTGCGCAATCGGGGCTGAATAAATATAAGCAAGATTCTTGGCAATTCCCGGCACAACTGAGGTGGGTTTGTTGAGGTGATTGTAGCTAATGGAGCTGATGCCTTTGTTCAGATCCTGGGTGAGATTTCCATTGTAATCATAGGCATAATCATCTCCAATGGTATTGCCATCTTCAAACTGCTGAACATCTGCCAAATAGGTTTTAAGGCCAGAAGCAAGGCACAAAGCTAAGTCCCGAGAAACTATTGAAAAGTATCCATAGGTGGTGAAAGAACTCAGAACTAGAACGAGCATCCGCCGAATGGCAAAGTTTTGTTATGTATCCCATCATAGATGAAGAATATTGCAAGGTTTTGACCATAAGACAGCCAAAACCTAGCATGTTTGCAACTAAGGCTCACCCTATTTTTGTATTTAAGCCACTGAAAATCACTCGAGTGAATAACTTTCTCAAAACCGACTAATTTGCATGAACCACCGCAGTTAAAACTTCTTCCACGAGGTTTTGAGAATTATACTTGAATAGAATTTGCATAATAGTTCCATGCCTTGGAAATGTATCCGAATAATCTCCTGGATCATAAAGTGTTATTTCTGCTAATAAAAAGGAATCTATTGGCTTCGAGAAAGTTAAAAATAATCTAGAGTCATTTTTTTCAATGATGCCAGCTAGTATCGGATTTCCAAATGGATTAAATCGATTCTGTTTTATGAAATCGTTATCATGAAAAGTTAGATCTGCTCCTAGTCTACTCAATTCACTAGGATCATAAGCTGAAGAGAATAGTTTATGAAACCTAACCTTACTCCCAAGATTAATTTTCACAGTCTTACATTCCATTTTTGCATACTTCTTATAGACCTGCTTTATGTCTTTGTTAATTTCTTCGCTTTTCTGAAGGTGAAAAAGCGCAGTTAAAAACTTTTCACTTTCAGGTGTTTGAGCAAATCCATTGAAAGAGAATGCAAAAAGGCAAAAAATAATAAATTGAATTTTCATTTTTGTTGATTTGATGGGTGTACGTCAGATTTCATAATTCCAGATGGTATATAGGGGGTCGCGCGGAAGAGGTCCTGGAGAGCGAAATCCTAGGATTTGTGCCATCTGGCGTATCCCGATTTGATTCACTTTCTTTCTTATTCAGGAAATATAATATACTTCGAAAGAGGCTTTTGCTGATTTAGCACTCTCTTTCTTGATTCTGCACTAAATGGGAGGTAATAATTCCCTCCTATTCTGAATGACTGGACTTTTGACGCAGGATGAATCACAGTAGGTTAGACCTACAGGCTGAACATAGTAAAAAAAGCCTGTGTATTGGTGTTCAAGCGGGAGGTTTTTTCTTTTTGGGCTGCTTTTTTCTGACTGGGTATTGGGGTCTTTTGGGGAATTTCGTTCCTGGAATTCGTCCTTTGCCTTTTATTTGAGGTTTTGGGAGAAATGGGTCTTGGTCAAAACTCAAAATAATCCCTTCCAACTGTTGCTGAACTTGAGAAGGGGATGGGTGGAAGCCAAGTTCTTTTCGTTGTTTACGAGTGGGGTCATACTGTTGCCATTTTTTTGTGCTGTGATGCGAGGCCTCATCTTTGGCCACCCACAAGAGCCAATAGGCCAAACTAACCACTTCGAGCCAGTTTTGCCAATGGGTTTGGTCTGGGGTTTGGAACTGATCGAGCAGCAGGTGTTGTTTGCCGAAGCGAAAAAAATGCTCGATGTCAAATCGGTTTCGATAGGCCCAAAAGATTTCTTCGGGGCTGATCTCTCTTTGGCGCTCTCCCCATAGACTGAGCCACAGTCGTTTTTTGAAGATGGGCAAGCCGCTTTGGGCATGGAGCAGTTCGATACTGACCAGACGAAAAGCTTTGTCCTTCATGCTCAGTCCTCGTTTGGAGCGCAAGAGCATATTTTCCCAGATCAGGATCTTGACCCTCACCAGCTTGCCATTTGCCAGTTTGATCCCAAATTGCTGCTCTTGGTCTGGGGGCAGGTTCCAATCCGAGACTTGGGACAATTTGTATTGTTGACCATAAATGGCATCTGCTCCCCGATTGTCTGCATTGGTTTACCTGCGTTGTTGTTGCTCTGCCCGACTGAGTTGTTTCCACACATTGCGGTTCGATGCCAGGCGAATGAGGTTGACCAGGTTGGGCTGATGGTGGGTGCCGACGATGTATTCGGGAGTGGAATAATTGCTGTCCAAGGCATTTACAACCAATTCTTTATGGAAAACTAGCGCCTCGTTATCGAGCAAATACTCTAGAAAACTGACCTAAATTTGAGCATTACATTTATACAACTACTCGTTTTATTTTGATGTGCTTTTTAGTTCACCTATAAATGAAGAAATTTTGCTGTTATAGTAAAGATACTTTTCCTTATTCTGTTTGGGATTCTATCATTGGTAAAAAAATTAAAAAAGCCTCTAATTTTGCCTCAATGGGCTTATTTCATGATCCCTTTAGATAAGTTCGATTAATCCAGGATCCAAAATCTTGGAGAAATTAGGAGAGCATCTTATTTTATACCCTCCCTTTTTTATAGACTTTTATGGGTTTGTTGAGGTATTCACTTCGACTTCCATCAGTCGATTAACGCAGTGTCTTCTTTTGTCTTTATTTCGGCGCGAAAAAGTCTGCTTCGAGGGTCGTATACCAGGTGAGGCCAATCCGCCCCGGAAATCCGTTTTTCAATCACTCTTCCCTTGGTAACCTAGACATATCGAAAAGTATAGTTGTCAAGCAAGATCTTGCTCGGCTTGTACACACCACTAAAAGTTTTCTCCCTATCGTGTCGGTGGTTTACTGTCAATCAATGATCTCAATAAAGGGAAATTCTTTTCTCAGGGTTTGAATATAATCTTCAGAGAGCTGATTGCCAGCAATATGTATTTCTTTCAAGGATTTTAATTGAGCAATATTTTCAATAGATAATACTGTACTGTCGTATAAACAGTTATTAAGGTATAGCGTTTCTAAATTGGGAATTTGAAATATCAAGGCTGAGTTTGAGTTTGAAAATCGATTCAAGCCCAAGCTTAGCCTTTTCAGTCCACCCATTTGTATAATGGATTCGGGTAAACGAGCAGAATAATTATTCCAATATAATTCCTCCAGATTCTCCAACTGATTAATTTTTTCTGGGAGAAATAAAAAGTTTTTGCAAGAGCCATCAGGATCACAGCATTGGGTCCCTCGAACATGTAACTTTTGCAAACTTTTTATTTCAAAAATCGAAGAAGGGAAAGAGTCATTTGGTTCGGAATTGTACAATTCTAAAGAGATCAATTCTCCTTCATCTGAGAATCTCATTTGAACAATTGCAAATCGCGACAAATCTTCCAGATTGAGTGTGGGCAGTTCCCTTGGATTTGTGGGGAGAAGGCAGGTCAAGCCAAGAAGAATACAAGCAGAGATCAATACTTTGGTCACCATGTTATGAGGATTAATGTTGAAAGAATGGTCATTATTATTTTAGCGTGTCTATTCGGGGGCCTGATTTTGGATCGGGATGAGTACCAAAATATTTGGTAGTATTAGAGTGGATACCTACTACCATTTGGCTTCCATTTTTCACTTTATGAATACTGTCAGCAATTTTCTGCCGATCTTGTGGTAACATTTTACGTTTTGTTAAATCAATCCTTCCATAATCGTCTAAATATTGTGGGCTGATACCATGAGTCAGAGCAGTTGCAAGTGATGGGACAGATATTCCCGGCACTCCATTATATACAGAGCCGTCATGGGAATCAGCAATATATCCATGGATGAGTTCATGTGCTCCAGTTTTTCGATCAGAACTTTGTAATTCCGACAGAAGCCATGCACCAGTGTTTGAGCTATTGTTACCATTTGCATTCACTGTTGTAGAAGTAGATTTTCCAGTGCTGTCTTTACAAGGGCCATGCAAGCAGCCACAAAAAGTTCCGAATGGGGTGGTGTATTGTTTGAGCGTAAGTGGGGAGTTATTTGTGAATCGGGATGGAGTGAGGAGTAGGGTTCCAGATCAAATGTAATTGCTTGAATGGATATAAATTAAAGCTATAGGTTACTTTTGGTGGATGCTCTCCTTGAGAGTAGTTCGCCTTTTGTGTAGGTTTGGGCATAGCATTTTAATGTTTAATGCCCTCAGCTATGGAAGTGTGTCTGGCTGGGGGCTTTTAAATGAAAAGTACAGAAAGAAAATGCCCCTCATATGAAGAGGGGCGAAAATATTAATTTTGAGGTGATTTAAAGAAAGGTAGAAATAGATTTTACCTCCGTTTATAATGTCAATATTCTATGGAATGTACAACATACAGCTTTCCTTGAAAAATGGTAAGATAGATTTATAATCGAGTTATTTTTCTATTCCTACTTTCTCTTACATTTTATTTTTTTTGCCTTAGTGTACCTATACTCTGTGATCAAAGCAGTATTACCTGGAACAAGCGAATAGGCCCATTTTACCTCTGAATCACTTGAGTATGAACTTTGGGGTGATAGCGGGGGATAATCTATAGATAATTGCCATAATTTCTCACTTTTGTAATACTCTTCTAAGTTTAAGTCTGTAAATAATAATTCTTTTTTCCCAAATCGAATAGCTATATCGCCCCTATTAGTCAAAGTTGTATCAGGAACAAAATATCCCCCTGTAGATTTGATCTCCACAATTGAGTCTTGCATAATAAACACAATTGAATAATCTGGACATCTGCACTTCTTCCCATCAATTGATAAGTCAATCTTTATTGGTTCTTGTGCAAAAAGAATTATTGGGATTACTAAAAAGAAGGTGAATAATATCAATTTTCTTTCTCTCATTTGATCTCTATAAATTTTTTTAAAGGAAATGTTGCTAGAACCCTACTTCCATTTATGACAGTAACTGTACCTTTAGCTCCTAGCACATAAGAGTTTCCCGGATAATTGCTTGCCTCAGTGAAATCTAGTGGATTAGTTGGATTCTGATTGAATGATTTTGTTTGACCACCAATAGTATTAGCCCCTGGTGATCTTGTACCCTTAGGATGTACATGGAATGATCCTTGTTTTAAGATCAAGGGAGCATTTGCAGGATCAGCAGGATTATCCGGTATTACTGTTGCTATTACACCAGTACCTGGCTCTGTCTTAGCACCTGGTTTAGCATGAATAACTTGCATATTTCCTTTATAATCAGGCCCATACACTCCCCCCTCCTCGTGGAACCCTCCTTCATCATCATCTCCTTTGAATTGATCGGTTCTGTTTGTGTTTTTAGAATTTGATCTATCAACAGCTTTACCCATTTCCTTTCTTACAGATGCTTCAGGTAGTTCCACTACTGATTTGACTTTGCTTGCGTCGCTTACAACTGCGAAATCTCCACCTTGGCTTTTTTTAAGATTTTTCAAACGCTTTAACTCTTTTTTGTCCGTGACTATAAAATTTCTTCCATCTCGCTTATTATCAGTTCCTATCTTTTTGCCATTTTCATTGTACAAGTCCCCTTCAATGACACTATTTCCATCAGGATCAATAAAAATAATGGGATTCCCCATCACATAATTATAAGGAGACCAAGCCGAATAGTTTTCTGCCAATGCATCCACTCCACCCCATCTCCCCACAGACGCATCATACATCCTGGCTCCAAAGTCTATCCAACCAATGCCCAACTCATCCTGCGCCTCCTTACCAGTAAAGAGATAGTTATTCGGCACCGTCGGACTGCCAACACTATTCGTCCCCGCCATCCTCATCCCAAAAGGATAGAAATGATCTTCCTGAAGCACCTCTGTAGCTGGATCAACCCAGCCATCTTCATCATCATCAAAGAACATCACTCGGTTGTGGAGCACAGCGACATCCCGGTGGACTGAGGAGCGGATTTGTGCTATCGGGATTGCCGAGGTGATCGCGAAGGAACATCTCATACACCAGCTCCGTCCCGGCCTTCTTCATGAGAGAAGAAAAGCATCTCTTTGGGTTGGGTTGGCTGCTGCCACTACCGTCTGCATCCTCTCTTCGACGCACTACGTTTGCTCAGGGCAAACTCCCTAGAAAGCCACCAGATAATCGGTGGTTTTCTCAGAAGACCAGATAGCCTTTTGCCTGAGCTTGGTTCCATCAGCTGAATAAATATACCGACGTTGATTAGAACCTAGGAAAATTCGCTTCCCAAATAGAAGTAGAATTTAATCTAAAAAGTAATGCTACTCCTTAACTATGATCTTAGAACCTTCCTCCTCCCAAACCAAACGATGTTTATTTTCTTCGTACCAAGCACTCCATCTTTTATAGTCATTCTTAGTTGGTCTATAATAGCCGAAAAAACCTGCTGGGGACTCCGTAAGTATTCCTGTAGTTTCTTGTAAAAAAGCAGTTGCACCTATCCACCTACCTGAACTATCATTATCTAATTCATATGCAAATGCCTCAATAATAGACAACTTCTCTTCAAAAACGATTTGAGCTTTACTTTCTCTATTGCTTTGAGTAGAGGGGCCAACACAACCACTTAAAAATGTCAAGAAAGCCAAAAGAAATATAAACTCAATTTCCAAGGAAAGACGTGTTAGAGGCATAATTTTGATCATTCTATTTCTATATCTTCAACTTTTGTAAAATTTCCATTTTTTAAATGAGTTCTGACTATCACTAATTTACCATTCTTAATATATCTAAGATCAATATGTCCATTCTTTGCATCTTGGGATATATCACTTGTTTCTCGGTTGATACCCATAATATCTATTCTAGTAGAACCATTAATAGCATCTTCAGCATCTACACCAGGTCCTTTATGAGCAGGCACATAACTTTGATCAGGTCGCTTACCACTTCTTTGCATAGAAGTTTGTTCTGCAATTTCATGTCCCATAACTCCAGCGGCAGTCGCAGTATTTGAGCCATTGTACTTTTCGACGTCATCAACATCTACAATTGCTTCATAAGGATCTACAGGTGTATAGTTAGGATCACTTTGCACCAAATTTAGCACAACATCTCCTTGATCTTCATCCATTGCATCATTTAGCACATCAAACATCGCTACAGCTTCAGATGAGGCAGAAACATTCAAAGCATATTGATCAATCTCTCCTTGAAAAAACACCTTCCCATTTTCATCCACATCTATTGATACAATATCACCTAATCTTTCATTTACAATCTGAATAAAAGTATTTATCGCCTCTTCTTGTCCTTCGCCAACTACTAAATATAGACTTCTCCCATCTGGATCGATAAAAACTAATGGATTATTAGCTACCACATCGTAACATAAGTTTATTTACATTCTACATTTAGATTATTCACCTTTTGGTATTTTTTAATGAGTTTAGTTCTCGCGGTTTTGATAGAAAATTGCCAGTTGATTTTGATTTGTTTTTCATTTCGATATTGAATCAGAGCCATGACTTTTTGTTCTAATAGTTGTTTGTCAG
>JBCCGK010000151.1:0-21987 GCA_039029315.1 Bacteroidota bacterium | reverse complement strand
GCCTGTATATTCTGTTTGAGCTATTGAGCCGAAACAAGCTTTTCGGTACCATTGAATCAGCAAAATATGCAGTTCAGACAAATCTGCATACTGTTTCAAATTTTCGTAATTAAATTGTTTGTTTTTTAAGCTTTTTCAACACGCATCTAACAAATCAATCAATCTTTTATTTTCTGCTCTCCCTATCAATAGAGATAGGTTTTCTTATTCACCAAATTTTTGGCAAGTGTGTGTAACCATTATTCGATGACTTCAAAATTTACCCATTTATTCATCACTCACTTTTTGCTATTTTTTTTCTTTAGCCTGTCTGTTGCGTCCCTCATGGGTCAAAACACCCCTGTATCATTTAGCAATCAAAGTAGTTTGTTAACCCCTTCTCCCAGTTATAGCGGTGCCCCAATCGGGATTGCAGATATGAATGGAGACAGAAAGGACGACATCGTGCAATTGGACAATCGAGTGATTCTGAAAATTGCCTTTCAGAATAGTCCGAATCAGGCATTTACTATACAGAATTATGGCCAACTCAACTCAGGTAATGAATGGAGTATGTGCATCGCTGATGTGGACAAGAACGGGATCAATGACATTCTTGCTGGTGGATCGTACAACAACCTAAAACTTGTCACTGGGAATTCCCTCGGACAGTTCAGCAGTGCCATTCTCACCAATTCCAATATCTTTTTGCAAGGCAGCAATTTCGCAGACATCAATAATGATGGTTGGATCGACATCTTTGCATGTCATGACGATGCAGACAGTAGGAAGTATGAAAATGACGGGACTGGTGGCTTTAGCATGAACAATAGCCTGCTCAACACCACGACCTCTCCTGCCAGTGATAACTCTGGCAATTATGCCTCTATCTGGACAGACTATGACAATGATGGAGACCTGGATATGTATCTGTCCAAGTGTCGCCTGGGGGTCACCGATCCGACTGATCCCAGACGGGTCAATAAGTTGATGAATAACAATGGCAGCAATGTATTTACAGATGTAGCTGTCACGGCAGTCCTTCAACCTGGCACACAAACCTGGACGACAGATTTCGCAGATGTGGACAATGATGGAGACCTGGATGCCTTCATCAACAATCACGATGCAGATTGTCAATTATTCCTCAACAATGGCAGTGGAACCTTTACTGATGCAACAGCAGGAAGTGGATTTTTGCCGACCCTCAGCTCAGGGGCATCATTGTTAGGTATACAAGCCATCTTTCGAGACTTCAACAATGATGGATATGTCGACCTCCTGTATGCCGGAGAGGAACATTTCCTGTTCTACAATGATGGAGACGGAACATTCACTGTCGCCGCCAACCCTTTCAACCTTAAGGACATTCACTCATTTGCCATTGGGGATTTGAACCATGATGGCTTCCTGGACATTTACGCGGGTCATGGCAGTGGCTATAATGGTGCGAGTTCGACAGATACAGATGAACTATTCATGAACAATGGCAATAGCAACCACTTCATCACAATTCAACTGGAAGGGATTCAAAGTAATATAAATGGCATAGGCGCTCGTGTAGAAGCTTATGGACCGTGGGGAAAACAGATCCGGGAAGTACGTTCCGGCGAGGGCTATGGGATTATGAACAGTTTCGATCAACATTTTGGTCTGGCGAACCATACAGTCATCGATTCCATCGTCGTCAAATGGCCCAGTGGTACCAAGGACAAAATCGTCAGCCCTGCAGCAGATCAATTTCTGTTCATTGTAGAAGGAACCCGACTCAATGCCGAATTCACTGCCACTCCCACCCAGACCTATCCGGCACCGGCCTTGATTGGGTTTGATGCCTCAACAACCTATAATCCAGTAGGTGGTTCCCTAATCTATGACTGGGACTTTGGAGATGGAAATATGGGATCTGGTGTCAACCCAAACCATACATATTCAAGTGCAGGGACTTATAAGGTATTGCTGACTGTTACGGATATCAATACCGATACAGACAAGGATTCGTTGTTTGTTACCATCGGCAACAGCATTGATGATTTTCCCGACCTGGATTATGACGATGACAATGATGGCATTCCTGATTCTGTAGAACAAAAAGTTGGTGCCTTCAGCTTACAGACGGCAGCCTTTCAGATCCCTTCAAATGGAGGCAATTCGACCCAAAACGTTGATCTGTCTGCATATGGAATCGAAATTGGTGATCTGATTCAGGTGTCTAATGTAGTGGCAGACGGCGACTTAAATGGCTCAAATGAATATTTCACCTTGTCCATTAATGGAGGAGTAGCGGTGAGTTCGGAGTTAAACACTGGCATTCAATGCTCAGGAAGCAATGAGGCTGTGAATTATGATTTTTCCCCTTCTCTTGCAGTGATTGACATCGGAAGTGGAGTGCCCGGAATTTCGATTTTAGGAACTACAGGTTCAGATGTAGACGATCTGAGTACTTGTACTGGAGTAGAATATCAACTTACCATCAGTGGAGCCTTGACAGATGTAGACAGGGACGGAATTGTCAATGAACTCGATTTGGATACAGACAATGATGGAAACTGGGATGTTGCAGAAGCCGGAGGAGTCGATACAAATAAAGATGGCTTTATTGACAATCTCGCCAATCAGGCCAGCCTTGTCAATCCCCCCAATGCAGATGCAGATTTACTCCCTGATTTTGCCGATCTTGAAAGCAGCAATGCGGCCAATGATGGCACAGGCACAATGGATATTTCTGCGACTCAGTTTACTTTTTTTGATACAAATGGAGATGGACAGATTAATTCAGACGATACAGATGGAGGAACAGATGGGGATCAGGATGGGCTGGATGATTTGATTGATGGAAATCTGAAGGAGAAAGGAGCAGCCATCATTGGAGAAGAGATCTGTGTCGCAGGATACAGTGTCGCTCGGAAATGGAGTGAAGTACTGCTCGAAGGGATTCGGGGTGACTTTGCCAGACCGACAGTTCACGCCAGAAACCTGCATCATATTTCCTCGGCCATGTATGATGCCTGGTCTGCATATGAACATACAGCCCAGCAGTATTTTTTGGGCAATAGCATTCACGGATTCGCCATTCCCTTTACAGGAACCCCCGCAGTCGCTGATTCAGTTGCGGCTCAGGAAGAGGCTCTTAGTTATGCTGCTTATCGCCTGATCAATCAACGATTCGGCACCTCTCCAGGCAAGAATCATACCCTGTTCCTTGCCTATCTGTTGATGGAGGATCTGGGCTATGATCCAGCAATTAGCAGCACGAGTTATGCCAGTGGAGGCCCAGCAGAATTGGGGAATTACATCGCTGACAGAATCATTGCCTATGGCCAGCAGGATCAATCGAATGAAGCCAATGATTTTGCAAATCAATACTACAATCCGGTCAACAATTTTATTGAAATCGAAGAATCGGGAAATCCCAATCTGGAACATCCCAATCGTTGGCAGCCCATCGCATTTGATGTATTCATCGATCAATCCGGCAATGTCATCTCTTCCACCGTGCCCGACTTTCTAAGTCCAGAGTGGGGGAATGTCAATCCATTTGCCCTGAAGAATCAAGACAAAAGCACCTTTGTGAAAGATGGAGACACCTACCATGTATATCATGATCCCGGTACGCCTCCTCACCTGGATACCACCGCATTGACAGCTGACTCAGACTTGTACAAATGGGCCTTTAGCATGGTTGCCACCTGGAGTTCTCATCTGGACCCATCAGATGGAGTCATGTGGGACATCTCGCCTGCCTCCATTGGCAATATTGATTTTGAAGATTTGCCTACAGACTTCAATGATCACGATTTGTTTTATGATTATTACAATGGAGGGGTGATTGGGAATGGCAGAACCCTGAATCCCAAAACCAGTGCCCCCTATGTCCCACAACAGGTTCCTCGGGGAGACTATGCCAGAGTATTGGCAGAGTTTTGGGCAGATGGACCAGATTCCGAAACTCCGCCTGGACACTGGTTTACTCTCCTCAATTATGTAAATGATCATCCCCAGATGGTAAAAAAATGGAGAGGCCAAGGAGACCAATTATCGGATTTGGAATGGGATATCAAGACCTATTTCTCCATGGGAGGCACTATGCACGATGCCGCGATCACCGCCTGGGGCATCAAGGGTTGGTATGATTACATTCGTCCCGTCTCTGCCTTGCGATACATGGCCAGAAGGGGCCAATCTACCAATGCTTCTGCCAGCAATTATGATATCGCAGGCATCCCACTTGTACCTGGATTGATTGAGACAGTCGAACTCGGGGATGCACTTGCAGGCCCCGGCAATGTGAATGTAGGCAAGATCAAACTTCTGGCCTGGAAAGGCCCGAATTACATCATCAATCCTGAGACAGATGTTGCAGGAGTTGACTGGATTCTGGCTGATGACTGGTGGCCTTACCAGCGTCCATCTTTTGTGACACCTCCTTTTGCAGGATATGTTTCGGGACATAGTACTTATTCCCGGGCAGCAGCAGAATTAATGACCTATATGACTGGAGATGAATACTTTCCTGGTGGCATGGGAGAATTCTTGTGCAAACAAAACGAATTTCTGGTGTTTGAAGAGGGACCTAGCGTAGATGTTACCCTTCAGTGGGCGACTTATCGGGATGCTTCGGACGAATGCAGCCTGTCCCGAATCTGGGGAGGCATTCATCCGTCTCTGGATGATATTCCCGGAAGAATCATGGGAAAAGACATCGGAAGTGATGGATTCGTTTTCAGCGATAGCATATTCAATGGCAATCAGCCGATGGTCAGGCTGAAGGCCATGCTGGAGGGTGCTTATGCAGGTGGGGGAAACATGAACACGACATTGACTGACAATGGAGACCTCTCTTCCACCGATCCATATGGTCTTGGGATCACAGCCAGCACTGCTGTAATGAACCAAGCAGGGGATTCCACGCCTGTAGACTGGGTAAAGGTCGAACTGCGACATGGAGAGGATTCCACACAGGTATTGGCAACAACTGCTGCCATAATCCAAAAAAATGGCACGATCATTTCTGCTGAAGGAAATCCTGTTCTTATGTTTCCCGCAACAGCAGTATCCTCTTTTTATCTCCTCCTCACACATTACAATCACCTCAGTGTCATGACTGAGGCACCGATGAATCTTCGGACAGAAGCGATCTTGGTGGACTTTAGCGATCCAGCTACTCCGGTTTACGATGATGGCGGAGCAGCGATGAAAAATTCAGGAGGGGTGATGTTACTATGGGCAGGAGATGCCAATGGAGATGGAACCATCAATGCCGTTGACAAAAACACCTTCTGGCGAGTGGAAAATGGAAATCCATATCTCTATGGGACCAGCACCGCAGATTTCAATCTAGATGGTGTCATCAATGCTGCGGACGCCAATGGCTTTTGGCGGGCCAACAATTCTCTGACTGAACAAATTCCTGACTGATGTTATTTCTAGCCACCTTATAAGAAATCAAGATGAATCGAATATATTTGTTTTTTGTTGCTTTGCTATTCATGCCAAGTTTCCTGATTGGTCAGCAGTCAAGCACATACAATTTGTCCTTTGCCAATGTCGGATATTCCGGCACTACCTTTTGTGTAGACCTGATGTTATCTTTTAACCAAAGTAGCGATAGTCTCGGGACAAGCAATTTGGTGTTTACCTATGACGCTGGCGTCATTTCCAATCCGACTTTGTCCAGCCATAGCCTGACTGGGCCTCCGTTTTATCAGGTACCTAGCGTAACAAGTCCAAGAGGGGGAACTGCTTCGTTCAATATCGAATTGGGTGCGCCTGGATTTGGAGATGAAATTGCTGGTACTCCTGGACAGACCAGCATTGCAACAGTATGTTTTGACTATCCAGTTACAGGACTGGCGGTCGACCTGAATTGGTACATTGATGCTTCAGCCGGGACAATTGTCTATCTGGACAATGAAACGACCCTCTTAAATCAGGGAACCATCCAGAACTATTCAGGCGTTCCTGTGTCTTTTCCGGTAGAATGGTTAGACTTTAAAGCCGTCCTACTTGGGGAAGATGTTCAGCTTGACTGGATTACAGCCACTGAAGTGAATAACAGCCATTTTGAGGTAGAGCGATCCTTTGATGGAACTGTCTTTGAAGAGATTGGACAGCTTGCAGGAGCAGGAAATACTCCCATTGCACAGACCTACAGATACACGGACCCTGATGTCATCAAGCTTGGACAGGATCAGTTGTTTTACAGATTGCGACAGGTCGATTATGATGGCCGGTACTCATTCAGTCAAGTGGTCGAACTCCCCATGAGCAAGAATCCCGAACTTGTGGTTGAAGGGCATCCCAATCCTTTTGTGGATGAGTTGAAGATTCAGTATACGAATTATTCAGAAGCCCCATTTTCACTGACCATCACCAATAATCTGGGGCAGAGCGTCTGGCGAGGAAATCGGCAAGAGCGAGTCGGCAAGTTCGGCATCAATACTGCTACCTGGGCACAAGGGGTCTATTTCCTTTCTGCTGAAAATGGGACCAAAAAAATCGTCATAGAACTGATGAAGCGATAGCTAAGAAACAAGAAAAGATGTTGACTCATCAGGCTTTTGGAGGGTTATGGATTCCTCAGATAGGGCTAGCTGATGTTGACTTATTGTCCAATCCTTACAGCGTTGGTTTAAATGTCCAATCAAAACATCTGCATCAGTGAGGACAATTGTATCAAAAATGAGGGCAATATGTTTCATGAGACGCCTTCCTCTTACGATTGTTTCATCAACTGCTTCAGGTATCTGGCCATTTCTTTTCGTTTCATCACTTTGGCAACATCGAGGGCAGTCATGCCTCCAAACACTTCCCTGATGGTAGGATCGGCTCCTTTTTCCAGTAGAAATTCCATCATTTCCTGATTGCCCAATCGTACAGATTCGATCAGGGCACTGGTCAGATATTCAGGGTGTTGGTAATTGATATCCACGCCCATGCGGATATGATAGCGGACCAGTTCAATATCTCCGCTTGCTGCGGCTTCAAACATTTCTTTCCAATTTCCTCCCATGAGTATATGTATTTGTTGTTTATCTGTTCTTCCAACGATGAATGATGAGCGCAGGGATACTGGCGTATGGACAATCAGTCAAAGGCTGGATTCTGGATTTTCTTGTGAAGATAAGGAACAGTCAAAAAACAACTATGTGCTTTTGCTGATCCTAAGTAATTCAGATCCATTGGCTGATCAATAGAAAAAATGGGAAATGGGGATTCTTTTTCCAGCTTCCAATGCCTCTGCCAATTGAAGCAATTCTTCGAAGCAGATCAGCATGATCAATGGGAGATCTCCTGCTACTTCCACCATTGGCTTAAGTACAATTTTCTCTTGCTCTATCTCTCCTCTCAAGATCAATTTTCCGTCTTTATCTTGTACATCGATTCGCTTGTAGTAGGGAACATTCCGGTTCTGATAATAGAGGTTTAGCTCCTTTCTTTCCACACGCAATACATTGGTTTTAGGCACAGTGGTTGCCAGGAGTTTCCCATGCCTGGTGGTCACAGCTAGCCTGTTCGATTTTCTGTGCAACGTAAATGACTCTTCGTTGATTTCAGCCAATTTTACGCGCTTGCGAGATCCACTATGTTTGAAAAACTTCGCTGGAAGGGTAAATTCATGTTGTGCATTGTAGCAGATGATTCTGGTTCCTCCCCTCCAATTAGCGACTTGCAATACGTCTGTGGAGAGCGATTGTGCCAGACTACAGATTGGAGAAAGGAAGAGAATAATGAACATCCATCGGATCTGAGGGGGAGAATAGGTATCAAGGAAAAAAGTGAGGTGGTGTTTCATGTTTGGATGATTATGCGGTAGTACCTGATTCAACATATTGGTCGAGAAGAAAAAAGTGTTGGCCTTTACACCAGCTTTCTAAGCTTATTCCAAGAGCCTTGGCAGATCCCAACATCTCTTATCCTCTTACCGATTCTAAGTAAATGTACGAAAAGTCAGCTGGCACACAGTTTTTGACAAGAAATTTTTGCAAAATTTAATCCTCATTCACTCACACAATGTTCCAGTTACTCAAGCCAAAAGACCAGGAATTATTTCGATTTCCCAATCATGCCCTGATCTGGATTAAATCCGGTTCCGGTTTTATTGAGGTTGATTTTAAGCCGTATACCAATTTTGAACATCGACTTATTTTCCTCACCCCTGACCAGCCTATCCGATTTGTCTATGGAACATTTGAGGCCGCAGTCATGGAATTCCCTCACTCTCTTGTTTCCCAATCCAAAGAATACAGAGTTCTTTTCAAGCATTTACTCTCACTGGGATATGTTGAGTTTGACCATCAACATACGACCACGCTGCCAGAAGTTCTTCAAAAGCCCCAACCACATATCCTGAGTGCTTCCACAGAAAGATGGTATGGACAAAATCCCTTCAATGCAAGAAAAGAGGAATACCAGCTAATCTTTGATGTCAAAGATGAAATCGATGCCCATTTCCAGGAACATCGAAGTATCTCTGACATGATGGTTTCCATCCAGCAAGCCTATCATCGGGCGCATCGTCTTGTCAAGCATCGCCTTGGTGTGAGTATCAAAAGGCTGGCTCAAAGAAAGATTCTTCTCGAAAGTCAGAGAGACATTGCTTTTACGGACAAACCTATACAGGAAGTGGCCTATGACATGGGGTTTCAGGACCCTGCTTACTTTCATCGTTTTTTTAAACGCCACACCAAGCTTACCCCAAGCCGATTCAGGGAAGAATTTGGACAGTTGATTCTTGATTCCTTCTTACAAAACCTACAGGAATTGATCCAACAACATCATCGAAGGCATCGATCTACGAGTTTTTATGCCAATCAGATGAATATGAGTGTACCGACCCTCTCTCGCAAGCTCAAAACAAAGCTGCAACTCAGTATGGGACAACTGATTAGCCAAGAAGTCATCGGATCTGCCAAAGAGATGCTGTTGGCAGGCAGCATCAAAGAAACAGCTTTTGAACTGGGATTTGAGGAAGCCAATCATTTTTCCTCCTACTTCAAGCGATATACAGGCCATACCCCTTCTGCTTTTCTGTCAAAAAAGTCCAATTAGTTGAGAAGATCTTGTAGCTCTTTCAGTACTCCCTCCAGCTACCTTTGTGATGTAAACAATTTTTCACTCAATCATCACAAAGTAACATGTCAATCCAACAACAAGTATCCAATCTTGATGCCCTCGTAGCTCAAGGACAAATCATTGAAGCTGTTAGCACTTTCTTCGCAGATAATGTGCGTACCCAGGACTTTGATGGAACAATTACACAAACCAAAGATGAGATGCTCAACAAGATGAATGGCTTCCTAGGAGCAATCCAACAAGTCAATGGAATCACCCATCATCAAACAGTGTCAGGAGACAATGTATCTTTCTCAGAATTCACTTTTGATTTCGATATGCAAGATGGAAGCAAAATCTTCTGGCATGAAATCCTGCGACGCGAATGGCAAGATGGGAAAGTCATCAGTGAGCAACATTTTAAAAACTAATTGTCTCACCAATAATCTCTAAACAATGCGTTATTCAACAATTCTATTTGCAGGAATTTTGTCCATTTTGTTAAGCATCGGAACTGCTTTTGGACAATCCAAAAATACTGATGATAGCCAAATCGCCCTCAATGGATATAGCCCTGTGTCTTATCTGGACCTGGGATTGGCCCAACGTGGATCGAAGGCGTTCAAATCGGAATATGACGGTCTGAAATATTATTTTACAGATGCGGATCAAAAAGCTGCATTTGATGCCAATCCAGACAAGTATCTTCCACAATTCGGAGGGTGGTGTGCAACAGGCATCGCTGTGGGAGCAAAATTTCGGACAGACCCACACAAATTCCTTGTTCGGAATGACAAGCTCTATCTCTTTCTATATGATCTTGAGGTCGACGCCAAACAATTGTGGCTCAAGGACGAAAAGACGATGAGCAAGAATGCCAATGAGAACTGGAAGGAGAAATTTTCTGGAAAATGAGGCATCCATCTTTGTCAAGACAATGTTTGAAAATCTGACTTCTCCAGATAACATCAGCTAAGGAATCGTCGACAATCAGGATCGCACATTTATCCTGCCCCATAGCAAAACGTAGATGGGATTTCCCTCCCTTGCCAGATTGTCTGCGAGCTGATTCGCAAACTGATGGCAAGGGAGGGTTGTCTTTTGTATTCCCTACAACCTAAAGACTGGTGTTCTTATCACACATTCAGATCGAATCCCTGCCTCTGTTCTTCCAACTGGACAGGCCAACGTCTTCAAAGTGGTCCAGGATATTGGATTCTTAGAGACTGTTTGAAAAAATCATGAATGACAGGCAGTTGTCTCAATCCTGCTCGATTAAGTAGGGGGACACAATTATTTGTGAGGGATATAGTAGGCATAGGGGAAAAAAGGGAGAAATCTTACCAATCAAGCCAGTATAGCCCCTATTTCCCTTAAACCCAAAATCAAAACTAATATTGTCCTTCTACTTACTCTAAATAATCATCCACAGCAGTTTTCCGAGATTCTACATGAGATTTCAGGCTGGAAATCGCCGAACTAACTCCACCGTTCTCCTGAGAGGCATATCCACTGATCACGCCCTCATAAGTTGAGTAGAGGGCTTGCATTTTGACTGGTTCAAATACCTCATCTGCAAATTGACGCACATACAATTTGTACTGCTCCTCATATTCCTCCACATCCATGACATATCGAATCAATGGCCAGTTATTGCCTACTTCAGACATCCCTAAACTCAGGGCACCCCCCATTTTTCCATGCTGGAAAGCCTCATTATTGTCCCAGGGAATCCAGACAAGTTTCCCATCCAGGTTGTACAGGAAATAGTTGTGAGTCATGATGCCATAAGTGTCCCAGTTTTGAATAACATTGTTGGCAGCCAGATATTTCAGATACTGCTCAATATCCAGGATTCCTTCTAGAGAAGTCTTCCATTGGGCCTCATTGCTCGTCCTTTCGGTACTATGCAGCATGTCATACAGAGATCGGACATCTGAATAATCAGCTTCTTCTTCATTGGTTTTGAGATCCATCTCAGCCTCATTGTAGGTACCGGAAGCAAATGTTGCTCCTGTTCCATCTGGCTTATACAGATTCCCATCAGGATTGCTAAACTGAGATTCAGGCACAGAATCATCGACTTCCTCAACGAGTGTATACAATCCGATAAAGGAGGAGCCATTGCCGCGGTCCAGATATACTGCACAAAAAGTTGTTCTGGCAGCAGGCACCCCAAATTCACGGAAGAGATCAGCCGCAACCTTCTCTCTCAAAAATGAAGCATCCTGGTGATTATTACTTAGATTCAATTGTTTGAACCCATAGAAACGCTGATTTTTGATTGCTGGATAGGTATCCTCAAATTCATCGAAATCCAGTTTGAAGGGATATTTATCCCCACTGGATTGAAAAGCAGACCGAAGAGATGAATTGCCTTTGTAGCGAATTCCCACCTTATACCACTCCACACCATTGAAGACCAAAGCGCAAGGCACCCAAATCGGTGTAAAATCAAAGTCTACTCCTCCCCCACCGGGTCCCCCCCCTCCTCCAATGTTGGCACTCAAATTTGCCTGCATCGCTGTCCAATCGCTGGCCGCAATGGTGATATCTATCCGCAGCACTTCATCATCAGGAAAGACGGTCTCATAATTTGGCTCCACATCATTGCTGTGGGTCGCTTCTGTCCAATCGGGAACATCAATATCGATTTCCACTTCTGGTTCATCAACAGGATCAATCACCACCTCCTCAGGGGTACAGGCAGAGGCAATGACAATAAAGCAGAGAATGAAAAAAAATCGAAGAGGGTTCATGTGGTGAAGGATTTTGGAAAATGTGACGGTTCTAACAGCAATAGCCTTACTTCCATTCATTAGATGCCGTTTTTCACAAAAACTTTCGCTTCTCCTGATTTTCCTGAATTCTTCTTTTCAAGCGTCGAATTCTATAGGCTACAGCCTGCCTAAACAGCTATAGTGGAAGGTCGAGATGGAGGTACATCGGTCCAGATTGGGGAATGCAAAAGGAAAGAGCTGTCAGCTTGGCCAAGCTGACAGCTCTGATAGATATCTATATTTTCTCCCTACTCCACGACAACCCATTGTCCGGGTTGATGGGCATGGATGCTTCGATCATACATGGCCTCAACACTTACACTTGGCAAATAATAGCGACCCAGGTAGGAAGCATTGAGCAGTACATAGAAAGTTTTGCTTTCATTTTGCTTCAAATCAAAGAAGGTGTAAATCCGATCATCCCGGATATCCTGGTACTCAGGAACAGAGCCAGAAGAGACACCATCGAGCCGCGCATTATGAATTTCCCATCCAGAAGGAAAGATCTGGTTCAGGGCCATCTCAAAATAATCTCGGTTCCCGGTATTCTTCACGCTTACTTTCACCTGAAAATCGGTCCCTTGCTCTAGTTCTGCTGGATTTACCGGCAGTTTGCCCATTGTCATATAGACCATTTCCATTGTCAAGCCATAAGCGGCTCTGCTGGTATCTCCCTGTAAGGGAATTCCATCCAGAATCAATCGAGGAAATAGCATGCCACCTCCTTTATTTTTTAGTTCCAATTCGCTTTTCCGCACATTGGTCAGATCTATTTGCCAGTAAGGGGAACTGGTCGAAATTTCCTGCCATTTGCCTCCCTTTATTCTCCAGGCGAACTTCATCTTGGAGTCATTGCTGCCTTCCCCGGCATATCGAGCCATTGCGACCAGGCTATACGCCGTTGCCTGGGTGTTGAGCCAATCTTGTGAGCTCAGTTTGTTGGAAATGGTGGTAACCAGATTGCCCACCTTGTCACGCTGGTCCATCACACTCAAAGCTTCAAGGATAATGGCCTGATCCCGAAGGGTCGATCCATAGGTTCCTCCCAATTCCTGATAGGTGGAAGCAGTCTTGCTAAGTCCATTTGTCAGCTTGCGCGCCATATCCTTCTGACCGGCCATATAATAGGCTGCCGCCAATTGCCATTTGGCCACATTGTTCAAGCTGGTTTTTCGCTGGAGCCGGTTCATGGCTCCCAACTCAGCTTTTCCTGCCAGGGCCAGCAAGTACAGGCGATAGGCTTGGGTCAATTCTTCTCTTGCTTTTGAGCCTTCCCATTTGTTGGCTACACCTTTCTGGTGTTTGGCCCACTTATTCAGCATACCTTCAGGCAAGCTATATCCAGCCTTCTCTACTTCTATCAGAAAATGTCCTGCATAGTTGGTGCCCCAATCATTGGTTTCTGTCTGACCAGGCCAATAAGCAAATCCTCCACCTGCTGTCTGAAACAGTTTGAGCCGTTCTATGCCTGCCCGCAGATTTTTTTCGACTTTCTTTTTCTGGGCGTCTTTGAGGTCCAATAGATTGCTGACATATACTTGCGGAAAGACACTGGAGGTCGTCTGCTCAATACAGCCATATGGGTATCGCAACAGATATTCCAGTCGTTTTCCCAGACTGATCGGAGGCAAACTGGATACTTCTATCACGCCTCGATTGGTTCCTGACATTCCTACAGGGCGGAATGCCTGGGTCCAGCTTGCACCTTTATCAAGGGTTTTGGTGTGAACTTTGGTAATTCTGGGATTGGGGTTTCGAACCTCAATCTCTGTTTCATAGACAGCGATTTCGTTGCCGGAGCGAGCTGTAATTTTGATGGGTGTTGCGCCCATGGAACTCAAGACCCCCAAATCAAAGTCTGTCATTTTTTCTCCTACTTCATAAAAGCGCACAGTTTTGCTCTCTCCTCCTTCTACCATGACTTTTTTGCCTGTTTCCACACTTACATTGACCACTTTGACCTGATCTTCGAGGGCAAATACCGTTACTGGCATTTTGACTCGCTCGCCAGGGCCTAACACACGTGGCAAGGTTCCCATCACCATCAATGGTTGTTTGACAGGTGTACTTTTTTCTGTGGCACCATACGCTCCTTTCGGATCTCCTGCGACAATCATGGTACGCACTGCACCAATATAGTTGGGCATTTTCAGATTATGGGTAGCTGTTTTCCCTGCTTCCAATTCAAATGGCCCCAGGTGCATCACCACGGGTTTGAATCGATTGGCTTTCTGGCCATCAGGGCCTTCTTCTCCAGCCCCTCCACCGATGCTCAACAGACTTTTGATCTCTCCCCCATATGCTCCCAACACCTGATCATAGACATCCCAGGTTTTTACATCCAATGCAAGTCGTTGATAGAAGGTGTTCCAGGGGTCTGGTGCTTTATATCTCGTCAAGCCCAACAAGCCTTCATCCACCACAGCTACGGTATAGGTCATCGGTTGGCCAGTTGCTTCACTTACCTTGACAGCAAAATTATTGTTGGGTTTGAGCTCATCTGCCATGGTCAAGACAGGTTTCAGATGTGTAGTCGGGTCTTCCACCTTCAGAGGAATGACTCCATACATCCGAATAGGAAGATCATTTTTGGTCTGTGCATGTGGTTGAAGAAGCGTTACATTCACATAGACATTTGGCGTCATCTCCACAGTGCTGGGGAAGGTAAATCGAGTTGTACCTTTGGTGGCATTGACCCAGTAGGCATCCAATACCTTGTTTTCTGTCTCAATACTGACAAGCGCCCTCCCTGCGTCTCCGGTTGGGATATTCAGAGTAATGTCTTCCCCTACATTATACAGTTGTTTTTCCGCTGTAAAGTTCAACATTTGCGCCCCACCACCTTCACGTTCTGTAGACCTTCCAGCCCACCCTGGCCAATCGATATAAACGATCTTCCCGCTTGAATGTCCATTCTGGTCGGTTGCACGTACGAGATATCGACCCCATTGTGGATATTTGACATTCATGTTCCATGTTCCTTTCCCATTGGTGGTTGCGACCGTGGCAGTTTGTAATTCTTCGGCCTCAACCTTACCATTGTAAATGCCAATGTTGTCCTCGGATTTGTCCCACCACCACTTCCAACTGAGTTTGTAGAGTGTCACGTCTACCTTGCTGGATACTGGCTGCCCATCGGGATTCAGGCTGACCAGTTCGATTTTGTGGTCAACATCAGTTAACAGCATATTTCTGGCAGCATCTCCTTTAGGGGTTCGTAGCCCTACATAGGTTTGGTAAGGATGATAGGGAATGCTGAATCGGTCTACACTGAATGCGCCCCCTGGCTCAAAAACCTTGGTTTTGAAATTGGCAGTCAATTTCCCCGGAGCGCCATCTTCGGCATGGATCTTTGCAGGAATCTTAGCGATCCCCTGAGGGTCCAGCTTTCCATCAAACAGGGTCATTTCTTCTGTGCTATACTCTCCTACGGGATCATCAAAAACGAATTCACTGTATTTGGGAAAGCTGGTTGAAGATTTTTCCAAGCGAACTCGCACATCTGCTTTCAATTGGTTTGCCACTGCTCCATGTAGCCATTTTGCTTCCAAATCAGCTTCTCGATCCGTGGTTTTGGTAGATAAATATGGAACGCCAAAATCCAGGTCCATCTTCAGTCTGTTGGGAATAACGGTTTCCACTTTGAAGGTCTTGCGGAAAGTAGCTCCCCCGATTTTCACTTCAGCGGCATAGTTTCCTGTTGGGGCATCAGCAGAGGTTTTGGTTGGAAAGGCATAAAATCCATTCAAGCCCTGCGTTTGCACCCTTCTCTCCACTGTCTGTCCACGAGGATCTGTCAGAGTGAACTGCACAGGATGTTCAACTGGGAGCTGGCCTTGTTTGTCTTCTAGAATAAAGTTGATGTACATATGATCTCCTGGTCGCCAAACGCCTCTTTCTGCGTACAAAAATCCCTTGACTCCCTTATAAGAAGTTTTTCCTTTGGTGTCGAAGCGACTCATGCTCAAAGAAGACCCATCATCCATCCGTAGATATCCCCGCTGATTGCCCTTCTTTGCTACCAACAAATAGGGTTTGTTGTCAAATTGGGTTCGTGCCTGACCTTTGGAATCTGTCGATAAAGAGGTGATCAACTGATGTTGATAATCGTAGATTTCCAGATTCACTCCGGAGATAGGTTCAGTGGTTTTGAGATCAGTGACGGCGATAAATGCCCCAGCATCTCCTTGCTTGGCAATGAGCCCAAAGTTGGATGCCAGAACCATGCGTCGCGCAATCCTACCAGGATGATAATAGGGATTGTAACAAGGATCACTTCTATAGCCAGAATCGTAATCTTCATCCCACCAATCCCAATAGCTGTCTTCGTTGGTACTGGTGAAGGTGTGCCAATCTTCTCCAATCTCCAACATCGGATCGCTGTCACCTGAACCTTCGTCCTCACAGGCAAATCGTGAGTACGACCGTCGAAAACCAATCGCGACCTCATAAATTGCTCCGGGATCGGGATTGATGATGGTTCCCAAATCAATGGCATGTCTGTTCCAGGTATTCAGATCCAATTGTGTTTGGGTAGTCAAATCCAAAGTCGTCTGAGCAATCATCTGCCCGACACGCTTGAGCTCCTTGCTACCACTTAATTGGTTGACTTGCAGGAATTGTGGAATATTTTTTTCAAATACCCGAATCACACGCACATCTACAGCATTCAATCCAATCGATTCGAATACAAATGGCATGGTCTCTGACTGTGGGACAATGCTGCCTTTTCCGATCAGTCGAACCTTTGGCTTTGCTTCTTCAAATTCAATAGATTCAACATAAGGAGCATCCAAGGTTGAGCCTGTTAGACTTTGAATGCCAGCCTCCAATCGAATCGTTGCTGCTTCGGATAGTGAAGAGGAAGGAAAAATTTTGATTCTGTTTTCCTCCTGGGTAATGCGGGCTTTGTGTCCATCAATGCGAACCAAGCCTTCCAAGCTCTGGCCGACTTTCAGTGGGTCAGAGAATTCGAGGACAACGTACTGATCTGGTTCCTGGTAGGCATAGGTATGTAGGTGGCGAAACTTTCCTGTAGGGGGAATCAGAACCTCTTGTTTCCCTTCTTGTTTGATCCCTACCTTGTTGCCATCCCAGAACATTCTGACCAAATAAGGAACTTCTTTTCTTGGGAGGGAATCTATGACGAAATGGTGCTTTCTCTCTTCGGGTTTATGTTCCCAGCGAACCTGAACAGGCACATCCTTGCTATGTGCTGAGAATAATTTCTCTACCATGTCTTGCTCTTCGATGTCTACAGTTCTGATCACTCCCTGAAGTTGGTGCCATTGCTGTTGGCCATTGTGCAAGATTTGGGTTTTGGTCAATGCTACATCAAAATTCTGGTGCCGGGTTCCAAAACGGAATCGCAATTTTCGTGCAGAAGAAGGCAAGTCATCCAGCAGATGTTTGAGTTTCACCTCTGCTTCGTAAACTTGACCAGAAGGAAGAAGTTCATCAGGAATAAATGCGAGCGTCCGCTTATCCACCCAGCTAGCTGTCCCTTTTATGGGAGGCTCAAATGAAAAGAGCGATTGTGTCAAAACAGTTCCAATCTGCTCGTTGTCCACTTGATTTTCAGCAAATCGAAGCTGAATGGGAGATTTTCGGGAAATCTCTCCAGCAGTGAAAGCAGTAATATGTTCTTGTAGTTCTTGAGGAACTTCAAAGGTAGGCGGGGAAAAATAATCTGCTACCGTATCTGAGAAGAAAAGACTTCCTGCAAGCAAACATAGGAGACCTATGGCGCTTACATAGGCGATGTGTGTTTTTTTCATTTGGGGAAATTGAGTTGTGAGTACAGAATAGAGCGTACCGGGTTCGGCAATGGATGTAGGGAGTATCAACGATGAGTAGAAGTAGCTGGGGATGAAGATACTAAGAAAAGATCAAAAAACGGAACGAAATGGATAGGTGTTGGAATCTTTCGAGCAAGTGAGGGAATCAGAGCATTATCTGAGCGATCAGGTAATCTGCAATCACCATTGTCAGACAAGAATAGACGACAGCTCGTGTACTGGAAGCACCCACTTCCAATGCGCCCCCTGAGGTATAAAATCCCTGGTAAGCAGCTACACTGGTGATCAGAAAGCCGAATGTGAAGGCTTTGACATACATTACGAGCACTTGATAGGGATCATAATAGGTTTGCAGCCCAAGGGTAAAATCATAGGCTGTCACCGCTCCGGTCAAGTCTCCTGCCATGAGCCCTCCTAAATGCGCCAGAAAAGCCGAGATGGTCACGAGGATTGGTAGCGAGATCAAGCCTGCAATGATTTTGGGCAAAATCAGGTAGGCAGCTGAATTGACCCCCATGACCTCCAGGGCATCAATTTGTTCTGAGACCCGCATGGTTCCAATTTCGGAGGCGATTTTTGAGCCAATCCGGCCAGCCAAAATAAAGGTTACAACTGTCGGAGAAAGTTCCAGAAGTGTGGTGACCGATACGATCGTTCCGATGATAGACTTTGGAACCAGGTTCGTAACGAGCTGATAGGCAGTCTGCAAGGTAGTAACTGCTCCAATAAAAGTGGAAATAACGACGATAATCACCAAACTTCCCCTCACAAAATCCACTGTCTCGGCCAAGGCTAAGCGATAGTACACACCGGGTTTTTCCAGTGTTTTGAACATTTGTCCGAGCAAGAGAAAGAATCGGCCTATATGAGCAAGAAACTTTGTCACAAATCGTGGTTCTACATCAGCGGTTCAAGATCTGCTGTCTAATCAGAGAACGAAACAAATGAATATTGGTGGGGATTGCAAACCAAACATTTTTTGAAACACAGACGTACAGACATTATTGAGGAGAAAACCCTCATTTTGGAAAAGGAAAATTGAGTTTGACCTATTTTTTCATTCTCATATTTTCACACATGAAACGCATTATTTTTTTTCACGCCTGTTTTTGGGCACTTACAGCTTTTTCCTGCCCATCTACTCCCGCTTTTTCCGACAATCCTATTTCCCCTGATCTGCAATCTAGCATCGAGGATCTGTTTCAGGTCTTGCAAGACAAGGATGTAGCGACTTTTCAGG
This sequence comes from Bacteroidota bacterium, assembly GCA_039029315.1. Taxonomy (GTDB): domain Bacteria; phylum Bacteroidota; class Bacteroidia; order J057; family J057; genus JBCCCJ01. The sequence goes on along the minus strand of JBCCGK010000151.1, from coordinate 3,136 downwards.
ACCAATACATACATCCAACCTATGGAATGTATGATGTCTACAGACCAGGAGCCATGGGGGTTTTCAGGCTAATGGACAGTGTTTCTTTTTCGAAGGAAGACTCCTATACCAACCTCTATCCGAAACTATTTTGCATTGATTCCGCTGATTCTTTGGGAAAACTTGAATGGCATGATCCCAGATATATCTGCGATGTCTCAACATGGGAGTGGGAAAAAGAAGGATATTTCGTTTCTGACAAGCCCCTTCGGCCATCCATCCCATTTATGATGATCATGCGGGAACTCGATGGAGATGCTTCCTATTCAGAGGAAGAAAAGAGGCATGCGAACTGGATTTTGGGATGTAGTTATCGAGTGGTCTTTACCAAGTATGATTTGTCCTTCTTTCTGACAAAAATAGACGGCAGATGGTATGTGACCTTGCTGGATCGGATTACCTCGGATTGTAGTGCCTAAAGAACAGACTTGCGATAAGAGAAGCGAGGAGCCTCCCTACTTCAAAACTTGAGGATTTTTCAACATTTTTGAAAAAAAGAAGGAGAGTCAGAGCAATAAAAACGTTTTGACTCACTTCTTTCCGATTCATCTGGTGAAATTTCTCTATCTTTCCCACTATATTTCGGGCTCCTAATCCTTCTCCACATGAAGATCCACAACGAAGCTATCCACCGATTTCACGCTTTTCAGACTCGTCGCCATTTTCTCAAAAAATGTGGATTGGGCATGGGCGCCATGGCATTGGGTGGCATGCTGACTGGATTTGAAGAAAGGACTCCCAAGACGGTACTTTCCAGTGAAAATCCCATGCTTCCCAAGCCAACGCATTTTCCTGGCAAGGCCAAGCGCGTGATCTATATGCACATGGCTGGCGGCCCATCTCAATTGGAATTATTTGACTACAAGCCTCTGCTTCACAAACATGATGGCGAGGATTGTCCGAGTTCTCTTCTGGAAGGCAAGAGTTTCCCTTTCATTCAGGGAACTCCGAAAATGTTGGGTCCACAGGCAAGTTTTCAGCAATATGGGGAGTCAGGTGCCTGGATATCAGAACACCTTCCTCACTTCAGCAAGGTCGTAGATCATGTCAGCTTTTTGAAAGCCATGCATTCGGACCAGTTCAATCATGCGCCTGCCCAGCTATTGTTGCAAACGGGCAGTCCACGGCTGGGGCGTCCGAGCATGGGGTCCTGGATGACATATGGACTGGGGTCAGAAAATCAAAATCTTCCTGGTTTTGTCGTTCTGGTATCAGGAGGCAAAACCCCCAGTGCGGGCAAGAGCGTCTGGGGCAGCGGCTTTTTGCCAACCATCTATCAAGGGGTTCAGTGTCGATCCAAAGGCGATCCTGTTTTGTACCTGTCAGATCCCGAAGGCATGTCCAGAAGTTTGCGACAAAAATCCATCAATGCCATCAACCAAATCAATCGGCAGCAGTACGAAGAATTTCAGGATCCGGAGATTCTCACCAGGATCTCCCAATATGAGTTGGCCTATCGCATGCAAATGAGTGTTCCGGAGGTCATGGACATCAGCAAAGAACCTGCCTATGTTCATGAGATGTATGGGACGCAGCCTGGAGAAGCCACATTTGCCAACAATTGTCTCCTGGCACGTCGTCTGGTAGAGCAAGGCGTTCGCTTTGTGCAATTGTTTCACTGGGGCTGGGACTCACATGGCAATGGCAGACTTGAGTCTTTGCACCACGGATTTGTGGAGAAATGTCAAGAAACCGATCAGGCCATGAGTGCATTGATCACAGATCTGGAACAAAGAGGTCTGCTGGATGAGACCCTCATCATTTGGGGAGGAGAATTTGGCAGAACCCCAATGTGGGAAAATCGTGGTGGACGGATTGCGCCTTACAAGGGTCGGGATCACCACAATGAAGCTTTCACCATGTGGATGGCCGGCGGCGGTGTACAAGGAGGCATCAGCCATGGTGAAACAGATGATATCGGCTATTATGGCATCAAGGATCGCACGCATGCTCATGATATGCAAGCTACAGTCCTCCATCTCGCTGGCATGGATCATGAGCGCCTTACCTATCATTTTCAAGGAAGGGATTTCAGGTTAACTGATGTGCATGGCAAGGTTGTGAAAGAAATTTTGGCCTAAAACTGCGAGACAAACAATTTTGTTCCTGCTCATTGGTGCAACTTTCTGAATCGTTTTTCATCCTTTTATCCCTTCTTGTATAGAATTTCCTCTCTTCAGACAACTGGTGAGGGTGTGATCTCATGAACTTCTGAATGGGGTTCCCTCCTTTCTATCAAGCTCCTCACGTCCATTCGACATAGGCTACATCCAGTCTTTCCTGCGAACCTTAGAGACTCTTTTGACATCTGTGCTGAGAATTTTTAGGGTGTATTTTTTTCTCAGGCAAGGTTCTTTTTTGTTCTCATAGTGGTGCTATGAGAACAAAAAAAGCTACTGGATGAGGAAAAAAGACGCATACAAAAAATAAGTGACAGATGTTCAAACAGTCCCTTATACAGAAAATGTGACCTTTCCCGAAGTGAATAGTCTTAAAAGTGAAACGATTAGCTTCTTACGCTCTATTGCTATGTCATGAATACCCCACTCAACAAACAATGTGCTGGAACTGATGTTATCAGAAATGGGTATATCCTATTGAGCATTGATACAATGGTTACCCCATTGATCCTCAATCATATGATCAATATTGCTCATAATATTTTTGGGCCAAGTATTCATCTTCATTTAAGGAGTTATAGTCAATTAATCATCACCCTTCCTCTCCAACCCAAAGCAAGTTTTGTTGACAAATGCCATCAGTTCCGTCAGACACTTCTTGCATGGAGAACAAAAGATATTTTTCTGTCTAAAGTCCTCCTGGTTATCACGCTTAATCGAGAGGGAGAAAATTCGGAAGAAGTGGTTCATCGGTTGATGAGAGGACAAACAGTTGGCAGCCATTTAATGGAGTCTCATGGACTCTGTATGTTATAACAATATTGCCACATCAATTAAGTTTGACTTTGGCCATTTTTTATAGGAGAAAAATCCTCCCATATGCTCTGGAAATCGTCTTTTTTAATTAATGAACTTCGCTGTTTTTGGGTGATGTTGATTAATTCTCATTGAAAATTTATTCACAACTGTACACTTTT
>JBCCGK010000150.1:0-22002 GCA_039029315.1 Bacteroidota bacterium | reverse complement strand
GACTGATGCAGTGATAGACGATCCAGGTTTCGGTGCTTTTGGTCAGGATCTCCGCAATGGTATCTCCCATGCTTAATCCTTGTTCCTGCGCAATGTGTGTAACTGTTTTGGCAGCATACTCTTCATACTCATCGGAAATGATCATCATTCTGCTGAGGTCATAATCCCGCTCCTCGATCCAGTTGGCAATGTCGATGCGGGCCTGCGGGTTTTCCAGTTTTTGGGGGATGTTGGCGATTCCATCCTTGAGCAGATAATTAGGCACAAATGCGCGCAGTTTGGTTGATACTGCTGTATAGGGATATACATCTACTCGCGCCTGAAGATCGGGATGTTTGCTGTTGTAGGCTTCAATCTGTTGCAGGATTGCAGGAATTTTGCCCCAATTTTGTTTTTCGGCAGCTTTCAGGTGGCTGATCAATACGGGAATCTGTGCCCCTTCTCCGATGGTCAATGCTTCCGAAATGGCTTCCTCCACATTGTTGCGTTCATCGCGAATATGTGAAGCATAGATCCCTCCCTTTTGGGCAACCACTTTGGCCAGATCGATGATTTCTTCCAATTCTGCAAAACAACCTGGCGCATAAATCAGGCCTGTAGACAGACCGAGGGCCCCTTCATCCATGGCCTCTGCCAGGGCCTGCTTCATCTCGTCCAGGCTTTGGGCTTCCAATTGTTTCCAATCCTTCATATGCCCCCCTCTCAGGGTACTATGGCCGACAAGGGTTGCGATGTTGAATTGCAGTCGCTCTTCAATGCGATCAAAATACTCTGCCAGAGATCTCCAATCAAAGGGAAATCCCATCTCATCGGCAATTTTGTTCATCGTCGGCAGCAGTTCTGGCCCAATGGGTCCAGGCGAAGTTCCGCAGTTTCCAAAAATCTCGGTGGTGATCCCTTGATAGAGTTTGTGGTCCGCAGCTTTGGGGAAGAAGTAACCAAAGCCTGTTGAAGCATGTGGATCAATGAATCCTGGAGCCAGGATCAAGCCTTCGGCATCGATGATAGTTTCGGCGGGCGGGCAAGCATCGGCTTGCTCAAACAAGACTATTCTGTCTTGTTGAATTCCGACATTCCACTGCTTGGCAGGCTCATGTAAGCCTGTGCAGACAGTTGCTCCTTTGATGAGATAATCTAGCATATGTGTTACTTCTTGCAATCAAATATGAGGTGATCGATTCGGTACTTCTGGATCAATTCTGGCAATACTTGGCTCTCTTCCCTCTTTGTCATATCGACATAGCCGTGCTGCATTTGCACGCTGGGATGGATGATGTCCTCTACAAAATAGCGGAGAGATGGACTTAAGTCGTGTGCACGAGCATGTGGGAGGAAGGAAGCCAGTTCCAGGTTCAACCACCTACCAATTCCAGTTTCAAACATTCCACCAATCCAGCAGGGAATCTCCTCCTGATGACAATAATTGAGAATTTCGAGACTATTGATCAAGCCTCCCACACGGCCCATTTTCAGATTGACCTCATCGAGCATTCCCAGTTTGTGCAGTTTCATGAGATTCCCAATGCTTTTCAATTCTTCATCAAAGCATATTTTTAGCTGAGGAAATCGCTTTTTTGCCTCCAATAACACATCGAAGCGAGAAGGAGAAAAGGGCTGCTCAATGACTGTATCAAATGCTTCCACAAAGTAAGCAAAAGCGTCGAGATCTTTGGCGTAATAGCTTCCATTGGCATCAAAGCTGGTGTACACCTGATGCCGATCCAGCAAGGGTCGAATATGGTCGAACAAGCGGGTGTCTACAAATGGGGCGATCTTGAATTTCAGTCTTTGATAGCCCGCCTCTATGGATTCCATGACGACTTCTTCGATAGCCCCTTTGTCTGTATAGATGCCCAATGAAATCCCCACCGGAACTTGCTGAATGCGCGCTCCCTGTAAATCTGTTGAGAGGGAATATCCACTCTCCTGACGAGCTACCTGAAAAATAGCTGACTCTACCGCTGCTTTCGCAAAATTCCAGCCACGAATTTTTCGGAACAACATCCATACATCTCGATAAGTCTGGTGAGCCTTGAGGTTGGGAACAATGAATCGCTGGATCATGTCTACAACCCCAGCCAAATATTCCGCAGAATAATAGGGGTCTTGTCGACAAGAACATTCTCCATATCCGATTCTCCCATCTGCATCCTGCCATTTGATGATCAGGGCCTTTCTTGTTTTTCTGACACCGATCCCGGATTGAAAGCCTGATTTCAGTGGAATATCGATGATGTTTAGCTCAATTCGATCAAAAGAAATTTCCTGGTCTAACAGTGGTGAATGCTGCATATGGTTGAATGAATCCTTCCTGAATTTTTCTACCTGATATTTTCTCGCATCAAATGTACAAATGAAAATCCGGCCAGATGAGTGATGACCAAAAATCTTCTCCCCTTTTTCAGAACTTTGGACGTTTTGCTATGGAATTGAGTGTCAATAGAAGGGATGATGAGGATTTATTATACCTTGGACCACATGAATGGTTCCATCTGATTCCTGCTTCATTCACTGAGATATGCTCTCAATTTCCCAGGTTTATAAACCTGGACGTGAGGCGTTTGCGAGATGGGCTCAGGGCAGAAAAACGCCTTACGTCTGAAAAACAGAAAAACGCCTTACGTCTGAAAAACGGAAAAACGCCCTACGAAAAAACAAAGAATCTTTCAGGTCCAATGGATAACTAAACTGTGTAATCGTACAGGGTCCAAAAAGTTTGTCGACCTCCTTTGACCCCCACTGCACAATCCGCGCCCCTGAGAGGAGCTTCACACAGGGCCTTTTCTTAGAAAAGCAATGATTCTCGCCAGCCACTCCTCTTAGGAGGGGCAGCAAGGCGAAAGGGGAGGTCAGAACCGTTTTACACAGGGTAATAGTTAGGCGGGGCATAAGTCCCATCAGAGAATGGATTGGGAACGAAATAACAAAAGAAACCATCACTCAAATGAAAGATAGACCTCGTCTGAAGCAAAGAAGATACAGGGCTTCGCTCAACAATCACTCCCTGCTACAGTTGATTCGAGTGTGATGCGTCTGCCCTAAATTGAGTTTATATCAGTGTAAATATACGTTTCCTTCCTTCACGAATTTCATGCTGAGCGAGAGGAAAGATGTCTGCGAAAAAACGAGAGGAATTAGAGGAATTATTTGTAGCTCTCGCTTTTTCATTTCATCCCTTATCGCAATGTCCTTTTCAGCATCTTCACTCCTACCTATTTTGACCCAGACGGGAAAGGAGCGTACCTATTCCAGCCGCTCCAACTAGGCCTGCCATAAGTGGATGACGCCTTGCTGCAGCTGCCATCCCTGCAATAGCTCTAGGTGGCAGGTGTCTATGATTGTACATCATTCCGCCGGTACCTGCAGCTCCGGCCGCTAAAGGCCGTAGAGCCATGGCAGGAAATGATCTAGCCAATCTATCCTGAAAGATAGGTGAAGATGGCTGTCTTCGCAAAAACTCATTTTCTAGTTGGCCTGCTCTCCACCCCAATCTTGGGCCAGCGGGCTGATATAAAAATGGATGATCCTCTTCTCCACTATGATCCAAGGATTGATGGAACTCAGCCAGCTGAGGCGAAACACCAGTTGTCCTTCCAAAAACGCCTCTTGCAGTCCCGTAAATATCTACATTACGATATGGAGTATCTTCCGGTTCTATGTTCTGATATGGAATATGTTCCAGAACACGTTGAACAACTCCTTGCGAGACTGCCTGTTGCTGTATGGGCTGTACTTCTGATTTGTTTGCCTTGCGTTGAACAATGGGGCGAATCCCTGCATTGGGAGGCATCATTCCAGGAGTAGAAGTATTCATTTTTCGCTGAACTAGCTCTCTGTTGGCAAGCGAGTGAGATTTTTGTTGAGGAAGGGAGCTTCTCATAGAAGAATATTCTTGAGGTAGTTTACCAAGACAAAAAGAATACCAAGATGAACCTTTCGTAAGATAGGAATTTTTAGAGAAGCCACCAAGCATTTCCGATCAAGTCATGTTAATCCATTGCTTATCTTCCCCCTCCCCCCCCCGTGCCCGAAAAGTCCCATATTGTCCATCAATCTTCATAATTCTGCCTCTTCTAAAACCAGGCTAGCTGAGATGAGTCGTTTTTCATTTGGCTGGTGCAGAAAACATTGTGATGAGCCTCTAGTCCGTAGAGGAAACAGCAAGCAGGGAATGGATGGAACTGTACATAGAAGAATGGTTGCAGGAGCATCCGTTTTTCCCCGCAGAATCCCTCAGGCAGGCAATACTTCGATCCCGAACGATCAATGACAATCTATTTTGTTGGGCCTCTTTCACTATCTTTGGGATACCATATTGAGTCTATGATGAATCCAAGCTTGCCTTCCTTAATTCAGGACATCGAGTCCGCCCGCCTGTCATTTCTAGCTACCCTTGAAGATGTCTCGCCTGCACAAGCACGGTTCAAACCCTCTCCTACTTCATGGTCTCTGCTGGAGATTGCCGAGCATATGGTTCGCGCCGAGCAAGCAGGCCTCGCAGGTATGTTCAGAGCGATCGAAGGTATTCAACAAGACCAGGCCATCTGGGAAGGCTCTTCTCCCAGTGCTGGTCTTTCTATTGAAGAGATCGTTGCCAATACCTGGCAACCCAAAGAACAGGTTCCTGCCATTGCAGCTCCTCAGTGGGGTGGATCGCTACACTATTGGAAGGCACGTCTCAGGCTTTGCACACAGTTGGTGGAAGAACTGATTGTTGCGCTTGCAGAACTCGATCCAGAACAAGTGGTGTATCCACATCCCATCTCTGGTCCCATGAATGTGGTCCAACGGCTTGAATTCCTGCGGTTTCATTTGGATCGTCATCGATCACAAATCGAACGGGTGAAGGCACAGCCTGATTATCCCCACTAATCTTCAGGAAAGAAGCGTCTCTGCCCCACGAAATCTTTGTATTTCCTGCTCAATATTCCGTATCTTTCTCCTGAATGAACAGATCAACCCCTATTCTCCAATTCTTGCAGGTATTGCTTCGAGCTATCCTGTCTGTAGGGTTTTCCCAGTTTCATTTTCACTATCACCCCCCTGCCCTGTGGCGCCACAGGACAGAAATCGTTCTCTCCACAGATTTCCATGATTCCAGGGAAGATGTCGAACGATCCCTTCAGCAGAAAAAAGCACCTTCTCCCTATTTTTTCCTTCTCCTCACACATCCAGAATCCCTGCTCCACTGCGTTGAGCAACTGATTCGTCAGAAGGTGCAACAAACCACCCACACCTTCCTCACCCTCATCCAACCCATCCTGCGTGAGCAGCTCTTTTTGCAGAGTCGTTCTCGCTTGTCGCCTACGCTTCCCTGTATCCAGATGCGTTGATCCATTTTTTTGTTTCACCATCAATGATACCTGTATATGAATATGTTATCTTCCACCATTGGGTGGATATCTGCTCTTGTGATTTTGCTGTCCAGCCTGCTGTTTGGCGGATGTTTTATGGGCTTGTTTATCACGCATCCTCCACCTGCATGGACGACCCTACAAGCTTATGCAGAGGCTTGTCAGACCTATGACCAGACCCTCAAGCATATCGCTCAGGCTTCCATGATTCCACTGACGATCAGCATTCTGGTCCTCATCGCGATTCTGCATGAACAGGTGCAAACTGACAGGCGATTTCTGAGTAGGCTCAGTTTACAGTTTGGCAGTATCACTACATGCCTGATCAGTCTTGGCTACTTCATTCAGATTACATCTGTCCGATGGAATCTTTCAGCGGGAAACATAGAAGATCTGGCACACTTTGTCCAGTTTTATCCCAATTCCGTCATCCTCTCTATTATCATGCTGGGATACACCCTTTTTCTGGGTTTGAGTTCCGTCTGTATCTTCCCAATTCTTCCGGACCTACCCTCATATCGCTTGCTGAGATGGGGATTCCTGATCAACGCAATTTCCTGCGGATTGGGATGCATCGGGTTTGTGGGTCAAATCATTCCCTTGATCCTGATCGCGACCAATTTCGGAAATGGATCAGCCTTTATTTTGTTAGGCATTGGCGGAATGAAGGCTTTTGGAAAGAACAATAGTCAAAAAAACCAGATGTACCTGTAATAAATCTGAACGCTTTTCAGACGTATGGAGCACCCCCTCTGGCCTGCAAGCCATCATCCGAAGCTGCAGGCCGAGGGCCCATCCAGGAACTTTTTCTCTTCTTTCCACTTCAAACCAATGAAGCATGACCAGAACCAGTTCATCTTTCTCACTCATCGACAGCAAAACCCGTTTTCGCCAGAATTACTTCGACGGACTCATCATCAGCGCCATCAGTTTGATGTATCTATTCACCATGGAGCAACATTATGGATCTGTGGAAGATTGGGGCTATGTACAAATCCTAGGGCTACTTGGTATTTATATTCTGTATTTCCTTTTCTTTGAATTGACAGTTGGCAAGAGCCCCGGACAATTCCTGAATCAGACCACCATTGTCAACAATAAAGGGCAGCCAGCTCGTATCAAGCAGATTTTGATCCGAAGCCTCTGCCGACTGAATCCCTTGTTTGGCATTCCTTTCTTTCAACACAAAAGAAGTGTGCTGGAGCGTATGTCTCATACCTATCTCGTAAATGAAAATAGCCTCTCCCCCTTATCAAATGGAGACTAATGCCTTTGTCAGATTCCTTCTTGCTTTCATTCCAGTGCATAGCCAACACATATTATAGAAAATGCTCATGTTAAGGGAGTTTTATATCTTGTCTCACAAAGAGAATGTATGAAACTCACTGCTCCCCTTTCCGCCTGCCTGCTGTTCGTTCTTCTTCACAGTTGCCAATTGGTTCCAGAAGTTGGATCAACGGCCTTTATTCAACAGCATACACAGCAAATTGACAAACACCGCCTCCTCATGGCCGATCAGACACCAGAAGATTGGCTGAGTTATGGAAAAAATTACGCAGAAGATCGATTTAGTGAACTGACTGACATTAACAAAGAGAACATTGAGCAACTGGGATTGGTCTGGAGTCTCAATGTCGGGACAAAAAGAGGCATAGAAGCAACACCTTTGGTGGTCAATGGCATCTTGTATCTCAGCCTGCCCTGGAGCAAAGTTGTGGCTGTCGATGTCCGGAAAGGAGAGACGATCTGGGAATTTGATCCCAAGGTTCCGAAAGCATATGGGGAAAAGGCCTGCTGCGATGTAGTGAATCGGGGAGTAGCGATCTATGAAGGGAAGGTATTCCTGGGAACACTCAATGGCAAATTAATTGCCCTGGATGCAGCCACTGGATCAATTAGCTGGGAACAGCAGACAGTAGACACCACCAAAGCTTATACCATCACAGGAGCGCCAAGAGTCGTGAATGGCAAGGTGATCATCGGAAATGGAGGTGCTGAATATGGGGTTCGAGGGTATATCACAGCCTACGATGCACATTCAGGCGAACAGCAATGGCGATTTTATACCGTTCCGGGCGATCCAGCCAAAGGATTTGAATCCCCAGCCATGGAAGCTGCCGCCAAAAGCTGGGATGGCGAATGGTGGAAATATGGCGGAGGAGGAACGGCCTGGGACGCCATGGCTTATGATCCTGCCTTGAACCTTCTGTATGTAGGAACAGGCAATGGCTCTCCCTGGAATCGCGACTACCGAAGTCCAAAAGGAGGAGACAATCTATATGTATCTTCTATCCTGGCCATCAACCCAGACAATGGGGAATTGATCTGGTACTATCAAACGACCCCCGGAGATACCTGGGATTATACAGCCACCCAACACCTGATGTTGGCAGATCTTACAATTGAGGGTCAGGTCAGACAAGTCATCATGCAAGCGCCGAAGAATGGGTTCTTTTATGTACTTGATCGAACAGATGGAAGCTTGATTTCTGCTGAACCATACATCTATCTCAACTGGGCTCAAAAAGTAGACCTGACTACAGGAAGACCTATTGAGACAGATTTTAGCCGATATCAGGATGTCAATGCTGTCATCTTCCCAGGCCCTGGCGGGGGGCACAATTGGCAACCGATGGCTTTCAATCGGACGCACAATTTGGTCTATATTCCTACCCATCACATCGCTCATCAGTATGGAAATGATCCCAATTGGGTGTATGATACCACAGCTTTGATTTGGAACCTCGGTACGGGCATGGACCCTCGCCTGCCAATCAGGCAAGATACCACCCCTCCCCTGATGGAAGGACGATTGATCGCCTGGGACCCAGCCGAACAAAAAGAAAAATGGCGGGTCGTTCATCAGGACATTTGGAATTCCGGAGTATTGGCAACAGCTGCCGACCTGGTTTTTCAGGGAAGCGGAGATGGCTTCTTCTATGCCTTCGATGCAAAAACGGGTGAAAATCTTTGGAAACAGGATCTAAAAACGGGAATTATTGGCTCCCCCATAAGCTATATGGTGGATGATGTGCAGTATATCACCATCGCTGTTGGCTGGGGAGGAATCGGTGGATTTCATACCAAATCCACTGAAACTATCAATCCAGGCACCTTATATACCTTTGCATTGGGTGGCAAGGCTAGCATGCCCGAGTATCCTGTTTCTTCTCCCCCCAAAACCCTGATTGAACTAGCCGTCAGTGGATCTGCTGAATCCATCGCCAATGGACAAGTACTTTATGGGATCTATTGTCAGCGCTGTCATGGAATGGCCGGCATGGGTGGGGGAATTTTCCCGGATTTGGCTTATTCCAATCCAGGGGTCTATCAAAATTTTGAGGACTATGTACTCAAGGGTCTATTGCTTCACAACGGAATGCCTGTATTTGAAGGGCGGCTGGATGGCCAACAAGTAGAAGATATCAAGCAATTTGTGCTATCCAGTGTCGAAGTGCTGCGCAACAGCCAGTAGCCCGAAATTGATCGTTCAGGGAATATCCATCTCCATCTATCCAAATAGTCGATTAATCGATAGGGCATAGGAGGGAGCGCTTGTGACTCGACCTACAGGGGATTCTCCTCAGGGTCAGTTGTTCTCTATTTCCTTCTGGCCAAAAAACCACTCTCATTGTTAGTGATCATACCAGAATTCTGTATATTTCGCTTGTTCGGCTCATGAATTTACGATTACATCACTACTAAGCTTTCTATACATGGCAACCTTTCGACTACGAATCAATAACAAAGAAGTAGAGGTCGACGCCTTGCCCGACACCCCCTTATTATGGGTGTTGCGAGACAAACTCACCCTTACTGGCACCAAATATGGATGTGGCAAAGCCCTTTGTGGCGCCTGTACTGTCCATCTGGACGGCAGTGCTGTTCGCTCTTGCAGTCTTCCGGTTTCTGCACTCGAAGGCAAATCCATCATGACCATCGAAGGAGTAGGAGAATCCGAACTTCATCCTGTCCAAAAAGCCTGGATCGAAGAGGATGTTCCGCAATGTGGGTTTTGTCAGAGTGGACAAATCATGTCTGCCATTGCCTTGTTAGAAAAGAACCCCAATCCCACGGATGCGGATATTGATGCCGCAATGGTAGGGAATATTTGTCGATGTGGTACCTATGTTAGAATCAGACGCGCCATCAAGAGCGCCGCAAAACACGTATAATATGCATACTCCTTCACACAAGAATCAAATCTTCAAGGTAGACAGAAGAGATTTTCTCAAAACAGCTGCATGGAGTACTGGCGGTCTCTTATTGGGTGTACAGTTGGGGTGTGATCCCAAGCCCAAATTTTTGACCGGAAACCCTGCTGCTAATTTTGCCCCCAATCTCTTTATCAGCATCAATGGATCTGGCGAAGTGAGCCTGATTGCGCATCGCTCAGAAATGGGAACCGGTATTCGGACCAGCCTGCCCCTTGTCATGGCAGACGAGATGGAAGCAGATTGGGAGCAGGTCAGCATTGTTCAGGCAGTTGGAGACAAACAATATGGGGACCAAAATACAGATGGTTCCTATAGTATCCGGATGTTCTATCCTCAACTGAGAAAGGCTGGCGCAACGGTTCGCCTCATGCTGGAACAAATCGCAGCAAGAGAATGGGGAGTGGACGTATCAGAGTGTACAGCTGACAATCATCGAGTGGTCCATACATCGGGCAAGGTATTTGGCTACGGATATTTGGCAGAAAAGGCAGGTGATTTACCGATCCCTGATGAAAGCCAAATTCGGCTCAAATCGCCAGAGGAATTCCGCTATATCACAAAGAAAACTTCTATTTACGATCTGGAAGACATTGTCACCGGGAAGGCGACCTTTGGGTTTGATACCCAAATTCCGGGAGCAAAGGTAGCTGTAATCGCACGCAACCCAGAAACAGGGGCTGGCATCGAGTCCTATGATGATACCGAGGCCATGAAAATCCCCGGTGTCCAGAAAGTGTTCCAAATCGATGCGCCGGGCTTCCCAACAGGACATGATGCGCCTATGGGAGGGGTGGTGGTAATCGCCGATGATACCTGGACTGCCCTCAAAGGCAAGGAAGCGCTACAAGTCAGCTGGGCCAAGGGAAAAAATGCCAGGTACGACTCTGTGGCCTATCTGAAACAATTGCAAAATAAGAGCAAAAGAAACGGACAAATCAAGCGCGAACAAGGCGCGATCAAATCCGCGCTAAAAAGCAGTGAGAAGGTCATCGAATCTGACTATCTGGTTCCACACTTTGTGCATTCTCCCATGGAGACGCCTTCGGCTGTGGCACACTATAAAGAGGACAATACCTGCGAGCTATGGGCACCCGTGCAAGATCCGCAATGGACAAGACGTGCGGTAGCTGGTGCCCTGGGCATAGACGAGGGACGCGTCCGTGTCAATGTAAGCTTATTGGGGGGAGCATTTGGCAGAAAATCAAAACCTGACTTTGCTGTGGAAGCGGCCCTGGCTTCCCGCGAAGCAGGTGCGCCCGTAAAACTCCTCTGGACAAGAGAAGAAGACATCCAGAATGGCTTTTATCACTTTCTCTGTGCGCAACATATGAAGGTCGGAATTGATGAAAACAATCAGGTCAATGCCTGGCTACATCGTTCCCTCTTTCCTCCCATCGGTGGAACTGCTAGTGCTGAGAACAAAATTGCTTCTAATCTGGAACTCTGCATGGGTGCGCTTGATATGCCATTCAATATCGAGAATGTTTGTTGCGAAACCAATGAAGCACCTGCACAAATCAGAATCGGCTGGCTTCGGTCTGTGGGGAATATCAATCATGGATTTGCGATTGGTTCTATGTTGGACAAGATTGCCGAAACCAGAGGAATGGACCCCATCGACAATATTCTCGACCTGATAGGAGAGGATAGAGAGATAGATTTTGATGCCCTGGTGGATGGATTTTGGAACTATAATGAAAAGGTGGCAGATTTTCCCTGGAGTACCAGTCGATTCAAGCATGTCATCCAAACTGTGAAAGAACAGTCTGGTTGGGGCAAACAATTAGGGGCTCGGAAGGGGATGGGCTTTGCTGCACATCGAAGCTTTTTGACCTATGTGGCTTGCGTAGTAGAGGTGGAAGTAGACACCAATAATAATATCCATATTCCAATGGCCCATTATGCCGTAGATTGTGGCGTTCCGGTCAACCCGGAACGGATCAAAGCACAATTCGAAGGGGGGGCAGCTTTTGGTGCAAGTCTGGCTCTGAAAAGTGAGATCACTGTCAAAGACGGAGCGGTTCAGCAAAACAACTTCCACGACTATCTGGTGGCAAGGATCACGGATGCGCCCTACGAGACAGCTGTGCATATCATTGAGAGCAATGAGAAGCCAACTGGTGTAGGAGAACCTCCTGTTCCTCCATTTATTCCGGCCTTGTGCAATGCCATTTATCAGGCTACTGGGACCCGTATCACACAATTGCCTGTGAAATTGACTTAAGATCTTTCGCCTATGGTGGCGAGTATGATTCTTCAACATGGGTTTAAGCATGTTGGAGACGCTGATCTGTGCGAATCGTTTTCGTAACAGGTGGGCTGAATGATTTTACCCTTTTTTGAGCAGCCGGTGCAACATATCAAGCTCAGATAGATTCTCTGAAAATAGCGTCCTATCTTTGATTCTGATAAGGAGATTTTCTTATTTGAAACAGAGAATTTTCATGACAAGCATTGTCATGGCCAAACAAACATATAGATCAATGACCTACTTCAATCTTTTTTTTCAACAAACAAATCTACTCATCCGTCTTGCAGTCCTTATTGGGATATGTAGCCTGATTTCTTGCAAGAAGGCAGACCTCAGTCCTATTTCAGGTATATATGTAGGGGAAACTGTGGCAGAGAAATGGGGATTTGAAGAAATTCTGGATCAGGATGGCAATTTGACCGGGATTCAGGGAAACAGAGATACCTTGATGAGCCAACAGGACACCTTCTATGTCAATCAGATTGGAAACAGCAATCAGTTCAATATCTCTGGCAGTCAGAATATAGCAAGAATCAATGCGCTGTCTGATCATGCCTTCACCTATGAGGATCAGCAGGATTTCAGTCTGGTTCAGGAAACCAATGGGGTGGTCAACAAACGATTCACCATTATGTTTGATGGTGCCGGGAATGCTGCCTTTGAGTATTTTGATGAGAACCTCACGGACAATCGCCCCCCAACAGGCAATCTGATCATTTTTTCGGGAGCTTCTATCAATTGATGACTCCCTTGGCGGCCAGGATCAGAATAGGAAGACTTGAGGATCTTTTTGCTTCCTCTCTGATTCCATTCGTCCCTAAAGGACTTATTCTCCAATCGTTTATTTCTTATCAATGCACATCCGTTCCTATGTTCTTCTAGCTTTTCTTTTGGTCCATACGTGTGTACATCTTTTTTCTCAGCAAGCCCAGGAGTTGGATGTACTGGCTTATCAGCTTCGATTGACACCCAACCTCCAAGAGCAATCCATTGAGGGAGTTGTGACGATCCGCTTTTGCTCTCCAACTGAATCAAAAGAAGTTTGGCTTCAGTGTGGGTCCTTGAAGATTCTGGAAGTAAAAGGTGCAGGAATCCATCATTCTAAACAAGAAGGGAATCAGCTACGCCTCTCTCTTAAGGACAGAACATCAGCAGAACAGGAAGTGCAGATCACTTACCAAGGTAACCCCAGAAAAGGACTGGTCTTTCTGACTGATCCGATGGAAGCCTATACTATTTTCTTCACCAATGAATGGATGGTTTGTCATGATACCCCTGGTGATTTTGCCCCCATCCATATCGATATATTGATTCCCGACAGCCTGATGTGTATCGCTAGTGGAGAGTTTCAAGGACAGAAAACAATCAAAGAAGGTTGGTCCTTGCATTCATATACGCAAGCCTATGCGACACCAGCCTATGTGTATGGGTGGGCGATTGGCTCATTTTCTCGCTACCAGGAACAGAGCCAACATGCAACTCTTTATTCCTATTCCTCCTCCTATTCTCTTCCTCAGTTGGCAGGAATGAGTAAGGAGATGGCTAATATGCTAGATTTTTTTGTCCAAAAATCTGGTGTTCCTTATCCTCAATCCACCTATTCACAACTGTTTATCGGGAACCACTATCAGGAAATGTCAGGATTTTCCGTCTTAAAGCGAACTTATGGGGAACTCGTACTATCTGATAGCACGGAAACCAATCTTATCTCACATGAATTGGCGCATCAATGGTGGGGCAATAGGATCTGTTGTGAGACATGGACCCATTTTTGGCTCAATGAAGGATTCGCGACGTTTATGTCTGCTGCTTATAATGAATACAGGTTCGGTACAGAAAAATATATGGCTGATATTGAATCCTACCGGAATGTGTATCAGAAAATCAAAGCCAGAGGCAATGACAAGGCCCTGGTTTTTGATCGGTGGACCAACCCAAGCGGAGACGATAGAAATCTGGTGTATTTCAAAGGCGCGTATGTTCTTCACCTGTTGAAGGAGAAATTGGGAGATGAAGATTTTTGGACTGGCATTCGGTATTATTCACAAATGCATCTTGGGAGCTCAGTTTCAACTTCTGATTTTCAGCGAGCCATGGAACAATCAAGCAATAAGAATTTAGAAGATTTTTTCAAACGCTGGATCTACACTGCTTCAGATTAGATCCTCTCCCTCTCATTTGTCTTTCTTTTGCCTATCTACAGGAGATTCTTCGTGAGAAGAGATCAATCAAATGGGTATCCTCTTGTTCTATTCAGGAGGTCACGGACAAAAAAAGTGTCCGTTATCTTTCTCCTATATGCAACCTACTAACGATTTCGGATATCTACTAATTAATTAGGATATCTACTAATCGATTAGTATGTTTGTGTATATTCTCACGAGATCATGAAAAAATTAACTGACAAAGAAGAGCAAATCATGCGTTCCATCTGGCAACAGGAATCAGCTTGCATACGGGAGATCATGATACAGCTCCCTGCTCCAAGGCCCCACTACAACAGTGTAGCGACGATTGTCAAGGTTCTTGTCAGAAAGGGATTTTTGAGTTCTCAACTGGTTGGAAATACACACCTCTATCGACCCATTATTGATTTTGAGACCTATCGAGAGGAAGCCTTGATGGATGTCCAACAAAAATACTTCGAAGACTCCCTTCCAAAGATGTTGGCACACTTTGCCAAATCCGAAAAACTCAGCGTGCAAGACAAAGAAGCCTTGATTGCCATTATCCAATCTTCAGACCATGAGTGAATTCCTGATCAAGTCCTCCCTCATCCTCGCAGTATTCTGGCTGTTTTACAAATTGGTGCTAGAACGTGAAAGTTTCTTTGCTGCCAATCGACTGTATCTGTTGGGAACACTGATTCTCACCTTTGTTCTACCATTTGTGACCTTGCCTGAATTAATGGATGTACAGGGTATCGTCTCGACTTTCATTGAGCAAGTAGAGACAGCTCAGCCTTCTGTACAAGTTCAGGAGAGCAAGTCTTTGGAAACTGCTATCACTGCACCAGCTGTTCATCAGCCCAGAGAGTTCCAGTCAGTAGCTCCCCCGACAGCTACAGACAATTCTTCCCATTGGGGACTCAGGGAGTGGATATTAGCTTGCTATTATTTCGGAATCGCCATTTTTTCTCTTCATCTGCTCACGCAGCTCTGGGGAATTTTCCTTCGGCTTTTTCGACAAGCTGACAGGATAGATGGCATTGATTATATCCTGATCAATTCTCCCCTGATCAAGGAACCCTGCTCATTTTTTCGCTACATCTTCATTGATCCTGAGCGGTACGATTATGAGACGTATGAACAGATTCTCAGCCATGAAGAGGTTCATATCCAACAGCGCCATTCAATAGACTTATTGCTGGCTGAATTGGTGACCATCATTCTTTGGTTTCATCCACTTGTGTGGCTGTTTCGCAAGGAGGTGGAGAAAAACATAGAGTATCAAACGGACGATTTGCTATTGACAGGAAAGAAGGTAGAGAAAGCGCAATATCAAATGAATTTGCTGAAGGTGGCCACCTATCAGAAACCCCTGGCAATTACGACCAATTACAACCAATCTTTAATCAAAAAACGAATCCTGAAAATGAGTTCCAAAAAATCAAACCCACACAGTTACTGGAAGTATGCGTTTATCGCCCCGGTAGTTTTTATGATGTTGTTGATCATGAACAAGCCATCCTCATTTGCCAAGTTGGCACCTGCTACTCCTGCCATCACGCTGAGTGAGTTGGCAGATACAATTGTGCTGAGACTTGAGCAGGAAATGGCTTCAGAGAAGGCCATTGAGGAGATACAGCCAGGTTCTTCGGAACATCTGAGCGCGCACTCTCCCCCTATCGAAGAGATCCAGATCCCTGTTAGCTCTGGCAACTCTTCATGCAAACAGCTGATTGATGCCATTCTGGACGAGGATCTCTCAGAGGTCAAGCACTTGCTAAAGAGAGTAGACCCCAATTGTGAGAATCCCAATGATGAGCACATCATTCGACAAGTCGGGAAGAACACCTTTTATATGAGCAAACCCAAGACGCCCCTTGTTGCAGCAGCGCAGGAAGGAAATGTCGTCATAGGGAGATTGCTTATTCAGGCTGGGGCTGATCCGCAATTTTATTCAGATGGGGACCAAAGTCCTATCATGGCTGCTTCAGGTGCCGGTTCATTGGCATTCGTGCAACTGTTGCGCAGGCAAGGAGCAGAGATCGACAAGGAGATTCATGGAGAAGGAACCCCCATGATCGCCGCCGCCAGAAATGGCCATACAGACATTGTGATGTATCTTCATCGAGAGGGAGCTGACATAGACCAGGCATCTCATGGGGATGGATCTCCCATTCTTGTGGCTGCCAGAGGCGGACATACAGAAACGGTCCGTTACCTTCTGACTCAAGGAGTGGACATAGATGCAGAATCCCAGGGAGAAGGAACCCCCTTATCTGTAGCAGCCAGAAGCGGTCATCTTGCGACGGTAGGTCTTCTCTTAAGAAAAGGGGCTCACATCAATGCCAATGTACAAGGGGAAGGTACGCCTCTGTCAGTCGCAGCCAGAAGTGGGCATCTGGAGGTTGTAGACTACCTCCTCGCGGAGGGAGCAGATATCAATGCAGAAACACATGGGGAAGGAACCCCACTATCTGTGGCAGCCAGAAGTGGTCATGTTGAGGTCGTTCGTCATCTGGTCAGTCAGGGGGCAGACATCAATGCAGAAGTACATGGAGAAGGTACGCCCATCTCTGTAGCAGCCAGAAGCGGACATTTGAAGGTAGTGGAGTATCTCCTTTCGCAAGGAGCAGATATCAATGCAGAAAGCCAGGGAGAAGGTACACCGCTATCGGTTGCAGCTAGAAGTGGGCATCTGGAAACGGTGAAATTCCTTCTGGCAAATGGAGCAGATATCAATGCGGAAAGCCAGGGAGAGGGAACCCCGCTATCAGTTGCAGCCAGAAGTGGGCATGAGGAGACTGTTCGCTATCTCATTGCGCAAGGAGCAGACATCAATGCAGAGACAGCTGGAGAAGGAACGCCTTTGTCTGTTGCGGCAAGAAGTGGGCATCTAAAGACTGTCAAATTACTGATTGCACAAGGGGCAGATATCAATGCTGAAACGGCCGGAGAGGGAACACCCTTGTCGGTGGCCACGAGAAGTGGACATACAGACATCGTAGACTACCTGCTATCTCTGGGAGCAGATATCAACGGCCATGCCTCTGGTGAAGGAAGTCCCTTGCTCATTGCAGCCAGAAATGGCGATCTCAGGACTGTCCGATATCTGGTCAATCAGGGAGCTTCTGTAGATCAAGTAATTTCCGGCGAAGGAACCGCTCTGATTTCTGCTGTCAGGAACCAGCATCAGGAAGTGGCCCAATTCTTATTAGAACGAGGAGCTGATCCTTATCTGGACACTCCAGGCAATGAATATGCTATGTATCATGCCAGAAGATCCCGCAACAAGAACATGATTCGTTTATTGGAAAAATACGAGAAGACTGAGAAAGAGGAATATTAGGAGGTCGAGAAGAAGGCTTTGTCTGTTTACAGGCAAAAGCCAAATCGAGTATCCTGATCAGGTAACAAGTTGATCATTTAGGCGAAACGTCATTCTATCCTTTTGGGCAGAATGGCGTTTCCGGCTCAAGTATCCCTCCTGCTCCCTGTTTGCCCTCTGATTCTCATTGAGGGAGAATCTCCCATGTCATCAATGATTGTGCATTTCGGCTGACCAGAACCAATTGTTTGCTGCCTACCTCAATGGGCAAGACATCGCGAATTTCGCCTGTAACCAGAAAGCCGGATTCTGTAGCAGATTGAGGATCGAAATCGCGATTTCCTCTTCCAAGCAATACCAATCCATAACTCGCATCATGAATCCCGACTTCGGGCTTGGCATGATAAAAGTTACCCCCAAGGAGGAGGTCTGTCCTTCCATCCTGGTTGACATCTTGTAGCAGCAGTCCATATACTGGCGCAAATTGGGCTTCTACAGGCAAGGGCTTAAGGTCGAATTTTCCCTTTCCTTCATTCCACAGGATACTGCTTGAGGTGGTGTGCAGATAACTCTTTGAGGCTGTTCTGATTTGTTTTTCTGTAAAAATGTCTTCAACTCTCTGTTCTTTATAATCCTTGTAATACAAATATTTTTTCTTCAGTTGTGGGAGTTGTTTGGTCAGATCATGTCTTAGCACAAGCGGATAGGATGTTTCTCCATTGTACAGGGAAATGATTTGTTCTGCTGTTCGATTGCCATCAAAATCGTTGACCAACATGCTCGCTGGTCGATCGGGGGAGACTTTGAGACGTGTATTCCAGCCATGATTGGCAAGGACATAATCGTCGTCTCCGTCTCCATCAAGATCTGCAGCCTTGATGCGGTTCCACAAGCCATTGGCCTTACTGAATGGGTTTTTATCACTGACCATCTCCAATTTCCCGTCTTGATTGTCAAACAAACTGACAGGCATCCATTCGCCCACCACCATCAAATCGGGATCATTGTCTTTGTCATAATCTGTCCAAACGGCATCAGTGATCATACCCAGCTGCCTAAGTCCGGGGGCCATAGATTCAGTCACATCCTCGAAGCCTCCTGTTCCATCATTCAAGAGGAGATAGCTGCTGACCGGAATGCCATAGACACCGGGCTTCAGCCTGACACCGACAAAAAGATCCTGATCCCCATCCTGATCTATATCCGCAGCACGAACACAGGAGGTACTTTCTAGTTTGGTTGTCGGGAGTTTTTGAGGAGATTTTCGAAAATTCCCAACTCCATCATTCATATACAGGCGATCCAACAATTGGGGGGCAAGCCCTCTGAATTCATTTCCTCCACTGCATACGTACAAATCCAGATCTCCATCCCCATCTGCATCAAAAAAGATGGCATCAGTATCTTCTGAAGCTTTGTCTCGCTCTAGTGCATCCACAGAAGATGCTATGAGCCTTCCATCTGCTGTCTGAATCAACAGGCTCCCTGCTTGCCCGGAAGCGCCTCCCACGAAGACATCCTCCAGACCATCGCCATCTATATCTCCTTTGCACATTCGCGGGCCTTCTCTCGACAGCATATAATACAGCAGATGATCTCTGTCAAAATCGACAAACTCATTTTCGACATGATTCACCTTCAAATCCATCTCTTCTGTCAGCTCTCGCAGCAAAGGGGGGACTAGCTGCCTGGTTTCGGGCGGCCTCAGCTCGCTCACTCTTTCTTCCTCTTTTTGCCTGAGCGTGAGTCGTTGGTTTGCAGGAACATTGGTCAATGTGCTGAGGCGACCGTCAGGCCATTGCAATTCGATTTTTTCGATGATTTCTGCCTTCCCCAATCCAAAATGAAGCACATGATCTACACATGACTGAAATCCTCTCATGGGTGCCAATTCCTGATACAGCAACTCTCCATTGTGAAAAATGCTGACCTGTGTCCCGAGTGCAAAGGTATTCTTGCCCTCTCCTTCCAGGGCAATTTGCAAGAAAGAATTTCCCGTCAGGGAATCTGCATGATTCTGAAACAACATCGCTTCCATATTGCTGTTGTTCAGGACAAGATCAAGATCGCCATCATTGTCCAGATCGCCATAAGCAGATCCATTGGAATGGGTGGGAATGTCAAGTCCCCAGGCTTTGGTTTGCTTGACAAAGGAGAGATTGCCTTGATTTTGGAAGGCATAATTTGCAATCGGTTCACTTGGAATGATATCTATGAGTTTCAGAATCGCTCCTTCTTCCCGATTGCGAATGGATTCAAGGATCTGGGGGTCATTGGAGTGAAAATTGATATAATCCTGGTCGAGCAAATCCTTGTAGATGCCATTGGACACATAGATGTCTTTCAAGCCATCATTGTCCAGATCGGCCATCAAGGCACTCCAACTCCAGTCTGTGGCATGGACATTGGCAAGCCGTGAGATTTCGCTGAAGGTATTGTTGCCGTGATTGAGTTGAAGGACGTTCCGGGTAAATTGGTGATGATAGCCACTCTTGACGCTCAGTTGGTATTTATCCCAATTCTCAAAGGTCATCTTGGTCTTGTAGCGGGCCTCCTGTTCTGGCAGCATCTCAGTTACAAATATCTCCGGATAGCCATCATTGTTGATATCAGCCATATCGGCCCCCATAGAGCCCATACTCGTTTCCCGGATTTGATTGACCAGATCTTCCAAAAAGGTTCCGTCCTGCTGGTTGATATAGAGATAATCCCGCTCAAAGAAATCGTTGGAGACAAAGATATCCTGCCAGCCATCCCGATTCACATCTCCAATTGTCACCCCCAACCCAAACCCTATATTGCTGCCATAGATCCCGGCTTCCTCGCTCACATCCACAAATCCAGTCTGTGGGCTGGGATTCCCTGATTCAAAGGTGAGGTCATTGCGGTACAATTTGTTTCCTCCCAGGGAGTCCCGAATCTCACGCAATCCCGGACGCATGTCAAATCCCCCGATGGGTCGGAATGAGTTATTCAGCAAATAACAATCGAGATCCCCATCTCTGTCATAGTCAAAAAAAGCTGCATGGGAAGACAAGCCAACATCTGCCAATCCATAGGCCTCCGCCATTTCAGTAAAGCTTAAATCGCCATTGTTCACAAAGAGTTCATTATGGCGTCTTTCCCCTCCAGGTCTTCCCGATTTACAGATATAGATATCCAGCCAGCCATCGCCATTCACATCCACAAAACTCACGCCTGTGGACCAGACATTTTCAGAAGCGACGCCTGCCTTGGCCGTGATGTCCTCGAATTGGAAATTGCCCTTGTTGAGGTACAATTTGTTGTCGACCATATTCCCACAAAAAAACACATCGGATAAGCCATCGTTGTTGATATCGCCCAGCCCAACGCCTCCACCATTGTAAAAGTTGCGATAGGTATACATGTTGAACTCCGGGGTATAGCTGACTTCGTTGGTAAAATTTATCCCTGTATCCTCCGAACTCATCAATTCGAATAATGGGGGCTGAGATGACTCTGGTTGACAGGCCCACAACATCCAAACACAACAGATAAATAAGAAATTCTTCATGGGCTGGGGGAAATAAGATACAATTGAAGGTCAGCATCATTCCTGGCGATGATCACAGCACGTTTTCCTGCCCAATCGAACCATTGCATATCTCTTACCTGCCCTTCTATGAACAGACCAGTTTCTCTATTGGGTATGGCACGAAAATCTGAATTGCCTTGCCCTTGTAAAAAGACTCCGGGATTGGCGTCCATTCTCCCAATCGAAGGCTGGATTTCATAAAAATTCCCACCGAGCAAGAGATCTGTCTTCCCATCCCCATCTATATCATCTGCCAGCGTCCCGAATACAGGAGCCCATTGGGCTTGAGGCGGAAGCTCAACCAATTTGAAATTTCCTCTTCCTTCATTGAAGACCATGACAGAAGCAAAGGTCTGGACTTCCAGTTTCATGGCCTTCGCCAACTCTTTGGATGAGAAGATATCCGTCAGGCTGCTATTGGCAAATTGGGAATAGGTGCGAAATTGTCTTTTCAGGTGAACCAATTGCTTACTCAATTCATCCAGACCAGCGACTGTATATTCTTTGTGCTGCCGAAAATAGGTCAGGATCGGATCTTTGCTGAGATTGTTGTCAAAGTCTCGCACATACAGCCTCACAGGCTCCTCGGGCTCAGGGTTCAGCATGGCATTTTGTCCAAAATTCCCTACCACCCAATCCTCATCTCCATCATCGTCCAGGTCGGCGACTTCAATGCTGTTCCACCAACCAGAACTTCCTCTAAGAGAATGAAGGCCAATTCGCTGGAATGTCCCTCCTTGATTTTCGAAGATGGTGATCGGCATCCATTCTCCCACAATAACCAGATCCAGATCGTCATCCTGATCGATATCGGTCCAACCTGCATCCGTCACCATGCCTAGTCTCTTCAGATCGATTACGTCTGCTTCTGCCAGCTCAAATGTCCCACTTCCATCGTTGAGGAGCAAATAACTATCTGCAGGAACGCCATAATTCACAGGGATGCTTCGACTTCCGACAAACAGGTCCAGGTCTCCATCCATGTCTACATCAGCGGCTTTGACGCAAGAAGTTTGGTTGAAAAACTCAGGAAGCTTGGCTGATTTGGTGAAATTGCCTTGGCCATCATTGAGGTAAAGTCGATCCTTTAGCCCTTCATGCTGATGATAATACTGGTTCCCGCCACTTCCT
>JBCCGK010000149.1:0-22488 GCA_039029315.1 Bacteroidota bacterium | reverse complement strand
GGAGCAACCACCATTGAATCGATTCCTGGACAAGGAACGAGTGTGTTGACAAGTATCCCATTAAACCATTCCTCCTTTGAACAATCAGTAAAACAGGAAAATTACTATCTTTCATAAAATTCCTATGGCAATGACCAAAATCAGAGTCCTCATTGTGGATGACCACCAAATGGTAATTGATGGCCTGAAAGCGTTGCTCATGGGGATTCCAGACATTGTTGTGATTGGGCAGGCACTACATGGACGACAGGCACTCCGCCAACTCCTCGCTACCAGAGTAGACATCGTTCTTATGGATATCAACATGCCTGAAATGAATGGCCTTCATGCGAGTCAGGAAATTCGAAGCAGGTTTCCCGAGGTCAAAATTGTGATGTTGACCACCAATACCAGTCCACTGAAAATTCAGCAATTTATTCATTTGGGCGTTTCTGCCTATTTGCCCAAAATCACAGACAAAGACGAACTGATCACAGCCATCCGAAAGGTAGCTGCCGGTGATCGGTATTTTCCGCCGAAAATCATGGAGACATTGACCCAAAGTCAACAGCAAGCTCAGGCACCACTGATGATTTCCCCCCGCGAACAACAAGTCCTTGATGCCATCGTAACAGGCAAAACAACGGATGAAATTGCGACCGAGCTGCATTTGGGAAAGCAGACGATCCATACTTATCGAAAAAATCTTCTGAAAAAATTCCATGTAAAAAATACTGCCAGTTTGGTTCGGGAAGCCATTCTGCAAGGATTTGTTGCGGACAGTTGAGTTTCTCCTGTATCCAATGCCTATGAATAAGCGACTCCTCATTCTTCTGATTCTGGTTCCGATGCTCTCCTGTCGGGAAGGAGGAGAGGTCATTGTGCCGGATAACTATGCAGAGCCCTATGCAGGGGTGTCAACCATCAAGGTTGAGAATTATCTCAATCGAGTCTACATTGATCTCTTGGGAAGAGAACCACTGGATGCAGAGCTGAAGGAGGATGTGGCCTTTCTGAGGGAAGGAGAATTGGGTTCAGAACAGCGAGAAAAACTTGTCAGCAAATTGATGACAGATACCCAGACCCGAGAAGGAGATTCTTCTTATCAGATCGCCTATTACAAAAGAGTATATGAATTGACCAAAGCCAGATTGTTGGAGGGAGTGTCCAATGAAGAAATTTCTCGCCAGAGAGGCATTTTTAGATTTGCCTTTGTATCAGATTCTTTGAATGGCAATCAGATTGGCATGCTGAGAAACCAACTTCTGATTGACAAACTCGATATGCTCAGGGAGTCCGAAATTGAGTATCGGGAAGGGAGTATTCACATTGATGAGGTCTATCGGAGGATGTTGGACAACTTTTTTTACGATGAGATCAACATGAATACGATCAATTTCATTCGGGCCTGTTTCGACAATTTATTTTTTCGACAACCAACCCAGGCCGAATTTGACCAATCATTTCCCATCATTGAGTACAATTCGGCCTCTAGTCTGTTCGGACAATCTGCTTCAACCAAAGATGAGTATATTCACATTCTTCTCTCTTCCGCAGAATTCTACGAAGGAATGATTCGATGGGTGTATGTGAGTCTTCTGGCCAGGGAGCCATCGAGTGAGGAGGTAAAGGAGCAGATGGATGCGTTCTTTTTAGACAAAAACCTTCAGACCGTACAACAATCTTTGCTGATCTCAGATGAATATGCCAATTTTTAGTGCCTATGCGTCTTCTGTTTTTCCTGCTTCTGCTACTCTCTATTTGCTGTTCTTCTCCTGAGGATAGCTATCTGTACGAGATCAATCCGATTGAGCTGACATCTTCGACTATCGAGAAGACCAAGCAAAAAACAACGGATCAATATATTTCCATTTTATATGCCAACTTGTTTCAAAAAGCCCTTTCTGCCAATGAATTGGTAGAGATTCGGCAAAGTATCGAGTCTATAGGGGATAAGAATCTGGCCCATGAAATTGTCATCAGTAACTTCATGAACAGATCTGATGTATTGGTTCCCTCTGATGAAGAGATGCGTGCAGATCTTGATCAGTTTTTGCTAGATACCTACAAGCGATTTCTGGTTCGGGAACCGAGCCAGGCAGAGAAAAAATTTCTCAAAACCATGATCCTATCCAACCCGGACATTCAGCCGGAGCTGGTATATTTTTCCTTCGCCATGTCAGAGGAATATCAATTTTATTGATCATGAAACGAAGATCCTTTCTCAAAACTACTGCTTTGACCACGGCTGGAACCGTGGGGATGCCATATTTGCTGCCATCAGGTCGGCTATTTTCGCAAACCAGTATGCGTCTGGCGAACCATGTGGTCTTTGTGCTGTTCGCAGGTGGCGTCCGCCAGCAAGATGCTGTCTTGCAGCAATATCTGGATGGTAGCCAAAATGAATCCATTCCGGGCAATATTCTCTACAATCTGTTGGATGGGGCACCACCTGATGACAAAATTGTCTATGGAGTGGATGGAGATCGTCCAGGAGAGGTCCCCATTTCTCCCATTCTCAGCCAGACTCTTCAGCAACAGGGCACCCTCTTTAAGGAAATGCAAGCCACTCTGGTTGGGCATTATGGGGGCTTGAATGTGGCTTTGCAAGGAAATACTACCCGAAGTCAGGGCCTGCGTCAGAAACCCTTGAATCCAACCATTTTCGAGTATCTCCGAAGACATGCAGGCCTGTCAGCGACCAAGGTGTGGTTCATCGGAAACGGCATTGGTAACTCTGTTCCTCTCCTGAATTCCAGTCTGCACGAATCATACGGCCCTCAATATGCCGCCAATTTTCTGGCTCCAACAGTGACCTTCGGGCAAGTTGGATTCGATCATCTGTCCAATGCCAAGGTCTACCATCCAGAGTTCGAATTGAGTCCGATGTATAAGATGAAATACTTTTTGGACAACAACTTTGATCATGCAGCGGACACCATTGGAGGCATTGGCAATACAGAAGAAGAGAAGCATGACATCCGCACATTTGTCAAAACAACATTCGAAAACACCCGGAACAACACACAGATCAGACCTCCTGTGAACAATACGGGAGATCTACAGACCATTGGGTATGCGTGTGAAGTGATGAAATGGTTTAAACCCAATCTTACAGTTGTGAACCTCAACAATGTAGATGCTTGTCACGGCAATTTTACCTCTTACCTATCCAACCTCCATCGATCTGATCATGGCGTTGGTTTTCTCTGGGATTATATTCAGCGAGAAATCCCTGAAATGGCGAATGATACCATCCTGATTGTCATGCCAGAATGTGGTCGCAACCTCCTTCCCAACCCCATCAAGGATGAGAACAACTGGTTTGGCTATGACCACAATGATGACAATGCACGTCGAATCTTTGGGATGATGGCAGGTCCGAATGTCCCCACCAATCTGACGGTAGGAGGGGAGGGGAATCCCATAGGTGCTTCGGCAGATATTGTACCGACCATTGCTCATATTCTGGGAATCAAACAAGATGTCCTTCAATCCGGCTTATTGGCTCCTGAAGCGATGTCTCTCTTCGATCGAATTTGAGAAGTCCGACACATCTTGAGCGATCAATCATCAATAAAATGAAGCATTTCGCGCTTTTGTCTATTCTGCTGTTTGGAATGTCTTGTGCTGATCCGCAAGCGCCTCCTCCCAATCCTTTTGAGGGAAATGAACCAACAGGAGATACCCTGCTCATTCCCAACCAAAGCTTGAGCCTCAATAGCATCGAAGGCCTACATGCAGCAGTTTTTCTCCCAACATGTGCCAACAGTGGATGTCATGATGGGAATTTTGAACCAGATTTCCGTTCGATCAATAGTACCTATAATACGTTGGTGTATCATCCCGTCATCAAAAATAATCCTGCTGGAGATTTTCAATATCGAGTGAAGCCAGGAGATGCGACTGCTTCTGTCCTATGGGAACGCCTCAACCGAGATATAGATGGGCAATCAGGACGAATGCCATTAGGGATCGATCCTGATTCTGACTGGCCCGAGAAAAAGGAGACCTACCTCGAACATATACAGTCCTGGATCAATAGTGGAGCCAAGGATATGTTTGGAAATCTGCCACAACAGGGGAATATTCTTCCTTCAAGTCGAGGAATGGTCGCATTTGCTGATGGAGCAGGGACAATATTGGATCGGCAGTCCGGGAGTGGGCCAGTGGTGGTGCCTTCTGGAACGAGCCAGTTGATACTTTGGTTTAGTTTTGAGGATGATGAAACAGAATCCGCCCAGCTACTATACAATCAATTAAAGGTCAGCCTGTCTGCCAATGCCTTTGATGGCAGCAATGAACAGGCACTTGAGATCGAAACGCCCATCACAGAAGTAGGCTTATTTGGAAGTCCAGAGTTTTTCTCTCACAAGATTTCGTTATCCGTAACTTCCTATTCCAGTGGAGATCAGGTATTTGTTAGAACATATGTGAAGGAGCCAGCGCAATCGACATTGGTGGAGATTCCATCTGATGAAAGCGCACTGTACATGAAGCAATATTTTTCTTTTCTGATGATGTAAATATCTACATGTTCTCAGCTATGGATCAGACTCGACTTTTCATGCTTTTCATATGCGGTTGTTGGCTTCTTGGGGGAATCTCCTGCACGCCACAAGCCCCTCCTCTCTCCCCAATACCAGAGTTGACTGTATTGAAGATCAGTCCAAGCATCGTTCAAGAATTTGATAATGGAGTCGTCCTGGAGCTGGAATATCTGGATTATGACGGAGATTTGGGAAGTGAAAATCCCGACACGAAGACCTTATGGGTTCTGGATAGTCGTCTGGATTCTGCAGACTTGTATCATGTTCCTCCGATTGCGCCCATTGGGCAGGAAGTAGCCATTCGAGGGACATTCACAGTTCCAATAAAGACCCTTTTCCTGCTGGGAAATGGGCAAAGTGAAGATCTGTTTTTTACTGTCAAAATCAAGGACAGAGCAGGGAACTGGAGCGAAGAAGAGAGCACGGAGACGATCACCATTCAGCGATAATCCAGGCATCTATGAAGAATAGCTTTCCTCGAATATTTCGGTATTCAATGCTTCTAATCAGCTTTGGGCTAACCGGCCTTCAGTCTGTATCTTCGCAAACCATTTTCAATATGGCCAATGCCCTGACCAATGAATGCAAGGGGATATTGCTAGACAGTGAGGCTGGTCAAACAACAGGTCATTATGATCATGATGAGAATTTTACTTTCAGTATTTGTGTGCCGGGAGCCAGTTCTGTCAGCCTGAATTTTAGCAGCTTCTGTTTGGAAGATGGCTTTGATTTTGTCAGAATATTTAACGGGGCCGATACCCTCTCCCCACAGATTGGGCCTGCATATACAGGGACTAGTCTTCCCCCGACCATCACTTCAAGCGGGGAATGTCTGACTATTCATTTTGCTTCCGATGCCAATGTCACCTGCACAGGTTGGGTGGCACAATGGGATGCCAATATAGCCGAACCAATATTGCCTGACATGAGTTTGGCGGATATCACCCCTGCTTGTAGTACCTCTTCTCTTATTGTGAACTTCAGTACACCAATTCCTTGTGATTCGATTGTTTCTGCCTCCTTTGGCATCGATGGTCCATTGTCTACTACGATTCTCTCAGCCAATCCTTTGGGGTGCATGAACGACAGCACAACTTCTGCACAACTTCTACTCAGTCCTGGACTCAACCAAAGCGGAGCCTACAGCATTACTTATCAAAGCTTTTTTCTGGACCAATGTGATAGTTTGTGGACCTTGAGTACTACAGATAGCTTGTCGGTGATTGATTGCCCCTTGGAGGTCACACTCATTGCAGATACGCTGGTGGTATGTGTAGGTTCCTGCACAAGCCTCTTTGCAGAAGTCACGGGCGGGGATGTTTCTTCCTACCAGTTTAATTGGAATCCTCCTTTGCCGAATAGTCCCGGCCCACATACTGTCTGTCCAAATACCAATACGACATATACTGTGACAGTCAGTGATGCAAATGGCTCAACGCCAGCCACTGATATGGTCAATATCAGTGTCAGTCCAATTCCGATCATGCCTGCAGATTTGGTGGTCTGTCAGTCAGATCCTCCAAATCTGCTGATGGCCACTCCCCCTAATGGGTGGTGGGCTGGAAGCGGAATCACCGACAACTGGTTGGGGGAGTTCTATCCCGATTCTGCTGGGGCAGGCATCCATACCATTACCTATTGGGGACCCAATGGATGTGCCGCCGACATGCAGATTACTGTTCAGGAAATTGATGCCGGATTTGCTGAAGCTGCTTGTCCGTCAACGGCAGCATTTCAGCTTAGCGGATTTGCTCCGGGAGGAGGAAGCTGGACTGGCATGCATGTGTCTCCATCAGGACTTTTTACTCCCCCATCCACTTCAGGCGTATTCACTGTCAGCTATACAGCCAATGGGTGCACGGACTCCAAAGAGATCAGCATCGCCACGCCTGTTATTCCTTCCCTGGATACTGTCTGTGAATCTCTAGATCCATTTCTATTGAATGCTACTCCCATTGGAGGAAGTTGGACCGGAACCGGAATAGTCGATGCCTTTGGGGGGGTCTTTGATCCGGGAATCGCTGGTCCTGGTGCGCATAGCCTTACTTATTCCCTGCAAGGATGTGCTGCCAATATGGACCTGTTTGTGAAAGAGATATTTATAGGATTCAATTTTGTTGCCTGTCCTGAAGAAGATCCATTTGCTTTGACTGTGCCTCAACCAGCAGGAGGCATCTGGAGCAGCACATTTGGCGGGATCATCGATTCTGTGAACGGAATATTTGATCCTGGGGTGAATGCTGGAGCCAACTTCAATGATACCCTTACCTATCAGGTGGATGGATGTGAGGCATCCCGCATTGCGTATGTCCGGCAAACCAGAATCTATCTGAACCCCGATACACTATCGTTTTGTCGTGAAGATACAGCCATTCTTCTGGATTGGTGGAACGTTCAGCGCTCTCCTGGAAATGGCAATTGGGTTGGTGCTGGGATTACAGACCCCAATTTTCCAGGTATCTTTGATCCATTTGTTGCCGGACATGGGACTCATACACTCGTTTATACTGCCAATACCTGCTCAGATAGCATGACGATGGTGGTGTATCCAAGATCGATCCCCACGGATACTGCTGTGTGTGAAGGAGCCCCTGCTTTTGCATTCAGGTCGAGCTCTCCAGGAGGAATTTGGCGTGGGGTAGGGATCATGGATAGCATAAGTGGAATATTTGATCCACAAACTGCCGGAATTGGCTTCCACAGAATCTATTACCAGACTCCAATGGGCTGTTTGGATTCTGCCGAAATAGAAGTCTACCAACTCCCTACTCTTCAACTCCAGAATCTTGCACCTCATTATTGCTACAAGGACACCCTCTATACCTTACAAGCAATTCCTGCTGGAGGAAGTTATTCGGGACCTGGCATTGTTGGGAATCAGTTTAATCCCGTACTGGCAGGAACGGGGGGGGCATATCTGATCACCTACACCTTTGGTTCTGGAGATTGTCAGCGTTCTGTAGTGGGGGTGAGCAGTGTTGGACCTCCCCTCGAAGTAGGGGTCGCATTTGACGAGTTCACCATTTGTCCTGGAGAGTTTGTGACCATCCTTGCTAGTGCGACAGGAGGAAATGGAGCGCCCTATCGATATATGTGGGATCAGGGAGTAGGCGTGGGGGCTGAACATGCCCTGAGTCCTTCGGATAATACCCGCTACACGGTTACAGCCTCAGATGATTGTTCAGATGAGGTCATGGCACAGGTTTCTATCACTGTTCATCCAGACTTTCAATTGGGTTTTGCACAAAGTGAGGCTGTCTGTTTTGGTGACAATGGCTTCGCCCTTGCAATCGTTGAGGGACAGGGAGTGTATTCCTATGAATGGAATACCCAACCTCCGCAGACTGGAGATAGCCTGTTTGCGCCTACAGGTTTTGGCTATGAAGTGATTGTTACAGATATTCTGACTGGCTGCCAAAAGGATGGTATGACAGAGATTCCTCGCTTTCCCTTTGTTCGGGCTTCCTTCCTGCCTAATCCCAATGATCGATGTCAGAGAAGCTCCGACCCTGTTGTACAATTCATTGATCAAAGTACAGGCGCGGATAGCGGATATTGGGACTTCGGGGATGGAACACAAGAAGTCTATGTTTTTGGTCAGAATCCTTCCCATAGATATGATAGTCTGGGAGAATTTTTGGTGAAGCTTGTGCTGACAAATGAAGGAGGATGTGCTGACAGTGCCATAGCAAGTGTATGTGTCATTCCTGAAGAATCCGGGATCACCGTCCCCAATGCCTTTAGTCCAAATGGTGATGGCATCAATGATGAATTTTTTCTGGAATCAGTGGGTATCCAGACTTATGAGCTTCATATCTATGATCGATGGGGGCGCGTAATCTTTCAATCCAGCCAGCCTGATGAACGTTGGGATGGACGATATCAAGGAACGCATGCGCCCGAAGGCGTCTATACATACCGCATTCAAGGCACGATTATCGCCAACAATCCATTGACCAATTATGCGCCAAGATTGTTACATGAGGTAGGAACGATCACCTTAGTGAGATAAGTTTGGAGCGCTTCAATGCCTCTGTCAATTGATCAATTTGTATGGGCTTGCTGAGGTAATCATCCATTCCTTCTTTGAGGAATTGCTCGCGATCTCCTTTCATTGCATTGGCCGTCAAGGCAACGATATAGGGCTGAACAAAAGGAAATTTCAATTGTCTGATATGCCTGCATGCTTCTACGCCCCCCATTTCAGGCATATTGATGTCCATCAAGATCAGATCATAGGCCCTTTCGCGAATGGTTTCCAGGGCCTCCAGGCCATTGGAGACAATGTCAATCTGATATCCCAGCTTTTGGAGGATCTTTTGCGCGACCTTCTGATTGACCAGATTGTCTTCCGCCAACAAAATCTTCATGGGAAATTTGCTGCCCATCTCTTGATCAAAATTGGGCTTGATCTTTGATTTTTTTATTTGTTTGGGCCGTCCAAAGGTTGTTGTCATCAGCGCATCGTACAAAGAGGATGGACGAATGGGCTTGGAAATGTTTTTGATGAAGGAAGTCGCACTGGGTAACTGAAGCTTTTTGCCAAGATTGCTCAGGATCACCATCGACAATTCCGGGCATTGCTTGTGCAACTCATTGATGATCTCTTGAGATTCTCGATCGGGAAGATCAAGGTCAATCAACAAAACATCCAATGGTTGATAGCTTTGAATGGCAGAAATCAGGTCCTCTTCTGCAGAAGACAAGACATAGGGTTCTGCTTGCCATGCTTTCAAATAAGATAGGATCAGGCTACGATTCGTTTTGTTATCCACAGCTACAAGAATCTTTTTGCTTGAGAGGTGAAAGCTCTCTACTGCTTCGATTGGATCCTCTTCAATGCTGTTGGCAAGGATGGTGAAGAAAAAGGTTGACCCCTTTCCTTCTTCACTTTCTACCCACATCTGTCCCCCCATCATTTCGCTTAATCTTTTGCTGATCACAAGTCCGAGCCCCGTTCCACCATACTTCCGGGTCGTGGAGGCTTCTACCTGGCTGAATGAGCGGAAGAGACGATTCATCTTGTCCTTGGGAATCCCAATCCCGGTATCCTTGACCTGAAAGGTAATCTCGTATGATTCTTCCTGAAGTTTTTTTGCAGTAACAGAAACAACAATTTCGCCCTTCTCTGTAAACTTGATTGCATTGCCCAGGAGATTGGTCAGAATTTGGCGAACCCGTGTGACATCCTGCATAAACTTTTTTGGCACGCCCTCTTCGATGAAATACGCCAGATTCAAGCCCTTTTCTACTGCTTTTGGGGTAATGAGGTTCAAACAATCCTCAACGCATTCTCTCAAATGGAAAGTGATCTCTTCCAAATCCAGCTTATTGGCCTCGATTTTTGAGAAGTCGAGTATCCCGTTGATGATATTGAGTAGGGTATCCCCGCTCGTCCGAATTGTTCTGATGAGATCCAGTTGTTCTTCATCCAAATCTGTATCCAACAAGAGATGAGTCATGCCCAGGACGCCATTCATAGGGGTTCGCAGTTCGTGGGTCATGGTAGAAAGAAAGTCGCTTTTGGCTCGATTGGCAGCTTCTGCACGCTCTTTGGCTTTGAGAAGATCTGTCCGGTTGAGATATACCTCATCCGATTTCTCTCTTCTGTAGCGTTGTAGCTCCGCTTCATTTTCGCAGGCCATACAAGCCGCACCTAGCTGTGAGAGGAATGGTTGAAGGGCCAGTATCCAGGTCTCAGACAGGGGAGATGCTTGCTTGAGGAGAATCATCACCCCATAGTTTGGCAGTTCCAGAAGATGATAGTAGTCCTCCTGATTGTTCGTTCCCTTAATAGGAAGGAGTGCTGAGATCTCTGCAACTGATTTAGTCGCAATGAAACCCGCCAATTGGGAATAAGCAGTCTGGAAAGTAAGATTTTGGTCTAAAGATTCAGGAATCGAATAGACTTCTTCCAAATCTGGCGCTATACCTGCCAAACTTTCATCATACGAATAAATGACAACCGCCTTACATTGGAGTTTGCGACTCACCGTAGACAGGCATGTCTGTAGCATCTTGTCTTGATCGAGACTTGTCCCGACAGACATGGCGAGTTCATACAGGATGTGAAGGGTTTCAGTATTATGAGAATGTGACACAGGTTTCAATCAAAATGAATTAGGCGTCCAATAGTCCGGTTACGGTTGTGTGCGAATGATATTCCAAATGTGTGCCTCCCTGATTTCCGATCTCCCCCAGAGTCAGTGCACCAATGAAGGAAGGATGCAGCTGTTGTTGACTGCGAAGCATCCTCGTGAACGCATCCGCCATGTGTTGAGCATGAGCAACGCTGGTCAGCAGCAGGCAGGTAGAATCAATATTGGTAGGGTGGCTGAGAGTTGTTTGAGCCTCTAGAGGGGAAGATTCTTGGGGAGAAAAGCTAAGGATATCCACAAAATGTTCCCCTTCCATTCCTCCACGACAGACAATGGCTCCATCATCTCTGACAAGCAATGGTTCCCGAACGATCCGCTTGCCCTCCGAGCGGTTCAGCCCAAATGGATAGAATCGGGCAATCTCAGAAAAGTTTTGTCTGTTAACAGTCTGGCCAGTTGCTGCCGCAAGGATATGACGGTAGTGCTCAAAGGCTGGTTTATGGGACAATAGCTGAATGGTATTGGGATCTCCCAGCGTAATTGGAAATGGCCCCTGAAGCTTTTGGGTCCTGGGAGAAACATGGATGTGACTTGGAATGGCCAAGCTCGCCAGAATCGCATGATCTGAGAGCATCCCCTCCTTGCTGAATAAGCAGCCTTGTAAGCCGGAATGCTGGGACCCGGCTCCTGCCCCCAGGAAATTTGTTTGCAAACCAAAACGACAATACAAGGCTTCCATCAAGCTTGAGATGCGTGTGGCTTGCCCATCTACCAAAACGATCATGGTCCTTGCCGCTCCTTTGGGCAAAGAGTGACTGTGAAGATGTTGTCTGAGATTTGTCTTTGGATTGCTCACATTCGGAATGAGTGAGACTTCCGGCGCTTGGGGCAGACCCAACATAATGAATCCTCGATCGAGGCGCGTCTGTTGATGAAAAATTTCAGGAAAGATTCCTCCAATTACAGGTACTCTGACCTTTCGTAGCAGCTCATTGAGTTTGTCTTCAGGCAATTGGTTGGCCTCACAAGCGAGAATGAACACTCCCTGTACAGTAGGCTCTGCCAGGGTGGAAGCCAGACAATCCTTGAAGCGAATGAGAGACCCTGCTTTGTCGAGATGAATGATCATTGTCTGTAATAGATGGATAAGGAAACGACTTAGAGACTGTTTGGGAATCTGTGTTGAGAATTTTTAGGGTGTATTTTTTTCTCAGACAAGGCTCTTTTTTGTTCTCATAGTTGTGCTATGGGAACAAAAAAAGCTGTAGGATGAGGAAAAAAGACGCATACAAACAATAAGTGACAGATGTTCAAAACAGTCTCTTAGCCAATATCTGTATTCTTCTGCTCCCACCGAGGAAGAGAATGTGTATTATCTAACACAGGAAATGAAAGGGGAATACTTGCTAATAAGCTTCCTTATTGCTGGGAAAATCCCGAGCCTTTACATCTTCAATATATTTGCCCACAGCTTCTTTCATAAGATCATATAGGGAAGCATATCTCCGCAAAAAACGAGGACTAAAATCTTTGTTGATGCCTAACATATCATGAGACACAAGCACCTGTCCATCACAACCGGGGCCTGCTCCGATACCAATGGTCGGGATGCCCAGCTTTCTGGATACTTTTTCGCCCAACTCCTTGGGAATCTTTTCCAACACAATGCCAAAACATCCGATTTTTTCCAGTTTTCGGGCATCAGCAATCAATTGCTCTGCCTCATCTTCCTCCCGAGCCCGAACCGTATAGGTCCCATATTTATAAATGGATTGGGGCATAAGTCCCAAATGGCCCATCACAGGAATACCAGCACTGATGATTCGTGCTACTGAATCCATTACGAATTCCCCTCCCTCCAATTTGACGGCATGGGCTCCGGATTCTTTCATGATGCGAATGGCACTTTTTAGCGCATTTTTTGAGTCGCCCTGATACGTCCCGAAGGGCAAATCTACTACCACAAGGGCCCGCCTGACCGCACGTACCACTGAGGAAGCATGGGTGATCATCTGATCCAGGGTGATAGGCAGGGTCGTCTCATGCCCATGAATCACATTTGAAGCAGAATCTCCAACCAATACAACATCGATTCCCGCATCATCGACAATCCGGGCCATCGAATAATCATAGGCTGTGAGCATAGAAATTCTCTCTCCTTGCTCCTTCATGGCTCGAAGAATATGGGTGGTAACTCGCTTGATTTCTTTTTTTGCAGTAGACATCCCTGAAAATTTCGCGTTAGTATAAAAAAGAAAATGAGTGTATAGGTTGCAGACTTGCTCAGAAGTTGGGCAAAAATAGAATTTTATTCCATATTCGCATCGAGATAATGAACACTATATGAACAAGATCTTTCATCTAATCCTGTTGGCTTGCTGCATCGTTTGTTGGACAAGCTGTAGTACTGAGGTCAACCTGAATGCCCCTGCTAAAGAGATTTGGGTGGTTTATGGGGTATTGAATCCTGAAGACAGTGTCCAATATATCAGAGTTGCCAATGGATTTTTGCCAGAAGGCGACGCATTGGAATATGCCAAAGAAAATGATTTAAGCGCGAAAGGCTTATTGGTAAATTTGCGTGGAGCGAACAAAAGTTGGGAAGCTGTTGAGACCAATGACCAGCCGAAAGATGAACCCGATGGTCTCTTTTTCCCCAATACAACCTTGTACAAATTTGAAACAACGGGAACGCAAAGCCTCGAATCGGGAGAAACCTATGAGCTGGAAATCTTACAACCCGGCAAGGATGATTTTGTCTTGAGATCTCAGACCGGGATTCCAGAACCATCAGAATTTTTTATCCCCAATTTTACCCCCGGCCCCGGACGTGAAAGATGCCTTCGAGTCGTTGACCTGGTATCTGAATATAAAATTGAATTCAGCGCAGGTGGGGGCAAAGCCTTTGAGATTCGTGCATTCCTTGATTATGAGGAAAATTTTGTGCCTAAGACCGCTGTATATGGCCCCACAGATCTGTTTACAACGAATGTGCGCTGTCAGTCTGGCGCGACCATGTGTTATCAGTTCCGGGAAAAAGAAATCATCACAGCTTTCTTCAATGATATGGACCCGCAAGATGTCAATGTCTATACCTATGCAGTCAATAATCAGACAAAATGTAGTGAAGTCATTGATTTCTTGCCAGACGCTTTTCGATTTGAGATCACCAGTATGGATCAAAATCTCGCCAGTTACCAATTAGCCAATGACCCATCCTTGTCGGCCTTCAATACTGTTAAACCTGAGTTTACCAATATTGAAGGCCCGAATGGAATGGAAATTCTGGGAATTTTTGGTTCTATCAACAAGGGGAGAATCAAGGCGCGACTGGATGAATGTGGGGAATACCTCCTACATCTGAATGAAACGCCTCGTCCACTGGATTGTCAAGAACTATAAGAGTGGCAAAGGTGAGCTAATTATTGATGCAAAGCTTGTGTCAACATGGGTGTGCTGGCCGCTTGATCAACTGTATCGGAAGATGTTAATGAATAGGACTCCCAATCCGATAATTGCGGCAATTCCAGCAGCAATAGCGCCTATTCCTAATGCCATGC
Source organism: Bacteroidota bacterium (assembly GCA_039029315.1). Classification (GTDB taxonomy): domain Bacteria; phylum Bacteroidota; class Bacteroidia; order J057; family J057; genus JBCCCJ01. Next base: position 8,301 of record JBCCGK010000149.1, on the reverse strand, counting down.
CAAGAGATCCAAGGCTTTCTTCCTTTGCGGAGGAATCGGTACTATCGTTATTTTTGGCGGCTTTCTTTGCTCTTCTTTTTGCCTTTCGTCCGAAGTTGATGGCGCGTGCTGCAAAAAATGCTCCGCCAATAAGAAACAGGATGGGTAAGAAAGGTATACCAATTTGGGCAAGCCCGAACGCGGCACCAAAACTGCCAAGCATTAACAAGGCACTTTGAGTGGATTTTTGACCATTGGTTTTTTCTTCCTTGGGAGAGGAAATATCTGATTGCTCCGAAGAGACTGCCTGCTGAGGCAAAGCATGGGAAGAGGCAGATTGTCCAGCGTGCAAGGAGGAAAAGGCAAGGAACAAAAAGGTGAGGGTGAATATCATTGACCGTTTCATAATGTTTTTTGATTAAAGGGTTGAACCGATGTCTCAAAGGTAGAGGGGCATCACACCCGATTGAAACGGCTGAATCCGACTGAAATAAACAAATTGGGAATTCCTCCCCTTTCCGGGTTGGCAGGAATGTGGAATTGGCAATTCATGCTGATTCCATTTTGTTCTCCCTGGCGGAATTACGGATTTATACCAAAACTGACAGGGGAATTATCGAAGAATGAAGAAAGAGGATGTGGGATTTGGTTAGGGTATCGGAGGAAAAGAATGATTGGGAGGGTATAATATATTTGTAATCAGTGAGTTGTGTGCATATCCTGTTGATCGGTTTTGGGAATGTTGAGATGGTAGGTAGAAGGATTTTTTCCCAATCACCCAGCCAATAGATGTGTTTTACTAGCCCTGGGATCAATGAGGGAGTGTTCCTGTAGGTCGGAATTACATTTGTAAGCAAGCTGAAATGAGGCATCTCAATCCATTAGATCACAGGTTATGCCTCAGACAGGAACTTGTTACTGCTTTCGAATCTGTTTCACATGCTGGAACCCATCCGAATCTTCTAGTTGGATGCTGTACCTGCCAGCGGGAAGGTGTCCAAGGTCCAGATCAAAAGGCTCGCCTGCATAGATCGCAAACGGATCATAACTCTCAACTTCTCTACCGCTGGCGTCGAAGACTGAGATGAGAACAGTTTCTCCTTCATAAAAATCAATCTCCACTGTGACAGATCCTGTCCGGGCATCCATATAGGTTCGGAAGTAGGCACCTGCCTCTCGACTCATCCGGCTGCTTTGGCGGGATACCAGTGTGTTCGAGTTGGAAGAACCGGGCACAAATGAAGAGACTTTGGAATATTCGCCAGGGCCATCGGCAAAATTGGCTCGAATTCGATAGAGATATCTTTCACCTGTTGTGAGTCCATACAGGACTGTCGCGGGTTGATAGGTCAATTTTGTAAACACTCTCTTGACCCCAAGTTGTTTATATTGAACCTGGTAACTGGTCGCCTGGGGCACAATGTCCCAATTGAGGGTGGCTTGCCGACCCATGATTTCCGTTGTATGAAGATTTCGTGGAACCACATCGCCTGCATCTGCTACGGCTTGGGTGCATCCTAGCGTTTGGAAGGAAAAGGTATTCGAAAACGTACTCTGAATATCCGTGCCAAGGCTGGCCACTTCAAATTCATATTCCGTACAAGAGCGAAGTCTGTTGGTATTCACAAATGGTTGGAGAAAGGTGCGCGTTGCCCACTCCTGTTCCCCGACTTTTCTAACCCTGACTTTATATTTGTCTACGCCAGGAATTTCCTCCCAACTAAGTGTTGCGGTTGAGCTTGTAACGCCATCTACTGTTAATCGCTCAGGAGGAAAAAATGTAATGACAGGTTCTGGCTCGGATTCTTCTTGTGCAGGAAGCAAACCTCTTGAGTACCGAATGCTCTCCCGACTTCCGCCAGCTGAAAAGAGTGCGCGCATACGAGCAGCTTGTCCGGAGGTAAACAGATTCATGCAAGCATCATCTGTATAGTCCATAAAATTCTGAACCATATCAGGAGATCCACATGATTCAGCTGCCTCTATACATCCGTGGTGGGGGCGTTCTGCCAGGGGCGTATCATCCACATGATCATCTGCACCACATGGGCCATCGCCCCAGATGTGTCGAAGGTTGAGCCAGTGTCCAACCTCATGTGTGGTGGTGCGTCCCCGATTGAATGGGGGTCGCACAGGACCAGTCGTCCCAAAATAACGATACCCTATCACCACTCCATCAGTTTCTGAGGGGCCGCCTGGGAATTGTGAATACCCCAGAATGCCTGATCCTAGATTACAAATCCATATGTTGAGGTATTCGCCCGTTGGCCAGGGATCTACCCCTCCCATGGCGCTGTATTTGACAGCATTGTCAGAGGAGTAAAAAAGGTTTCTGGATGTCCTGGTTCGAGTGATTCCATTCGTTGGCTGGCCATTGGGATCCAACTCTGCCAGCCTGAATTCAATCCGTGTATCTGTGGCAACATCCCGAAACAACGGATTGGTATGAATCCTGTCAGGGTTTTGTCGCTGGAAATCTTCATTCAATACCCGAAGCTGAGAATAGATTTGTTCATCACTGATGTTGTGTGTAGCAGAATTGTAGACGACATGTATGACCACAGGAATGGTAATCATACTATTGTCTTCCTCCAGGCTTTTTGCCGCCAACTCCGTGTCACGCTCTATCCGTCTGATGTCATATAACATATTGGGATTGGAATCAAGCTGATCCTCCAGATGCTCCATGGTTCCGCAGTTTCGACGAGGCTGGGCTTGAAGAAAACTGGTCAGAATCATTGCTCCAATCATCAAAGAGGTGGAAAAGCGTCTATGATGTTGAAAAGGAGAAGAGAGAAAGCAAGACAAAGGAACCTTCATGAGCATTTGGTTAAGTCGTATGCAGGTGGGAGGCATAGTTATTTTGAACGGGTACCACCCACTAATGTTTCATTTCTTTCAAGACTACTACTCCCTACTTTTCATCCCAAGTATTCCTGTTTTGCGAGACAGGAGGGAGGGATGTTTCTGTACCCACCACCGATCGAGTGCATAGCCCAAAAATATCCCCAAGGCATAGCACACCAGGTCTGACCAGAGAAAGCTAAATCCAAGGATCAGTCCTCCCAACCAGGTCGCTCGTATACTATCAATCCATGGAGCATTATAGAATTGGCTGACTTCTATCAAATAGGAGAAGCTGAGGGAGCCAATGACAGCGAACACCAATGGCCGTTGGGGGAGGAGGAAGCGAAGTCCGAGATAGATCACAGTAGCCCACAACACATCTGGTGCGTATTTGCCGTAGATATAAGGGAGTTCCAGGTCAAATTTTCTACTTGCGAGTCCGATCGGGATGATAAGTAAAATCAATATCAAATAGGGGAGCCGTTTTCTGAATTGCATGGAAAATGTGTTTGTATCGTAGAAGCCAAAATCTTACCAACTTTTGGGAAAGACAGAGAGAGTGGGGCCTCCGTTGTGCAGGTGTGTCAGATAATTTTTTTTTTGCTGGAAATGAATGTATAGCTGTGTAACAGTTCCTGTTCTTAAGGAGTTCCCATATACAAAATTTTTCCTCCAACAACGGTAAACAGAACCTTCAAATCCAAAATTTCTCGTTTTGGAATGCTCATAATATCAGCAGAAAGAACAGTGAAGTCAGCAAATTTACCTACCTCTATGGAACCTTTTTTTGCTTCTTCAAATGCACCATAGGCAGCATCCAGGGTGTAAGATTTCAAGGCCTCATGTCTGCTCATCGCCTGATCTGCTTCATATCCGTTTTCCGGGGTTCCCTGAAGCGTTTGTCGTGTGATGGAAGCAAAGAGGGAGGCAAAAGGATTGACCGGCTCCACAGGGGTGTCTGTGCCATTGATGATTCTTGCCCCGGATTGGAGAAGCTTTTGCCACACATAGGCACCAGCTTTGATCCGCATCAGTCCCAGTCTGTCGATGGCCCAGGGACGATCAGACGACATATGAATGCCTTGCATGGAAGCAATGACGCCCAGTTGGCCAAATCGAGGGATGTCATCTGGATGAAGGTGTTGGGCATGTTCGATACGGAACCTGTGGTCTTTCGCCTGATCAGGAGCTGCCAGAAATGCTTTTTCGTATTGGTTCAATACTTCTTGATTGGCCCGGTCTCCAATCGCATGTGTACACAGCTGAAACCCAAAAGTCAGGGCATCTTGTGAAACTTCATGAATATAGGACACGGGCATGATTGGATTGCCGAAGTGCCCTTTTCGATCTGCATATTCTTCCAGGAGCCATGCACCTCTGGACCCGAGTGCCCCGTCTGAATATAGCTTAATCGATCGTACACTAAGGTGGTCTCCTACCAGCGGCCCTTTTTGAAACCAATGTCGTAGCAATGCAGTATCGCCACCCGATAACATAGACCACAGCCGGATTCCCATTTTATTTTCAGCAACAAATTCCTCATAGATGTCTATAGCCTGCTGATTGGAGCCTGCGTCCTGAAAGCTGGTGATTCCATACTTGAGGCATTCGTCGATTGCGGCCTGCAGATCTTTACGAATGCTCTCTGGAGTAGATTTGGGAACATGTGTTTCAACCAGATTTTCCGCTTTTTCAGAAAAGATCCCTGTCGCTCTCCCATCTGGATAGCGAATGATCTCCCCATCTTCCCCCACTTTCGTTTCCAGGTTTATGCCTGCGATTTCCATAGCTTTGGCATTGGCGAAAGATGCATGGCCACTGGCATGTGTCAAAAATACCGGATGATCCGGGGAGACCGCACTCAATGCTTCATGTGTCTGGTAGCCTTTGATCATTTGCTGGGGTTGTGGTGTCCACTTACTTTGGTGCCATCCTCTTCCCAGAATCCAGTCACCCTTCGGTGTGGTCTTGACAGCTTCAGCAACCATCTCGACCAATTCTTCATAATTCTTGACATGCATCAAATTCAGTGTTCGCTTGCTGCGCCCCAATCCAAGAATGTGTCCATGACTCTCTATCAGGCCTGGAATCATGGTTCTACCCTGAAGGTCGAGTACTTGAATATTTTTGGGATAATGAGATCGCGCTTCCTCCATCTCGCCGACAAAAACGATCTTGCCATCACGGACAACCACGGCTTCTGCCATCGGCTGTTTCTCATTCATGGTATAGATATTTCCATTAAAACATACCATATCCGTAGAAGATACGTTTGGATTTGGGGATAAATAACCATTTTGGGAGGGAGAAGCATCTTGCTGGCAACCCCATATGATAAGTGCTGCAAAAAGAATGCTGAGTAGAGACTGATGATGTATCATATATCGATGAAATTTAGCGGGAAGGTACAATGAGAAGTTCTTTCAGGAAAATCCTGAATCAGTTATTACTTTTGCAGAAGAATTGGAAATGCCTGACTTTCCCAAAATCATTTTATTTTTTGGCCCAGAGTTAAGGGAAACCCACTCATGCGTAAGATAGCTGTTACAGACGTTCACGGTTGTATTCAAACATTCCGTACACTGGTTGAATATCAAATAGAACTGACCATCAATGACCATTTGTATGTGCTCGGTGATCATATTGATCGCGGGCCGGATGCAAAAGGCGTGCTTGATTATTTGATGGATCTCCAATCGGCTGGATTTCAGATACATTGTCTTAAGGGGAATCATGAAGAGATGATGTTGAAAGCAGCTCATAACCAAAAAGAGCTGGAACTGTGGCTGTACAATGGTGGACAAGAAACCCTCGCAAGTTTCGGGGTAGACAATCCCGGGAGTATTCCTGAGAAATATCTTGCCTTTGCCCGGGACATGGATTATTATTATGAAGTGGATCAATATATCCTGGTTCATGCGGGATTGAATTTTGTTGGGGAAAAAGAAGGAGGAGAAAAAAGGGATGGATTTCTCTGGCGCATGCATAATCCTTTGCGTGATCTCAAATCTATGCTATGGATTCGATGGTGGTACGATGATATCAACTGGACCTGGCTCAAGGATCGGGTGATCATTCATGGGCATACCCCTGTAGACCTCGACGAAATCTGGGATATGTACGATTTACTGGATGAAGATCAGGTATTAGACATAGACAATGGCTGTTTTGCCAAATACAAAGAAGGCTTGGGGCGATTGTGTGCATTTGATATGACCAATAAGCATTTATATTTCCAGGAGAATACCGAATAAGATTGTTCATTTGACAAAAAAAATATCTGTACAAGTCGAAAAACTAGGCGAATATGTCGGGCATAAAGGCTCTCTCTATGCGCTGGCAGTCGATGAACAGGGAGGGTCTCTGTTCTCTTCCGGTGATGATGGGATTGTGGCCCGATGGAACCTGAATGGGGCCTGGGATGAGGGAGAAGCTTTGTTGACAAGCCCGAGAGCCATTTACAGTCTGACCCATCTTTCGACCCACCAAATATTGGCTGCCGGGTCCAGTGAAGGGATTTTGTATCTCTATCATTTGGAAAAAAAAGAACTTATACATAGCCTACAGCTAGGAGCAGGAGCCATATTTGACATACAGGAAGATACACAGCAGCAGATATTGTGGGTATTGCAGGGAAAAGGCTTGCTGTCGGCCATACAACTGCCCACGATGGAGCTTATGGGACAAACTCAAGTGAGTACAGAGCATTTGCGGGCAATGGTCAGGGGGAATACAAGCTGGTTTATCGGAAGTAGTGATCAGCATATTCATCATTGGGATTCAGGAGAAAAGAAAGTGAAGAACAGATGGATGGCCCATGATAGTTCGGTCTTCTCTCTTCACATCCATCCCAATGGCCATCAGCTGTTGAGTGGGGGGCGTGATGCGCATCTCAAAGTGTGGAACATTGAGCAGGAAGCCCGATTGGAAAAGAGTTTGCCAGCGCATATGTTCACCATCAATGATATCTGTTTTTCCCCCGATCAACAGTACTTTCTCACTGCTTCCAGGGACAAAACAATCAAGCTGTGGGACGGGCAGACCTTTGATCTTCTTAAGGTTATAGATGGACCCAGAAATCATGGTCACAAGCACAGCGTCAATAAGTTGTTATGGTTAACAGCAGATAATTCCGTACTTTCGTGTAGTGATGACCGGCGACTGATCCGGTGGAGACTGACAATCGAACATGTATGATTACTCCGATTGAGATCCGGCAACAGAGTTTTAAGAAAGCATTAAGGGGCTTTGACAAAGATGAAGTCCAGGCATTTTTGCAGGCGTTGTCACAAGAGTGGGAACAGCAATTGGCTGAGCAGAGAGCCCTCAAAGAAGAACTCGAGCGTATCAAAGCAAGCTATGCTACCCTCAAAGAGGTGGAGGATATGCTTCACAAAACCCTCATGCAGGCAGAGCAGTCTGCAAGGGATACGCTTGAGAATGCCAGACAAAAGGCAGAATTGAAAATCCGGGAGGCAGAGGTGCGGTCTCGGGAAATTGTCCGAAAAGGGCAGGATGATCGCAACCTTCTGTTGCGAGAAGTAGAGGAACTGACACAAAGACGGAACCAGATTCTGACCCAATTGCAAATTTTTCTCAAAACACAGATCAGTCATGTCAATGGGTATGAAATGGCTGAACTCCCTGCTCCCAAATCCAACCCAACCCAACCACCACCACCCCCACAACAGCAACCATCCAAACTACCCCCACCTTCACAGGAGGACAACTTGTTTGGAGCCAAAGAGAATGGCAAAGCCAATTCCAGACTCTTTGATGACATCATGAATGAACTATGATCCTAACTGATGCGCGGATTCTTGAGGAGATCGAGAACAACAATATCCTGATAGAACCATTTCGACGAGAGTGTTTGGGCAGCAATAGCTACGATGTCCACCTTGGACGCTATCTGGCAGTCTACAATGATCGAGTCCTTGATGCCCGGAAGCACAATCAAATCGAAGAAATTCTGATCCCTGACGAGGAAGGCTACATTCTCCAGCCCAATACCTTATACTTGGGAGTTACAGAGGAATATACGGAGACCCATCGACATGTACCTTTTCTGGAAGGAAAAAGTAGTATTGGGCGATTGGGCATTCATATTCATGCAACCGCCGGCAAGGGAGACATTGGATTCTGCAATACCTGGACCCTCGAAATTACGGTCACCCAAGCAGTGCGTGTATATGCAGGGATGCCAGTAGGCCAATTGATTTATTTCGAAGTAAATGGTGAGGTCATCAATGCCTACAACAACAAACCTAATGCAAAATACACCACCCGGACCCTCAAGCCTGTTGAGTCTATGATGTGGAAGAATAAATTCTAAGAGACTGTTTTGGAATCTGTGCTAAGAATTTTTAGGAGGTATTTTTTTCTCAGACAAGGCTCTTTTTTGTTCTCATAGTGGGGCTATGAGAACAAAAAAAGCTGTAGAATGAGGAAAAAAGACGCATACAAAAAATAAGT